>DATKPV010000089.1:0-46314 GCA_035523915.1 Candidatus Aquilonibacter sp. | reverse complement strand
GCGCCCGATTGATTGATGGTTCCGGCATAGACCGCATCTCCCGATGCTTTTTCAACCGGCATCGCTTCGCCGGTGATTGCGGCTTGTTCGACAAACGACTGGCCGGCAAGCACAACGCCATCCACCGGGATGTGCCCACCCGGTTTCACGATGACTGTGTCACCAACTCTGACCTGGTCAGACGCTATTTCCACGACCTGATCATTGCGACGGACTGAGACGGTTCTGGGGAGAAAATCCAGAAGACTCTGAATAGCCCGCCGGCCTCTACCGACTGTGAGACCCTCCAACACCTCGGCGGCAAGGACGAAGCTCGTGATGACCAGAGCGGTGAAAAACTCTCCAATCGCCAGGGCCGAAAGAAGAGCGATGGTCATCGAGAGTTCCATGGTCATCTTTCGTTCCACGACGTTCTCGAAGGCTTCCTTGAAGATCGGATATCCGCCGATCAGCGTCGCCGCGACGCCGATTACACTGATATGGGGAAACGGCTCCCAAAGTCGAAACCAGACCGCGGCTGCAGCCAACGCTACAAGAGAAATGCGAGCGAGATCAGCCGAGTCCACGCCGTGCCTGTGTTCTTCGTGGTCAGCGCCGAGGACGGGTTCGTTCAATTCTGAGGAATTCCGCTTCTGCACGAGCTCGGAAGTCTTAGCTGGAGACTCTTCAACCCTGAAGGAGAAATTCATAACAGCTACCCCTCTGTACCTTGAACGTGGTTATTTCAAGTACGACTTGACCATGTCGATGACTTCATCAGCGGCCGCGACCTGCTTTGAAGTAGGTTTCTGTTTTCCATTGAGAACGTGGCTTCGGATATGGCCTTCGAGAAGCTCGGCCATCAGGCTGTTCATCGCGCCTCTCGCTGCGCTCATCACTTGCAGAACTTCTGAGCAATCGCGTTCTTCGTCCAAGGATCGCACCAGGGCTTCCACCTGCCCGCGGATGCGCTTGGCCCTGAGAAGGAGGTCCTGTTTCTCTTTGATTGTGTGGCTCATAGCTTTATTCCACCTCACTATACCATACAGGGTATGGTAATATTTGGAACTTCGAAGAAAGCGCGAGGGCAAGAAGCCCAGGAACATGGACATGCCAGAGATGGAGCACAAACATGAATAGCCTGACTACGCGAGCCACGGAATTGTGAGATCGCCTCCAGCCGGCACTTTCTCCCAACCTCGCGCCTGGAGAATGTGATCCACGTCCTCGCGAATCCGAGACTCGGCGAACGGATCCGATGAATGGACATGGCCCCAGGAATACGTGTGGAACTGTGAGAAATTGACCGAATGATCGTAGTCGGTTTCCACCTTCTGAGCCGCCGCGGGAAGCGAAGGCGGCCAGCATTACTGCGAAAAACGAAAGCTTTTTCAGAACATTCATGGCAGTTTCCTCCTTCTCTCTTTTTTCATCGAGTGAATTCAAGCTATGTATCAGGCAGTGCCGCCTGAAATCGGCTTTCGAGAATCCATATCCGATTTGGCAACTATGCAGTCAAGCCAGTCAAGCAGGAATTGGATCACCGAAAGCTCCGTTGGGAACTTGTGCCAGCGCGCCACACTTTGAGCCGTCACTTGCGTATAGAGGGTCCTACGGAAAGGATGTTAAGGTGCCAGTGGGGGGACATTAGCGGAGGATTTGTCTAGGGTCTCGAGTTGAGCCAGTTCTTCACGCAGGCGCGCCGCCTGCTCGCGACGGTTTGCGGCGTCGAGACGCGGGTCGACGCTAAGAGCCGTTCCAACCCCATCCATGACCTTAGTGATGCTTTTGGTGATGCCGTTCTCCTTCTTGCCTTTGCCGTTCTTGCCCATATTGGCGAGATCGTCGGCGCTCATGTCGTCCTGCAGAGCGTCGGTCTCCAGTCCGATGATTTGAGCGCGGAGATCCCGAATGTGCGCGCGGCGCTGGATCATCTCGATAGCGGGGTCGCTCACAGAGATGCTGTCCAAGTGGCACAGCTTATAACCGCTTTCATACAGGTCGACGCAAAGGTCCCGGAGATTGTCCTCACCGCTGGCGTTGCCTTGATCGGCAGAAAGGCGGTACAACGCCACAGCGGTAGCATCGTCGGCCTTCACACCTTCCCCGTACTGATACATCCAACCGAGCTGATTCTCCGCGGTGGCGCTTCCCAACGCTGCCGCTTTACAAAGCCATGACCAGGCCTGGGCATAATCGATCGCCACACCAACGCCATTCTGAAAGTTATAGCCGATGTTTTCCATGGCCTCAGCGTTGCCATGTTCTGCGGCTTTGTAATACCAGGAGAAAGCTTGGTCATAACTTTGAGGTTGGCCCCATCCTTTCTCCACCATGAAGCCGAGATTGGTTTCTGCGTTGGAGCTGCCGTGGGCGGCGGCGCGGCGATACCAATCCAAAGCCTGAGCATAGTCGCGCTTGACTCCCCACCCACACCGGTAAAAATAGCCGACTTGATTCTCGGCGTCCGCGAGATTCTGGTCCGCCGCCTTCCGGTACCACTCAAAGGCCTGCTTATAATCACGCCGGACCTGGAGCCCACTCTGGTACATGGCCCCCAGATTGTATTCCGCGAGCGCATTGCCCTTGTTTGCGGCCAAACGGTAGTAATACAGGGCCCGCTTATAGTCTCGCGGCAAGCCAAACTTATGTTCATGCATGTAGCCCAGTTGATTCAGCGCGGGAGCATAACCCTGGGCGGCGGACTTGCGATACCAGATCCCTGCCTGACCGTAGTCCTGGGCAACTCCGCGGCCATCGATATAGTCGTTCCCGAGCGCGAATTGCGCCTGCGCGTCCCCTGCGGCAGCAGGCCCGCGAAGAGCGTTGAAATCATTGTCCATTGGTAGTGCTTGCGCCTGGGTCGACACTAGTACTGGGGCTTGCCCCTGCCCCTGCGTCATGGAAACCAGAGCGAACACGAAGAAAGCCGCTGCCGTGACCCGGGTCGGAAAGGTCATGAAGATCTCGCTTCATCTCGGAGAAATAACTGGTAAGGATGCGAGAGCAAATAGGCCTCGGTTATCTGCGCACTTGACCCTTGCCATGACTGCATCCCATCTCAATCCACTTACCACCTTACAGCGGTCTGGCAGACGTGGACTCAACTAACGACGGGGTGATGGTTACCAAAGGGCCGAAATGTGCTCACATTTATCTTCGCAGGGCGCATAGCCGGCAGGTGCGACGGATCCAAAGTACGCCTTCTCGCATGTAATGTTGACCCCATACTTAACAACGGAAGCACGGGTGCGATGAGGCGACAATAGAATCAGCATCTTACAAACGCCCGTTGCGTGTCGAAGACTTCCACCGCCTCAATGAGCACACTATCCGTCGAGGCGCTCATCCAATGCAGATCGGGAACGCGAAGTCTTGGTGCTGTATCTGAAGCACCACGGGCACTGAGGCCCCTTCACGGACGGCGGTTCGAGCTCCGCCCACCACCCTGTATATCGTTACCGTCGAGACACAACAGCTCTGCATGTCGCGGACGGACTAAAGTAATCCCAATATCTTGTAATTTCTTTTACGTCGGCTGCGTACTGCTTTATGGATGCCGAGAGCGCCAGGACGAAAGGACCACAGCCTCGCGACGGCAAGCAGATGGAGGGGCTGGATCTTGAGCACGTAATCGAACGCGCGCGGGGCCACGATGCCGAGGCGCTCGGGGAAATCTATCGCCAATATGTCCGGCGTGTATTCGGCTTGTGCCGTCACATGCTGGACTCTCGAGAGAGAGCAGAAGATGCCACGAGCGAAATATTCCTCAAACTGCAGCGTTCCATCGCGAGCTACGACGGATCGATACCTTTCGCAAGATGGCTGCTGCGGGTGGCCGCGAATCATTGCATTGACGTATTGCGGCGCCAGCGACGGAGACGGCAGCTGATTGTGGAAGGTGAGAACGAAACTACGGCCCTTGACGCACCAAGTGCGGAGCCCTCACCGCTGGGTGCAGTCATGAGCAAAGAAGAGAGAGTGCGGGTGCGGGATGCCATCGCAAGCCTGCCGGACAACTTTCGCCTGCCTCTGGTGCTGCGCTATTACAGCGAGTTGAGCTATGACGAAATCGCGCGGGAGTTGGGCCTCGAGAAGAATAACGTGGCGACACTGATATTTCGTGCCAAGCAGGAACTGCGTCGGAAACTAGCCCGCGGGAGCAGGTAACCCATGGAATGCTATTCGGAAAAGACGTGCGCAATCTTCGTGGATGGTGAACTGGCTGCGGACGAAGCGCGATCCTTCGAAGGCCACTTGGCCACCTGCCCGCGATGCCGGAAACTGGTGGACGCTTTGCGCGCTGAGAACCGCGCTCTGAGCGATAGTCTGAACGAGCTTCCAGATGAAACACTCAGCCCGATGGGCGTTTCCTCTCGCCGCTGGTCCTGGCCCTGGGCCGACGCGACGATCCTGGCCGCGGTGCTGGCGCTCGGTTCGATTGTCGTCGCCTGGATCGATAAGCTGAGCGTCCCGTCAGCGCTCGAATGGATCAACCCCTTCAGCACAGATGGCCTCATGAACCTGATCTTCAACCTGTCCTACTACTTTGCTCACGGAGGTACTGCCATGCTGGCCGATTATGCTGCCGCAGTTGGGGGAGTCTTTTTGTTCTTGGGTGGCGCCGCACTACTACTGGGGCGACGATCGCGGCTACACCTGTCAACTTTTCCCCTGCTCATTGTTCTGCTTGCGTTGTCGCTGCCCAGCTTTGCTCTCGACCGGCGTCACGGAGAGTTTGTCACCGTGCCGGCGAATGAGACTGTGGACGATACCCTTGTCGCGACAGGTAACTCGGTGATTGTGGACGGCGTCGTCAATGGGGACCTTCTGGTATTTGCCCAGACCCTGGAAGTGCGCGGCACTGTCAAAGGCGACGTAGTGAGTCTTGCCAAGAGAACCGTGGTAAGCGGAACCGTGGAAGGCCGCATCTTCAACTGCTCGCGGTCGATGGAACTGGACGGCGAATTAGGCCATAGCCTTTACAACTGGGGCCAGTCCTTGCGCGTTGAGCAGCGGGCGCATGTGGGCGAAGGCATCGTGGCTGGCGGCGACATCAGTCTTGAGGGCGAGGTGAAACGCAGCGCCACACTTTATGGCGAGGTCAACGTTAGCGGCACCGTCGGCCGCGATTTAACCGTGGCCGGGGGCAGGCTTGGTAACCTGGTTCTGACTAACACGGCGCGGGTCGGCGGTAACCTGACAGCCCGCGTGCACCGACTCAAAGACGTGCACATCGCCGACGGCGCCACGATTTCCGGCAAACGTGACATTCAGTTGCGGGTCAAAAAAAGCCGGTTCACGTTAAGGTTTTTCCTCCACCAGGTTCTCTGGCTTGCGGCGGCCATGCTGGTCGGATGGCTCGGCCTTGCGCTGTTTCCCCGCTTTTTGCAGGCCTGCACCCAGGCGGTCGGTTCAGGGTGGCGAAGCCTCGGGCTGGGACTTGGAGTCCTGGCGGGCATACCCGTGGCCATAGTTGTGGCAGCCATCACTCTGGTTGGCATCCCGATCTCGCTCATGTTGCTCGCGCTCTATCTGGCGTCGATCTACCTGGCCAAGCTTTGGGTTGGAGCCTTCCTGGGACGCATACTTCTGAAGTCGGCCGGAGGCACGAAGCGCGATTGGCTGCTGGGGTTGCTGGTGGGCCTGTTGATCCTCACCATCGTCGGGTTCATTCCATATTTTGGTGGCCTGGTTCGCTTGATTGTAGTTTGCCTGGGGTTGGGAGCGTTTGCTTGGCAGCTCTACCAGGGTTCGCGACCGGTCATGACAAGTTGAAAAAGACCTGATCTGGAACATTGTCCGCAGGCGTGTTTACGCCGGTGCTTGCCATGGCCTGCTGAGCCTCTTCCTCGTCAATTGCTTTCGTCAACTAATACGGTTGTGGGGACCGGGAGTATACGTGGAGTTTCACTCTTAGCGGGACTTGAAGAGTCTGTTCGCTTGCGATTCGAGTCATGTTCCTCCAGCGGCCGCATTGCTGTCCGAACGCTTCGGCTCTAACTTGCGAGCGACAGATAAGTCTATACGGAGATTCGATGGTGAACGCGACTGGCTTCCATCGGCCGTCACGTGCTTTGCGAATTGATGAGTGACGAGGAGAATGGTTGCGACCACTAAATAGAAGCTTGCGTATTTCAGAAGTTGCGCCCGGTCCTTCGAATCATCAGCACCCTGCGGGTTTGCGACGCCTACCATTGCCAGGTATTAGATGTATCCGGAACTTGTCATTCGTCATCGACGGACTCCTGTCGACCGGTGCTCCGCATGTCCAAGCTCCAGTGCGGCGATTGAGATCGGTTTAGCTGCCGGGGGCTCGATTGACGAACTGTTGTGCGAGACTGTGCCTCGGCTAGGTTCGTCGAAGCCGCGGGTGGTCGCGTCGACGACGTCGACCTCCGACGAGTGCTCAATCACAGTCGCGTTCGGGAACAGACCTCCCAAGACGACGAACAACACGATGCCGGCCAGGATCCAACGTTCACGCGGCAACGCATCCGCCATAACGGTAAAGCCGGTTCGACGCTTCCCCAAGAAGAGCCTCGAGAACAAGCGGAAGAAGCTCACGGCATTCATCGCGGTGGCAATGGGTAGCAGCAGTCCGGTGAGCGGGTGGGTAGTGAGCGTTCCGTGGATCAGTAGGTCTTGCGAGCAGAAACCCAATGTGCCCGGGAGGCCGACGAGAGTCAGTCCCAGGATGGCGAACGAGACGGCAAGGCGCGGAGCGTGTTCGGCCAAACCGAGATGCTTGCTTGCGCTCAGATTTTCGCCAAAACGAACCTCGAGCAGTCGCAGAATCCCGAAAAGACCCACGGTAGACACTGTCACCACAACCCAGTGCACCAGGGCGCCAGTAATTCCTTCCGCCGTTCGGCTCTCAAGACCACTCAAGATGCATGCCGACTGACTGAGTGCAAGAAAGGCGAGCAGCCGCCGCGGCGAATTTTCCGCTAGGGCCCGAATGGCAACAAAAACCGCAGTGGCTATCGCGAGGTAGGAAAGAACCGGGAACAGATGGTCGGTCTCGGGAAACAGCGGAACAATCAACTTGACGACTACGAGCCCCCCGAAATGGCCGTTCAGGAGGAGTGCGGTAGGGACTAAGGGGCCACTCTCAGCTGCGTCGGCTACCCAAGCTTGCGCGGGGATAATTCCCTTGCGAAAAATCGCGGCGACGATCAGAAGCGCAAAGGCTACAGCTCCGCCCGGGCTATGTCCCTTCAGATGAGAAATCGAAGAGACGCCTGTTCTCGTTGTCATGAGCCCTATTGCGAGAGCAATTGCGACGCTTGACGTGAGCAGGGCAACCAACGGACGCCACTTTCGCGCGCGCAGCCATCCGGTCCATGAGAATGGGATGACAGAGAGAATCCACGCGCCGAGCAAAACAAGCAAGTTCCCGGTCGAATAAGCGAGCAGTGTCGCGCCCAGAAGAACGAGAATTCCGGTCATCGTCCCGGTTTCCGAATCACGACGCGGAAGGAGCACAATTGCGCCGAACGTGAGGCAGGAAAACAGCAACATCAACGTCTCGTACAAAGACTCGCCTTGGGGAGCCTTCCAAACCAGCGTTGTACTTGCAATCGCAGACATAAGCGCCGCAACACAACCGACAACGCGGGCCTGTCGCCGATAAATTGTTAGGACAATTGCCGCAAGCCAGGGAGCCGCAACGGAGGCACCGGTCAAAACAGATGTACGGAGAATCCATCCAGGCACGGACATTAATCACCCCTCTCGGCTGGCCCTGCGACCGACACCGATACGGGGTGGTCGGGGCCGACGGTGGTAGTGGAGGAGGTACGGGTGCGATCAGGCCGAGAAAGATAGGCGGAAATCTCCGAGAGCGGGGCAATCACCCAACGCTCGAGAATTGTATCGAGATGCCCGCGGTCGAGTGCCCAACGGTAGAGCCATAACTGGAGTCTTTCTGGCAGCATTTCCTCGACTTGTGTGCCAGTTGCGGCGAGTTGTCCTCCAACGGCGGAGTGCATCTGGTGATAATCGTGAAGCATGGATGGCGCGCGCAAGTACTGCATGGTCCGAACCGTTGCATTTCCCAGGATGTGCGCAACCGCGAGCCATCGCCATCCGAGCCCGATTTCTATAAAGATGATCCCCACTTGCGTCAACGTGGCATAGGCGAGCGATGTTTTGGCGTCGGCGCTGGCACGACCAACGATCGTTCCATGGATTGCAGTAGTTGCCCCGATCAGGATTACCAGGGTCGAGGCGAACCTGGAGTGGGCCAGCAAGGGTTGCGCACGAAGCAAGAGGTAGGCTCCGGCGTGGATCGAGATCGCTCCATAAAAGATGGCGCTTGAGGGAGTGGGTCCTTCCATGGCGCGTGGAAGCCATCCCGAAAAGGGCACCTGGGCAGCTTTCCCGGATGCGGCGAGTAACAGGAGAAGACAAACGATCACTGCCCGCGTGCCGGACAAGGCGGGAAAGCCGCCAGCGAACGATGCCGTTCCAGCCCAGTGGTGCATCGCGAAGATGCCCACGAGCAATCCAATGTCACACGCGCGATATATGCCGAACACATAGAGGCCGTTTTCGACCGGAGCGCGCCTTTGGTGGAAAAAACCGATCAACAACACCGATGTGATGCCAACGATTTCCCATCCCGCGGCCAATAGGTCGAATGAGCCCGCGGCGAACGCCAGTAGAGATCCGAAGGCGAACAGGTGCAGTAAGAGGAAAAATCGCAGAAACCCGGACTCGCGATGAAGATAAGTAGCCGAGAACTGGCCGATGAGCCCCGACAAGACTATCGTCAGCGCCAGGAAAGGAGTTGACAGACGGTCCACCATTAACACCAATGGAAAATGGTAGGTACCGACGGCAAACCAGTTGCCGAGGCTGACAGTCACATTCGATGCGGAAGCGACTTTCCAAATAAGAAATGCAATTGCACACGTACCGGTGGCGAACGTCAGGCCCGTGATCCAGGACAGGAGGCGTTCGGTTGGAGCCCAGTCCAGCAACCATAGCAGTGCAAACACAGCAAAGACGACGCCGGGGGCCACCACGACGAAAACTAGAATGTCTTGAAAAGCATTCACCGCAGGCGCTCTCCTGTCGCCGTTCGAGGCGTCTGAATCCAGGCCATGGGAAGATGCTGAAGCTTGCCTGCGTACCATTCGTGGGATGAAAGCGCTACCGGGAGGCGTTCCAGGGCTTCGTGGAACTCTCTAAACCCGCCATGCCGTCTCACGTGGACGCGCGCCGAAGCGGGGTCGATCGTTGCCAGGCGAATCCAGCGATTTTCGACCAGTTGCTCTAACGCCGGGCTAGCGCCGATTACTTTCTCCAGTCTGTCCGGAGTGGTCTCGACAACAAAAAGAATCCGGACAGGCTCGTGAATTTCCACCATCTGCCAGGGTAATCCAGTACGCAGGTCGCTGGCGTGTCCATCCATGACTCCCATTAAGCTGGTGACGTTGTGCGGCAGTTTCGTGCCGCACCCGTAGCGGTCGTTATCGACGAACGAAAAGTAGTATTCCAGGCTGATCCCGGCGCAGACCGGGATCGCGGCGGCAAGCAAAGCCGAAAGGCCTTCATCTCCGGGATCAAGATTGGCGTCATAGGAAACGAGAAACGCCCTCCGGTCAAGGAACACCCCCCGCGTCAGATTGCGCCGCCCGACGATGCAGACGGAATTTGTGCAATGCCCATACTCTGGACGCGGCTGGCCAAGGTGCTCGCTGCGTTCTTCCACGTGGCGAAGCGCGCCTTCGGCATCGGCATCGGCCGGGCATGATTCAAATCGCCGGGCGCGCTCAAGTGCGTTGTCGGTTCTCGCGCGGTCCAACGAGTTCCGAATGGACTCCAAATCCGGCTGATGGGTTGAAGGAACCGCATCCAGATCAAAAAGTTCGACGTCGTCGCTGCAGGTGTCGTGATAGCCGCCGATGAACCATGTATCCTGCGGAATATCGATTCCTTTTTCCCGCAATAGCTCGCGGACTTCCTCGCGGTTGGCCATTGCCGCAAAAAGCCGAGCGTTAGGTCCGCCGCGGCGCCCTCCACAGGCTCCGCAGTCATGAGCCGACTCGTGTGGATTGTTGAGACTCGACGAGCCGTGCCCCAGGATAACCACCAGACGCGCGAAACCGCGCATCAAACCCGCCGGACCGAGCACGCTCGCCACTCGTTCAGCCTTTTCTTTCGGAGTAAAACCCGTCAACATACCGGATACTGCATCTTGCGATTGCTTCGTGTTTCGCATCAAGGTGAGCTCGGTCCGCGGTTCAGGCAAGAATGCATCATTCAGCCAATCGCGCAAGCGCGCGTAACGTCGCGGCGCAAGAAGATGGCCGACGAGGGGCACCGCGGAAAGCAAACCAAGGGCTGAGGTCGAGAGCCAGCCTCGCAGCAGTGTCTTGGAAGAAACAAATGAATTGCGCATGACGAGTCCGAGAACCCGACGACGCCAGCGACGGCTTTCGAGCAGTGGGCTGTCTTCGGGTTTTGGCCGTTCGACGACGGCATGCTCGGGCTTGACCACCACGGGGCAGAGCGCTGCACTGTGGGGATCATCGATTCCCTTGTAATCTACGGCTACGCCGAAGTATCCGGCGGCACTGTACGTCTCTACCGACGGGTTGGCTTCTTCGAGAGCGCGCCGCATGGATTCTTCCCGCTCGTCGAGACAAAAGAACACTTGCGCGTGAGGTCTTTGCTGCTGGTCGAACAAGCCGCGATACTTCCTATGACTCGCCAAGCCTCTGAGGATCTCGCGTTCGTGCGCTCGTTCGTAAGCAAGATGGAGGATTCGCCGGCGCTCTAGCCCATTGAAGGTTTTGACTTCGGTCGAAAACGCCCCCCACTCGAATTCAGAAAGGCTCTCTATTTCCTCGGCCGAAAGTCTTAGCACCCGGGCTGCGTCGTAAACGCGGGCGGTGCGGCTCAGGCGTCTCCTCTCCTGGGTCTTGAGAGGAGGCTCCTCCGGAATCGGTTCCGCCGCCCCTCGGCGGGCTGCTACCCGCGACATCGTGAGTCGCACGGCCAGAAAGTCCATGAGAGAAAAAGGATGGATTCTGTGCGGTGCCAGAGTGGGATCTTCCTCAAGCTTACGCATCAGCCCAGCCCATCCGGGGAGCGCCAATAGTTCGGCCTCCATAATTTCGGGCCATTCAGCTTCGGTCACGGACGCACTGTCGAGATAATCGAGAACTGCGTCCGCTGCCGAAAAGGAAAGACGGTCTTGCCTGCGAAACTCTTGGTCCAGTCCGACTAAATACCTGGGGAGAATTCCTCCGCGCCCGCCGAGCAGCATCCGAACGCTCTCATAAAACCCCTTCTCGCGGTTCGGCATCGCCCAGTAGGCTGTGCCTTGATCCAAAAACACCGAGCAAAGCCGGATCAGCCAAGGGTGGATCACGTCGTCCACGGGACGATACGGGACTGTTTCTTCTTCGTGAGCTACGGTACGTGCGAAACAAGCGTCGAACAGTACGCGCAGAGCTGCGTGCCGAAAGTCTCTGGCCAGATCACCCTGTTCAGTGCGCCAGACGATGGTGGCTCCATCAAACTCCCTGACCCCCGGGGTAATCATGGCCCGACGCAGTGAGTTGCGGCTTAGTCCTGCGAAGATATTCGAATCGGGCTCGCGATCAAGAACGGCGTCGACGTCCACGAGCTGGATCCGCCCTCGTGCCAACTCGGCTCGATAACTTGCCTCGCTCATGTACGGTTCGGCCCCAAACAGTTGCGCCGCCTGCTTCACCGCTTCTTCAAATGGGAGATGTTCGAAGGCGTGCAGCGTGTTGTGATGAACGAAGACTCCAATCGGCCCCTGTTTAGGGAGCAGGTGCGCTCCGTGTTCGACTGCAGAGCGCAGTCGATCGAGACGCGATGGCTCAGCCGGAGTGCGCATGGACGCGTGCGGAGACGGTATTCTGATGCCTCCCTCGCGAATTCCGGCTGGTGGTGCGAGGATGAGAGCCCGGCCCTCAACAGTCTGGAGAGATGGAGAATCTCCTTTGTTGTGCTGAGAATCTTTCATAGCAGGTTACGGAACGATGTCGGCCGGAGAGGGTCAGGTATTCGGCCGAGTCAATCGAGCTTATGGGCCAACCTCCTTGGCTTTCTCCAGAGGAGGTTTCTCCAGCGGGTCGCCGGAGCGCATCAAGTCGAATACAGTTTGTTGGTCCTTTCGAATCCGGGTCACTAGCGAACTGCCGTTGTCATCGGGAGTGTGGATATCCTGAGCAACCGCCAGAGCGCGGCCGTAGAGCGCGTGGGCCACCACATAGTTCTTATTTTCGCGATGGCGATTCGCCAGAGTGCACAAGTTGTCTGTGATCGCGCGAAGCTGCCGGAGACGAGTTGGGTCAATACCGTTCGAACGGCTCATCAAAAGTGTCCTCTGAATGCCAAATAAATTGCGGTGAGAATCGCGAGAATTGACAGCGCCGTCCAAAGGAAGGTGAGAACCATTCGCGCGATTGCCCGGAAGCGCTTCGACTGTTCGCTCCCCTTGTCTGACATCTTGCCGAACGTTTGCCACGACATCTCTGCTCCCACTCTCCTGTTTCGGCTCGAGGCCCGAAGCCATGGACGGCTCAAGACGCCTGGTAAGCCGGCCGATCTGCATTGCCTCGGTGCGCAAAATAGGCGGAATGTCCGCACGAAGTTCGAGCCCAATCTCGTACTCCGCACAACTCTTCAGGGCCAGCGCGATCAATTCTGCAATGCGCCGGTCCGGCAAGAGCTTTCCGAGACGTCGCGCCTGTTTCGCGAGGACACTACAGAGCAGGAACGAATTCACCGCCAGGTCCTGCTCTACGCTCATCCTCGGTTGTACCTTCATCCCTGTCCTCTGGCTCTATCCACCATTTCGAGCAGCAGATCCCCATCGGCGGGAAGATCAACTCGTTGCTGCGCCTCCTCGAGTGTCAATCCCCGACTTATGAACAGCAGAATCCCCCGCAGTCTGTACATGTCGCGCGAAGAGTAAAAAACACGACCTGCCTTCGCGGTTCCGCGCACAATGTCTCTGCTCTCGAATTCGTCCAATTGCGTGTCCGAGATTCGTAGTGTGTCGAGTACGCGTTCTCGAGGAAAGTACTTCAAGCGATTTTCTCAGTCACCTCTGTTCGCTGGGCGCGGCCCATCCGCGAAACGGGCAGTAAGACTGCGATATGGAGATATCTACACATCCTTCAAAACAAAAAGCCCTACCCCCTCCTCGCGACAACCAATTGCGACAAGAGGTCCTTTACGTCAATCAGGTGATTGTTGAAGATCTTCTTGGCTACATCCAGCAACTCGAATAACTGCGGGTCGCGGACCGAGTAGTACACGCTCTGCCCGTCTTTTCTGGTGGCGAGAATATTGCGGTTCCGAAGAACGGCGAGCTGCTGGGAAAGATTGCTCTGCTCGACGTCCAGGCGGGAGCAGAGATCGTTGACACCCACTTCGCCTTTCCGCAATTCATCAAGGATTCGGATACGCAAAGGATGGGCGAGGGCCTTGAAGAACTCGGCCTTGAAGTGGCTGATTTCAGTCATTGAATATTCATATATTCTCATATTATGGAGACCAGGGCAAAGGGTCAGGTGCCGCGAAACGGCCAATCCAGCCCGAATGTGGAGGTACTTGGAGAGACACTGGACACTTTGCTCACCCTGACATGACCATGTTGACATACCCTTCTCCAAGGTCGTGTGGGGTTCGACATGCAGTTGCATCTGGCCGCGCCTCGAGCGATCCGCCAAGTAGTTCGATTGTGTCGTGAAGATACAAAATGTCCCTCGCACGAGAGTGCCGGTCGCGCCTTTCGTGGATTAACAGTTTCTGCGCCATGAAACGACGCGGGGTGCGCTATGCGTACCTGCTTAGGTTTTTCAAACGGAAAACCATTCGCTCGGGACAACTCGACGGTCAATGGTGAATCCAGCAGCAATTCCAGGTAGCGGAGTCTTTGCGAGGTAATCCCACCCACCTGTGCGATGCGACGATGGCTAAGGGACGGGCGTGAGGAACCTTTCGAGCGTAGGCTTCAGCCTGGAGGATGGCTTCGGCAAGCAACGGGACAACTCGATCACGACGGGATTCGGCAGCTCGTTTCAGTTCTACGATGTATTGAAAATCGCCGTTTTTGATCGCGAGATCTGCTTCACCGGGATGGCGCGGCTGCCGTCGAACCTCCCAGCCGGAGCCATGAAGGAGAGCGACGAACTGGCTCTCATATTCTTGTTCGGCTTTGCGTCGCTTCGCCATAAAGTCATGGCCATGGTAATAGTCATGGCCAAGACAATCCCGCGATGCCGAGCTATATGCCAACAATACAATATGTTACAGACAGCCTGCTCTAAGCCGCGCATGGCGCAGCGCGGCACTCCAATTCGCACGATACCGTTTAGAGTATTTTCTTCTTGGACCTAGCGGAGACCTCGGGCTTCCTGCCCGGACCAGCCGCCGGACGAGGCCTTCGGATCACCCTCACCTTGCCGCTCTTTCCTCCGCCGCAGAAGAACTGGTCGGAGCCGTCGGATTCGAGCCCTGAAACGTTGACGCCCGGCGGCATCTCGAGGCTCTCAAGAATCTTGCCCGTTTGAGGATCAATTCGCCTCAAATCACTCTCGTCGCCTTCCCAGGTGGCATGCCATAACTCTCCTTCGACCCAAGTGACCCCGGTGACGAAGCGATTGGACTCGATGGAGCGGAGAATCGCGCCTGTCTCAGGGTCGATTTGATGGATCTTGCGATTCCGATACTGCCCGACCCACAACGTACCTTCGGCCCACGCGAGCCCAGAGTCGCCGCCACCGCCGGGCGCTGGGATGGTAGCGAGCACACGGCCGGTCTTTGGATCGATCTTATGGATGCGATCCTCAGCAATCTGAAAAAAGTGTTTCCCGTCGAATGCAGTTCCTGCGTGCGCTGCGACATCGATTGAGCGCTGCATCTCTCCACTCGACGGATCGAAAGCGTTCAGCTTGTCACCCGAAGCAAACCAGACGTGCTGCCCGTCATAGGTAACCCCATGCACTCGGTCGGCACCTGGAAACGGGCCGTACTCACGAACGATTTCCGCGTTTGATCGACTCATGCCTCCATCCTATTCAACCGGCAGTCGAGTGGGGAGTAACAAAATCGTCGTGAATCCCGGCACGGGCGGGGTTATCCAGCGACGAGCGCGCGCTCGGCCAAACGACTGCACTTTGCCTTCCGCCGCAAGCGAGTCGAGTGCACGCTGGACCGTGCGCTGGCTCGCTCCAAGCGCAAGTGCAAGGGCCGAGCTCGACCACGACTCACCGTCCGTGAGAAACGCCAGCACATTGCCATGTTCCTCTTCGACAGGCCGGGCCAGCACGACGACTTCGCATCCACGTTGCGGAACGAGTGCAAAACCCCGTTTCGTCGCGCTCACGCCGGTCACTTTTCGAAGCATTCTTCGAAGCCGCCCAGTCTCGACTCGCAACCGCGCACGGTGCGATTCGTCGACGAACCTTGCTCCGAATGCCCGGGCCAAAAGTACGTCTCTCGGCACGTCTTCGGGCCACGCTTCGGCGAGCGTGCGTACCAGGGCGAACAACACCGGGCGTCTTGCGAGTGAGACGACATTGCTCGCATGACGCACGAGATTTCGGCACGCATCCACGACTATGGCCTTCGATGCCAACAGCGTTTCGACATCTTCGAGCATCAACAGGCGCTCTCCGGCCCGCGCAATCAAGCGCGCTGCAGGCGTGCTCAGGATGCGGGACGCGTTTTCCACCTCCGCCATTAACGCGGGGATACCAGCCTGGTGCGAGGCGCGTTCTGCCCGACCCAGCGCCGCGCGCGCTTCTTTCGTCCGCAAGCGCCGCATGGCGATTCCCGCAACCACCAGTTCGTGGAAAGTCCTCGATGCGGGCGGGAAAATACTGGGATCGAGGTCAGCGAGAATACGCTCCGCTTCGTCAAGCTGCCCAATAAGAAGAAGCCGCCGGACTTCAAGATAACGAGCAAACCCGGCGTTCAAACGGTCGCCGTGCGCTTCGAGTGTCAAGCGTGCAGCGTCGAGCATCTTCGGAGGCCAGCCCAGATCACGCGAGGCGAGAGCGATGTCGGCCTCAGCTACCATGCATCTTGCGCGTGACACCGCTTCTTTTGGACCGAATGCACGCGCGGCTCGTCGCAGGAGTTCCTTCGCCCGTGCAAAATCCCCCAGTTGCGCCATGGCGATACCGCGTAGCGCGAGCGCCGGGGCATCGTCGCGCAGCGCGACTTGCTGCAAGGCTCCGAGTGGATCGCCCACCGCGAGTGAGCGAGCCGCCGCTGTAATCAGAGAATCCATCCGAATCCCGACACACTTGTCACTCCCACCCCTTCGAGGCCTCGCGCTAAATATAGCGCATGGCCACGAGGTCAAATCGAAACGGACGATAAAAGACATTCGAGGCAGGAGAACAGTATGAACATTGAGAACAAAACAATCTTGATTACCGGCGCCAACCGCGGCATCGGACGGGCACTTGTGGATGAGGCTCTTAGACGGGGCGCCAAGAAGGTCTATGCCGGAACTCGCGGCGCATTCGAAATCACCGATCAACGAGTGGCACCCATCACCTTGGACGTGACCAACGCTTCGCAGGTCCAACAGGCCGTTGAACGGATCGATTCGCTCGATGTCCTTATCAATAATGCCGGTATCGCCATTTACGACGATCTGACCGATTTCGAGATCATCGAAAAGCATCTGGCGGTCAACTTCCTCGGCCTGCTCAGAGTAACGCAGGCTTTCTTGCCTGCGTTGAGGCGTTCCCGGGGAGCGATCATCAACAACCTGTCGATGGCGGGTCTAGCGGCGCTGCCGATCATTCCTTCCTATTCGATTTCGAAGGCGGCCGCGTTCAACCTCACCCAGTCACTCAGGGCCCTGTTGGCTGGCGAGGGCGTAAGTGTCCATGCCGTCGTACTCGGCCCCGTCGACACAGATATGAACCGCGGGTTCGACATACCGAAAGCCTCGCGCGAGTCGGCGGCGGCCGGGATCTTCGACGGTCTGGAAAGAGGCGAGGAAGAGATCTTCCCCGATCCTGCGTCCCTGTCCATTGCTGAGGGCTGGCGCAATGGCGCGGTCAAGGCGCTTGAACGTCAATTTTCGACATTTGTGCCCGCGAGCACAGCGAATGCTGCGTGACACGCTGGCGATCAACGGTATTCGGAACAAACGATGAAGGAGACAAGGAAAGGAAAAAGACAATGACCGCACACAAGACTGGTACACGCGAACAATGGCTGAAAGCGCGAGTTGAGCTGCTCAAGGCAGAGAAAGAGTTCACGCATCGCAGCGACGAGTTGGCCCGTCAGAGGCAGGAACTCCCGTGGGTTCCCATTAACAAGGGATATCGCTTCGATACCGATGAGGGAGGCGCCTCCCTGGCGGACCTCTTCCGTGGACGCTCGCAACTCCTCGTCTACCACTTCATGTTCGGGCCCGACTACACGGCGGGCTGTCCATCCTGCTCGATGATTGCCGACGGCTTCAACGGCTTCGCCATCCATCTGGCAAACCACGACGTCACACTCATGGCGGTGTCGCGGGCGCCGCTGGCGAAGTTGCAGGCCTACAAGCGGCGCATGGGCTGGACGTTTCACTGGGCGTCCTCGTTCGGCGGCGACTTCAACTTCGACTTCAGCGTCGGGTTCACCGAGGAGCAACAGGGCAAAGAAGGCATCGAATACAACTACCGGCGGGAGAAGGTGCTTCAGCCGGGCCCAAAAGAACGCCTGGACTTCTCCAAGCTATTGAAGAAGGAGGGTAGCCAAAAAGCGGAGAATCACGCATCAATGTGCGGAACCGACTTGCCTACATACTTGCGCGAGAGGCCCGGCGTAAGCGCATTCGCGCTCGAAGATGGCGTTGTGTACCACACCTATTCCACTTACGCGCGTGGCCTCGACGGACTGTGGGGAATGTATCAGTGGCTCGACCGCGCTCCCAAGGGACGCAATGAGACGGGCCCCTGGTGGAAGCGTCATGACGAGTACGCGAAGTGACGGGGCCTCTAGTTTTGGTATTAGAAATCAGAAATTCGGAGGGGACATATGTGCCCAGCATGCATCGAAAGCACAGTAGTAATGGTAGCCGCAGCAGGATCCACGGGAGGAATCCTCGCGGTCTGCATCGGCAGGTTCAGAAACTTTTTCAGGGCGACCGGCCTCGGTCTATTTCATAAGGCAAAGGAGAAATGAGATGACAAGCAAAGGAAAAATGAAGACACCTCCGATCGTGTCGCAGCAGGAGTGGCAGGCTGCGCACCAGCAAATGCTAGTCAAGGAGAAGGCTTTCACTCATTCCCGCGATGCGCTGGCCGCTGAGCGTCGACGGATGCCGTGGATGGCGGTGGAGAAGAAGTACGAGTTTGACGGGCCCAAAGGCAAGCTAAGCCTGCTCGACCTGTTCGAGGGCCGCCGGCAATTGATCGTCTATCGCGCCTTCTTCGAGCCTGGGGTGTTCGGCTGGCCCGATCACGCCTGCCGCGGATGCTCTCTGGGCGCAGATCAGGTTTCGCACCTGGCTCATTTGAACGCGCGTGACACCACGCTTGCCTGGGCCTCACGCGCGCCGCAGGCGGACATTGCGCGTCTCAAGGCGCGGATGGGCTGGGAGATGCCCTGGTACACGATGACCGACAGCTTCGATAAGGACTTCGGCGTCGACGAATGGCACGGCCACAACGTGTTCTTCCGCGAGGGCGACAAGGTGTTCCGGACTTACTTCATCAACAACCGTGGTGACGAGGCGATGGGGACCGTGTGGAGCTACCTGGACATCACACCGCTCGGCCGTCAGGAAACGTGGGAGGACTCGCCCGAGGGCTACCCGCAGACCCCGCCGTACAAGTGGTGGAACTGGCACGACAACTACAACGCCGAGCCAACTCCTCACCCGAAGTGGGTCGATATCCTAACCGACCCTCAAGGAGCCGCGATCCGAAGGCGCGAGGAAGAGGCGAAAGCAAGTTAACGCATCCCGCAAGGTTCGCCGAAGCCCTGCGCGTACGACTTCAGGTTGATACAAAATGGGAATCGGATGCGAACAAGTCAGGAAGGCCTCGGAGACCCCGTGCCTGATTCCCCGCGGCACGGGTGGCTGAGGGGGTCTGCCGGGGCCTTGACCTGACGGTCCAACGTGACATCATGCGGCACTTAGTTTGCTTCGTGACGGAGCCAAAACCTTCGTTGGCAGCAGTATTCGAAACGCTAGGCCATGGGTTATGAGAAGAAGAGGCACGTAGGCAGCCAGGATAAAATAGCCGGCGCCTAACAAGCCTGGGTTATTTAGGAGTGATATGCGGCTTCCCAGATAAAAAGCGAAGAGCAGGTCCGCTGTTCCAAAGGTATTGAAAACCCACGACATCACACTCCCCGTGCCGGTTCCCAGCGTGGCCACGGCGAGCAAAGCCAGAACCGCGGTTATGAAATCACCGTAGGCTACTGGTCGAGCAAATGTGGCAGGTAATTCTGGAGACACAACTCCGGGCACCACAAATGCCAATCCGAGGAACCTGAACGCGTGCAGCAGTAGGATGGGCTTCAGATTCTCGGGGCTGGGGCGTTCACTTAGCGCTGGCCGTTTCCACTCGGACATTTCGTCAACATCAGAAGAGCCTCTCAATATCTCGATGCGAGCCCCTGGGTGACGCAGTTGTTGCGGCAGGGGGATGCGAAGGTCTTCAAGAAATATTCCCAGATGAAACTGCAGATGAAGCGCGAGGCTTTGGTAAAGTTGAACCGGATGGCGAACGAGCAGAACTCGGGTGAAAACCTCAGTTACGACACAGCGAGGGTGAATTGATGGGTTCTGACACAGTTCTGACACAGTTTGCTACCAAAACGCAGCAAAACGAAGGCTTCCGCAAGGGGCCGCGTAACAGCAAGTTCGTGGAAGTAGTTTAGAATCAGCAGAGCGATTTCAGTCGGGGCGTAGCGCAGCCTGGTAGCGCACCTGCCTTGGGCGCAGGGGGTCGTAGGTTCAAATCCTATCGCCCCGACCAAACAACTCCTTCTCCCGTCGAATCGCTATGCGATTGAAGTCATCGAACCGTTCCCCCTTTACTTCCTTGCGTTGATGACGTTTCTACCCCTGCCATCGTTGCCAGCACATCGAACATGCAGGCAAAGTCGTTGTTCGCCCAGCCCATGGCGCGAGCCGCGGTGAGAAACTCGTTGCTGACCGCAGTCGTCGGCAGCGGCACATCGAGCTGCCGCCCCAGTTCCAGCGCCAGCGCCATGTCTTTCTGCATCATGTTCACGTCGAACCACGCTTCTTCCGGCTGCTGCAGAACGAACGGTCCCCGGTACTGAATCATCGGCGAAGCAACTGCGCTGTGAGTCAGCACATCGACCGCAACCTCCCGCGCGATGCCGCTTTTCTCCGCCAACAGCACTCCTTCGGAAAACGCCAGCATCTGTACTGCCAGGCTCAGATTGGTGGCGATCTTCATGGCCAGCGCCAGGCCGTTGTCGCCGACGTAAGTCACCTTCGGTCCAATGTCCAGCAAAACAGGTTTCACTTTTTCAAACGTCTCGCGGCGGCCACCCACCATCACTGACAACTTTCCTTCCTGCAAGGTGATCACGCTGCCGGAAACGGGCGAGTCCACCATGTCCGCGCCGCGCTCGCGCACTTTCGCCGCCAGTGCCCGGCTGACTGCGGGACTGATCGTACTCATATCGAGGAAAACTTTGCCGGCCGCCAGACCCGCCAGGATTCCATCCGGGCCGTCTGCAATCGCCGCGATCGCTGCCGCGTTCGTCACCATGGCGAAGACAAAGTCCGACGCAGTGGCAACGGCCCGCGGCGAGTCGGCCCAGTTCATGCCCTTGTCGACCAGCCACTGCGCCTTGGAGCGCGTTCGGTTGTAACCGGTTACCGTATGTCCTTTGCCCAGTAACCGGTTCACCACCTGGCTGCCCATGACTCCAAGGCCGAGAAATCCCACTCTTGCCATCTTGTCTTGCCTCCAATTACCTGAAGGGAATCAGTTCTTAGTGGACGCGACGCCGTGGAGAAGTGCGCCTGCTAGAAGACGCTTCGACGCCAGCTCGCCCCTGTTCGAGGTGCGCCTTCATCGTGTCTCGGGCCTTCTCCGGATCGCGTTGCTCGAGCGCTTCCAGAATTCGTTTGTGATGAATCTGCCCGCGCTGTGGACCCTCTGCTCCGAAGAGGGGCAGGCGTTGTTCGCGCTGCAGCCCGACGATCGACTCAATCAAACAAAGAATGATGGGATTGGCGGCAGCCTCGGCCAGCGCGAGGTGAAAATCAAGATCAGCTTCGTTGTAGGCGTGGGAGTCGTGGCCCGCTCGATCCATGGCCCCAACCACCTTGCGCATTGCGGCAAGGTCCGTTTCCTGGCGGCGTTCTGCCGCCAGAGAGGCGATCTCCGGTTCCAGAATCGAACGGATCTCCACCAGGTACAACAGGGCTTCCCGCGGTCCAGTCTTGACCATTCGGTCGAGCCACTGGCCAACGGCTCGCGATTTGACGTCGGTGATGAAGGTGCCCCGGCCGGAAAACGCTTCCACCAGCCCTTTTTCGCACAACGCCTTGACGGCTTCGCGAACAGCGGTGCGGCTGACGCCGAAACGTTGCGCGAGGTCGCGTTCGGCGGGCAGCTGGTCACCCGGTTTCAGAGTGCCTTTGAGAACCGACTCCTCAATCTGCTGAACGATCTGCTCGTAGAGTCGCGATGTGCGAACGACCTTGTACACAGAAACTACTCCCGCACAGGCTGTCGTGGAGCGCAGGGGGACAACGATGGTATGGCTACTATACCGCAGAATGACTCCGGGACGGAATCAGGTTTAACCGGGAGGCGAGGCTATATTTTCCGGGAAAAGGATCCTGTAGCCGGCCGGAGAGGCCGGGAGGAATGTGACCGGAGCGGCGATTCCCGTTTAAGGCGCCGTGCTCTAACGTTCCCATAGCGACCCTTTAGTAACCTCCCTGATGCACAATTTTCGCTGCATTTAACACTACTGAAATATCTTCCGCGTAGGCTGAAAATCGGAGGGCTCTATGGGGTCGCCGCGCGGGGCCAAGTCGCTTCCCTTGCAGGTGGCAGCCGTCTGCTACCGGCGCCGGGGCAACGAAATTGAGTTCCTGCTGGTGAACACCAACGGCGGCAACAAGTGGACCTTCCCCAAAGGTTCGCCCGATCACCGGCTTTCTCACAGCCAGTCCGCCGAGCGTGAAGCTTCAGAAGAAGCCGGCGCTACGGGGACGATTGAGCCGCGTCACTTTCATCTCTACCTGCACTCCAAGGGAGTCTTCTGGCAGCCCGGCGGCGTGCAGGAATTCGTGGTGAAAGCCTTCCTGATGGAAGTGCACCAGACGCGCCGTCCGGATGAACCCATGCGCCGGCCCACGTGGCTGAGCGCCGAAGATGCCAAGCGGCGGCTCGCCAAGGGCCGCGAAGTGAAATACGCCCACGAACTCGAAGCCGTCATCGACCGCGCGCTCGAGCGCATCGAATTCCACAGCGAGTTGTGGGGAACTTATCCCGGTTCGCGCAATCTGCGCGCCCAAATCTGAATCGCGCTGGCCTCGGCTCCGCGGCAGAGGTGTTGGTTTTCAGCTCCTGGACCTCGACCTTCCGCCCCAAGCTCTTAGCCCGCGGCACGCAGCCTCTTTTATGAGACGATAATTCCAGCCCTGATTGTGAACGAAACATGATTCAGCTTTCCGGTGCCGGTAAGCGCTTCGGCCACAAACTCCTGTTCCAAAACGCCGACTGGCTGATCACGCCGCGCGACCGCGTCGGCCTGGTCGGCGCCAACGGAACCGGCAAAACCACGCTGATGAAAATCCTCGCCGGGCTCGACACGCTCGATTACGGCGAACTCACACTCGCCAAGGGCACATCGGCGGGCTACCTTCCCCAGGATGGCCTGACGCTTTCCGGCCGCACGGTTTTCGGCGAGTGCATGAGCGTTTTCTCTGATCTGCGCGCCATGGAGCAGGAGCTCGAGCAACTTCTGCACAAGATCGCCGAACTCGACCACACCAGCGCGGAATATGAAGCCGTCGCCGACCGTTATCACAGCCTGGAGCACGAATTCCGCACCCGCGATGGCTATTCGATTGAAGCGGAAGTCGGCAAAGTTCTGGTCGGGCTCGGTTTTCAGAAAGAAGACTGGCACCGGCAGACCGACGAATTTTCCGGCGGCTGGCAGATGCGGCTGGCCCTGGCAAAACTTCTGCTGCAGAAGCCCAATCTGCTATTGCTCGATGAGCCCACCAATCATCTCGATCTCGAGGCCCGCAACTGGCTGGAGGAATATCTCGGAGACTATCCTCACGCCATCGTGCTGATTTCCCACGACCGGTATTTTCTCGACGTTACTGTGCGCAAAATCGCCGAAATCTGGAATAAGCGCCTGTGGTTCTACACCGGCAACTACGACAAATTTCTTTCGCAGAAAACCCAGCGTAACGAACAACTGCAGGCCGCCTACAGAGATCAGCGCGAGCGCATCGAACAACTCGAAGTATTCATCAACCGTTTCCGCTACCAGGCCACCAAGGCCAAGCAAGTGCAGAGCCGCATCAAGGAACTGGAAAAGATCGAGCGCATCGAGATTCCGCCGGAAGAGAAAACCATCCACTTTTCTTTTCCCCAACCCAAACCGAGCGGACGGATTGTGGCCGAATTCGAAAACGTCGCCAAAACTTATCCCGGAAGAAATGGCAGCCGACCGAAGACAGTTTTCGAACAAGTGGATTTCATGATCGAGCGCGGCGACCGCATTGCATTGGTCGGCGTGAACGGAGCAGGGAAATCAACATTGATCAAGCTGCTATCGGGTTCGGAGCCCCTGACTCGCGGCGAATTCCGCCCCGGCCACAACGTGCAGACCGACTACTTCGCGCAGGACCAATACAAGGAACTCGATCCCGACGCCCGCATTCTCGACGATCTCGGAGATATCTCGCCGCGCTCCACGCAGACCGAACTGCGCAACCTGCTGGGCTGTTTTTTATTCCAGGAAGACGATGTTTTCAAGAAAATCGGCGTACTCTCCGGCGGCGAGCGCGGCCGCTATGCCCTGCTCCGACTGTTGCTGCATCCGGCCAACTTTCTTCTGCTCGATGAGCCCACCAATCACCTCGACATGCGCGCCAAAGACGTTCTGCTGGAAGCGCTGATGAAGTACACGGGTACGGTGGTTTTCGTCTCCCATGACCGCTACTTCATCGACCGGCTGGCGACACGCGTGTTTGAGATCGGGGACGGAAAAGTCGAGGTGTTCCCGGGCAACTACGAAGATTTTCTGTGGCGCAAGCAAGGCGGGGCGAAAGCCGTGCCAACCCTGGATGACGTTCCGGAGATGGCTGCCCCGCTTCTCGCCGATTCGGCGAAAAGCCGGACGCAAGCTTCAACAGAACAGCAGAACGGAAATCACTCCGCAAGCGCAGCGAGCGACGCATCCAGGAAGCGCCTGAACCCCATCAAGCGCAAAAAAATGGAAGACCGCGTCCGGCAACTGGAAAAAGAGATTGCGCGCCTCGAAGACTCCATCGCCCGCAACGAAGCTTCACTGCAGGAGTTCGTCAGCGCGGGCGAAAGCCAGCGCCAGGCGCAGGAACTCGATCAGTCCAAGGCGTCTCACGCTGCACTGCTCAAGGAGTGGGAGAATCTGGCGAAGGTTCTCGAACAGGCGGATTAAGGGCAACTCCCACACCACAAGGCACATCCAAAGGCCCGATTGCCGACGCACCCGTACAGCATCTTCCGTAATCTCAGAAATTACTTACCTGTGTGCGATAGTCAGACTGGCCGAAGGGACAGGAACTCGTCCAAGGCCATCGTTTTCAGACCAACCGCGTGGGCCGGCGCCGGAATGCGCCGCGCGGGGAACCTTAGGAAGGTCGATCCATGTTGCAATCCGCCGAGAATCCTTATAACCAGAAGTCGCAGTCACCCTCGTCCAACTTCACTCCAACCAAGCCCCTCGGCGCGCCCATCGATCAGGCGGCCATCGGGCGCACCCTGGTCATCAAAGGCGAAATCAGCGGCTCCGAATCCCTGTTTGTCGATGGCCGCATTGAAGGCAAACTCAGTTTCCCCGATAACCGCGTGACCATCGGGCGCAATGGCAATGTGCAGGCCAACATTACCGCCCGCGAAGTTGTGGTCATGGGCAAAGTTACCGGCAATATCGAGTGCGGCGACCGGGTGGATATCCGCAGCGAAGGTTCGGTCACCGGAGATGTCGCCACCCAGCGCATCAGTGTGGAGGATGGCGCCGTGTTGAAGGGCGGCATCCAGGTGCGCAGCGCAGATCTGAAACACGATAAGGGCCACTCCGAGTCGCAGTCCAAGCCGGCGCAGGAAACGCCAAAGCCGGCCGTGCACGAGGCTCCCAAGGCTCTGCCCATCACCGCCGGAGCGTAAGTTTTCCCTTCGTACTACAACCGTGCCCTTCGCGGCGTCCCCACCACGAAGGGCGCGTTTTATTTTGCCTCTATTTTTTTCTCTGCTTTTTTCTCTTCGGGCTTCAGTTCCAGAGACGCCGAATTCATGCAATAGCGCATTCCGGTCGGGGCTGGACCATCCTCGAAGACATGCCCAAGATGAGCTCCGCAACGGGAACAGCGTACTTCCGTGCGTGCCATCCCGTAGCTTGAATCCGTGTGCTCGGCCACGTTGTTCGCATCGGCAGGCTGATAGAAGCTGGGCCAACCCGTGCCTGAATCGAATTTGGTCTTTGAGTCGAACAGCAACTCTCCGCAACAAACACAGTGATACGTGCCCGGCTCCTTCGTCTTCCAGTATTTGCCGGTAAAGGCCGGCTCGGTGCCTGCCTCTTGTGTGACGTGATACTGCTGTGGCGTAAGCTGCTTCTTTAACTCCTCAGCGCTCTTTACGATTTTCTCTGTCATGAATGTAGAACCTCAGTTGAATCAAGGTAGGAATTCCGGGAACAACTAAGCATTAGATGTTGCACAGCACAAAAAGTGACAGGATGCTGGCCTGCCTTTCGCCTGTGAATGTCTGTGACAACCGTCACAACTGGCATGTGACATCCGACCTTCCCTTCCACTCTGATTCGGGCAAGGATAGGAAAACGTCTGCGAGTCCCTCGGGCCCGGCAGTTCCTCCCTCAGTACGTTGCCGGGCCCCTCTCAATTCTGCAGCTTTTCATTCGGCTTCACTTATTCGCCTATCTCTTCGCCGACCCGATGATATCTTCCCTGAAAAAACAGCAGCGGATCGCCCTCTCGCGCCACAACCTCCTCCACTTCGGCGATGAAGATCGTGTGATCTCCGGCATCCTGGGCAGAGTGCAGGCGGCACTCCAGATAGGCGAGCGCGCCACGCAATACCGGAGTGCCGTGGCGGGTGCGGTCAAATCGTGCTCCCGCAGCCTCGGCCTCTTCATCTTTGCGCAGGGGGTCGGAATAGTAGCGTGAAATCTCGTGCTGGTTCCGGCCGAGAACATTCACGCCGAAGCGTTTTCTGGCATGCAGATGGGCGTGGGTCCGCGCCTTATGATCCACGCACACCAGCACCAGCGGCGGATCGAGCGAAACCGAGGCAAACGCATTCGCCGTCATGCCATGCACCTCGCCACCAAGATCCAGGGTGATGATGGTGACTCCCGTGGCAAAGTATCCCATCGCATTGCGGAATTCGGTGGAAGTCATGGCCATAGTTCGTCGTGTGGGGTTCGCACGCTTGCATTGCGGTTGCGAAAACTTGCTCAGTCCCTTGCGACTGCCTACATTACCACGCCGATGTGCCACTACCGGCTTTCGCGGCCGCAAGCTCATGTATCATTTCATCCAGCAGCCCTGGGGAAGTTGTCGTCATGCCTCCTTTGATTAACAGCCTGGCGTCGTGCGCCGATTCGCCCGCTTCGACGCTGCAGGAAGCGCTGTCTGTTGTGCCTGTCTCGCGGGTCGATGCGCTCCGTTTGATCCGATGCCCGGACGCGGAGCTTCCAGAACTTCTTGCCGCCGGCCGCACCGCGAAAGAGCGTTTCAAGCCGGGCATCGTCACCTATTCCCGCAAAGTTTTCCTTCCGCTGACCAATCTCTGCCGCGACTACTGCGGTTATTGCACCTTCCGCCGCGATCCCACCGATCCCGGCGCGCACACCATGACGCCCGAGGAAGTCCTCGCCGTTGCCCGCCATGGCGAGCAACTCGGCTGTACCGAGGCTCTGTTCAGCCTCGGCGACAAGCCGGAACTTGTTTTCCCCGAAATGCGCGAAACTCTCCGCCGACTTGGCTATAAATCCACGCTGCATTATCTGGAAGCCATGTGCGAACTGGTTTTGCGCGAGACCAGCCTCTTGCCGCATCCCAACCCCGGCCTCCTGAGCGGGGAATGGATCGAGCGCCTCGCCGCGGTTTCCCCCAGCATGGGCCTCATGCTCGAAACCACGAACCGCGCTCTGCTGGCTCCGGGCGCGGCTCACGACAACGCCCCCGACAAGGTTCCTGCCAAACGCCTGCGCACGCTCGAAGAAGCGGGCAAGCGAAAAGTTCCCTTCACTACCGGTCTGCTGATCGGCATCGGCGAGACTGCGGAAGACCGGGTCGACACGCTGCTTGCCCTCCGCGACCTTCACGAGCGCTATGGCCACATACAGGAAGTCATCGTGCAGAACTTCCGCGTCAAACCCGCCATTCCCATGGCCCACTGGCCTGAGCCCAGCCGCGGGCAAATGCTGCGCGCTGTGGCGGTAGCTCGCTTGTTACTGCCCAACATCAATATTCAAGCTCCTCCCAACCTCAATGCGCCTTATTATGAGGAGTTGCTGGATGCCGGCATCAACGATTGGGGAGGAGTTTCGCCGCTGACACCCGATTTCATCAATCCGGAGAAGCCCTGGCCGCATCTCGAACAGCTTCGTCTGCGCACCGAGGCCAGGGGATTTCAGCTGCAGCAGCGTTTGCCGGTCTATCCCGAGTTCATTCCTGCAGCTATGGCAAAGTCCGGCCTGCTTGCGAAAAAGTTGCGTGCCGCGGCGGATACACGCGGCCTTGCCCGGAGGGCCGCATGATCTGCGTGCTTACCGGGGGAACGGGCGGCGCCAAGTTTGTTGACGGCCTGCGGCAGGTCATGCCGCCAGAAGAGATCACCATCGTCGTAAACACGGGTGACGACCTGCTTTGGTGGGGCCTGTACGTTTCTCCCGACATCGATTCCATCACCTATGTCCTTTCCGGCATGTTGAGCCGCGAACGCGGCTGGGGCGTGAAAGGCGACACTTTTCTCTGCCTGCAGGCCATGGGGCAACTTGGCGAGCCTACCTGGTTCCATACCGGGGACCGCGATCTCGCGGTGCACATTCTGCGCTCTCGTCTGCTGGCAGAAGGAAAGACCCTGTCGGAAGCCACCCGTGTGATTTGCGACAAGCTCGGGGTGAGGGCGCGTATTCTGCCCATGAGCAATTCGCGCGTGGAAACGCGCGTGGATACTCCCATCGGAGAATTGAGCTTCGAGGAATATTTCGTGCAGCGCTGGTATCAGGACCCGGTGAAGTCGGTGCGCTTCGCCGGCGCTTCCGACGCCGAGCCGGCTCCCGGCGTGGTCGAAGCCATTACTTCCGCAGACGCGGTCTTGATCGCGCCCAGCAATCCGGTCACCAGCATCGGTCCGATTCTTTCTGTGCCGGGAATTCGCGATGCCTTGCGGCGCGCCCAGGGGAAAATCATCGCCGTAAGCCCGATCGTGGCCAATGCCGCGGTCGCCGGGCCCGCCGGCATTCTCATGGCGGCGCAGCAACTGCCCTGCTCGATTGCCGGAGTGGCGCAGGCTTACGAAGATTTTCTTGACGTGCTGATCGCAGATTCGCGCGACGCTTCTGCCGCCGAGGCCCTGCGCAACAAGGGCCTTCGTGTGCTGTGCACGCAAGCCATCATGCGCAACCCGGAAGACAAGATCGCACTCGCCCAGGCCGCGCTGTCTTTCGTGACTCCAGGACAGTTTCAGGAAAAGCCTGCCGCTGCCGCTTGGCCCCGCCCATAACCTATCTGACCGCCGATCTGACATAATCAACGGTCATGATTCTGGTTCCCGTAAAAAATCTCGGGCAGGCTAAACAGCGCCTTTCCGCCGTGCTCGACCAGCCGGCCCGCACCCAACTGGCGCAGGCAATGCTGCACGACGTGCTCGCGGTGCTGGCCGGATGGAAGAACCGTCCTGCTGTTTCCATCGTCTCTAGCGATGGGTTCGCGATCGAATTAGCGCGGCAGTGTGAGTTCGAAATTATTCCCGATCCCGCCAATTCCGGCGAGACCGGCGCCATCGAAATCGCCACTCAGATTTGCCAGCGGCGCGGAGTCGACTTCGCACTCGTGATTCCGGCCGATATTCCGTTGCTCACAGCGGGCGAACTGCAGGCGATTCTCGACCACGCCCCGGCTCAAGGATCGGTGCTGGTTCCCGCCGCCGACGGACGCGGCACCAATGCTGCCTTTCGCCGCCCGGCAAATCTTTTCCCGCTGCGCTTCGGCAACGACAGCTTCAAACCTCACCACGCTGCGGCTGAGGCCACCGGCAAACCGTGCGTGGTGCTGCAATTGCCGGGAATCGCAGTCGATGTGGACAATCCAACCGACTTGCAACAGTTGATTGCGCTACCCGGCGAAACCCGCTCCCAATGCCTGGCCCGCGGGTGCATGGCGAAAGTGGCATTCTGATCGTGGAGTGCCCAACGCCCTCCTCCGCCGGCCTTCAATTACCATGCATGTCATGCCATCCAGACCCGCCGGCCAACGATTTCCCGCGAAGCGAAATTCATCGCAGGAGCTCCGTATTATCCCCTTGCTTGTTCCTGGCGAAATTAAACCCGGCGACTCGTTGACCCAGATATTTCTTCGCTCGCTGCGCGCGCAGGGTCTCAACTTCCGCTCCGGCGACATTCTCGTCATCAAACACAAGGTGGTCTCTAAGTCCGAAGGCCGCCTGGTTGAGCTGTCGACGATTCACCCCTCCCCGCAATCGCGCGCCTGGGCCAGGAAATACAATCTCGACCCTCATGTAATCGAACTCGCTGAGCGCGAGAGCAAATCCGTCATCCGACGCAGAAACGGCGTGCTCATCACCGAAACTCACCACGGCTTCCTCTGCGCCAACAGCGGAGTTGACGTCTCTAACGTTGATGGTGGCCGCCACGCGGTGCTGCTTCCGGAAGATCCCGACCGCTCCGCGCGCCAGCTTCATCGTGAACTCAAAAAAAACACCGGCCTTGCCATTCCCGTGCTTATCAGCGACAGCTTCGGCCGTCCGTGGCGTGAGGGCCTGGTGGATTTCTGCATTGGTATCGCCGGTATGAAGCCGCTGCGCGACGACCGCGGCCGCCGCGATCCCTACGGATTCCAGCTTCACGCCAGCGTCGAAGCCCTTGCCGACGAACTCGCCGCCGCCGCCGGCCTCGTTTGCGGCAAATTGAACCGCACCCCCGCCTGCATCGTCCGCGGCTTTCACTGTCAGCCGGGCACAGGCCATTCCCGCGAACTGCTTCGCCCTGCAGCAAACGACCTATTCCGCTAAACTATGGGCGGGAATTATCTTTGGACTGGCGGTCGTTACTCTTTGGAGTGACGCCTCCGGGGCCATTTCAGCTTTTTATTGAGTCCTCACCTGCACTTTTGGGTGGCGCACAGCTCTTGTTTAGGTGGCGCAGCGATTTAGCGCTGCCATTAAATGCCTTTCATTTGAACGGGGCTTTAGCCCTTGAGGTTGCAAATCATGCCTCACGAACTCCTGGGTTCAGAACTCTCTTCTTTCCCTTCTCTCGACTGGATCGATGTGGCGCCGCGCGTCTCGCAGAAACTTCGTGCCCCACTCGAAAAGATTCTCGAAGCACAAAATGGAACCTCGCTCACCCAGGACCAGTGCTACGCACTCGCCAGTGCCGAGGGCGACGATCTCCTCGGCCTGCTGGTTGCTGCCAATCTGCTCCGCGAGGAACTCGCCGGCAACATCGTCACCTACGTGGTGAACCGCAATATCAATTTCACCAACATCTGTTTTGTAGGCTGCAAATTCTGCGCTTTCAGCCGTGGGCCGCGGGAGGCCGATTCTTACTTTCACTCGCTCGAAACCATGGCGCAAAAAGCGATCGAAGCCTGGCAACTCGGCGCCACCGAAGTCTGCATCCAGGGCGGGCTGCCGCACGGCCTGCCGCCCTTCTACTATCGCGACATTCTGCGCGCCGTGAAGAATGCCGTCCCGCGCATGCACATTCACGCCTTCTCGCCCATGGAAATCGTTTATGGCGTCGAACTGACCGGCCTGACGCTCGCCAGCTATCTTTCCATGTTGCGCGACAATGGGCTCGACACGCTTCCCGGCACAGCCGCTGAGATTCTCGACGACGAAATCCGCCATGTGCTTTCGCGCAACAAACTCTCGACCGCGCAATGGATCGAGGTGATCCGCAGCGCGCATCGTTGCGGCATCCGCACCACATCGACAATGATGTATGGCCACATGGAAACGCCTGCGCACTGGGTGCGGCAGATGCTGCTCCTGCGGCAAATCCAGGAGGAAACCGGCGGTTTCACCGAATTTGTTCCGCTCGGCTTCGTGCATCAGAACACGCTGCTGTTCCATCAGGGACTGGCCCGTTCCGGTCCTACGCTCGCCGAACATCTCAAAGTGCACGCGCTGGCACGGGTCTTGCTCGCCGGTTCCATCAACAACATTCAGGTTTCCTGGGTAAAGCTCAATCGCGAGCTTTCCCAACTCTGCCTGCACGCCGGAGCTAACGATTACGGCGGCACGCTGATGGAAGAAAATATTTCGCGCGAAGCCGGCGCCACTGCCGGGCAGTACACCAGCCCGGAAGATTTTCAGTCGCTGATTCTCGAGGCGGGACGCATCCCTGCGGAGCGCAACACAACTTACTCGCGAATCCGTATCAAACTGCCGCTTAACGAATTGACCGCCGAAGAAGCGCTGGAGCCGGAATTCGCGTGAGCAACCCGCGTGCCATCGCCATTCTCGGCGGCACCGGCCCGGCGGGGACGGGCCTGGCCCTGCGCTGGGCGCGCGCGGGCGAGACCATCATCATTGGCTCGCGCGATGCCGGACGTGCCAATGAGTGCGCCGAAAAAATCAAAGAACGAGCAGGAAGTTCCGCGCAAGTCTCCGGCATGGAGAATTCCGCCGCCTGCGCCGCCGCCGAGATCCTGATGCTCACCGTTCCCTTCGAGGGACAGGCCGGTCTGCTCAAGCAGCTCAAGCCGGCAATTCGTCCCGGCAGCATTCTCATCGACGCTACGGTTCCTCTGGCTGCTTCCCTTGGCGGACGCGCTTCGCGCACGGTCGGCGTCTGGCAAGGTTCGGCGGCGCAGCAGGCCGCCGAACTGCTCCCCAAGGGGGTGAGCGTGGCGGCGGCGTTTCACAACCTCTCTGCCGAACTGCTCAATGGAGACGATTCGCTCGACTGCGACGTCGTCGTCTGTAGCGATGATCCGGCTGCAAGCCAGGTCGCGCGCGAACTCGCCGCCAAGCTTCCCGGTGTGCGCGCCATCGACGGCGGCAAGCTGGAAAACGCCCGTATCGTCGAGCAGATCACCGCGCTGCTCATCGGTCTCAACATTCGGCACAAAGGCCATGCCGGGATTCGTATCACCGGCCTGCCTGAGGAAGCCTACCGCTGACGCTGGTCAGTCACGACCCCGCGGAGAAAAAAGCAACAGCACCCCTAAAGTGTCTTGATGAGGCCGCCGTCGATGATGTAGTTCGACCCTGTGACGTTTGCCGTGCGCGGGGAAGCCAGCATTACTACCAGGGTCGCAACTTCTTCCGGAGTCGTCATCCGGCCGGTGGGAAGGCCGCCGATGTGGTCGAGCACATCTCGTCTGGCCGTATCCGGATCAACGCCCGTCGCCTTTGCGACCGTCTGGGCCACGCCGTCCCGGCCCAGCCAAAGATCCGTGCTGACTGGGCCTGGCGATACATCATTGATGCGGATACCGTGCGGACCCAGTTCCTGCGAAAGCGCCTTCGTGAGATTGACCAGCGCGGCCTTGGCGGCGCCGTAGTCCACCGTGCCCGTATCTGGCTGGAAGAAGGCATTCACCGAAGCCACGTTCACGATGGCCCCGCCGCCTTTGCCGATCATATTGCTCACGGCCGCACGCGTTGCCCGCAGCGCGGCATAGAAGTTAATATTCATCGCCCATTCGAACTCCTCATCGCTCGTGCCCAGGAACCCGTTTAGACGGAGTCGCACGCCGCCGACGTTATTCACCAGCACATCGATGCGTCCGTGATCGTCGACCGCGCGTTTCACCAGCTGGCCGGGGCCTTCCCGCGATCCAAGATCGAGATCAACCGGAGTTACGCCCTCGATGCCTTGGAGATTTTGGATCGTGCGCGCGCCTGCGATGACAATCGCACCCTCTGCGGCCAATGCCCGTGTGATGGCGAGCCCGATGCCTTTGCTGGCGCCTGTGACGACACAAACCTTACCTTTCAGCTCGAGATCCATATGTTTTTGCTCAACGAACGCTTTTGCTCAATGAAGCTTATTCCTGGCGATCTGCCTCCACAGCGAGGAGGCGCCACGCGCGTGGCGGCGAAACGACCCGCCGATCTCAGCCATGGCTAGCGCCGCCCCGCTACTCCTGCGCCACGCGCGCAGTCGTTCCTTCGGCCGGCTCGCCTCCGGCGACCGCTTGCGCCAGAATCAGCCGCCGCGCCTCCACCCGAATCTTGGGCAGATGCAGTCCAAACCACGCCGCGGCCACGATCGAGGCCACGCCGCCGATGGCCACGGTGAGTGGCGCGCCCAGTCGATCGGCCAGCGCTCCGCCCAGCAGCGCGCCGATCGGCGCCATGCCCATGAACATCATGGAATACACCGCCATCACGCGGCCACGCAGTTCGTCCGGCACCATCACCTGGATCAGCGTGTTCGAGCACGCCATTTGCAGCATGATCGTGTAGCCCACCGGCAGCAGCAGCAGCACCGAAACCCAGAACGAACGGGAAAGGGCAAACACCACCAGGCTCACGCCAAAGCCGGCGCTGCACCACGCCACCCAGCGGGCCAGACCCTTTACACCTTCGCGAAACGCCAGGGTCAAGGCTCCGAGCAGAGCTCCCACCCCGGTCGCGCCCATCAGAATGCCCAGGCCACGTGCGCCGCCGTGCAGAATGCGGTCGGCAAAAATCGGCATCAGCACTACGTAGGGCATGCCCACCAGGCTGACCAGCCCAAGCAAGAGCAGCAGGGCGCGGATCGGAGCGGTTCGGTGGACGAAGCGAAAGCCCTCCATCATGTGCTCCAGCGGCGAGGCCAGCGAGGCGCGCGCCGGGCTGTACACCCTCATCAGCAGCAGCCCCACGATCACCGCGATATAGCTCACCGCGTTGGCGAAAAAGCACCAGCCTTCACCGATCTTGGCCACCAGGATCCCGGCGATGGCCGGGCCAATCACACGCGCGCCATTGAACATGGAAGAATTCAACGCGATCGCGTTCATCAGGTCGTCCTTGCCGACCATGTCCACAAGAAATGACTGACGCCCTGGAATGTCGAAAGCATTGACCACTCCCAGCAGCGCCGCCAACACGAAAACGTGCCAAACTTTCACCGTTCCCGAAAGGGTGAGCGCGGCAAGAATGAAGGCGAGCACCATGGAAGCCGTCTGCGTGGCGATGACCACACGCTGGCGGTTGTAGCGATCGGCCGCGATCCCGCCCAACGGCGCAAACATAAAGACCGGAATCTGGCTGGCGAATCCCACCGCTCCCAGCAGCAGCGCCGAACCGGTCAGGCGGTAGACCAGCCACGCCTGTGCAACGTTTTGCATCCACGTGCCGATGAGCGAGATGAGTTGTCCGCTGAAGAAGAGCTGGAAATCGCGATGGTGCAGCGCGCGTCCCGCCGCCTGCAGGCTGAATTTGCCTCGCGGCGCAGGCAGAGCTTTCACATCAGTTTGGGTTTCTGAGATCTTCGCCTCGGGCACGTGTCTTCTTTGGATGACGCAGCCCCGCGTCAGGCACCACTATACCGTGACTTCTTCGAGGGACTGCTGCGGTCGCTGCGCAACTCTCATGAGTTTTGCACAAGCGCCGCGATATTTTCTGGACATGCAATTGCTTGCCCACTTCGGGAAGAATTTCATCGCGGAATCGCACCCGTCACCAACTTGTAACTTCCCACGCGAGCCGGGCTGCGCTAAAGTGAAATAGTTGTGTCCCGGCGATTCGGAAGAGGATGCCACCATGACCACTCCTCCAGTTCATGTGGAACGCCGTGCTGGACAACGGTTCGCCTACAACCTTCCGGTTTCCCTGCATGAAATCGCGACTGGCGCGGAGGGCCTCGGGTTTACCCAGGATCTGAGTTCGCGCGGAGCTTTTTTCTTCACCGACATGGCGCTCAGCGATGGCGTGCAAATCGAACTCACATTGATGATGCCCTCGGAAATTACGCTGGGAGAAAGCATGCGGGTGCGCTGCCGCGGCCGGGTGTTGCGCATCGTCAAACCGTCGGACGCGACCTTTAGTGCGTGCTCCGCTCAGGAACCTCGCGCCTCGGAAACCAAGATTGGCGTCGCGGTCTGCCTGCACGACTACGATTATCTTCCTGAGCCGGAGGATTCTTCGGCAACGTTCCGCCGCATTGTTGCGTTGCACAGTCATCTCGATGAGGAACGGCCGGCCGAACCTTCCTCGCTGAATCCGCGCGTCGCTGCCCACTAGCCATTATTGGGGTTTCCTCGGTTTCCAGGCTCGTTGTCTCGCCACTGCCCGACAGACGCGGCTTTTGTCCTTTTGGGTACTGTTCAAAGACGGCGTCTTGTCTTACAATCCGCTGTATTGCGGTTCGGTTCGCAGGCTTCTGCGTTTTGCCCCGCAGTATTCTGCGCTGTGCATCTCCACGGGGACCTTCAAGCATGTGGCGCGTGAAATTCCCGCTCGCTGTTGAGTCACGCGCTGGTTCGTTCGCGATTGGTTACCTCAGTCACTTGGCGAAGGGTACGCACTCTTTCTAACATGCAAACACCGAGAGAAATCAGCGAGACCCGCGCCATGCATGGCATTTCTGTCGCCCTCCTTACTGGCGACCACGATCACTTAAACGCGCTGCAAAGCCGTCTGGAAGCCACCCGCCTGGCGCGCGTGGAATTCAGCCATGTCGGCTTCCCTGCCGGGCCGACCGACGCCATCCTTAGGCAGATTCAGGACTTGCGGGTTGAAGTGGTGCTGATTGAACTCTCGTCGCAAGACCCGCAGCGCGCCATCAACGCCATCGAACTGATTCACGCCAACACGGCGCAGATCGCGATCTTCGCCCTGGGCAGCATGCAGCAGCCGGCCCTGATCGTGGCCAGCATGCGCGCCGGGGCCGGCGAATTTGTCGATGAAGCCGGCGGCATGGAAGCACTGCAGGAGGCTTTCACCCGGTACAGTTCCACCCGCACCCGTACGCGCAGCGGTGCCGGCAAGGCGCGCATTTTTACCTTTCTCAGCGCCAAAGGAGGCGCCGGGGCAACCACCGCCGCGGTCAACACCGCTCTGGCTTTGCAACAGGCCCACGGTAACGTGGTCCTGGTGGACTTTGCGCCCATCGGCCACTCCCAACTGCATCTCAACCTGCGCCCCAGCTTCGGCGTGCCCGATGCGCTGGAAAATTTGCACCGGCTGGATGTTTCGCTGCTCGATGGCCTGATGACCACGGCCAAAGACGGCCTGCACCTGCTGGCTGGGCCGCAGCAGCCGTATCAGTCGGTTCCCACGCCGGCCGAACTGGCCCGCCTCTTCGACTTGCTGGTGAACCACTATCGCTACATCGTGGTGGATGTTTCCAGCCGCCTCGATCCCACTACGCGTCTGCTCTCCGATCTTTCCAACGCCGTTCTGATGGTGGCACAGACCGATGTCGTTTCGCTGTGGAGCGCGGGCCGCATTCACGCCTTTCTCGAAGAAGGCACAGGCCGCGACCGGCTGCGCATGGTGCTGAATCGCTACAAGAAGATTCCTGGTTTCAGCGATGCCGATGTCGAGCAGGCCACCAACTGCAAAGTGCTGTGGAAGATTCCGAATGCGTTCCAGTATGTCTCGCCGGCCATCGATCACGGCACACCCGTCGTGCTGCAGGAGAGCCAGGAGGTAAGCCGGTCATTCCGCGCCCTGGCGGCGGCGCTGGCGGGTGCGGCCAGTTCCGAAGGCGGACCGGATCTGGTCTACGGCGACGACAAGGCCGATGCCAAGAAACCCGCCGGCCGGCTGGTGGTTTCTCCGGCGCGCGCTGGCCAGTAGACCATCGACCCCCATCGTGGCCACTTCGCGATCCGTCTTCCGTAAGTCTTAGTTCCTGGCCTGCGGCGCGGGCGAGGCTTCCTGCGGGAACATCCTGAAAACGACTTCGCTGGCATGGGAAGAAACTTTCTTATTTGCGTCAGTCGCATTCTGGGTGAGCGTTCCTTTCAACACATAATAGGCTTCGTCGCCGGGATTTTTTCCTTCGCCGCGCTGCACCGTTCCTTTGAATTCATACCAAACGCCGTGCACCGTCTCGGTAACAAAGGTCAACTTCGTGGCCTCGAGTTTGCCATTGCGAAAAAACTGATCGAGAAACGCTCCTTTGTCGCTTTCTCCCTCGCCGTAGCGGGAAACGAATCCGGTCACGCGGCCTTCCTCTTCCACCGTGATCTGCACGAACTCGCCATCCTTGAGGAACGTATACATTCCTGAGTAAGCATGGCCTGCGCTGGCGTCGCTCTGATTCGGCGTGGAACGGGCCGGCGCGGAATTGCTCGGCGTAGAAGAATCACCAGTTTTCGGCGCTTCCGATTTGGAATCCTGGGCTGCGCACACGGCTGTGATGCAGATCAGCGCAAGATTGGCTAGAAAAATACCATGGAACCGGTTCATGTACGCTCTCCCGCTGGGTCCATCGTACTACTCGCATCGCGAAGCCGCAGCAAAACCGACTGCCGAAAAGAACACGGCTCGTTTCCTGATCGAGCTTCAGCACTGCCCATGCCCTCATGGCTATCCCAAAGCGCCGGCTCCCATCTAACATAGGAGGATGCCCGAAGCCGCAGACTCGGCCCCGGTCCAACCCGTGCCCGAAGAAGACCCCGGTCTGCGCCTTTTGGTGGAGCTTCCCTCCAGACCACGCGTTTTCTTTGGCAATCTTCGCGAGCTGTTTCGAAGGCGCGACCAACCGCTGAACCTGCTTTCCGCCCCCGCGCCCTTCTGGCCCGATGTCTTCGTTCCCCGCGGACTTCCCTGGCGGCGATTTTTCCAATCTAGCGCCTATCACGGCCTTGCCTTCGGGCTGATCTGGGCCATATCGGGATTTCTCGCATTGCAGCCGCAAGCCGTGCCGCGACCCGCGCCGGTTCGCGATGAAGTGATTTACTACACGCCGGAAGAGTATCTGCCGCCGCTGGACACGCGCCAGCGCGACTCTGACCAGGCACAAAAGGCCGAACCAGAATATTCGCGCCAGGCGATCATTTCTCTCCCGCCGGAAGCCGATAATCGCTCACAAACCATCGTCACACCGCCCGCCGTCAACCTGAAGCAGAATTTGTCGTTGCCCAACATTGTGGCATGGGCGGAGCGGCCGAAGTTACCCATCGCGCCCGCGCCGGTCGTGCAGGCTGCCAGCCTGTCGCGCCTGGCGCCTTCCGCGGAGACAAGCGTCATAGCGCCCGCTCCCGATTTGCCTCGTGCCGAAGATCGGCCCAATCGTCCCGCCTTGCAGACCTCAGTTGTCGCGCCGCCTCCCGACGTGCAGGATACTCAACGAAAGGATAGGAAGACGCTTGGGATTGCAGTCATAGCCCCGCCGCCCGTTGTCGCGGCCGATTCCACGCGGCGCATGGGCGACCTCAGCATTGCACGCAGCGCCGTGATCGCGCCTGCGCCCCGGCTGTTCCTGGAAGCGCAACGCGCTGTCTCCGAAAGAAGCCCGGGCCGCGCATACACGGGACAGCAGGTGATTGCACCGCCGCCTGCGATGGCAGCAACGTCCACCTATTCCGGAAATGGCGGCCGGCGCATGATCGCGCTCAATCTGCATCCTGCGATTGGCGCGCCGCCCGATCTTCCGGCGGGAAATCGCCGCGGCAGCTTCGCTGCCACGCCGGAAGGCCGTGCTGGAGCCTCAGGATCGCCCGGCTCTGCAAGCGGAGAAGCCCATGGTACGGCTGGCGACGCGAGGAATAAAACGGGCCGAAGCACCTTGCCGCCGGGCCTCTATGTGGGGAAAGCGCCCAAATCGGGTCCAACTTCCCCGGTGGCAGGCAACCAGGCCACGGCGGCGGACCTGGTGAATCCCAACCTGATTGCCAGCCTGCGCCCGCCTCGCATCTCAAGCCTCCCGGCGCGCTCTCTCCATCCCGAGAACGAAACCAGGCTCACGGAAGAGGAGCGCGCTGTTTTTCACGATCGAAAGTTCTACTCGCTCACCCTCAACATGCCGAACCTTAATTCGGCGGGAGGCAGCTGGGTGGTGCGCTTTGCCGAGCTGAAGCGGGAGAACTCCCCCGCCTCCAGTTCGGCCGATCTCTCGGCCCCTTCGGCCATCCGTAAAGTCGATCCCGCATATCCGCTGGAGCTCATGCGGCAGAATGTCGGCGGCACGGTGATTCTGTTGGCAGTCATCCACGCAGATGGCACGGTGGGCGATGTGCGCGTGTTGCGCAGTGTCGATGACCGCCTCGATCGTTATGCCAGCGATGCCCTTGCGCAGTGGCGCTTCAACCCGGCGACCAAAGCCGGCGTGCCCGTCGATGTAGAAGCGACTTTCCGGATTCCCTTCCATCCCGTGCGAGCACAATCGGCGTACTAGCTATGTGGGGCGAGTGGTGACTCGCCATTAGGAGTAGCGCGCTGGGCGGAGCAACACAGGACTGAGAAGATGGCACTAGCTTCTTAAGCGCCCGCCGCGCCCAGGACCAGACGCCCTCGAGACAGCCGGCAAGATGCCGGCGCTACGACCAAGCCACTACTTCGCCGCTCCTCTTTTCTTTTCTAATGCGGTGTAGATGACAGGGTCGGTACACACCTCGTAGTACATGCGATCGGTCCAGCCCTTGACGGAGAAGTCGGCGGGATTGATTTGCGGCACACGGCTGGCGCGCACAACAATCGTGCGAAAGATATCCCCCTGCACGGGAACCACGCCGCGCAGCAGTTTGTAGTCGCCTTTGTCCGATGAAGCAAGGGAAGGTGGCAGCTTCACGTTCAGCTTCTCCAGGGAGATTTCCTGCTCCAGCTTGCGGAAGGCGGCTTCATTCATGCGAATGCCGCCCAGGTTGTAATTCACGATGGAGTCTTCGGGATTTTCCCCGGCCGCGCCTGCCGCCTGAAAAGCATAGACGTGGAAAGGCCCGGATTGCGTATCCATCACTTTCCGCGCCTTCTTGTTGCAGGAAGAGAGCCGGTCGCTCTCGTTGAGCGCCTCGGAAATCATGATCTGATGTTCGCCGTCCATCAGGTAAAGGGGCGCCGCCTCTTGCAACGTGATGCCTACACCCAGTTCCAGCCCCGGCATGCCGGAACGCTGCACCAGCTCGTTGTATCCTCGCACGATTTCAATCATTTCCCGCGCCAGAACGCAGGCTCGGCTCACGGCCAGCTCAGGCTCGCCGGCGCGCTCCAGGATAGCGAGAATGATGGCGTCGCCCTCCAGGAAAACTTTTTGCGCGCCGTACTTGGGCAGCAGCTTGTTCACCGGGTCATAAAAATTCAGGCTGAAATAAGAAGCCGGATTGAGGCCCTTATCCATGAGTGTGCGCGTCAGCCGGGTGGAATCGCGCACATCGGCCTTCAGCACGACATGGCGTAGCACCGGGTCTTCTGCCGGCTCGGTTTGTTCCTGGGGCAGCAGGAATTCGTAGAGTGTCCCATTCATGCGCGAAAGCTCGCGCAGTTTTTCGTTGCCTGCGAGGTTTACCGAGTCGAGCGCCGCGTTGAGAACCTCCAGCCGCCGCAGGTCGCGGTGATACTGAAAGAAATCCTGCAGGAAGCGCGCGGCCACTTTGGCTCGTTCCGCGCCCCGGCAAACGGCAACCTTCTCCACCGCCGTATAAAGACTGGCGGGCGAGAGCTTGCCATGCTCCTGAATCATGCGCTCCACGCGATCGCACTCGGCGCGGTCGATGAGAGCATTTTTCAGCTGCTGCGGATTGATCCGCGGCGCGTATTCGCTGAGCAGCGCAACCACATGATAGGACGCGATGACATGCTCGATGACGTGCTCATCTTCCAGAAGCCGAACCCAGCGCGCCAGACGCTCCTGCTTGGCCACGCCTTCGGGTGTGGAATCGTCGGGCGTGCCGGTGCCGACCAGCTCACGCGCGTTTTCCGGCGCGCACAGCCAGCCGTCAATGACTTCGCCGCCGGTTTCTTCTCCATACAACGAACGCAGAAAACCGGAGACGATTTCCAGCATGTGGCCATAGCGATCAAGATCCTTGTCCCACTTGCCCAGCATCACGTAGTGCTCGGCGCAAAGATAGTCGTCGCGGGCGTCATCGGACAGGGCCAGACGGTTCACGAACAGGCCGTAACTGTTCACCTGGGAGCCGCTCGACTCCCCGAACAACGAGCGCCGGGTGCGCGCCAGCGTTTCTTTTTCGATTTCCCGCAGCGTCTGGAAAAGATCCTGGCCGGTCTTGCGAAGGATTATTTTTTTCCGCACCTGAAAGTTCGCCACCCGCTCGCGATACTCCAGCGCTTTGCCCTGGCGCACGCCCTCGTAGTTCTTAAGCGTCATCCGGCAGCGCTCCAGAACCTGCGCGAACTGCTGATTCATCTCCAGGCGCAGGAACTTGATCACGGCCAGGCGCGCCAGCAGATCGATGGCGATGTTTTCTTCTTTCTTGGCTCGATTCAGCGCCGCCCGGTGCAGTTCCGCCAGCATCGGCTTCCAGTCGGCAGGATCGGAAGCGCGGTTCGGCGCCTGCGCCACCGCTGTTCTCAACCAGGAGGGCCCTTGCTGCCGCTGCGGGGCTTCGGCCGCCAGCAGGCCTTCGAGATCGCCATAACGGGAAATCAGGCGGGCGATTTGCGCCCGGGCAGCCTCCACAAACACTGGTGTCAGGGCCACGTCATGCCGCAGGTTATCGACGCCCACGCTCAGGCCTTCGAGCGCAAGGGAAGGACTCGCCGAGACCAATTCGGGCAGTGCCGGCGCCTCAGGCGCGCCACCCAGGCGGAAGATCGGGATTCTAGGCATTGGGGCAGCCGGGATTCGTGGAAGTTACTGATTTCACACGAACGTCGAGGCTAGCATGGGGCCAAGGCGAGTCCAACATTACGCAAGTTACCGGTAGCGCCGCGTTTCGTAGCGCCCGGACCCTCGCCGCGCGGGCGACCATAGCGCCGGCGTCTCGCCGGTCACCAGCTCTGTCTCTTTCCGGCGAGCCTGACACGCGTGACCACGAACACTGCCGAAAAGGCGCGGCCCAACTACCATGAAGGCGATGATGGTGCTGGAGGCACAGAGCGAAGCATTGGCTTCTCGGGCATTGCTCGGCAGCCTGCGTGCCTTCTGCCTGCCCGGCGGAGAAGCGGCGGCCCTCCGGGTGCGGGCGATCCGCACTACCCAGATTGGCGAGATGCGGATGTCGGAAGCGGCCCGCTGGATTCCCTTTACGGCCGACGAAACCATAGAGGCCACCTGTAGCAGTTTCCGCTGGGAGGCCCGGCTCGACCCAGCCAAAATCGGTTCGCCGACGGTGATCGATGCCTACGAAGAGGGCCGGGGGCGGCTGGTGGTCAAACTCGGCGGTGTGCTCCCGATCCGTAAGATTACAGGACTCGATGCGGACCGCGGCGAGTTACAGCGCTATCTTGCTTCTATCCTGTCCTGTCCACCGATCCTGCTAAACCATCCGTCGCTGGAATGGTCGGCGATTGGCGCCGGCACCCTGCGTGTTGGCGACCGTGCAGATGTCGCCGGTGCAAGCGTTGCGATTGACCTGAACGAGCAGGGGCGCCCGCTCGTGTGCCGCGCTGATCGCCCGCGAATCGTGGGCAAAGAGGCAATCCTCACCCATTGGTCGGCAACGGGCGCGGACTTTCGCGAATACGAAGGGCTGCGGATCCCGAGCCATCTTGAGGCCGCCTGGCATCTTCCCGAGGAAACCTTTACTTATTTCCGCGCCGAGATAACGTCCCTCAAGGTGATACGCGAGTCAGGGCCGCAGTAGCGCCAGCGTCTTGCCGGCTGTGCGGCGGGCATTCCGCCCGCGGATACTTAAACTACTCACTCCCTATTGGGTCGCCTTCCGCGCCGCCTCGAACTCGTCGCCCTTCTGCCAGCCGATCAGCTTTACCATGCTGGCTGCTTCCCATCCCAGCGCAAAACCGAAGCGCGCCATCGCGCCGTCGGCCACAAAATCCATGTCGGGATGATATTCATCGCTCGGCTGGTGATAGTGCTTCTCGACAAATTCTTTGTCCTGCGCCAGTCCCCAGGCCTCGTCGTGCCCCCTGAATTTCATCCCTTCGTTGATGGAAAACGCCGGAATGCCCACCCGCGCCAGACTGAAATGATCGGAGCGATAAAAATGCCCGGCTTCCGGCCGCGCATCGGGACGGATCGCCAGCCGGAATTCTTTCGCCGTCGCCTCCACCCAAGGATAAAACGTGGTGCGCTCGGCTCCGCTAACTTCCACCTCCTCCGGCGCGCCCAACGGCTTCACGTCGTCATAGTTCAAATCGAGGGCGATCTTCCCCGCCGGAATCGGCGGATGCTTGCCCATGTACTCCGACCCCAGCAGTCCCTGTTCTTCAGCCGTCACCGAGGCGAAAATGATCGACCGCGCCGGCCGCTGCTTCGCCGTGGCAAATACACGGGCCAGTTCCAGCAGAATGCCGCACCCGGTGGCGTTGTCGTTGGCTCCGTTGTAGATGTTGTCGCCGGGCATATCGGGGCGTATACCGAGATGATCATAGTGCGCGGTATACATCACTGCCTCGTCGCGCAGTTTGCGATCGGAGCCGGGCAGCATCGCGATGACGTTGTTCGATTCGAAGTGCCGCACGTTGCTGACCATGTGCGCCTTCAGGCGCGCGCCCAGATTCACCGGATGAAACTGCGGCGAGCGGGCATCCGCCATCATTTTTTCCAGATCCATTCCGCAGGCCGCAGCCAATTTCCTGGCTACGTCGAATTGCACCCATGCAGCGACTTTCAGAGCCGGGCCCTCGAGCTTCAGATAGGATTTCTCCCCCGAATTCGAGTTCCGCACCACCTCCCACGGATAACTTGCCATCTCCGTCTGGTGAATCAGAATTACGCCCGCGGCGCCCAGGCGCGCAGCTTCTTCGTACTTGTAGGTCCAGCGGCCATAGTAGGTGAGCGCTTTTCCCTTGAAGAACTTTGGATCGTCCGACGGCGGTTCATTCACCAGCATGAGCAGCACTTTGCCGTGAACGTCCGCGCCCTTGTAGTCGTCCCAGTTGTACTCCGGCGCACGAATGCCATAACCGACGAAAACGATCGGCGCATCCACGTCGGATTCGGCCTGCTGCGTTTCATCGGTCGCGACGTAATCATCAAGCATTTTCAGTTTCGTGGCGTCGCCGTGCGAAGCAACCAGCGCGAACGTGCTTTGCGGCATGGTGGTCACGCCCACCAGCGGAACTTTCTGCAGATAGCTGCCATTATCGCCCGCGGGCTTTAGACCGTACTCGGCAAATTGCGTGGCGATGTATTCGGCGGCAATGTCTCCGCCGCGCTGGCCGGTGCCGCGCCCCTCCAGCAAATCGTGCGACAGAAAGCGCACGTGCCAGCGAATGTGTTCCGGATTAATGGTCTCCATGGCGGCAAATGCCGCTCCCGGCAGGCGCACCGAGATGCCATCCCGCTTCGCTCCCAGTGAGGCCGGATCGGGATCGGGAACAGGTCCCGCCGTTGCGGCCCACAGCCCCAAAGACACCACGGCCACCATGGCGACGAAAATACTGCGGCGCACAATTCCCATCACTAGTCTTCCCCCCAACAAAGCGGCGCAAGGATGCAAATCCTGAACAGTAGAAGTTTTGGAGATTGTAAATGCAGAGCGGATGATTCCGCCGTGACTATGGTCGGCTGGCGCGATACCGGACGGACCTGTCCCTGCGGAGCCAGGCAGCATCGGGGCCTGGAACCAATGTCGGCTGGTTACTTCCGTGCTTTACCCGCGACCGCGGGATCAGTTCTTCGACCCTCAACCGGCGCGGAAGTCGCGCACGTCTTCGCCCGGCTTGAACATGGCGGGAGGCGAAATATTTCCCGCCTCGGCCATTTTGGTATTGATCGCGGTGAAATCGGCTTTCACCCATCCCACGCTGGAAATTTCGATCTCGCCATCCTGGGCAACCCAGAAGATTGTGGGAACGTTGGTCAGGCCGTAAGCGTTCGACACAGGATATTTCTCCGTGTCATCAAGCAGCATGGAAAAGGTTACGCCGAACTCTTTGGTGAACGCCGCGGTGTCTTTGGGATTGTTCTGCGAAACTCCGACCAGCTTTACGCCCTTGCGGCCATACGCCTGGTAGAGGCGCTCCAGAAACGGAAAGGTGTATTGGCAGGTGGGGCACGAGACTTTGAAGAACGCCAACACTACCGGCCCGCGCGCGAGTTCTTCGCTCAGCACGAAGCGTTTGCCATCCATTGCCTTCAGTTCAAAATCCGGCGCCTTGGCGCCCGCGGTCAGTGCCGCCATCGGGCGTTCTCCTGTTCGTCTGTGTCTTTGCAGAATGCTCTGCAGCCAGCGCATGAATTCCAGTGTGCCGCCACTGTCTGTATTTTAGATGAAGGTCAGCGGGCAAAGGATGACGAGAGGACGTGAACCAAGGCCGAGCAGTCAGGGCCTCTTGCGGCAGATCGATTACGGCTCGGCCCGCAGGCTTCGGGCATCGGGAAAGGCACGGCTTTCAACCGTGCCGAACAGTCCCATCCAGGAACTCGAAGCTTTAGCCCCAGGGAACGCACTTCTTGCTCACTGGAATGGCACCTCGCGAGACCCGCACTTCGACAGGAGCCGCACCCTTCCAAATCTTCGCACGCCGCAAAATTTTTCGCGCCAAGCCAGTAAGGGCTATGCGATCCAGGCGATCTACGGCGAACCACCTTCCACCAGTCCTTCCGCCCTCCTGTGAACCACAACGCCATACGCGCACGCTGTAGTCGGTAATGGTAATCGAATGGTGCACCGTGAACAGTAGCTGGCCGCCGGCGCCCGGCCCTCTGTTATTCTTGGTTTTCTTAAAAGTGATGTCACTCCGAACCGGGCCAGGGGCCCGGTGAGAGCCTGCCCTGAGCAACTCCGAGGGCAGCGAGGAGGCGCCGAAGGGAACCTGCTTCTGTCCGAGCATTCCCCGCCCATTTGGGTGGCGCAGC
>DATKPV010000088.1:0-10953 GCA_035523915.1 Candidatus Aquilonibacter sp. | reverse complement strand
GCCGCCATGGTGTTGACGCCCGGGATGAACTTGGCGATCAGCAGCGTCGCCTTGCCGCGCTTGTAGAACGATTCCGCCGAGCGCAGGATGCAGGTCTCCGGGTTGATCGATACCCGGCACAGAAATCCCAGCAAAGCCCAGCCCATGTGCCGTCCCAGAAAGAACTGCACGGAATCGCCCAAGATCAGCGCAAACACGGCCGCTATCAGCAGCCCCGGACCGTTCAGCCGGTGCGAAGCCGCCGCCGCTCCCCCCGCCACCAGCGCAACCGCGGCAGGCAAGGGTAGTCCCATGGCTTCGGCGAACAGGAACCCGAAGACGAAGGCATAGCCGTGCTTTGCCATCAGGGAGAGGATTTCACTCATAGGCAGGTTTGCAAAGCCTCGTCACCAAAGCTGGAAAAGTCCCAGTATAAACAAAGCCGGACTTGCGTCCGGCTTTGTTGCACGGGGAGTGCGTCTCAGGAGGACCTTTCCCCGTCCAGGGTGAGTAGACTCAACAGCGGCCTACGTTCGAAGTTTTCCGGCCCCCTTGGGGCCGGCGGCGTCCTAAAAACCCAAGGCGCTTCTGGCAAGCTTCGACCTGCCGCCGCAGTCTCGTCGGTGGTCTGTCCGCCAGACCGATCAGGTGCCCCGGCGACTTGCCTGTTTCCCAGGTGCCGGGAGGAGATTCACTGGGCCATTGCAGGGCCCATCGCATGCCGCTGCGTCTCGTGAGCCTGTCGTCCTGGGCGGACACTCCGCCGACTAGTCACATTCTCTTTAGGCCCGCGCAAAAAACCTGTAACCTCCGTCACCTTTCGTTGTGACTGGAATCATCCATAGGCGACGAAAATGGCTCGTCTTCCCGGTACGGATCAGGCGGGAGGATAGCAACCAAGGTGACACACAGAATGGATAGCTTAGGCGTATTCGGTGGTGATTGCAGCTACATATTCAACCATTACTTTCACTTTTCCCGCGCCACAACGAACTCGGGCGCCCAGAGCAGGGCACGCTTGAATTCCGAATCCGCGAAGCTGCAGATGGCCTTCCGCGCCGACTCGGCATAGCGCGCAGCGCGTGTGTGGGCCGCCTCCAGCGATCCATAGTGCTCCAGAATCTCCAGAATCTGCCCGTGCGTCACGCCGTTGAACGCCCGTTCGCGCAGGATCGTCTCGATCTTGGCCCGCTCGCTCGGTGCACAGCGCTCGAGTGCGTGAATCACCGCCATGGTGACCTTTCCCTCGCGCATGTCGCTGGCCACAGGCTTGCCCAGCACATCCTCCGAGGCCGTCAGATCGAGCACGTCGTCGACAATCTGAAACGCCATGCCCAGGTCATGCCCATACTGCGCCAGTGCGGCTTCCTGCTCGGGCGTGGCTCCTCCCAGAATCGCCCCCAGCCGCATGCACACGGAAAAAAGACAAGCCGTCTTGCGATAGATCAGGTCAAAGTGCTCGTCCAGCGTAATCAGCTTGCCCAGCTTCTCCATCTGCAGCAGTTCGCCCTCGACCATCTGCTGGGTCAACTCAATCAGCGTGTCCAGGATGCGGAAGTTACGCTCCTGCACCGCGATCTTGAAGGCCTGCATATACAGCCAGTCGCCCGCCAGCACGCACTTGGAATTGCCCCACTGCGTATTGGCCGCAGGCCGCCCGCGGCGGGTGTTGGCTTCATCAATGATGTCGTCGTGCACCAGCGTTGCGGTGTGAATGATCTCCACCACCGCGCCTAATCGCACCGCGCCGCGCCCTTCATAGCCGAACAGCTTGGCCGAGAGCAGCAACAGTGCCGGCCGGATGCGTTTGCCCCCGCCCGCTCGCAGATATTCTCCGATTTCAGTGATGGCGCGCACTCCCGCCACCGTGTCCTGGCCAAACTCGTCTTCCAGGGCGGCGAGATCATCCCGCAGCAGATCGAAGACTTCCTTGCCGTTGATGGCAGCCGATGCGCTCAATGTCTCCGGATTCCTCTGTGCCTCTGTGTGAATGGTCTTCCTAATTCGTCCGATAATTCACAAACTGCATATCGATGCCGAAGTCATGCCCCCGCAACATGGCAATGATTTCCTGCAGCGTATCCCGGTCCTTGCTGCTCACCCGCACCAGGTCGCCTTGAATCGAAGCCTGCGCCTTCTTCTTCGAGTCTTTAATCGCCTTCACGATCTCCCGCGCCTTCTCGATAGGGATCCCCTGCTGCATGGTGATCTTCCTCTTCGCCGTGCCACCGGCCGCCGCCTCGACCGCCCCGTAGGTCAATCCTTTCAGCGGAACTCCGCGCTTTACCAGCTTCTGCTGAAAAACGTCGTTGACCGCCTTCAGTTTGTACTCGTCAGCGGAGTGCAGAACGATCGCGTCTTTGCCCTCCAGCTCGATATTCGACTTCGAATCCTTCAGGTCGAAGCGCGTGTGAATCTCCTTCAGCGCCTGCTGGATGGCATTCGACACTTCCTGCAGATCGATCTTGCTGACGATGTCGAAGGTGTTATCGGGCATGGATTTCTATTCTTTCTGAAACGATGGAATCTTACCTCTGAGGGTACCAGAAGAATCGTTACGGTGGCAGAGTTAGGGCGCGGAAATCCCGCTTTCAGCCATTTCAGCCAGTTTGAAAAATTTGCAGAAGTTGCGGCTGGTTTGCGTTCCCATCTCGTCTGCCGACTGCCCGCGCAACTCGCCCAGCTTGCGCGCCGTTTCCACAACAAACGCCGGCTCATTCCGCTTGCCTCGATACGGAAGCGGCGCAAGGTAGGGCGAATCGGTTTCGATCAGCATGCGCTCCAGGGGAACCTCACGGGCAGCGTCGCGGATTTGCTGTGCCTTGGGAAATGTAACGTTCCCGGCGAACGAAATCATGAAGCCCATATCCAGCCCGCGCCTGGCTTGCTCCCAGCTTCCGGTGAAACAGTGCAGAACTCCGCCCAGTCCTTTTGGCGCCCACTGCGCTTCGATCATTTCCAGGCAGTCGTTCCAGGCGTCATCGCTGCCCTGCGACGGCCGGCAGTGAATCACGATGGGCAGCTTTGCCGCGGCGGCCAGTTCCATCTGCCGCGAGAAGACTCTTCTCTGCACATCGCGCGGGGAGTAGTCGTAAAAATAATCCAGGCCAATCTCGCCCCACGCGATCACTTTAGGATGCTTGGCCAGCGCCTCCATCCGCGTGTAAGCCACTTCGTCGGCCAGCTTCGCTTCGTGGGGATGAATGCCGAGCGTGGCGTAGATGAAATCGTATTTTTCCGCCAGGCGGATTCCGCAGTCGACCTGCTCGGGCCCGTCGCCGTTGCCGATCGCAACAATCGTCCGAACTCCTTCTTCTCGCGCTCGCGCAATCACCTGCTCGCGGTCGGATGCGAACTGTTGGCCATCGAGATGCGCGTGGGAATCTACAAACACGTCGTTGGTCGTTCGTTGTTGGTCGTTGGCAACAACATGAGAGGACAGCCGACCTCGCTGTTTCCCAAAAGCCGGCAGGCGGAGGCCCGAAGCCGCTACTTCAGCCTCGACCCCACCGGCACATCCTCCAGAAAGCTTGCCAGCACTGGCTTGCCGCCGTCGGGAGACGCCGCCACGATCATGCCATTCGATTCCATGCCGCGCAGCTTGCGCGGAGCCAGATTGGCCACAATGACCACCTTCCGCCCCACCAGAGTCTCCGGCGCATAGGCCTCGGCAATCCCCGCCAGCACTTGCCTCACTTCGCTTCCGATATCCACTTCCAGCCGCAACAGTTTGTCGGACTTGGGCACGCGCTCGGCAACCTTCACCAGCCCGACTCGCAGCTCGACCTTGGCAAAATCGTCGATAGAAATCTTTTCGTTCGATGTCGCGGGCGCGGCCGCCGCCGCGGCAGGGGCCACTGCAGATTCTGCCCTGGCTTCCGCCGCCGGAGTTCGTTCCTGCTCTTCCATCTTCTGCATCCTTTCGATCGCGCTCTTATCGGCCCGGGGAAACACGGGCTGCACCTCGCCCAATTTTGTTCCGAACGGCAACTGTCCCCATTCGAGCTTGTTCAAGTCAACTTTCTGGATGTCTCCCAGACCCATTTGTTCCCAGATTTTCGCCGTCGCCTCCGGCATCACGGGATGCGCGAGAACGGTGGCAACGCGTAGCGCCTCGGCCGAGGTGTAGAGCACCGTCGCCAGCCGCGACCGGCTCTGTTCATCCTGCTTCTCACCGAGAGACCAAGGCTCGTTTTCAACGATGTACTTGTCAACCGACGCGATCAGTCCCCACACCGTCTCCAGCGCCCGTGAAAACTGAAAGTCGGCGAATAACAGGCTGAACTCCTGGATGGCCATGCGCGCGGCGCTGGCAATCGCATCATCTGGAGCCGTCCTCACCGCGGTCCCTGACGGGTACGGCACCTCACCCTTAAAGTAACGGTTGATCATGGTCAGGGTGCGGCTGGCCAGATTGCCCAGTCCATTGGCCAGATCGGAGTTATAGCGCTGCACCAGGGCGTCGAAGGAAAACGATCCATCCTGCCCGAAGACCACCTCTCGCAGCAGGAAATAGCGCAGCGCGTCGGCTCCCAGCACGTCCAGAATCGTTTCGGTACGCACAATATTCCCGCGCGACTTCGACATCTTGTTCTCTTCAAACAGCAGCCAGCCGTGCGCCACGATTGCTTTGGGCAAGTCCAGGCCGGCCGCCAGCAGGAACGCCGGCCAGTAAACGCAGTGAAAGCGCACAATTTCTTTGCCAATCATGTGCACATCAGCCGGCCAATACTTTTTGAATGCCTCCTGCGCGGCCGCATGTTTCGAACCGTAGCCGATGGCGGTGATGTAATTGGCCAGCGCATCCAGCCAGACATAGATCACGTGCTTCGGATCGTCCGGAACGGGGATGCCCCAGGAAAATGTCGAGCGGCTGATGGAAAGATCGCGCAGCCCCGAGCGCACGAATGAAATCACTTCGTTGCGCCTCGTCTCTGGACGGATAAATTCCGGATTCGCATACAGCGCCAGCAGTTTGTCCCGAAACGCCGAAAGCTTGAAGAAGTAATTTTCTTCATGCACCGTCTCGGTAATTCGCCCGCACGTAGGGCAGGGATCGCCCGGCTGCGCGCCATCGACATACAGCTCGTCCGAAACGCAATACTGCCCGGTGTAGGTGCCTTTGTAAATGAAGCCGTTGTCGCGAATTTGCCGGAACAACTCCTGCACCCGCTTTTTATGCCGCTCTTCCGTGGTGCGGATGAAGTCGTCGTTGGAAATACCCATGCGCTGCCACAGCCGGCGGAATTCTCCCGATATTTCGTCGGCATATTGCTGCGGCGTTTTACCGGCGGCCTGCGCCGCCCGCTCGATCTTTTGACCGTGCTCGTCTGTGCCGGTGAGAAAAAACGTGTCCGCGCCCAGCATGCGCTCGCGCCGGGCAATCGTGTCGCAGGCGATCGTCGTGTAGGCGTGCCCGATATGCGGCCGCGCATTGACGTAATAAATCGGGGTCGTGATGTAGAACTTTTTGGACATGGTTCGTTGATCAGCCACCAACGGCACCGAGGAACCGAGAACAAATTCCCGGGGAACTGCGGTTCCCGCCGGTGAATCCTATCCACCCTGCGAGCCACAGTGCTCTCTGTGTTTAAAGCTTGTTTCCGGGGCCAAGATATTGCCGCGCCGCCTCCTGCATCACCATCTTGAGCGGCACACGATGCTCGGCTGCGATGCGCCGGCAATCCTCATACTCGGGGGCGTAGTTCGTGACTGTTCCGTTCATGCTGGCAATCTTGATTCGCACTTCGCCCCATTGGGTGCGGACATTTTCCCAGCGCCGGGCCAAAATTTGCCGTGTTTCGTCGCGCCGCCGCACGCCCAGCGTGGTCGTCTCACTGAAGATCAGCTGCCCCAGCTTGCCCGCATCTTCAGGCTTGCACAAAACCGTCAGCAACATTCCCGGACGGTTTTTCTTCATCTGTACCGGCATGCCGAAGGCATCGAGCGCGCCCTCTTCCAGCAGCCGGTCCATGACGTAGCCGAACACCTGGGGATTCAAATCGTCCAGGTTGGCTTCCAGAACTGCGATTGTTTCCGACGCCGTTTTGGCCGCCAGGGAATTTGCGAGCACTTCTCCAACCACCAGCCGCACCACGTTTGGATGACCGGGAAAATCGCGCGATCCCGCGCCATAACCGGACCTCTCAATCTTCATCTCCGGAAACGGCGCGAAGCGCGCGGCCAGCGTCTTAACGATCGCCGCGCCCGTCGGCGTAACCAGCTCAGCTTGGATTCCTGATGAATACACCGGCGCATCTTTCAGCAGTTCCACAGTCGCGGGCGCCGGCACGGGAAACGTACCGTGCGCGCACAGTACCGTTCCGCCGCCGACATTCAGGGGAGAGCAAATGATTTCGTCTACGTCAAGCGCCTCTACGCCAACCGAGGCGCATACGATATCGACGATCGCATCCACCGCTCCGACTTCGTGAAAATGAATACTCTCGATGGCCGTATCGTGAATCTTGGCTTCCGCTGCGCCCAGAGCCTCGAAAATTGCCGTCGCCGTCTTCTTGGCTGCAGCGGAAATCGCCGCTGCGGAAATAACCCGGCGAATCTCGCTCAGCCCGCGGCCGTGAACGGGCGAATGAGGATGGCGGTGCGGCAAGGCAGCTGCCGCGTTTCCATGAGAGTGCTGATGCGCATGCGAGTGTTCATGGGGACCATGCTCCTGCGCATTCTCATGGGTGTGTGCAGCATGCTCGTGCGGATCTCGGGTCGCTTGCCTCTCCCAAAATTCTTCCCGAGGCAAATCCTTTTCGCCGCCAACGTAAACATCCGCCTTGGCCGCCGAGATTCCGCTGCGCACCACGCGTGAAATCTCCAGGCGCGCGCCCAGTTCCAGCGCAGATACGGTGTCCTGCAGCAGCTTCGCCGGCACTCCGGCATCCACCAGCGCGCCCAGAAACATGTCGCCGCTCATGCCGGAAAAACACTCAAGGTAGGCTATGCGCATTGGAGATACCTGGCCACACAGCACACAGCATCACACAGCGATGTGTGCAAATACCTCTGTGGAACTCTGTGTCCCTGTGGTGTAAGGTCTGCGGACCGGAAACGTTCATCATAGGGAACGTTGCACGACGCGTCAAACCTGCCCCGGACGTGCACTCTGCTAGAATCACTGTTTTCTCTGATCCCGTAGAGGAGCTTCTTGTATCGTCATCTGCAGCGCCGATTGGCGGACGCGATCCGTGATTTTCTGCGCCGCGCCTACCATCTCGATCTTGCCAATATCGTCTTGGAGCAACCGCCGACGGTGGACTTCGGCGAATATGCCTTGCCGCTCGCGTTTGAGCTGGCTAGAAAGCTGCGCAAACCTCCGCGCAAAATCGCCGACGAAATTGTTGCCGGGCTTGGCGCTGTCGAGGGCTTCGACAAACTCGAAGTCGCCGGCGCCGGATACATCAACGCCCGCCTCAGCCGAGCCGCACTGGCGGCAGCCCTGGCTGACGATGAGAAGCCGCCGGAGACTGCTCCTGCGGGCAAGATTCTGGTCGAGCACTCGTCGATCAATCCCAACAAGGCGGCGCACATTGGCCATCTGCGTAACGCCGTTCTCGGCGATACCTTTGTCCGCCTGCTGCGTTATGCGGGAAGGGAAGTCGACATTCAGAACTACATCGACAACACCGGCGCGCAAGTAGCCGATGTGGTTGTCGGCTTCACGCATCTCGAAAAACAATCTCGCGCCGAAATCGAGGCCCTCGCCCGCCAGCCTCGCTTCGATTATTACTGCTGGGATCTCTACGCTCGCGTCTCGCAATGGTACGAGCAGGACAAGCAGCATCTCAAGGCTCGGGCCGAGACTCTGCACGGCATTGAAGACCCAGCCAGCGAAATCGCAGACATTGCCGACCTGATCTCAACCGCCGTCCTCCGCCGCCATCTTGAAACCATGGATCGGCTCGACATCGAATATGATTTTCTGCCGCGCGAGAGCGAGATTCTTCATCTTCATTTCTGGGATGCCGCGTTTACGAAACTGAAAGACGCAGGCGTGCTCACTTACGAAACCGAAGGCAAAAACAAAGGCTGCTGGGTGATGCGCCGGGCGGGAACCCGTAAGGAAGATGGAGCCGCGCACGCCTCGTCCGCGCAAAGCGACAGTCTCGCTGCCACGCTCACTAACATTGGACTGTCAGGCCTCGGAGACATCGCCGAAGAAGATCAGAAAGTCATCGTCCGCTCCAACGGCACGGTGGGCTATGTCGGAAAGGACATTGCCTATCACATGTGGAAGTTCGGCTTGCTGGGCCGCGACTTCGGCTATAAGAAGTTCTATCGCTATCCCAACGCTCACGAATGCTGGATCTCCAGCACCAACGGCGAGAAAGACCACCCTCACTTCGGCGACGTCGCCGAAATCTACAACGTCATCGACGCACGCCAGTCCGAAGCGCAGAGCACGGTCATCGAAGCCTTGCGCGGCCTCGGCCACAACGAAGCCGCCGACCACTACACGCATTTTTCCTACGAGATGGTCGCGCTCACGCCGCGCTGCGCCGCCGAACTCGGCTACGAACTCAGTGATGAAGACAAATCCCGTTCTTATATCGAAGTCAGTGGACGCAAGGGTTTCGGCGTCAAAGCTGACGACCTACTCGATCAGCTCATCGCATCCGCCAAAAAAGAAGTCGACTCCCGCCATCCGCAGCTCTCGGATGCCGAGCGGATCTCGATCGCGTCGCAGATCGCCATCGGCGCGTTGCGCTATTTCATGCTCAAGTACACCAAGCAATCGGTGATAGCCTTCGACTTCAAAGACGCGCTCAGCTTCGAAGGCGAAACTGGGCCTTATGCGCAGTACGCCGTCGTCCGCGCCACCAGCATTTTCCGCAAAGCCGATCTCGACCCCGAAAACTTCGGGGCAAAGTTCGCCTCAACAAGTTCGCGCGCGGATTTAGGCGGCTACCTCACCGGCGAGGACGCCAACCCCATCTGGGAACTCTGGCTCACTGCCGCCAAAACTTCCTATGTGGTCGAGCAATGCATTGCCACCAACGAGCCGGCCTACATCGCCAAGCACGCTTTCCAGCTGGCGCAGCTTTTCAACACTTTTTACCACCGCTATCCCATCCTCAGCGAGCCCGATGAGAAGCGAAAACAGTTTCTTTTGGCAACGGTCGCGGTCGTGCGCCGAGAGCTCATCCGCACTCTTGCCATCATGGGCATCACCGTCCCGCCGGTCATGTAGACTGTGTGGCGCGGGCGCCCACGTTCGCGTGTGTTCAGCATCGAATAATGAATCCCATCCCCTCATCCGAGCCCCGCCACTGGTTCCGAGCGATCGTTCTCGGGCTTTTGATCGTCGTTTTCCTGCTCGCTGCGGCCGGATTTCTCTATGAGAACATCTCGGAAGCACGCGACCGCCGCTTTCACCCCATGCCCGGCCAACTCATCGACATTGGGGGCCACAAGATGCACATCGACTGCACGGGGCAGGGAACTCCGGTCGTAATTCTCGACTCCGGCCTCGGCGACTCCTACATTTCCTGGCGCAAAGTCCAGCCGCACGTTGCCGAGTTCACCCGCGTCTGCTCTTACGATCGCGCCGGGATCGGCTACAGCGACCCCAGCCCGCACTCCCGCAGCAGCAAAGACATCGCCGAAGAGCTGCACGCGCTTCTTCACAACGCTGAGATCGCGCCCCCTTACGTTCTGGTTGGCCATTCCATGGGCGGATACGACGTTCGCCTATACGCCAGCCTCTTTCGCAGCGAAATCGCTGGCATGGTCCTGGTGGACGCCTCCCATCCCGATCAGCTCAAGCGCTTTCCTCCTGCGCTCAACGATCTGGACGCCAGCTGGCTTCGCCAGGCCGAGTTTCTCGAGTTCGCCAACCTTTTCGGCATTCCTCGGCTGCTTGGATTCTGCGGCCGCGATCCCGTCGTGCGCGCTGCCGAGTGCAATTTCCACACCGCGCGGGAAAATGTCGCCGAGCTGAAAGCCTTCCCCGAAAGCGCGGCGCAAACCGCCACCACCGGCTCGCTCGGCGGCCTGCCGCTCGGCGTGCTTTCCCACGATCCCGATCTTCCTCAGCCCGACCTGCCCGAAGACCTGGTCAAGCCTACCAACGACGCCTGGACGCAGATGCAAGCAGAACTGTCGCAACTTTCCACCCGCAGCACTCACACCGTCGTCAAGGGCAGCGGACACTACATTCAGATGGATCGGCCGGAAGCGGTGATCGATGCCATCCGCACCGTCGTCACCGAGGCGCGCCAGACGCCACCTACAGAGCCGGCGAGTCCTCGACACGGCGACGCCGCCAAACCCCACAGCTAAAACTGCTAGTCTAAGTTTCCCAGGGACCACTTACTTCGTAGCTTTCTCGGGAGGATCGAATCCCATGTCGTTTTCGTCGACCATCTGCCATCATCGGCGCACCTTCAGCGTCGTATTCCTTCTGGTGGTTTGCTGTGCCGCATCCCCGGCCCAGGAGCAAACGCCGCCTCCGCCACCCCGGCCCGCCATCGGCCTCGCGCTTTCCGGCGGAGCCGCGCTCGGCTTGACCGAGATCGGTGTGCTGAAGTGGTTCGACGATCATCACATTCCTGTCGACCGCATCGCCGGCACCAGCATGGGCAGCATCATTGCCGCGATGTACGCTTCTGGCATGTCCGGCAAGGAGATAGAAACCTTCGCCGAAAACATCGACTGGGATCAGGTTCTGTCCAGCGGACCTGCCTATAGCGATCTCTCCTACCGCCGCAAGCAGGATCGTCGCGATTATCAGATCAGCGCCGCGCTCGGCCTCAAAGGCGGTCTCAGCGCGCCCAATGGATTCAACCCCGGGCTAGGCGTCGGCCTGCTCCTCGACCGCATCGCCTTTCCTTATTCCGGCATCGCCAGCTTCGACGATCTGCCCATCCCTTTCCGCTGCGTCGCCACCAACATGCTCACCGGCGACCGCGTGGTATTAGACAATGGCTCGCTGGCCACGGCCCTCCGTGCCAGCATGGCCATCCC
>DATKPV010000087.1:0-37463 GCA_035523915.1 Candidatus Aquilonibacter sp. | reverse complement strand
CCGGTTTTGCATCCTGTATTTCTTTTCGAGATAGGGAATGAGTTCTCTGGTGAGGGCTTTTCCCCAGGGACCGTTATTCACCGAATCGGCAAACTCGTGTGTTCCGCCCGGGCACGATTCATCGAGCATGACGTAAATCATTGGCGGCAGTTCGCCGCTCGCCATAGCTTTGCTGTAACGCGGCGCGACATACTCCGCGATGCCACGGAGATCGCCGCCAAAGCCGTGTGTCCAATAGACCGTGGGGTAGCGTCTGGTCGACTTCGCGTAATCAGGCGGCAAAACGACGGCGCCCCGCATGTGAATGGGGCGTCCCCAAAACGCCGTTAATGCTGGGCTCACGAAGTCGAGCATTTCGCTGGGAGACGCGACTTTGATGGGCGAGTCGTCCGCCTCCTCAGTCAGAGTCAGGTCGATTTCCCCGGCATGTGCTGGATCAAGCTGTTTCAACAGCACCACCTTACTGCGAGGATCCCCGGTTGTGTCCTGATTGTAGGCATAATGATGGTTCACATCGAGCAGAGCCATCGCCTGATAGTCGCCGGCCGGAGCCTGCGCCAGAGGCGCGGGATAAGCGAGTTCATTGCCGTAAATGTCAATGCCGGTGTTGGGTTTCAGCCCGATGATCTCGCGAGAGGTGATCCAAACCGAGTGCGCCTCGGCGCCGAAGCCGGGATGCAACTCCTCTTCTGCTTTCTTGGACGAGGAAAGAAAAATCAAAAGTCGGCCCGATTGCGCGGCGTTGCCGAGGTCAGGGGAAAGCTTCACCCGGAAGTGAAGCGGCTCTGCTGCTTGGGCACAGGCAAGAACAGAAAGAGCAAACAGCCAAAAACACAACCAGAAAAGAGGGCGAGAAGACCGCGCGCCTGCATTTGTCATGCGCCGGATTCTATCAAACGAGGTCTTCCAGCGAAGACCCATCAAAGTCGGTCGGTTTCTGCGAGTGCGAAAAGCCTTCTGTTCACACTCCAATCACGCCACACAGCTCCTTCACCGCCGCGGCGCTCTTGTCGAGTCCGGCCTTTTCCTCCGGCGTGAGCTTGATTTGGATGATCTGCTCGATGCCCTTCGCGCCCAGTTTCACGGGCACGCCGACAAAGAGCCCATCGACCCCGTATTCGCCTTGCAGGTAGGCAGCGCAGGGAAGAATCTTTTTCTTGTCCTTGAGAATCGCTTCAATCATCTCGGTGACCGCGGCGGAGGGAGCATAGTACGCGGAACCGGTCTTCAAATACTTCACGATCTCCGCGCCGCCATCGCGCGTGCGCTGCACCATCGCATCCAGCTTTGATTTTTCGATCAATTCGGTAATCGGAATTCCCGCCACCGTGGAATAGCGCGGCAGGGGCACCATAGTATCTCCATGGCCGCCAAGCACGAACGCGGTAACATTCTCCACGCTGACCTTCAGTTCATCGGCGATGAAGGCGCGAAAGCGCGCCGAATCGAGCACTCCGGCCATTCCGATCACGCGCTCGCGCCCGAATCCGCTCAGCTTGTAGGCGGTTTGCGCCATCGCGTCCAGAGGGTTGGATACGATGATCAAAATGCATTTCGGAGAATATTTCACAACCTCGCCGACAACCGATTTCATGATGTTGTAATTCGTGTTGAGTAGATCGTCGCGGCTCATGCCCGGCTTTCGCGGAATCCCCGCGGTGATGACCACGATGTCGGAATTGGCGGTGTCTTTGTAGTTGTTCGTGCCGGTAACATACGAATCGCGCTTCTCGATAGGCATAGCCTCGAGCAGGTCAAGCCCCTTGCCTTGCGGAACGCCTTCGATGATGTCGATGAGAACGACGTCGGCCAGTTCTTTGGAAGCAATCCAATGAGCCGCGGTCGCGCCCACATTGCCCGAGCCTACAATTGTTACTTTTTTTCGCATGGATAAGTCCTTTCAGATAAAAAAGCAACCAGCTTTCAGTTATCAGCTGTCAGTCTTCTGAACTAGCCAGGAGTCGGCGGCGGCACTGAAAGCTGGTGGCTGACAGCTGTTTCAGACGAGTACTCCTGCACCCATATTCTCGACGATGTGCCCGGCAAATTCGCTGGTCTTTACCTTGGTCGCGCCTTCCATCAGCCGTTCGAAATCGTATGTGACCTTCTTCTGCTCGATGGTGCGTTCCAGGCCGTGCTCGATCAGGTCGGCGGCTTCGTTCCAGCCCAGAAAGCGAAACATCATCACACCGGACAAAATCACCGAGCCGGGATTGATCACGTCCTTATCGGCATACTTGGGGGCAGTGCCGTGGGTAGCCTCGAAAATGGCGTAGCCGTCGCCGATATTGGCGCCGGGAGCGATTCCCAGGCCGCCCACCTGTGCCGCGCAGGCGTCGGAAATGTAGTCGCCATTCAGATTTGGCGTGGCCAGCACGGAGTATTCATCGGCGCGAGTGACCACTTGCTGGAAGATGGAATCGGCGATGCGATCATTGACCATGATTTTCTTCTTCCACGCGCCCTTACCATGGGTTGCATAAATCCGGTCGAGCACATCTTTTACTTCCTGCTCCACCGCCTTGTGAAATGCCGGGGGAGCAAACTCCATACCGGGTTCGACCATCTCGGCGTTCTGCTCGACAGTCAGGTCTGGGTTTTTGTCCTTGTTGTCGATGATCCAGCTCTCGCGCTCAGTCACGACCTGGCTGCGGAACTCGTCGGTTGCCAGCTCATATCCCCATTTACGAAACGCTCCCTCGGTGAACTTCTGAATGTTGCCTTTGTGTACCAGCGTCACGGTTTTGCGGCCGGTCTCCAGCGCGTGCTGGATCGCCATGCGCACCAAACGCTTGGTTCCAGCCACGGAAATCGGTTTTATTCCCACGCCCGAGTCCAGGCGAATCTGTTTCTTGCCTCCCTTCAGCATCTCTTTGTTCAGAAATTCGATGAGCCGCGCGCACTCCGGTGTTCCCTGCTCCCATTCGATGCCGGCATAAACGTCTTCGGTATTTTCGCGGAAAATCACCACATCCATGCGCTCGGGATGCTTCACCGGCGAAGGCACACCCTTGTAATACTTCACCGGGCGGACGCAGCCGTAGAGATCGAGCACCTGGCGCAGAGTCACGTTGAGGGAACGAATGCCGCCGCCCACGGGAGTGGTCAGCGGTCCCTTGATGGCAACGCGAAATTCGCGGATGGCCTCAACGGTGTCGTCGGGCAGCCAGTTGTCAAACTTCGCCTTGGCCTTTTCACCGGCAAAGACTTCGTACCAGGCGACGCTTCTTTTGCCCTTGTAGGCCTTCTCAACCGCCTCATCAAACACACGCCGAGACGCTTTCCAGATGTCGCGCCCGGTTCCGTCCCCTTCGATGAAAGGAATGATAGGACGGTCAGGAATCTGATAATTCCTGTTTGTATACTCAATCTTTCTGCCATCTGCCGGCACTGCCAGATTGTTATAAGAGCCTGCCATGCACAGCCTCCCTATAAGTTCATAAAAACCTGCAATTATAGAGAAATGCGGTGGCGTGGGGTAGGAGAAAAGTCAAATATTTCTGACTGTTTCCTAAGACGGGATGGATTCCCGAAACTTTTCTGACATAATGTGTTTCTACTACCGGGCAAAAGGGGATTCGTAATGGACCTTCGTTTGTTTCGCACACCGGCCCTGGCGACGCTCTCGGTACTGATACTAGGAATGACGGCAGCAGCGCTCAGCGATCCTGACTATACGCAGGTGGGACACGATATCAGCGTCGGCCGCGATCAAAACGTAGGCGACGTTACGTGTTTTGGCTGTAGCATTCGCATCCGCGGTCAGGTTGCAGGGGACGCCACAACTTTTGGCGGCAGCATTGTCGTCGAAGACCAGGCCCAGGTTGCCGGCGACGTGACCGCTTTCGCGGGAAATGTCCGGCTGGACGAAGGCGTGAAGATTGCCGGCGACGCCACCGTCTTCGGCGGCGAAATCCGCCGTGCTCCCGACGCTCAAATCGCGGGCGACGTCACTTCCTTCGGTGGGCGCGCCTGGATTCCGCTGATTCTTCTGGCTCCGTTTCTGTTTCTGGGTTTACTGGTGGGCGGAGTGCTGTGGCTTGTTCAGCGCGGCCGCAGGCCTGAGGTGCCCGCGCCCGCATGAACTGAAGCCGGCTCGCCTATGGCCTAGCGATCAATCCAGCGCTGTGCGCCTTCCGAATACCGGGCGCCTTGCACCTGGAACGTGGAAGCCGCTTCGTCGATTCGCTGTAAGTAATCGGGCGTAAGTTCCACCGCTGCTGCTCCAAGGTTCTCTTCCAAACGATTCAATTTCGTCGTTCCGGGGATCGGAACCATCCACGGTTTCTGCGCCAACACCCAGGCGAGTGCGACCTGGGCGGGAGTAGCTTTCTTCTCCCGGGCGAAACGCGCAACCACGTCCACGATGGCCTGATTGGATTTGCGGTTCTCTGGATTGAAACGTGGAACGGTGTTGCGGAAGTCGTTTTTGTCGAATTGGGTGGCTTCGTTGATTTTTCCTGTCAGGAAGCCTTTACCCAGAGGGCTAAAGGGAACAAACCCGATGCCGAGTCTTTCGAGCGCCGGAAGGATTTCCTCTTCCGGCTCCCTCCACCAAAGCGAGTATTCACTCTGCAGCGCCGTGACGGGCTGAACGGCATGGGCGCGACGGATGGTCTGTACTCCTGCTTCCGACAGACCCAAATGCTTCACCTTTCCTTCCTGGATGAGATCCTTCACCGCGCCCGCGACATCCTCGATCGGCACCTGCGGATCAACCCGATGCTGATAAAACAGATCGATAACATCGGTTTTGAGCCGCTTGAGCGAGGCATCGGCGACTTCTTTGATGTGCGTCGGTCGACTGTCGAGCCCGTCCTGCCTCCCCGTGGCCTGATCAAGCTTGAACCCAAACTTGGTGGCGATTACGACTTGTTTTCTGAGCGGGGCAAGAGCTTCCCCCACGAGCTCCTCATTGGTGTAGGGACCGTAGACTTCGGCAGTGTCAAAGAACGTGACGCCCAGCTCGACCGCCTTGCGGATCAGTGCAATCATCGCGGGCTTGTCTGCCGGCGGACCGTAACCGAAACTCATGCCCATGCAACCCAGGCCGATTGCCGACACCTCAAGACCGCTTCCGAGCTTGCGTTTTTTCACGTCTCCGTCCCTTCAATAGAAAGTCCGTCAAAACACCTTCCGCACAGTTGGAAAAGCGCTGACTCATACACTATACCCGCGTGGCAGCGACAAAACTCGGGCGGCAAGAAGTTGGCGCGCGGCAGCAGAGCCAAAATCAGAAATCTGATGAGCGCTCTGTTTTCTCACGCGATCCGCTGAAAGTCGACGCAACGCAATCCAATCAAGAGCCTACTCAGAGTGCAAAGCGGCTGGAATGCAGGAGAAGCGGGAAGCTCAAAGCAAACTAGTGCGGCTGGTACTCAACAAAGGAGAAGGCACTGGCCTAACTGGATCAAATTGGACCATGAGCGAAATTTCCAATTCCCAGCAAGTGCTTGAAAGGAATGGCGGGGACGACGGGACTCGAACCCGCGGCCTCTGCCGTGACAGGGCAGCGTTCTAACCAACTGAACTACGTCCCCGGTTGTGACCGAATGCCGGAATGGTGGGCAGTGCAGGACTCGAACCTGCGACCTCCTGCTTGTAAGGCAGGCGCTCTAACCAGCTGAGCTAACCGCCCCTCGTGATTTCATGCGGCCCGATCTTTTCGGCTTCAGGACACCTGTCTTGCCGGTCGGAACTCGATGAGGGGCATTCGCGCGAACCGCGCCTCCCTGAGTATACGTGAGCTGCAAAAAAACGGTCAAACTCGAACCTGGCCGAGACCGGAAACGATTTGGCCTGCGCAGCCAGTCATCAAGACCGTGAAAAGTTTCTCCCTGTTAGACTGGCGCGGTGCGGAGGCTGATCGTAAATGCGGACGATTTTGGTTTCACTCCGGGCGTGAACCGGGCGATTGTGGAAGCTCACAAGCACGGCGTGGTCACCTCCTCTACTCTCATGGCGAACGGACCAGCATTCGCCGAGGCGGCGCAACTTGCCGCGAGCATGCCCAATCTCAGCGTGGGCTGCCATATTGTTTTGCTTGATGGCGTACCATTGCTCGATCCGCGGCAGATTTCGACCCTGGCATCGCGCTCTGAGCGTTCTGATTCGAGGCGCTTTTCCGATCGGCTGAAGTCTTTCGGCGCACGCGCTCTCGCGGGACGTCTTAACCCTGATCACATTGAGGCGGAGGCGAGCGCTCAGATTCGCAAGATTCAGACCGCGGGCATCGCCGTCTCACACTTCGACACGCACAAACACACTCATCTGTTCCCGCAGGTGTTGCGCCCGCTGCTGCGAGCGGCAAGAGCCTGCGGCGTGCTCGCTGTCCGCAATCCTTTCGGTCCGCGCAGGCCATTTTGGTCGGTGGAGCTGTTGACTCGTCCCGGCTTGTGGACGCGTTACGCGGAGGTGCGGATTCTACGCCGTTTTGCAAACAGCTTCCGTGAGAGCGCGGCTCGAGAGGGATTCGCAACGCCCGACGGCACACTCGGCATCGTTGTGACCGGCGAGCTCGATGAGAGCCTGTTCCGGGCGATTGCCGAATCCATTCCTGAAGGCACGTGGGAATTTGTCTGCCACCCGGGGTACAACGACGATGATCTACGCTCGGCGAGAACGCGGCTACGGCAGTCGCGAGAGACGGAGTTGCGCGTTCTGACCATGCCCGCAGCGCGGGAACTGCTGACTCAAGAAGGAGTCGAACTTATTTCTTATCGCGATTTCACTTCGTCAAGAACGCTTTGATCGAAGCGTCGACGAATTACCTTCGTAACATTACGCATCTCAGGGCCGGAGTATAGTTATTCTTAATTCTTGCTTGCAGGAGTCGGACGGAATGTCTACCGGCGCAGCCCCGCGTGCGATCCTGGACCTGCGCGTACGTGTATGGGGCATGGGCGCCAACGACCAGCCTTTCTTCCAGAATGCCATGGCACAAAATGTGAGCGCCACCGGCGCTTGTATTCACGGCCTTGAACACCAATTGAAGGTTGGGGATGTCATTGGCGTGCAATATGAGAACAAGAAGGCGCGCTGCAAAGTGATTTGGGTCACCGATGCAGGCGGGCTGAAGAAATTCCAGGTGGGCGTTCAACTGGTGGTCGACCAGGAGTGTCCGTGGCTTTCGCTGCTGCCGCCAGAAATGAAGGCAGGCGCCCCGGTTCCGGGCCACGACAATCGCAGGCGATTCGTCCGGCACAAAATATCCTTCCCGCTGGAGCTGCGCGATGAACGCGTCAACACTCCGATGCGGCTGAACGCCACCGACATCAGCGGCAACGGCTGTTATGTGGAAACGGTCATGCCGCTGCGGGTTGGCACTACGTTGAAGGCTGACTTCTGGATCGACCAGGAGCACGTTCAGAGCTCTGCGACCGTCAGAACGCATGACCCGGGCGTTGGCATGGGGGTCGAATTCACGGGAATGACCGACGAAGCCAAGAAGCGATTTCAAGCCTTTCTGGACAGGATCGACCCGAATATTTCGAACCTCACCCACAAAGCCCAGGAATAGCCAGATTGCTTCTTCGCATGCCCGGCTGCTGCGTGTAAAATCTGCATCCGCAAGTGATTCCTGCCATCGAATCCACAAACCCAGCGAAAGGGCACAACCGGCTCCATAATGAAGATAGGAATCACCTGCTATCCCACGTACGGCGGCAGCGGTGTAGTGGCCACGGAACTGGGCCTGGAGCTGGCGCAGCGCGGGCACGAGATCCATTTCATCTCCTACGCCCAGCCCATCCGGCTGCGCGGTCAGGAACCCAACATTCATTACCATGAAGTCGAGGTTTCGCGATATCCGCTGTTTGACTACCCTCCCTACGATCTGGCCCTGGCCACGCGCATGGTCGAGGTCTCGCAGCTCTACGATCTCGATCTGCTGCACGTGCACTACGCCATCCCCCATTCCGTTAGCGCGTTGCTGGCGCGGCAAATGATGGCTGACGGCCCGCGTGGGCGCCGCCTTCCTTTCGTGACCACTCTGCACGGCACGGACATCACTCTGGTGGGCCTCGACCGGTCCTATCTGCCCATCACCCGTTACTCCATCGATCAGAGCGACGGGGTGACTGCGATTTCCAACTACCTGCGCGATCGAACCATGCGCGTGTTCGATGTGAAGAAGCGAATTGAAGTGATCTACAACTCTGTGAACTGCGACATCTACTGCCGGCCGGCGAACTTCGCGGAATTGCGGGCCGAATATGCGCCCAAGAATGAACGGGTCCTGGTGCACCTTTCCAATTTTCGCCCGGTGAAACGCGTCACCGATGTGATCGAGATTTTCGACCGAGTGCGTAAACAAATTCCGGCAAGACTGCTCCTGATCGGCGATGGTCCCGACCGCTCGGTGGCGGAATGGCTGGCCGTACAGAAGGGGATCCATGAAGACGTCCTATTCCTCGGCAAACAGGATCAGGTTCAGCAGCCCCTGGGCATTGCCGACATCTTGCTTATGCCCAGCGAATTGGAGTCTTTCGGATTGGCGGCTTTGGAGGGCATGGCGTGTGAAGTGGTTCCCATTGCGACTCGGGCGGGTGGTGTGCCCGAGGTGATCGAACATGGCGTAAGCGGCTATCTCGCGGAAGTGGGCGAGGTGGAAACAATGGCCCGATACGCAATCGACTTACTCAGCGACGAGAGCCGGCTCCGCGCAATGGGCAAGCAAGCGCGTGCGGTAGCGACGGCGCGCTTTTGCTCCAGCAAGATTGTTCCCCAATATGAGGCGTTTTACCGGCGGGTGCTGGAACGCTCTTCGTAGAAGGCTTCCGGAACTGCTCCTGCCGATTGCAGCAAGGGCAGGCGAATTCTCACCAGAGTTCCCTTCCCTTCCTGGCTGTCGATGGTAATCCGCGCCGTCTCCCCGTAGAGAACCTGCAAACGCTCCCAGACGTTGGCCATGCCGATTCCCGCACCCTGCCAGTTCTCCGGACTGGATACATGGGCGGCTGCCATACCGACGCCGTTGTCTTCGACTTCGATGATCAATCGCGTGTCCGACAGGCGGCTGCGCAGAAAAATGCTGCCGCCTTCAACCTTTGAGGAGAGCCCATGCTTGACAGAATTTTCCACCAGCGGTTGCAACAGCATGCTGGGAACCATTACATCCAGCGAGCTGGGATCGAGGTCCTTCATCACGTGCAGCTTGTCGCGCCCGAAACGAACAACTTCAATATCGAGATAGTTGTCGATGAACTCGACTTCCTCCCGCAGGGGAACAAACGAATCGGTGCTGCTCAGCAGGCGCCGCAGAATCGTGGCCAGCTTGGAAATCAGCTCGCGTGCCGCGTCCGGGTCAAACCGAACCAGCGAGGAAATGGTGTTCAGCGTGTTGAAAAGAAAGTGAGGGTTGATTTGATTCTGCAGCGCTTCCATGCGGGCGTGCATGAGGAGCCGCTCCTGCTCCTCCAGCTTGATCTGGATGCGCACGCTGTTGAAAATTTTCAACTCGATTCCCACCGTCATCACCGAGGCGGCATAAATTGCGGCTTCAACCCACAGGTTGCTGCTTTCGAGCGCGAAAATGGAGTGCGGGAAATAATGCCACAGCTCCGTCTGGACGAAACGCAAGCCCACGGCTGTGCAGAAGAACATGATTTGCCAGTCGAACAGCCGCGGTTTCGGTAGGTTGCGGCGAATCAGGCGGTAAATGCTGAGGTCGATGAAGGGCGAGAAGGACCAGATGTCGTCCTTGTCTGCCGCCATGGCGCGCAATTGCCCCGCAATAAAGCCGGACATGACATTAAACGGCAGCGCGCCCCATTCACCGTGAAGAAGCGCGGGCAACGCCAACAGGACTCCCCCAAACGACCCCGCCCAGCGCCCGCCGATGACACCCAGCAAGAGAGCCGTCTCAAAGCCGAGATCGCCTGCCAGAAAGCTCTTGACGGAAAACCGAATCCACACCCCGAAGGCGATGGGCAGGGCGATCCACAACACCAGGTAGAACTTTTGCTGCAGGGTGCGCTCTTCACGAAACAGAAGCGACTTGAACTCCTTGGACCGGACCAGGGTACTGGAGACAGCTGCAGCTACGCCGAGCTTGATCAGCAAGTGAATGAAGATGAGGCGTGTATCCATGGAGGTGGAGTTGGAGGAATACCCTCGGGAAAACTGTAGCACGAAGCCGGTGCCGCTCCATCGTTCGAGCAATACCGGGGCTTCCCCCGTGAGGGAGTCGGTCAATAACCCAGTTGTTTGTCAACCGTAAACAGTAAACGCTCGCCCACCAAATACCGCCTCAGGTTCTCGGAGAAAAGATCATAATGCCGATGCCAGAGTTTCTCAGTGAGGCCGGCGGTGTGAGGAGTGATCAGCAAATTGTCGAGATCCCAGAGTGGAGATTCCGCCGGTAACGGCTCGTGTTCGAAAACGTCGAGCGCGGCCCCCGCGATCTGGTGGCTGCGCAGCACATCGGCCAAAGCACATTCATCCACTTGCGCACCGCGGCCCACATTGATCAGGTAAGCGTCGCGCTTCATCTGCGCGAAACGGGCCGCATTCATCAGGCCACGTGTCGCCGGAGTCAGCGGCGCAGCCATCACGACGAAATCGGAGCGCGCGAGGAGCCTTTCGATTTGATCAGGCCCGAGGACTTCCGACACGCCCTCGGGCCGCTCTTTCTCCACGTGTTCCCGCACGGCAATGACGCGCATGCCGAGGGCTGCTGCCGCCCGGGCCACGACCAGGCCGATTGCGCCGAGACCGATTAATCCCAAGGTGGCAGCGGCAATCTCGCGCGGGCGCTGGCCGTGATTCCAGATGCTATCCTGGCCCCACTCGCGCTTCGCCTGCAGACGCGCCGCTTGCGGAATTTTTCTTGCCAGGGCGAAAATCAGCGCCATCACGTGTTCGGCGACAACCGGGCCATGGACTTCGCTCGAGTGGGTTAGAACGATATCGCTGTTCACCAACTCCGGAAACAGAAACTGATGCACGGCAGCCGTGGGCGCGTGAATCCAGCGCAGGCGCGTCCCAAGGGCCAATTGTTCGGGCCGGAGCGAGATGGTGAATATAACCTCGGCGTCGCGGAGCCTCTCTTCGATCCCCTCATAGCTTGTCCGGTGAGCAATCTCGATCTGCGGAAATTGCTCCGCCAGTTTTTGCAAGAACCAGCCCGGAATGTTCCACAGCTCGAAGCGATGGTGAACAACGATCAGCAGCTTCAGCGGACGATCGGTGGAGTGGACCATCCAGGGATCACCCGATCCTTACCCGGAGATCGTGTCCCGTCATTTCCTTGGGTTCGTCGATTCCGAGCATGCCCAGCAGCGTGGGCGAAATATCCCGCAGAGATCCGTCCGGCTTGAGCCTGAACTGCTTTGCGTTCTCCGCGATCACGATGAACGGTACCGGGTTTGTCGTATGCGCGGTGTGCGGCCCGCCGGTCACGGGATCGACCATCAATTCCGCGTTGCCATGGTCCGCCGTAATCAGCATCGCCCCACCTTTCGCCCTGACGGCGGTTTCGATGCGGCCCAGGCATACATCGACGGTCTCGACTGCTTTGATAGTCGGCTCCAGCTTGCCAGAGTGACCGACCATATCGGCATTGGCAAAGTTCACGATGATCACATTAAACGTCCCGTCGTCGACCGCCTTCACCACGGCATCGGCGATGCCCGACGCGCTCATCTCCGGCTTCAGATCGTAGGTGGCCACTTTTGGTGAAGGCACCAGGATGCGATCCTCCCCGGGAAAAGGCTGCTCGACGCCTCCATTGAAAAAGTAAGTCACGTGGGCGTACTTCTCCGTTTCGGCTACGCGCAGATTCCGCATGTTGAGGCCGCCCATCACGTTGGCGAGAATGTTGGCCATGGACTCCGGAGGAATCACCACGGGCAAGCTGAAATTCTTGTCGTATCGGGTCATGCAGACGTAATAGAGCTTCTTGGGTACCGAATCACGCGGGATGGTGGCATCGAGATCGGCCGCACCCGGCAGGTCGCTGCCGCCCTTGTCATTCAGTCCGCTATTGCGCGTGAGGGCGCGGGTGATCTGGCGAACCCGGTCCGCGCGGAAATTAAAACAGATGCAGGAATCTTCGTCGCGAATCGTGGCCAGGGGTTGGCCGGACTTATCGGCGCAGGCGAAGGGGACAACAAATTCGTCCGTCACTCCCTTATTGTACGAATCTTTCATGCCCTGCACCGGATCGGCTTTCCCGCCGCCCTCGGCGTCGCCGAAAACCATAGCGTTGTAGGCTTTCGCTATGCGCTCCCAGCGTCGGTCGCGGTCCATGGCATAGTAGCGTCCGCTTACCGAGGCGATCTGGCCGCAGCTGTATTCGCGCATCTTCTGCTGCAGTTGTTGGAGATAGCCGGCTCCGTTGGTGGGCAGCGTGTCACGCCCATCCATAAAGGCGTGTACGAAAACGCGCTCCAGGCCCTGCTGCTTCGCCATCTTGAGGAGCGCATAAAGATGGGCCTGCTGCGAGTGCACGCCGCCGTCGGAAACGAGGCCGAACAAGTGCAGCTTTCGCCTGCCCTCGCGCGCATGCTTCATGGCAGCCAGAAGCACCGGATGCGAAAGGAACTCGCCATTCTGGATCATCAAATCAATGCGGGTGATGTCCATGTGCACGATGCGGCCGGCTCCGATGTTGAGATGGCCAACCTCGCTGTTACCCATCTGGCCATCCGGCAGTCCGACATAAGGCCCGCTGGTATGAATCAGCGTGTTGGGATAGTCGCGCAGCACGCGGTCATAGTTAGGCTTACGCGCGAGGGCGATGGCGTTAGCCTTGGTTTCGGCACGGAATCCCCAGCCGTCGAGGATGATGAGAACGAGTGGTTTGGGTCTCATGACTGTTCAGTTTATACTCGACAACGTGGAGGACTCATGTCGATCAGCGCCCTGCTCGTCCCCGAGTTTGACAGCGAAATGCAAACCACGCGCACCACTCTGGAGCGCGTGCCCTTCGATCGGGAAAACTTTGCCCCTCACGCAAGATCGATGACGCTCAACAAATTGGCTACGCATGTCGCAGAACTGGGCGGCTTTGGCCTGACCATCCTGACCACTCCCAGCCTCGATTTTGGAACCGCTGGAAGTCGTCCGCGCCCTCCCTTCGAGCCGAATGGGATGTTGAAAGCATTCGACGAAGGCACGGCCAAGGTCCGCGCAGCTCTTCAAAACACAACCGATGACGGCTGGAAAGAACCCTGGCAGCTGACCTTTCAGGGCAAGAAGATCTTTGCCGGCAGCCGCTTTCTGGCCTACCGGCAGATGTTCTTGAATCATCTGGTGCATCACCGCGCCCAACTGGGAGTTTATCTGCGGATGAACGACAAGCCGCTTCCGGCGACGTACGGGCCGAGCGCGGATGACCGGATGGGGTTCTGAGAGGTTCTAGGGTCTGATCTCCACCGGCGTGCCGACGGAAACAGCTTTCCATATCTCATCCATCTCGTGGTCGGTTACCGCTATGCAACCATCGGTCCAGTCGAAATGCCGCTGCAAACCGCCGATCCAGCCGAGTCCGTTTTCAAGGCCGTGGATTTCTACATCGCTGCCTGGGTCGACATTATCGCGCAGCCCGCGTTCCCGGTCGGCCTCGTTAGGATAGGAAATGTGCAAGGCTAGATGAAATTTACTCTGGCTCTTCTTAGCATCAATGACGTAGTCGCCTTCCGGAGTCTTGTGGTCCCCGGCGCGTGTCTTCGGCCCAACCGGATCTCGTCCAAGCGCGACCTTGTACGTTCGTAACACACGCGAGCCACTAATCAAGCTCATGGTGTGAGCCGATTTGACGATCACGATCTTGTCTGCTCTTGTGCCCTCGGGCAGCGGATCGTGCTCCGCGCAACTTGGAAGAAAGGCGAGCACCAACGCTAGCAGCCCGAGCACACCTCTCTGACGCCAAGTCATGCTGAGAACTAGTTACCCCTCGTAGTTCGGAGCCTTCCGCGTAAGAAGCAATCTACTTCGACGTATCTCTGACAAGGTCTGCGATCTTTCGGTCCAGCTCTTGCGACTTAGCGGCGAAAGAACGACGGCCGATTTCTCCTCCTGCCTCCATCGCTTCCGACATGATCGCCGGCATTTCCTTGAGCACCTTTTGACCTGCCGGAGATGAGTAGAAAGCGGTGATCGCCGCGAGATCGCTCTTCGTAAAGTGCTTTTGATAGATCGGCACGATCGCATCGATCATTTCATCCACGGGCAGGTCAGAGAAGATGCCGTCAAAGAGATGGTCGACCGTGGCTAGTTGCTCAGGCGTGGCACCCGGCACCTTCTGACGGAAACCGTCCTCGGCGCCGCGCTTCATCTGCCGCTCCAGCGCTTGTAGAGTTTGCACCATCTGCGTTCTGGCGTGCATAAGGTCGAGAAACTTGACCACATCGGCTTTGTCGGGAGTGTCGGCACTATTGGTTTCCTGGGCGGCCGCCAACATTGACACGCCCAGAAAGAACGGCAACAACAGCAGAAGCGTTTTTTTCATTGATCCTCCTACTTCGCAAGGGAGCGACCTATGGTTTGTAGTTCAGCGCCTTCAATCCCAGGAACCGGGCGGAATCCCCCAGCTCTTCCTCGATCCGCAGCAACTGATTGTATTTGCAGATGCGATCGGTGCGTGAGGCCGATCCGGTTTTGATTTGCCCTGCGCCGGTTGCAACCGCAAGGTCGGCAATGAAAGTATCCTCGGTTTCGCCGGAGCGGTGCGAGATTACCGACGTGTAGCCGTTGCGCCGCGCCAGGTCAATGGCGTCCAGGGTTTCACTGACTGTTCCGATCTGATTCACCTTGATCAGAATCGAATTGGCCACCCCCTTGTCGATTCCCTCCTGCAGAAAGCTGATGTTAGTCACGAAAATGTCGTCGCCCACTAGTTGAATCTTCCCGCCAAGTTCCTTCGTCAGATTCTGCCATCCCTCCCAGTCTTCTTCCGACAACCCATCTTCGAGGGAAACAATAGGGTAGGCGTTCACCCATTTTGCCCAGAAGTGAACCATGTCGTCCGAGCTTTTCACCGACTTGTCGGATTTCTTGAAAACATACTTGCCATCCTGATAAAACTCGCTCGCTGCCGGATCCAGCGCAATGGCGATCTCTTCTCCCGGCTTGTATCCAGCCTGCTGGATCGCCTCCAGCACGACCTCGATGGCTTCGACGTTTGACTTCAGCGACGGGGCGAATCCGCCTTCGTCGCCGACGGCGGTGTTATAGCCGCGCTTCTTAAGCACACCCTTGAGTGTGTGAAAAACCTCAACGCCCCAGCGCAAGGCCTCGGAAAACGATGGCGCGCCGACCGGCATGACCATAAATTCCTGAAAATCGACGTTGTTGTCGGCATGCGCGCCGCCGTTCAGGATGTTCATCATGGGCACGGGTAATGTGTTCGCTCCCGCGCCGCCCAGATAGCGGTAAAGCGGAATCCGCAATGAATACGATGCTGCACGGGCTACCGCCATCGACACCGACAAAATCGCGTTCGCTCCGAGGCGGCCTTTGTTTTCGGTGGCATCCAGTCCGATCATTTTCTGATCGAGGCCGCGCTGATCGAACGCGTCCCAGTTCGCCACCGCTTCGGCGATCTCGCCGTTCACATTTTCCACCGCCTTGAGCACGCCTTTGCCTTGAAACCGGTTGTGATCGTCGTCTCTCAGCTCGACAGCTTCGTGTTCGCCTGTGGACGCCCCGCTGGGCACGATGGCACGGGCGCGCGACCCGTCGGACAATGCGATCTCCGTTTCCACAGTAGGATTGCCGCGTGAATCGAGCACTTGCCTGGCTCGAGTTTCTACAATATTGGACATTTGGATTTCACTTTCCTGGTATGAATTTGGAGCATTGGATCCAACCGCAGGATCAGAAAGCCCCCACGAGTGAATCTCGAAACCCATGATTATAGCGGAAGCAAGAGGAATTCCATGTGACTGGAGGCATGCTCCTAAGCCGCTGAGCGACTTCTCGAAAACAGGTTTTCAGGAGCCTGCCGGAAAACCTCTTAAACGAAGCCGATATCGGGATCGTCCAAGCCACCTTTGTGCTCGTTCCGTGTTCTAACAGGTTATCTCGCTGATTCCTGCCTCGCGGCAGCGGTTGTAGGGGCTTTCGGTCTGGGCTACAGTTGAAAAATAAGCGGGGAATCGAGGAGGCGCAATGAAGAAGTGGATGGCTCTACCCTCAATACTGCTACTGGCTGGCACTCTGGCGGCGCAGAACCTGTCCGTGCCCGCCGGCACCGCGGTGATGGTGAAGCTGCAGACTACATTGGCGACTTTCAGCAACAAGCCGGGTGACCCGTTTCAGGGCCAAGTAACCCAACCGGTCGTGGTGGACGGCAAGACGCTCATTCCGGCCGGCGCAACGGTGGAAGGCCGCGTAACCAAGGTCAGCGAACCTCGCCGCATCTCGGGTAAGCCGACGATCGGTATTCTGCCCGAAGCAGTCATCCTTCCCACCGGGCAGCGTTACTTTCTCGATGCCACGCTGGTAGATACAAACCTCGGGCGCGGCACGGATGTCAACGAAGAAGGCCAGTTCAAAGGATCAGGTCAGGACCGCAAGGACCAACTTGAAATCGGCGGTGGTGCGGCCGGTGGCATGTTGATCGGCGGACTCGTCGGCGGTGGTCCGGGGCTTCTGATTGGCGGTGCCGTGGCCGGCACTGCCACCACGGTTCACTGGTTGAGCCGGCACAGGTCAGCAATTCTTCCTGCGGGGACGGAGTTGACGCTCGAGCTGAATCGTCCACTTATGGTGGGCGTCGCACCAGCGCCGGCAACCACGGCCGCCAACACCGGCCAGTAGGTATTTTTTCTTTGATTTGAATACGAGGGCCGGAGGCTTGCCTCCGGTTTTTTGTGCTCAATTGCTATAACTCCGAGCGCAACTGCGCGTCACTCAGCAACTGCAGTTCGATCCAACCTTCCATGGGCAGGGCGTCCACGGGCAGTCCGCCGCGCCAGAGACTGAAGCGCAGACGCAGCTGAATGGCAGGTGCAATCGGCACGACAGTTTTCCCGCTTGCGGCGTGTTCGCTGTTTTGAACCGGCGCCGCCAGCAGCCACGCCAGTGGCAGCCGGAACTCGAAATTGCGCAACAGGGCAACTTTCGCCGTCTGTTCTGGATTTGCCGCCAAGCTGGCTGCTTCATCAGCTTGGCCGTCCACCTTCCAGGTCATCAGCTTTCCCTCTTGTACTTTTGCATCCAGGCGCAGCTCGCGGCGTGCACGCGTTTCCTTGCTGGCCCACGACTCCAGGTTTACCACCAGCTCGAAGCCCATCTGCGGGACTGCACCGGCAAAGTCCAGCCTTCCATAGACGAATGCGCTATCGATGCCGGCATAGACCGAGTCGAGCAGGAATTGTTTGCCGTGCATGGCCCCGGCCCGCTGGTCGGCGGTGAACATCGCGGCTCCCAGCCATTCGAAGTAGCGAATCTTATCTCCGGCAATTCGCGGATGAATGTATGCCGTCTGCGGCGCAAAGGCTGGGCGCACCTCCCCGCCGGTGATTGGCTGGGCGAGATAATCCGGGGGAGCCGCACCCAGGGCCTGATACACGTTGGACAAATGTTTGCGGTAAAGCTCGTCGAAATCGCGGTCGTTGGCGGAGTGGTGCTCCGGGCCGTACCACCAGTTCCAATCGCTGCCCTCGCCAATCAGGATTTCTTCAAAGGCAAGCCGGCGTTGCGCCTCCCCGGAGCGGGCTGCGTTTTGCGCGTAGAATTCGCGCGCGTGATACAGGTAGTCCCAGGCGCGATTATCTTCCGGCGCGCCAACCCAGACATTGAAGTTGGCATTGATCCATGAGCCCGGAACCAATGACGTGAGCTTGCCGAAGCTCTTGTGGCGGGCGATCGCCTCAGAGATGGTCACGGCCTCCATGCCGGGTTCGTGCTGCACCGCATCGTAGAACCGCCGCAAGAATTCCCGCCCCGATTTCGGGTAGTACTCCCAAGCGTTCTCGCCATCCAGAATCACGCTCACCACTGCATCCCGGCCCTGGGACAGTACCGGCCGCGCCGCATCCTTGATGCTGCGCAGAAGATGATTGGCTGCATCCGCTGCCGGCATCCCCGAGTAGACAAACCCGATCAGGTCCGAGAGGGTGTGATCGCGGAAGACCATGTGCATCGCAGTCTGCCCGCTTTCATAACGGTAAATGTCGTAGAGCCGCTCGGGCAGATTGCCCATGAGGTGGCCGTTGCCGTCGCGCGCGAAGAATATCCCCAGGCTGCGTCCGAGCACGCCTTCATCGGTGGCCATCCATTGAATCCCCACACTGCTGGCGATAGCCAGAACCTCTTCCGAAACACTCCCTTCCGATGGCCACACACCCTTGGGCCGCATACCGAACACCTTCTGGTGAAAATCCAGCGCCCGCACTAATTGCTCGCGGGCGTCTTCCGGATGGCGGTACCGGTTTTGCGGCAACGGCAACCCCGGCGAAGACCCCGCCCCGGTGTTGGTATCGCACACCAGAGGAAGAATGGGGTGGTAGAACGGAGTCGCAGAAATTTCTATCGATTCTCTTCTTGCAGCTTCGGTGTAGGCGGGCAACACTCGGCCGAGGAAATCTTTCTCCTGCGCAATGACGAATCTCTGATCCTCCAGCGAATAATGGCGGCCCTTCTTCACCAGCGCCGCGACATCTTTATCTTCCAGAAAAAACTCGTCGAACCACGCCAACTGCGAAAGCACCTGCAGGTCGGTAAGCTGCTGCGTCTCAAAATATTTTGCCGCACGTTCGGGCGAATCGCCATGCTCGCGCAGTTGCTCGCGCAATTCCTGATAACGCGGATAGCGCCCGATCAGATTCACCGGATTCGCTTGGAACAAATACTGCAACGCGAACTGCCGCTCTTCCGGACTCAAGTCCTGGGCTGGTTTCGCCGCCACATTCAGAAATGGATCGTTTGCCTTTCCCGCCACGTAATCCTGAATCTGTGTGACCAGCGAGGGTACCAGGTTGAAATTCTGGTGAACGTCGGGAAACTCGTCCAGCAGTTTCACCATTCCGTAATAGTCTTTCAGCGCATGCAGGCGTACCCACGGCAGGCGGTATTCGCCGGTTACCAAGTCCTTATAGAAAGGCTGGTGTTGATGCCACAGGAGGATCAGACGGAGGACCGGCATGGCTGGAAAAATCAAGTCTAGCATGGGGATTCGGCCGTCTTCGGGCACGAACCGTGGAGGTCGTGGCATCAGTGTGCCGCTCCTTGCACATCGCGCTGGCCTGGCATGGACTCGTGTAAGACTTGACGCCTCGTCCGGTACACTAGAAACTTTGAAGATGCCTGAGATCTCTATGTCCGCTGTCACCGCTTCGCCAACGCTGCTGAGCGACCAGGATCTTTATCTGTTCAACGAGGGCAGCGACTATCGCATCTATGAAAAAATGGGCGCGCACCTGATCACTCACGAGGGGCAGCCCGGCGCCATCTTCAGCGTATGGGCACCGAATGCGCGCGAGATTTCCGTAATCGGCAGCTTCAACGACTGGAAAGCCGGCGTGCACCGCCTCGAAACTCGCGGCGCTTCCGGCATCTGGGAGGGATTCGTTCCCAGGGTCGCACGCGGCGCATTGTACAAGTATCACATCGAGTCGCAGCATCATGGTTACCGTGTCGACAAAGCCGACCCGGTAGGCTTGTGGCATGAAAAGCCGCCACGCACCGCGTCCGTGGTCTGGGACCTCGGCTATCAATGGAATGACGGCGAGTGGATGGGCAAGCGGGGGGCTCGCAATTCGCTGCGCGCGCCGCAGGCGATCTATGAGGTCCACCTTGGCTCCTGGATGCGCGTGCCCGAAGAACACAACCGTCCCCTCACGTATCGCGAGACCGCGCCGCGTCTGGCCGAGTATGTAGGCCGCATGGGCTTTACCCACGTCGAATTCATGCCTGTGATGGAGCATCCTTTTTATGGTTCATGGGGCTATCAAACTACTGGATACTTTGCTCCCACGGCGCGCTACGGCACTCCGCAGGACTTCATGTATCTGGTGGACTACCTGCATCAACACAACATCGGTGTCATTCTCGACTGGGTGCCTTCGCACTTCCCTTCCGACGCTCATGGTCTCGCCTATTTCGATGGCACGCATCTGTATGAACACGCCGACTCGCGCCAGGGCTTTCATCCCGATTGGAAGACGCACATCTTCAATTACGGCCGTTCCGAGGTTCGCAGCTTTCTCATGTCGAGCGCGATGTTCTGGCTCGACAAATATCACGTCGACGGCTTGCGAGTGGATGCCGTGGCCTCCATGCTTTATCTGGACTATTCCCGCAAGCACGGCGAATGGATTCCCAACAAGTACGGCGGCCGGGAAAATCTCGAGGCCATCGACTTTCTGCGCCGTTTTAATCAGGAAGCGTACAAGGAACATCCGGATATTCAGACTACGGCGGAAGAGTCCACGGCCTGGCCCATGGTTTCGAAGCCGGTCTACGTTGGCGGCCTCGGCTTCGGCTTGAAGTGGGATATGGGATGGATGCACGACACCCTGAAGTACTTTCAGCTCGATCCCATCCATCGCAAGTTCCATCACAACCTGCTGACCTTTCGCATGCTGTATTCCTTCCACGAGAATTTCGTGTTGCCGCTTTCGCACGACGAGGTCGTTCACGGCAAGGGATCTCTCATTGGCAAGATGGCGGGCGACGAATGGCAGCGCTTTGCCAACCTGCGCCTGCTGTTTGCTTATATGTACGCCCAGTCGGGGAAAAAACTATTGTTTATGGGCGCCGAGTTTGGCCAAGTCCGCGAGTGGACGCATGATACCAGCCTGGAGTGGCACGTGCTGCAGTATCAGCATCATCGCGGCTTGCAGGTTTGGATGGAGGATCTGAACCGTCTCTACCGCGGCGAGCCCGCCCTGCACGTGCTCGATGCCGATCCTGCCGGTTTCGAGTGGGTGGACTGCAACGACAGTTCAAACAGCACGATCTCCTTGCTCCGCAAAAGCGAGTCGCCACAAGACACGGTATTGGTGGTCTGCAACTTCACTCCGGTGCCACGCCCGGCGTTTCGCGTAGGCGTGCCGCACGGCGGTTACTGGCGTGAGTTGCTGAACAGCGACGGCGCCTCCTACGGCGGCACCAACATGGGCAACGGCGGAGGAGTGAATGCCGAGGCCGTGCACGCCCACGGACGACCGTATTCCCTGAAGCTAAAGCTGCCTCCTCTGGCGGCATTGTTTTTGAAACAGGGATAAGCCCGCGTCCTGGCTTCGAGCGCGGCGCTTGAGTAAAGTGTCCCGTGCGGAACACTTGCAAGAAAGCCCGACAAGAATCTATAGGGCGAAGAGATTAGAAAGAATTACAACTGCTGCAGACACGTGGGACGCCACAACAAAAGTCCGATCAGGAGGAATAGATGCCCCCGAAGAATGGCACTCTTCTGACCCACCTTCGCCGCCGCCGCGAAATCATCATCAGCGTAACCGGGAGAAAATCGGGCCGCACCATTTCTAATCCAGTCTGGTTCGTGCTCGACGGAGAGCAGCTTTACCTGCTGCCGGTGCAGGGCTCCGCCACGCAGTGGTACAAGAACGTACTCAAGAATCCGTCAATGCGGATCAATGCTGGCGATGCCGAGGGTGAATTCAAAGCGGTCCCAATCACCGAAGGCAAGCAGGTGTCCTCTCTAGTAGAGAAGTTCCGCGAAAAGTATGGAGCGGGCGACGTGAAGAAATACTATTCGAAGCTCGATGTTGCTGTGCTGGCCCAGGCCCCCTAGCGGGCGAACTTACCCTTCGGCCGGCAGCCTGCTTCTGTTTCTTTCAGCCACGTCCCCGCGGTGGCCGCGGCGGGCCTGGAGAACGAATAAGATTGCAAAGTCATGGCCGCTTCTCCCACTTCCGCCCAGTTTGTACCGGCGCCCCGCATTCAGTCGGTGGATGCTCTGCGCGGAGCCATCATGATGTTGATGGCCATTGATCATATTCGCGACTACGTGGCACGAAGTGCGCAGCAGTTTTTGCCGACCGACCTGACTCGCACCACTCCCGCAATCTTTCTTACCCGCTGGATCACGCACTTTTGCGCTCCAGTTTTCATGCTTACGGCCGGATTGGGCGCCTATTTCTGGATGACTCGCGGACATCGCTCAAAGGCACAGCTGTCGCGGCTGCTGATCAGCCGCGGTATTTGGCTGATTGCGCTTGAAGTGACGATACTTCGCTTCATCATGTTCTCGCAGATAAGCTGGACAGCGAATCCCGTGCTGCTAATCATCCTTTCGGCAATTGGGCTTTCCATGATCGCACTGGCCGGGCTGATTTATCTTCCCATGCGGGTCCTGGTTTGCATCAGCATTGCGATCGTTGCGCTGCACAATCTGCTCGAAGACGTTTCGGCTGATCGTTTCGGGCGGGCGGCGTGGCTTTGGGACATTTTGTATCAGCGCGGGGTTATCGCCATCGATGGCATCAAGTTCAGGCCCGCATATGCCGTACTGCCCTGGATTGGCGTGATGGCTGGCGGCTATTGCCTGGGTACGGTGTTTGATTGGAATGCTGATCGCCGCCGGCGCTTTCTGACGCGTTTGGGGCTGGCGCTTTGTGCAGGATTCGTTGTGGTGCGCGCCGTGAATGCCTACGGCGATCCTCTTCCCTGGAGTCATCAAACATCGTCAGTCTTCACGGTGCTCTCTTTTCTTAATGTCACGAAATATCCTCCTTCGCTCGACTTCTTATTGATGACACTGGGGCCGGCGATGCTGGCCATGGCCTGGATGGAAAACTTTCACTTTCGGTTCACCAATCCGCTGATAGTGTTTGGGCGCGTGCCGTTCTTCTATTACGGGGCGCACTTGCTTTTAGCTCATCTGATTGCGATCGGGATGAACTTGGTGCGCTACGGCGCCAAGTCATTTCTTCTGATTGCTCCGCCCTCGATGGGAGGCCCCAGTAAACTTTTTCCCGCTGACTACGGCTTCCCGCTTTGGACGGTATATGCCGTCTGGGTTGTGGTGTTGTTGCTTCTCTATCCGGCTTGCCTTTGGTTTGCCCGGCTCAAGCAGCGCCGCCATGATTGGTGGCTGACGTACTTGTGATCACTTGGGAAAGGCACGCTACCCACTGAAATCATTCTCATCACCATTCGCGAGGGAAAGTTCTCGGCGGCAGACCGCTGATGGGCAGGACCTGGCCGCATCTGGGTATCCGTTTGCACTCTCCGGGCTCGGCGCTTTCTCGTGCTATTCTGCGTTTGAGCACGTCTCCCACGCGGATTCTTATGGGCCACACTCTGTGTGAAGTTGAGGCGGTTTGCGGGCGTCAGCGAAGCGGGAGCCCGCAGCCGAAATCCCGAACGGAGTGAGGGATCTGCTTTCTCTATGCGGATTCTGACTCGCTATACGTTGCGGGAAGTCACCTCGCACGCTGTCATCGGCGTCGCGATCTTCACCTTCATTCTGTTCACTCGCGATCTGGGGCGCATTCTGGAGTTAGTTGTTCGTGCCAGCGCTCCCCTGCCCAGCGTAGTTGAAATTTTTTTGTACACGGTGCCCCTGGCCCTAACCTACACGATCCCGATGGGTGTTCTGGTCGGTGTGCTGATCGGACTGAGCCGCCTTGCCGCCGACAGCGAAATTACTGCCATGCGCGCCAGCGGCCTGGGGGTGTGGAGTTTCCTGCGCATGGTTTCTATTTTCGTGATCGTGGCCTGGATGCTGGCGCTGGCAAATGGGGTATATCTGGCGCCGTGGTCACAGGCCTCGCTTGCCCGTCTGGAAGATCAGCTCAAGGGATCGCAGGCCTCCTTCGAAGTGCAGCCACGGGTCTTCTACGAAGGCTTTCCTAAGCTGGTTCTTTATGTTCAGGATGTGCACAGCGCGGAGGGAGCCGCCGTTTGGAAGAATGTGTTTCTCGCCGACATTTCCGATCCCGCGAACCCAACCGTGACCCTGGCTCGGCAAGGAATCCTTGTGGCCGAAGGTCAGGACCGCCTGCATTTGCACCTCATCGATGGTTCCACCCACGAAACCGACCCCACACAAGCGGATCACTACCAGATTTCCACCTTCCAGCAGACCGATATCCCCATCGACTTGGCTTCCGAAAATAAAACTGAAGAACCTGTCCCGGTCGGCGTATTGCCGACCAGGGAGTTGCCAAAGTATGCCCGGCACGTCGATCCTGTGGCGGCGCGCTGGTATCGCATCGAGTTTCACCGGCGGTTCGCCTTGCCTACCGCGTGTCTGGTGCTCGGGCTGGTGGGAATTCCGCTGGGGCTCTCGTCGAAGAAGAGCGGTAAGTCCGGCGGATTTGTGCTAACCATCCTGCTCGTGTTCGCTTACTACTTCGTATCCCTGATCGGAATTTCTCTGGCCCGCCAGGGAGATGTCACTCCTGCGCTGGGAGCCTGGCTGGCTAATATCGTGTTCTTTGCTGGCGGAGTGTTTTTGCTGTGGCGGGCCGAGCGCCGTCCCTTTGAATTGGCCTCCCTGCGACTGGCCTGGAAGGAATCCAGCGCTTACCAGAACGGCCGGGGACGAACCGCCGGTCGCGCACGCAAAGAGAATGCTTTCGAGCGCGCCTCCACCCGCCGGCGCGTCTTTAGCGCCAGCTTTCCCACCTTGCTGGACGACTGCGTGTTGCGCGACTTCTTCCTCTACCTGGGATTGATCCTGGCCACGATTCTTGTGCTCGTCCTGGTATTCACGCTCTTCGAGTTGCTGGGCGACATCATGCGCAACCAGACGCCGGCTATCGTGGTTGCCGAATATTTGCTCAACGTCACACCCTATCTGCTTTACAACTCGGCGTACATGATCGTGCTGCTTGCCGTCCTGATTACGTTCGGCCTGATGAACCGCTCAAACGAGATTACCGCCATCAAAGCAACGGGGGTGAGCGTTTACCGCATCGTCACTCCCGTACTGGTTGCCTCGGTATTCCTGGCGGCGGGACTGTTTTTTGCCGACGAGTTCTACCTGCCCCACGCCAACAAGCGTCAGGAAGCCCTTCATAACGAGATCAAAGGCAAGCCGCCGCAGACTTATCTCCGTCCCGACCGGAAATGGATTTTTGGCCAGCACAACGACATTTACTATTACCAGTTCTTTGATCCCGACCGCGATCAGTTCGCCAATCTGACAGTCTTTCAGATCGATCCGGCAAAGTTTCTCATCAGCCGGCGGATCCACGCCGATCGTGCCCATTGGGCGGATAATCTGGGGCGCTGGGTTTACGAGCAGGGTTGGGAACGTACGCTTCACGGCAGCGCCATTGCCGACTACCACACGTTCGACGTTTCAACCTTTGCCCAGCTAAACGAGGAACCCTCCTACTTCAAGAAGGAGGTCAAGCAGTCCTCTGAGATGAACTACGAGGAGCTGCGCCGCTACATTCGCGACCTGCAACAGAGCGGTTTCGACGTGGTACGCCTACGGGTGCAGCTGCAGAAGAAGCTCTCCTATCCCATTATCACGCTGATCATGGCGGTACTGGCAGTTCCCTTTTCGCTGGCTTCGGGTAAAAAGGGCGCAGTTACGGGCGTGGCGGTCGCGGTAGGAATCGCCGTGGTTTACACGGTGGTCTCGCGGCTGTTCGAGTCCATGGGCGACCTGAGCCAGTTGCCCCCGGCGCTGGCGGCCTGGTCGCCCGATCTGATTTTCTCCATTATCGGGGGATACCTCATTTTGAAAGTGCCGACGTAGCGCGCTGACCCGCCGGGCGGGTAGTGGGAAATTTTTGTCCTTCCCAACGCAGCCAGGAACCTTGAGGTTTCTTGCCGATATCTGGGCAAAGCCCGATTCCTCACTTCGTTCGGGAAGGCACAGGACTGGAGTAACCAACTAAGCGCCGAATGGCAGGCACTGCCGACCCCTTGCCCTGGTTACTTTACAGCCACACCGAACGGATAGTTGTCGGTGCCGAAGGCAGCCTGCGGGACGAGTTGTCCGCTCGCCGGTGTGACCGCGTACTGCGAGACATTGGCCGAGTTGAAGTTTGCCACGAACAACCAGAGGCCATCGCTGCGTATGGCAATGGATTTGGGCTGCGAGTTGGTGGCTATGGGCGATGGCGTCATCGCGGTTAAAGCTCCGGTTGCCTGGCCGATCTTGTATGCGGTAATCGAACTCGACCTCGTATTCACGACGTAGAGATGTTTGCCATACGGATCCTCAAGCATGGGTCCGGGATCGATGCCCTGGGTTGGGAAGGGAGAACCTTGCACTTCAACGAGACTGCCGTCGGCCACCGGACACACCGGCAGCAGAAGCGTATTGCAGATAGTGTAGGAGCTGATGCTGTTATCCGGACTCTGATTCGCAACGTAGAGGAAGCGGTTGCAGGGATCCACCGCAACCCCAGAAGGCAACGTGCCGGTGGCAAAGCTCAGCGGTGATTGATCACCTGGAGGATTCCCCAACGCGCCTGAGGAGGACACACCGAACTCCCATACCAGGTAATTCTGCGAGTCGGTTACATAAAGGTTCTCGGAAGTGGGCGCGGCTTTCCCCGAACAGGCGGCGTATATGGATGGAAAAACCGTGGGACTTGCCGCCAGGGCGGTCACATTCGCCGGGCCTTGCGGACCGGACTGTATACCCGTTACCCCGACCTCGTTAAGGGTACCACTGCTCACCGACAGTACTGTGACGGTTCCGTCTGTCCCGTTCGCAACAAACAGGAATTTTCCATCCGAATCCATAGCGAGGGCCACCGGATTCGACATGGCTGTTGTGCCGGCAGAGGACAGTTTGCCGTCTGATCCGACCTTGTAGGTTGCGATTCCCGTCAGGCTCCCGGGCAGAGCCGAGGTTTGCGTGACGATGACATAGACAAATTGCCCGGCTGGATCTATCACGATGTTTGTGGGAGCGCCTGGCGTGGGCGGTCCGGCCGTATTGTTGATCCGGGTTACAGCACCATTATTTAGGTTGAGGCTGAAGGTATCCATGACCGCCGAGCCCTGGGTTGGAACCACCACCAGGCCGTTGGCGGAAGACGAATACTTTCTGCCGCAAGCAACCAGCAAACCAACGGCGAGTAGAATCAAAATTCCCAGCAGCCAGGCAAATCGGCTCCGCATTCTTCGCTCGTTCTCCCTCTGTACGTGTTTAGGCAAGTCCCGCAGGTCAAACTGGGGCGCAATTCTGTGATTGAAGGCGCAAATTGCCATCCATTTGTGTATCAGGAATGCTCGGGAAGAGCAAACACCCGGCAAGACTACTTGGAATCTGGCGCGTCGTACGGAGTTGCCTGAAGAGGGGTTTTACGCTCGTTTCTGTCCGGGTGCAAAATGAAAACGTAAGACGGGGGTGCCTTTACCCCTCTTTGCCTGCCGGTATGGCATCGAGAGCTTCGTCGGTGGGTTTGCCGCCGGGCATGATCGGCAGGCGTATTTCCACCAGCAGGCCTCCTTCGGCCCGGTTTGAGGCCACCACCCCTCCCCCGTGAAAGCGAACTGCGCGCTCAGTAATTGCCAGGCCAAGACCGACGCCTCCGGTCAGGCGCCGGCGTGCATCATCAAGACGGTAGAAAGGACGAAAAAGTTTCCCTAAGGCGTCCGGCGGCACTCCCGGGCCGCTGTCGGCGACTTTGACCACCGCTTCCGCGGCGCCTGGGCTTCCGCCACGTTCCAGACTGATTTCTACTGTGCTGCCTTCGTGGGTATAACGAATTGCATTTCGCACCACGTTCTCAATTGCACTGTGCAGCAGAGATGCTTCGCCGCGAACCGTCCAGTCCCCCTCCGGAATCTGGCTGTGCACGTGGCAATGCCGCGCCTGCGCTTCAAATTCTGCATCCTCAGCTACGTTCAACACCAACTCGTCGAGAGGAACGGCGCCGGGCAAGATCCGCTGCTCTCCGTCTTCGAGACGGGCCAGCGTAAGGATACGGCCGATCAGTTCGTTGAGGCGGCTGGCCTCCAGTTCGATACGCTCCAGCATGGCGGCGCTTTCCGCGCCCGAGCGTTGCCGCGCCAGTCCCAGGGCGACGTTCAAACGCGCCAGGGGGGAACGTAACTCGTGCGATATGTCGTTCAGCAGGCGTGACTGCGCTTCAACCAGTGATTGCAGGCGCTCGGCCATAGCGTCAAAATCGCGCATCAAGCCAGCCACCTCATCTTTTCGTCCAAATACCGGGGCGCCCAGGCGCGCGGTCAGATTTCCGGCGGCCAGTTGTCGCGTGGCTGCGCGCAGGCGCACGATCGGCTTGGTGAGATACCAGGAAAGCAGATAGCAAACCAATCCCGAAGAAATCACCGCAATGATCAGCCCCGGAAACGGCATTCCCCGCGGACCGAAAAAGACCCGCGGGCCGGGCGGCAGCCCCATTACCAGCGTGAAATAATGCGTTCCGTCAGAAGAGGCGCGTGATTCCTTGAGCACCCGGGGAGCGGGAATGATGAATCCGTCGTGGGGAACAGGAGAACCGTTGGTTAATACGCGGATGGCCCAGTCGGGAGCGCCACCGCGGCGGGTCACTTCTTCTCCCTGGTCATTGAAGAGGTAAGCCCGCACGTGCTGCGTGTGCTGGAGTTCTTCCAGGTACTCGCGCGCCTGCTGCGGGCCGCCCTTTTCATACGCCGCAACTGCGTCGTTCAATGCCGTGGTACGTAAACCCTCCCAGGAAGCGCCCCGCGGGCGGAGAGCCAGCGTGACCAGAATGGCCAGCACCAGAAACAGTGCAAAGGCCATCCAGAACGAAAGAAAAATCCTGAGAAACAGGCTCTTCACGTTGTAGTTTTCGCCTTCTCTCGCGGACGCGCAAAAATGTAGCCCACGCCCCGCACCGTCTTGATGTGCTCGTCGTTTTCGGTATCGCCCAGCTTTTTACGTACCTTGCTCACGTGCATATCAATGCTGCGGTCGAATGGAGAGAACTTGCGGCTCAGGACCGCATTTACCAGGCGCTCCCGCGGCACCACGCGTCCAGCCTCGCGCAAAAGCACTTCCAGCAGATTGAATTCGACGGAGGTCAGGTCCACGTGCTGGCCGTCCCGTTTCACTGTTCGGGTGGCGGGATCGAGTTCCACTTCGCCCACGCGCACGATCTCTGGCGCACCAACGTTGCCTTTGTCGCTGCGCGTGCGGCGCAGGATGGCGCGGATGCGAGCCACCAGCTCCCTGGGGTTAAAGGGCTTCGGCAAATAATCGTCGGCGCCGATTTCCAACCCGACGATGCGGTCCACATCTTCGCCTCGCGCCGTCAGCAGCAGCACGGGCAGACGCGAGGTGGCCCGGATTCGCCGTAATACTTCGAATCCGTTGATGCCGGGCAGCATGACGTCGAGCACCGCCAGCAGATATCCGCCTGAAGTCGCTCGCTGCAGTCCGCTTTCGCCATCGTGCACCGATTCGACCGCAAAGCCTTCAGCTTGCAGGTACTCGCCCACCAGGGTGCACAATTCCACATCGTCGTCGATAACCAGGATGCGCTCCATCTTCTCCGTTTTCATTGTGCACCATGCCCTCGGCCGAGCCTGTAAAGAATTGTCAAAATTGGACTTGCGCCAATTGACAAAACTTTACTCGGGTTGACCGACTCTTTACCGCCAACCTGCCGGGAGCTGTGTTCATATGAGTGTACGCAAAGTCGCCGGTTCCAGGAAAGGCGCCGGCCCGAAGAGATTGAACACAAGGAGAACCGTGATGAAATCGATGAGCGTTCGTTTGATGATTGCCGCGCTGGCGGTTTTGCTGGGCACAGCCCTATCCCAGGCGCAGACCGCGGATACGGCGGCGGCTCCGCCCATGCGTGGCCATTTTGGCATGGGCGGCCACATGATCGGCTTCTTCGCCGACTATCTCAACCTGAGCGACGCGCAGCAGGCACAGATGAAGGCGATCCTGCAAAAAGAGCGTCCCACCCTGAAGCCGCTTTTCCAGCAACTGCAACAGAACCGGGCACAGCTCAAGCAATATGAGGAAGGCACCTACGATGAGGCGAAGGTTCAGGCCATAGCCGCCCAACAGGCTCAGGTCCAGGCCCAGCTGACGGTGCAGGAGACTCGCATCCACAACGAGTTGTTTCAAGTGCTCACTCCCGACCAGCAGACTCAGATGAAGCAATTTGAAGCCCGTCGGCAAGCACGCATGCAGAAACGCATGAACAACGGGACGAGCGGCGATAGCAATGAGACGCCGCCGTCTTCGGAACAGTAAGGGTCGAAGCCAGGGAAAACACTTGGCGCAGCGCGATGCGGGGTTCCGTGGCTCTCCCATCGGCCCCCGCAGCGCATGATTTTTTCCCATCTTCCGGAGTGGTTTATGGAAACGGCGCAGGCCTTCATTATCGACGCTGGCTGGGTCTTCTTCCTGGCATGGGCCGTCGTTCTTCTATTGATTTGCGCGGCCGCCTTTGGCAGGAATCCCCTGTCGAGAAAGCGGATTCCACGTTCAATCTCGACCACGCGAGAGGGTGGGCTGCACGAAGCTCTGAAACGCAGCGATTTCCTTCGCATTCCCTAGTGGCGGGTTGACTTACCCTGCTTAGATTTGCGCCCTCTCCTGCTAGAATCTCATCTAGTCAATCTGCATGTTTCCCAAGAGCTTGCGTCCGCTACTGCCGTACCTTAAGCGTTATCGCTGGGGACTGGCAGCGGGCACCTTCTGCGTTCTATTCAGCAATGGCGCCTGGGTCCTTTTGCCCAAAGTGATCGGGAATGCTGCGCAGGGCCTGGAGTCCGGCGTCACGCGCCACAAGTTGCTGATTTTCGCGTTGGAAGTCCTGGCCTTGGCGGCTGTGCGCGGTATTTTCTTGTTCCTCACGCGCTGGATCGTCATCGGCATCTCGCGCGACATCGAATTCGACCTGCGGAATGACCTGTTCGCGCATCTCGAAACACTTTCCTATTCTTACTACCAGCGCATGCGGACGGGCGACATTATGGCCCGCGCCACCAACGACCTGAACGCGGTGCGCATGTTGCTCGGCCCCGCGATCATGTATTCGGCGAACACGCTGGTTTTCACCGCCGGCGCGCTTTCGTTCATGATCGCCATCAGCCCCCGCCTCACCTTCTATGCGTTCCTGCCACTGCCGGTCGTGAGCATCGTGATCCAGACATTCGGCCGCAAGATTCATGAGCGCTTCGAGAAAATCCAGGCCATGTTCTCCGACATCTCGGCTCGCGCCCAGGAGAACTTTTCGGGCGTTCGTGTGATCCGAGCCTACGTACAAGAGCACGCCGAAATATCGTTGTTTGAGGATGCAAACAAAGAATATATCAAGCGTAGCTTGAAGTTAGTGCGGCTCATGGGAATGCTCTGGCCAACACTCGAGCTCATGCTCGGTCTGGCTCTGGTGATCGTGTTGTGGATCGGCGGCCGCGAAGTCCTGCTGGGCCGGATGAATATTGGCGGCTTCACCGCCTTCAACCTTTACATGATGCAGCTCACGTTTCCGGTAATCGCGCTGGGCTGGGTGGTAAACATTTTTCAGCGCGGCACGGCGTCGCTCGGGCGCTTGAATGAAATTCTGCTGGAAAAGCCCGAGATCCATGACGGGCCGGATGCTGTGACCCGGGAAATCGAAGGCGAGATCGAATTTCGCGATCTGAACTTCTCCTATGACGGAGTTCCGGTGCTGCGAGACTTGAACTTGCGCATCCCCGCAGGCAGCAGCCTGGCAATTGTGGGGCCCACAGGGTCGGGCAAGACAACTCTCGTCAGCCTGATTCCGCGCATCTACGATGCGGAACCGGGAATGGTTCTAATCGACGGAAGGCCTGTCCGCCAATTCGCTCTCGCGTCGCTGCGCAAAAGTATAGGATTCGTGCCACAGGAGACCTTTCTATTCAGCGACCGCATCCGCGACAACATCGCCCTGGGTGTGGATTCGGCATCGGACGCAGAAATTCACGATGCTGCCGAAGCGGCCAATATCGCGTCCGACATCGAGAGTTTTCCCGAGCAGTATCAAACGATGGTAGGCGAGCGGGGCATCACCCTCTCGGGCGGGCAGAAGCAGCGTGCGGCCATCGCGCGCGCTTTAATCCGCAACCCGCGCATTCTCATCCTCGACGACGCGCTCTCCAGCGTCGATACGCAAACGGAGGATAAAATCCTCAACCACCTGCGCGATGTGATGCAGGGCCGCACTACGATCTTCATCTCGCATCGCGTTTCCACAGTGCGCAATGCCGATCGCATTGCCGTGCTTCATGGCGGGCGCATCGTGGAACTGGGCACGCACGATGAACTGCTCGCTTTGAACGGCTACTACACCGACCTGTATAACAAGCAACTGCTGGAAGAGGAACTGGCCGAGGTGTGAGGCCGAAGTCCTCATGAAACGCGTCGACGCTCCCGAAATTCTCGATTCGGACGCTTGCTCAGCACGCGATGTTGAGCTTTCCATGCTGGATCTGAACGGCGTGAACCGACGCTTCGGCGGGGTCACGACGACGCAGAGCCTGATCGAGCGGGTAGCTCTGATGACCGGTCAGAAATGTCTTTCGGTCCTGGACGTCGCGGCAGGATCAGGAGAAGTGCCGCGTCTGGTCGCGGAGCGGCTGGCTCAACAAAACATCCGCCTCGATCTTACCCTTCTGGACCGGTCGCGGTCCCATCTCGCGCCTGGAGTGCGGGCGGTAATCGCCGACGGACTTGCCCTCCCGTTCCGCGATGCTTCGTTCGACATGGTGAGCTCGAACTTGTTCGCGCACCATCTCTCGCCGCCGCAGGCCGCAGACTTCGTTAAGGAAGCTTTGCGCGTAGCCCGGCGAGCCGTGCTCATTAACGATCTGGTACGCCATCCGATGCACCTGGCGCTGGCTTACGCGGCTCGCCCGCTGATGCGAAGCCGGGTGGCCTGGCTTGATGGTTTGACTTCTGTGCGCAGAGCGTACGTTCCGGAAGAGATGCGCGCCGCGATTCTGCCCTTGTTTTCTTCCAATGGCCCGCCGCCAATCGAAATCTCGCGGCACTATCTGTTCCGGATGGGAGTGATCGTCTGGAAAAACAAGAGAGCCTAAACGGGGAAATTGGCAGGCTTGAGCGCGGCCCTTTGCATCACCGTACCACAAGCACTTCCCTTACGTTATCCCGTGCCAGGAAGAACTTGATCGAGGCGAAATCACGGAAGAGATTTTCGATGTGCCGGTTGTTGAACACGCGCTGCAACTGGAAACTGTCGACGGCAGTGTGCACGGCTCCTGTGGGACCTCGCCTCGCCTCACGCTTAAGCACAATGCGCTGCATCTCAAGCGCGTCGCCTCCGGTAATGTGAAAGCGGTAGCAGGGCGAATCCGGGCCGGCGTCCCGAGTGTGGAAAAAAGCCAGCAACATGCCCCCTGGCTTGAGCACGGACCACAACCGTCCAACCACGGGTTTCACCAGGCCTTCATCGAGATAGTCGGGCAGATTCCAGCACAGCACCACGTCGAAGTGGGCGGCGGGATAGACCAGATTGTCGGCAAGAAACTTCCGGCTATCGAGAGTTACCACCCCGTTTTCATCTTTGCTCAACAGTGAGGTGTCAGTCGACGCGGTCAGAAGGTCTTCGCTGTAAATTCTGTGCCCGCGGCCAGTGAAATAACGGATGTTGGCAGGCGAGGTTGAGCCCAGATCCAGCACGCACAGGTTCTCCGCCGTTTCCCACAGGCGCGTCAACTCGCTCAGGCCGCTGGATCGGCGGGTGAGTTTGGGCCCGCCTTGCGGCGGCGCTGCAGTCTCCGGTGCTGAACCGCGAAAAAGTTTCATCAAGGTCTGCGACACTGCCGCCATGGGGCTCTACGGCTTATTTCCCTCGTTCCGAAGAGTATCGACCTTGCCTTTCAGGTAGGCTCCCTCTTCGATGGAAACGTGGCGGGCAGCGATGTCTCCTGTTACCACGGCGGACTTGCGCAGTTCGATGCGCTCACTGGCCTGCACATTTCCTTCGAGCTTACCCTGCACCACCACCCCCTTGGCCTCCACGCTGGCCTTCACCTTGCCGTTGGGACCGACCGTGAGACTGTTGCCCTTGAGGGCAATGCTGCCCTCTACCTGGCCATCGAGGTACAGATCTTCGCTGCCCGAAAGTTCACCCTTAATGACCACCGATTTGCCAATTTGTGCCAGCCCGCTGGCTGGCGCTGCTGCCGAGCTCATAGAGTCTCCTACCGGATAAATCGTGCCTTGTTACGGATTCAGATTCATGAGGCGGATCGGGAAGCCGAGTTACCGTCTTCGACTATACCCAAGGCACGGAGCGCGCGGCAAGCGCAGTTATCTACAGGTATCCTGGTAGTCGCCCCGCAGATGAAGGCGCGACATGCAGTTGATACACTGATGTAGTGGGTTGTCGAATCACGCGGTTTGCCCGAACGTCGCGCATGGCGTTCTACACTGCCATTGCCGCTTGCGTGGTGGTTGGCGCAGCCGCTGCTGTCCCCGGGCCCTCCAGCCAGCCGCCACCGGCAATCTCACCCATCGAGTTGGTTCGGGCCTCGGTAGCCAACGAAGTTGCAGCTTCCAACGATGCTTCCGTCAAGCACATGTTCCGTTCGCGCAAGCAGACACGTGGCGGTTCGCAGACCCGTCTCTACGTGGAAACCTGCGAGGCCATGGCAGGCATGACCATTGCCTATAACGACACGCCTCTCAGCCCGCAGCAGATGCAAGGCGAACATGCCCGGCTGGACGGCTTGGCGCACAATCCGGACGAACTGGCGCGCAAGCACTCTCAGGAAAAAATCGATGCCGATCGCACTTTGCGCATCGTGAAGGCCTTGCCCGATGCCTTTCTCTACGAGTACGACGGAACCCAGGCCGGCACGTCAAAGATCGGCAAAAAAGGAGACGAACTGGTTCGGCTGAAGTTCCGGCCCAACCCTGCATATTTGCCACCCTCGCACGTGGAGCAGGTGCTTGAGGGCATGCAAGGATTTGTGCTCATCGATCGCGCGAGCCGCCGCATCGCCCAGATCGATGGAACGTTATTCAAAGATGTCAGCTTCGGTTGGGGATTTCTCGGGCACCTCGACAAGGGTGGGCATTTTGGTGTGGAACAGGCCGCGCTGGGCGATGGCTCGTGGGAGATTACCCGCATGCAACTCAGTTTCACGGGGCGGATTCTGTTATTCAAGAGTCTGAACTTTTCTTCCGAGGAGGTCTTGAGCGATTTCCGCCGCGTTCCTGCCGACACCACCTTTTCCCAAGGTGTGGCCATGCTGAAAACGGAAGAGTCCAGGCTGGCCCAGAATCCGAACCTTGCGGTAAGTGAGTCGCATCGGTGACGTAGCGCCACTGGCTGTCCAACAGGCTTCGCACACGCGCCGAGCGCCGGCAAGAAAATGCTCACTTCCCCGCTCGAACCGTTTCCTTCCGCACCGTCAGCTTTTCGATGAGATCCTCCTTCAAGCGGTAGCCTGTCCCCGGTTCGTCGCTGATCGCGATCATGCCTTGCGGGGTCACTTCAACCTCGGGCTCAATGATGTCTTCCTTCCAGTAGCGCTTGGAGGCAGAAACGTCCCCTGGCAGACTGAAGCCGGGCAGCGCCGAAAGCGCTATATTGTGCACTCGGCCGATGCCTGATTCCAGCATGCCTCCACACCAGACTGGAATCTTCTGCCTGTGGCAGATATCGTGAATTTCTTTGGCTTCCGTGAAACCGCCCACGCGCCCGACTTTGACGTTGATGATGCGGCATGCGCCAATCTCGAGCGCAATAGCGGCGCTGCGGGCGTTCACGATCGACTCATCCAGGCAGATCGAGGTGCGCAATTCTCTTTGCAGACGAGCGTGATAGAAGATATCGTCGTGCCAGAGCGGCTGCTCAATCATCAGCAGATTGAATTGATCGAAGCTGCGCAGGTGCTCGATCTGATCCAGTCTGTAGGCCGAGTTGGCATCGCAGCTCAAAACGATTTCCGGCCAGCGCGAGCGGACTTTCTCAAGCACATTTACATCCCAGCCAGGTTTCACTTTCACCTTGATCCGCCGGTAACCTGCGGCTAACTCAGTGTGAATCTTCTCCAGAAGTTGTTCCACCGAGTCCTGAATGCCGATCGAAACACCGCATTGGATCTCGCGGCGTGAGCCGCCCAGGAGCTTCCACAAAGGCTGTTTGCGCTGCCGCGCCTCCGCGTCCCACAGCGCGTTTTCCAGTGCGGCCTTCGCCATGCGGTGGCCGCGAACTCTGGCAAATTTCACCGTGCACTCACCGGCTGACTCGAGATTCTCTCCCAGCACCTCCGGTGCGAGGTAGCGGGTAATCGTTGGCCAAGCCGAGTCGATCCACTCGCTGCTGTAAAAAGGATCTTCTCCGGCAACACATTCGGCCCACCCTTCGACACCCTCGCAATGAACCGTAATTAGTAGAATGCGGCGGCTATAGGTGCGGCCAAAGCTCGTCTCGAAAAAATGGACGAGCGGCATCTGAATCTCGCGAAGAGTAATCGCTTCAGCTTTCATAGACAGATCTTCCACCACGAGGGCAGCGATTCACGCTGAAGCATACGACCACTTCTCGTTCCATCGGCCCAGACGGAACTTACCATTGCCCGAGGCATCGCGCCCGTAACCGAGAACCGCCAGATCCCGGCCAAAAGCCTGTAGGAATTGCTCCCGGTTGCGCTCCTGCGTCTCCTTCGCCTTCATGCGAGTTTCGGCGGCAGCTTTCCATTCGTAAATCTGCGCCGGGACTTCGATGGCGAGCTCCTCGCCGAACTCCGGATTTTTCCCTGTGGCCAATAGGGTCTCCACGCGCTTCGACTTCAGCCACCATTCGGCGATGAGGCGATCGCTCGGCAATCCTCCCTGGAGCGGAGACGACGTGATTCCGTACTGATTGATGTTGTAGCGCCGCGCGATTGCACCCAGCTTCTCGACGTTGAGATAGGCATTTTTGATCTCCAGAGGATCGAAAGTCCACTCAATCAGTTCGATCCCGCGCGAAAGGGCTTCCTCCCGTTGCAACAGCTTGAGGCGTCTCCCGAGCCCGCTATTGCGATGCTCCTGACGAACCGCCAGCATGTGCGAATGCAGATACACATGGCCCGACCGCGTACCGGGAATCGACAGCGCGAAGCCCACCATCTCTTTGCCATCGAACGCGCCCATTGCCTGGCCGCCCACTTTTTGCGCCACCACAAACAACCGCAGCGGCACCAGTTCTGCGTCGGTGAAATTCCATACTTCTTTTTGCAAGGCCACGCAGGCGCGTAGTTCCTCGAGGCCGCGGCAGCTGCGAATCTCGATGGAGCCGGCGTTCACGAGAGCTTCTCTTTCCCGCCCGACTCCTGGCTCTTTGCTTTCCGCCACAACGACTCCAGCTCTTCCATCGACACCTGCTCGGGTACTTTGCCGCTCTCGCGCAACCGCTCTTCCATCCACTGAAAGCGGCGGCGAAATTTGCGGTTGGTTTTGCGCAACGCGGATTCAGGATCGAGCGAAAGGTAGCGCGCGATGTTCACCAGCACAAAAAACAGGTCTCCGACTTCCTCTTCCAGCCGGGATCGAAGGTCCTCGGGAACTGCCGCGCGGCCCGAACTCGCCACACCCCGGTCCCCCGGCCGTGGCCCCGGCGCGGGAAACTCCTGCAAATGATGCTGCAGCTCTT
>DATKPV010000086.1:0-18838 GCA_035523915.1 Candidatus Aquilonibacter sp. | reverse complement strand
CCATGGCGCCCGCGGGCGGACAGAAAGAGGCTCGAATCGAGGTACGCACCACCCGTGAGCAGAAAGCCTTCATCACTCGCGGTGCAGACGCCAACGGACAGAACGTTAGCGACTTTATTCTTTCGAGCGCACAGGAAAAGGCCGAAATGATCCTGGCGGATCAAAAAGAATTTGTTTTGCCGCCAGATCGCTGGGCCGCATTTGTTGCCGCTTTAGACCGGCCGGCAACGAAACACGAGCGGCTGGCGCGATTGATGTCAGAACCTTCTGCCTTTGAACGATAAGCCTCCACTCTCCGCAGTCGAACCCTCAAATGAAAACCATCTTCTCGATCAGTTCGATTGCAGAGAGCACGAATCTCTTACAACTTGGTTAAGGCAATTCAGTCGAATTAACCAGGCCGGCAACTCCACGAGAACTTATGTCGTTCATCGCGGCGGACGCGTCATTGGATACTATTCTCTTGCGGCGTCGAGCGTTCGCAAAGAAGAGGCCTCGATCCGGGCTGCTAAAGGCCAGCCTAGGCATCCTATTCCTGTAATCTTGCTTGCGCGCTTGGCGGTAGATAAAACGGAACAGGGTCAGGGACTCGGGCCTGCCTTACTGAAAGACGCTTTACAACGATGTCTACGTGCCGCAAAAGAGATTGGCGCACGAGCCATCTTGGTTCATGCCATCGATGAAAAGGCCAAAGGCTTTTACCGCCATTTCGGTTTCGAAGATTGTCCTGTGAACGATCTCCATCTGATGCTGCTTATCAAGGACATAACGTCGGTGCGGGCACAAGAGTAAATTCAGCATGAAGTCCTCTGCCATCCTCCTCGTCTCCTGCCCTGATGCCAAGGGCGAAGTCGCCTCGATCTCCGACTTCGTCTATCGCCACGGCGGCAATATTCTGCACGCCGACGAGCACGCTGACGAAGAAACTGGACTGTTCCTGATGCGCGTCGAGTTCGATCCCAAAGATTTCGATATCGATCTCACGCAGAAGGACCTCGCCGAGTTCAGCAGGCACTTCGCACCGGTCGCCGAAAAATATCGGATGCAATGGCTTCTCGCGCAGTCGTCGCATCGGCCGCGCGTGATCATCTTCGTCTCGAAGTACGATCATTGCCTCGTCGATCTGCTCTATCGCCACCAGAGCGGCGAACTAGCTTGCGACATTCCGCTGATCATCTCCAATCACGGCGATAACCAGCCGGTCGCTGACTTTTACAGAATTCCCTACACCGTCGTTTCGGTTACAAAGGGAAACAAAAAACAGGCAGAGGATCGAATTCAGTCGCTGATCGACGAACACAAGCCCGACTTCATGGTGCTCGCCCGTTATATGCAGATTCTGTCCAACGAATTTGTGGCGGGCTATCCGCAGCGCATCATCAACATCCATCACTCGTTCTTGCCCGCGTTCGTGGGCGCGCGGCCTTACCATCAGGCGTTCGCGCGCGGCGTCAAGCTGATCGGCGCGACCAGCCACTACGTCACCGAGGTGCTGGACGATGGCCCGATCATCGAGCAGGATGTGGTTCGTGTTTCGCATCGCGATACGGTCGAAGATCTCATCCGCAAAGGGCGTGACCTGGAGAAAGTCGTGCTCTCACGCGCGGTCCGCTTGCACATCGAAAACCGCGTGCTGGTTTACGGAAACAAGACCGTGGTGTTCTGACCTCCACGTATCTGCGATGTCATCCCGCGCCGAGCGAGGGATCCAGGTTTTGCGGCCAGCCCTGCATAAACCAAGATTCCTCGCTTCGCGACCGGTCCTGGCGTACGAAAGTTCATGTACACCGGGAATCCGCAATCGATGGTATGTTTCCCTCCGCTGGTAACTTGCAGCCCAGGTGACTTTCCTCTTTACTGGGAACATTAGTAAAAATTCCCGAATTTCGGGGAGAGTTCTGCTTTCGGGAGCGTTCGTTGCCTGAGGATCTACGGTTTGAACTGGCCATTCTGGCGACCGTCCAGAGTTTCTACCAGAAGCTCATGACGGACCGGCTCGAGGGCGAAACCCCGATTCCCACCGGACTCGACGAAGAGTCGCTTCTGCAAACCGAGGGCGACCTGGCCGGCACTCTGGCCCGGCTACATCGCTGGCTGCATTTGCTGGACATGGCGATCAATCCCGCCATGCTGCGCCAGGCGCTCACAGCCGACACGGACTCGGAGGTCGCCGAAGCGCTGCTGCGCTACTTCGTGAGGCGCCGCGAAGCCAACGATATCAATCGCGACAAGACCGATCTGGTGGCGACCTTCCTCTATCGCCATCCCCGCGTACCCGGGCAATGGGAGCAGCGCGGCTATGGCCTGGACGGGGCTCTGCCGCTTTCTCCTTTCGAAATTGCCCTGATCGAAATCCTAGCCGACTCCGACGTTCCCTCACTGCCCGAGGAGCACGTGCAACTGCTGCGGCGTTTTGACCCGCTGCTGGAAGAGATTGGCCGTTTTCGTGACTTCAATTCCCTGATGGACTCAGGCATCATCTCGCGAGTGCGCGACCTGAAACGCTGGCTGGACGCCTCCTTCTATCATCCCGGCGTGCTGGCTACCGTGGCCGCCTACAACGCCGCGTTCGGGGCAAAATTCAACGAGCTTTTCGCCAAAGCCCTGGCCGAAATCCAACAGTTCGGGCAGGCGCTGGAGGAGATGGGCGGCACAATTCTCAGCACCGTCGACGGCGTGGAAGTGACGGTGGAACACGTGGCTGCCATCGAAAAGGGCGAAATGCTGAGCGCCGACTACGGCAGCGCTTTGGAGAAATTCCAGCGGGTTTCGCGACTGAAGAAAGAGCTCGACCGCCGGCCGCCGATCCGCAGGTCTCTTCTGACTCCTCCGGTGGGCCGTGCGACCAAGAGTTCCGGAGGAGCAGCCGCGGCGGCAAAACCGGCGCGGGCGGCCGCCGCCAAGGCGCCGACTGCGGCGCGCACCTTTCAACGTCCGGTCATCACCGCGCAGCAGATTTCCATGGAAGAGGGCAAGTTGCGCCGCGTGGAGGAATCGGTACGCGTTTTCGTGCGGGTGGCCGATCCGAAATACCGGCGGGTTGTTCCCATGCGATTTTTCAATCTCACGCTGAGCGAGGCTGAGGCGGAGGCCTATAATGCCGATTTCCTGGAAGAAAAAAGCCTGCGCGCCGACGTGGCGAGAACGCTGATCCGCCTGGTATCGATCTCCGCCCGTATCGGGACGGAGCTCGAAGAGATCAAGCGCAGCGAAAGCATGTCGTCGCTGTGGAAGCTGCACGCCGATGCGTTGGTCGTTCTGCTCGACATGACTGGTTCAGCCACGGAGGATGCCGTCCGGCTGGCCAAGCACGCTGAGGCCAGCGACCCGGGAGAATCGGCCAAGTACATTCGCGAGTCGGCGCTAAGGCTGCGTTCTCGCGCTGAGAGCGCGGTCAAGACCCTAGCCGGCGCGGGGAGTTAGGTTTCGACTTCCGGCGCCCGGCACTCTTCTCCGTTTCCGGCACTGGCCTTTTCTCAAGTGGAAATCGTGTCCGGCGCTCTCAAGTTGTCCAAAACAATGCACCCCCCTCTCGCCGAAAGCGCGAGAAGGGTGGGGCAACCTTGAATTCGGACTTCCGTCTGATCAGTTGATGTCGAACTGCTCCTGATGCAGCGCGGGGTCGCTTTTCACGATGATGGTGCGCTTGGTGAGTTCTTCCATCTCGTTCAGCAGTCGGCCGTTGTTGTTTTTCAGTTCCTTGGCCACTTCCGGATTCACCCGCAACATGACGTCCTCGTGCTCCAGGTGCCTGGCGATCTTGCGCATCTCGACGTAAATCTCGTTGCAGACCGTCGTCACCGACTTGACGTAACCCGTGGCCGAGCAGTACGGACAGGGTGCGCCGATGGTGCGCTCGAGCGACTGCTTGACGCGCTTGCGCGTAATTGCGACCAGTCCGAAATCGTTGAACTGAAGAACTTTCGAGGGCGCGCGGTCGTGGCGCAGTTCTTCTTCGAGGGCCTGCATCACGCGCTGGCGATTGCGGCGTTCGTCCATATCGATGAAATCGATGATGATGATGCCGCCCAGATCGCGCAGGCGAATCTGGCGCACGATTTCCTTCACTGCATCCACGTTGGTCTTGACGATGGTGTCTTCCAGCCGCGCCGTCTTGCCCACATATTTGCCGGTGTTAATGTCGATGGCGACCAGCGCTTCGGTCTGGTTGATGACGATGTAGCCGCCACTCTTGAGCCACACCTTCGACTTTAGCGCCTTGTTCATTTCTTCGGAGAGGCCGAACTGGTCGAACAAGGGTGTTTCCTTCGTGTAGAGCTTGACGCGCTTCACCAGCCCGGGCTGGAACCTGTTGAAGAAGCGCAGAATGCGCTCGTATTCCGGTTCAGTATCGACCCAGATCACGGAAAAATCGGAGGTGACCTGGTCGCGCAGCACGCGCTCGACCACATTGAGATCGTGGTAGATGAGAGCCGGGGGTTTAGAATTTTCGGCGCGCGTGCGAATGTCGTTCCACAGTCCCTTCAGGAAGCGGGTGTCGGCACGCAATTCCTCTTCGCTGGCGCTCTGCGCGGCAGTGCGTACGATGAAACCTCCGTGGCCGTTTTCGCGCTCGCTCATCACGATGCGCTTCAGGCGCTGCCGCTCCTCATCGGAGGCGATCTTGCGCGAGACGCCGGTGTGGTTGACGGTCGGCATGTAGACCAGGAAGCGGCCGGGCAAGGCGATGTGGCTGGTGATGCGCGCGCCTTTCTTGCCGATGGGTTCCTTGGCGATCTGCACCAGAATCTCCTGGCCTTCTTTCAGCAGGTCGCTGATCTGGGGAACAGGTTGCTGCTCGCGGCGGCGAAAACGGCGCCCACCGCCCCGGCGTCCACGCGGACCACGCCGCTCCCAGGCGGGGCGAGGCGCACGCTGCGTGTAGCCGGCGGTGGCAGAAGGCCCGCGGACTTCCGCCCGGGCATCCACCGTGCCATTGCCGCGAGCTTCGGCTTCAAGCAGCGCTTCCGCCTCGGCTTGCGCTTCTTCCAGTTCGATTTCGCTGTTCTCTTCTTCGTGTTCCTCGGCCCTGTGTTCCGCTCCGCTGGCGTCAGTTACCAACCCGGATGGAAAGGACAAATCGCCATTGTCTCCGGCCTGCGCAAAGTCATGACCGGAATCGGCCGGATGTTCTTCGGCAGCGCGGGTTTCCTCTTCGAATTCGTCAAAGCCGGATTCCTCTTCGGTTTCGTGGCCGTATCGCACGGTCTCGGCTTCTTCTTCCTCAATCAACTCTTCCTCGATTGCACCGGGCGCGGCAGAGAAAGAACTGGAAGACGATTCGTTGGTTTCGGGTGCTTGATCGGAATGTTCGGGAATAACTGTCACCCGATCGTCTTCCTCATCTTCATCAACTTCATCTACGGCCCGCGCGGCGGCTGCGCCGAAATTGGAAGTGGAAGAAGTTGGCTCGGGCTGTCGGTATTCGCGCTCCCAGCGAGTAGAAGTGGCGGCCTCGGTGCGTTCTTCCTGCTCGGGGGCGGAATCGCCGTGCTCCTCGTGCAGAGGCTCGGCGGCCCGCGAAGCAGCCGCGAAAAACGGCTCATCTTCGGGGAAGTTCGAGGCGGGCGCTTGAGCATCGGATTGCAAATCAGCCACAGCCTTCAGCGGCTCTGCATGGAACTCCTGAGCCGGCGGCTGCGAAAACCGCTGATATTTCGAGATCGATTCGCCGGGGAGCAGAATTGGCTCATAGCCGGCGGGAGGTCCGTAGGACTGGTTTCTTCCCGACTCGTGCGGACGGGAAGGAGCATTTTCAAGGGAGCGCGAGAAGCGCGAATCCCGCGAATCCGAGGTGCGCTCCGGCCCGCGATCGCGCCCATCGCGGCGTCCGCCACGACGTCTGCGGCGACCGCGCCAATTGCGATCACGACCTTGCGAGCCGTTTTCGGATTCCTCCGGCACCGCGCCTGGGGCTGCAGGCTGTGTCTCCGCCGGTTCCAGGTGATGAGCGGATTCCGCCTCAAGTTGAAGTTCTTCTGTCTCGACGGATTCGGCTTCATTGGCCGCGGCTGATGCTTCCGGTTGTGCGGCCTGCGGACGCATATCCCGGACAACCCGATCCGCTGGAATTACCTCGGTGACATCCTCATCGTGCTCTTCCAGTTCCATGAAATCGGAAACATAGAGGAAAGCATCGCGCTCCAGGCCGATATCGACAAATGCCGATTGCATGCCGGGAAGCACCCGCGTGACGCGGCCTTTGTAGATGGAACCGGCTAAGGTGTATTCGTTTTCGCGTTCCAGATAGACTTCGGCGAGCAAATCATCTTCCACCAGGCCGACTTTGGTTTCGTGCGGCGTGGAAGATACAAACAACTCTTTATTCATGTACACTCCGGTCTCGCCGCAGTAATTACTGGGCGAGCCTCACCGGCACGGAGTCAGAGGAGCGGGGAGGATCAGGCATCGCGATGCAGCCCCCGGAGAGGGGACGGCCGGGACCGGGAATCTTTCCCCAGACCGAGTCCGCTGCTTGAACTTGAAGATTCTTTGCACGTATCGCTTTGCACCCGCCAGGCTTTGTGACCGCTCTCTCAACCGTTGCTCGGTCGGGGGGCCGTTACCATGCCCAGCAGAACTTCAGCTCTAATCCTACCCGGCCTTCTTCTGCTTCGAGTGGCCGGCCAGCCCCCTTCACGCGGGGGCAATCGATATTTTTTCGGGGCCACGCCCACGGGCGCGGCGATAATCCCTGCCAGATTCCTTCCTGATTCATCTACCCGGTTCGCAAGCCAGCCGACAAATCCTGTCAGCCCTCGGCTAATTCACGAAACGGCGCATGCGAACATTCATGACCATCCCCAGCGCCAGGAACATGAACAAAACGGAAGACCCACCATAACTCATCAGTGGCAGGGGTATTCCGGTGACCGGCATAAAACCGACCACCATGCCGACATTGACCAGAATGTGGAAGCTAAGCACCGCGACCACACCCATCACCACAAACGTGCCAGCGCGGTCGGGCGCTGTTTGCGCGTTCTGGGTCAAACGCATCAGCACAATGAAGTATAACAGCAGAACGCCCAGAGCGCCTATGAATCCATGTTCCTCGGCGAAAGCCGCGAAAATGAAGTCCGTCTGGGGTACAGGGAGAAAAGCGCCGTGTGTTTGCGAGCCTTTACCGCCAAAAACGCCCCCAGAACCCACGGCAATCAGGGATTGCTCAACTTGATACCCGGAGCCTTGCGGATCGGCATCGGGCTCGAGAAAACTCACCAGGCGGGCCTTCTGATAATCCTTCATGTGATGCCAGGCAAGGGGCATGCACAGACCGGCCAGCAGAACGACCGTCCCAGCCTGCTTCCAGGTGAGGCCGCCGAGAAATAGTCCCATGACCGCAATGGGAAGGTAGGTCAGGGCAGTGCCTAAGTCGGGCTGTTTGAGCACCATCAGCATCGGAATGCCAACGATTGCGCCGGCCTTGGCGAAGTCGGACCAGGAAAGTTCCCGCTGCTGATCGGCGAAGTACTTGGCTACGGCAAGAATCAGGATCAGCTTGACCCACTCGGAAGGCTGGAAGTGGTTGCCGCCGGGCATTTTGATCCAGCGCTTGGCGCCCAGGTATCTCTGGCCGAAAATCAGAACCCCCATCAGAGAAGCGATTCCCCCGATGTAGAACCAGTGGATCTTTTCGAGCAGCGCCTGATAGCTGACCAGGCTCATCAGGAACATGGCAGCCACGCCGGCTGCAATCCAGTAAAGTTGCTTGATTTGTGAGCCGGCAAATTTGGTGTGCATGGTGGCGCTGCCGATCTCCATCACCCCCAGACCGCAAATGATGAGGACGAAGGTCAGCAACAGCCAGTCAAAGTCGCGGAATGAAACGTAGCGTGACATCAGTTCTCAGTTTCCCGTCGTCCGTTTCCAGCGCCCTGTTCTCCGTTCGTGGCGCGCCGCGCTGGCATCTCGCGGGATGTTCTCCGTTTGTGGCGCCGGCGTCCCGGCCGCGCATTCCCCGCCGGCTTTGGCGGGTCGTCACTCCATGCCCGGCGCAGCCATGGCCAGCGGAAGTGGCTTGCTTCCAACGTCGAGGAAGAACCTGCCGGACTGCAGCTTGTCCTGATCGCCACCAGCGCTGGGAATCGACCACACGCCGCCCACTTCAACCGTATTGGTGGGCAGGTTTTTCATTTTCGACCTCTTCGACGACGCCATCTTCACCGGGATGCTTCGCTCCTTGTCGACGTAGGCTTTGATCACCTGGGCCGCAGCCCGCGCGGCCAGATAACCGTGCTGGCCCTCTTCGAGCAGGGTACAAACCACAATTTCCGGATTTCGCCGCGGCTCGACTCCAACAAACCACCCGTTATCCTTGAACTCGGCCTTGCCTACCGCGCCCAGCTTGGCCTTGAGGGCGTTGCTGATGGTTTGCGCGCTGCCGGTCTTGCCGGCAAAGTCGATGTTCTGCAGGTGGGAGAGAGCCGCCGTCCCGCCGGGATTCACCACGTCAGCCATGGCGTCGGTGATGATCTCCCAATTTTTTGGATCGAGCGGGACTCTGGTTTCCGCAGGCACATCGGACGCGGGAACGTAGCCGCGCGGCACATCGCTTGGATTGGCAACGTGGGGCCGCACCAGCAGGCCTCCGCTAGCAATGGCTCCAATGGCGCGGGCCATCTGGATGGGGGTGGCTGCAACCGCTCCCTGGCCGATGCCGACGGAAATGGTTTCCCCCGCGAACCACTTTTGCTTGAAGTTGCGGATCTTCCACTCTTCCGAGGGCATCACGCCGCTGGCTTCCTGAGGAAGATCGATGCCGGTCTTCTGGCCGAGGCCGAATTCCGTCGCATATTTCGCGATTCTCTCGATACCGAGCTTTTCCGCGAGGGTATAGAAGAACACGTCGCACGACTGATAAATCGCCTTGGTGATATCGACGATACCGTGCACGCGATGCTCGGCCACCACCCAGCACTTGAAATAACGCCCGTAGAAGACAGCGCCCCCAGTGCAGTCAACTTTCATGTCCTGAGCAATGCCTTCCTGTAATCCGGCGACAGCCATGATGATTTTGAAGGTCGAGCCGGGAGCAAGCTGCGCCTGAATGGCTTTGTTCAACAGGGGGTGGTCGTCATCGTTCACCAGCTTGTTCCACTCTTCCCGCGAGATTCGCACGGAAAAATCGTTGGGATCGAAGGTGGGGCGGCTGACCATGGCGAGGATTTCGCCGGTGCGAGGATTCATGGCGACGATGGCGCCATTTCTATCACCCAGGGCTTCTTCGGCGGCAATCTGCAAATCGATATCGACAGTCAGCTTGAGCGGTTTTCCGGGAACGGCGGGAGTTTCGCCCAGAAGGCCAACCTCGCGGCCATGGCTGTTAACCACGGCACGACGGGCTCCGTTTTTCCCCATCAGCAACGCGTTGTACTCGCGCTCCACGCCGGAAATTCCCACCACGTCGCCAGGGTTGTAGAGCTCGAACTGGGGCTGGTTCAGCATGTCTTCCGTGACTTCGCCCACATAGCCGATCAGGTGCGCCATGAATCCGTTGCGCGGATAAAGGCGGCGGTGAGTCATGATCGTATCCAGTTCCGGCAATTCGTTGCGATGGGATTCGATGAAGGCTAGTTCATCGGGAGTGATGTCTTCCTTGAGGAAGATGGGCTGGTACTGCGGCAGGGAGGAGAAATGCTGGATACGCGCCCGGACTTCGTTGCCGTCCATGTGCAGGCCCTGCCCGATCAGGTCGGCATCGGCATTGAGGTCACGCGAGGTATCGCGCAGCACCAGAGCCGAGAACGAGGGGTAGTTGTCCACGATGGTGCGGCCTTCGCGATCCAGAATTCTGCCCCGCGGCGCTAGGATGGGTACGTCGCGAACGCGGTTTCTTTCGGCCAGGGTAGCGTAGAGATCGCTCTGCATCACCTGCAGCCGCCACAGCCCGTAGGCCAGCACCAGAAAAATGGCGACGATGATGTATTGCGCCGCCGTGAGCCGGATTTCCGATACTTTTTCGTCGCGGCCGAACATCCGTTGTCAGTAGCCAGTTGCCAGTTGCCAGTTATGAGCCGGTGATCCGCAACGTGGGACTTATCCTCGATTCGAATGGGTGTGGGTTACAAACATTGTAATGCCTGAGGCGGACTCCGCCACTGCCCAAGCGGGTAACGGAAGTCGTGGTCTGGTCAGAGTGCGCTTGCCACTGCCTGGCGAGGACGCCGGCGCTACCAATTGGCGGCCAACTTGGGCCAGTGGCTTTACGCTCTTTGCTTCAACTTGTCCAAGACAAAGTACAACCCGACGCCCAGCACACCGTTGGCCAGTCCGGCGAGGATATCGTGGCTCCAGCTCCAATTCAGTGTCAGATCGACCATGCCCCGGGCCACCGTGTAGTAGACCGCCTGGTGCACAAGGTAGAAACCGAGGGTTACCAGCAGGCGGGCGCCGGAATTTTCCACATCCAGCTTTGCTCCCAGCGAGGACGCCCCGTAACCGACCACCGTTTTGGCTATGCCATACACTCCGATGGGATAGTGGCCGAGGGCATCCTGGACCAATCCAATGGCCGCTCCGGTAAATAGTCCGGAGATGGGATTCCGCCGGGCCATGGCAAAAAAGATGGTCACCAGCAGCGGCAGGTCGAAAATGGAAAACCAGGGAAAGCGCAATGGAAGGAACGCCTGCAGAAACAACGCCAGCAGCGGGACCAGGATGGTGACCGGCAGGCTGAAGCGGTAAACTTCAACTTGTTCTCCCGATGTGTAAGTGATCGGCACGCTAGTGTGGCCCGTCCTGCGATGGAGGGCCGCTTTGCCGTGCGCCGGCGGACGGAGACGCGGTGGGCTGAGCAGCTGCCGGAGAAGAAGGCTGGGATGCAGCCGGATTCTTTCCTTTGGGCGCAGGCGGTGGAGTTTGCGCCTGTCCGGCCAAGGACGGTTTGGCCGAGGACGGGACGAGTTGTGGGACCTTGGTTTGCCCTGCTGCATTCTGCGAGGAAACGGGCGTGACGTTCGCTCCAGCTCCGGAGGCAGTCGTCTTTCTAACGACGGGCTTTGGCGCCACGGTCAGGGATCCCGAGGGCGAGGAAATCCCCGACTGGCCGGCTGGAGGGTGCGCCGACGAGGGATTTGGCGCCGCCCCCGTTGCTGCCTCCCGCGGATTTTCTGTGCGGGCTGTCGATCCGGCAACAACTTCCGGGCTGGCTGACGCTGGGGACTTCACACCAAGGCTCCCATTCGCGGTAGGGACCGCCTTCACAGTCGCGGCTGGCACGGTCGAATTCGTGCCAGTTGCAGCGGGAGGGTTCGCCCCGGACGCCGACTTTTCCGGTACAGAAGGCAACCGCTCCGCCAGAATGTCAGACGCGCGCATTCTTCCAGAATCCTGTGCCACGGCGGGCATCTCGCGCTTCTGGGTCACCACCAGAACCTCCTCCAGACGATTGAGGTCCGCCGCCGGTTTTACCGCGATATTCAGGAACAGATCTTTACCCGGGCTCACTTTGCTCACGGTGCCCACGGGCATGCCCTTGGGAAATATCTGGTCGCCGCCGCTGGTCAGCACCTTCTCTCCGGGGGTGACTTGTTCGTCGCTCATGACCTGTTTCAGCACGACTTCGCCGTTGGTGGTTCCGCGGAGCACGCCCTGTAGTCGAGACTTCTCGAGAATCACGCCTACACCACTGGTCTGGTCGTTGATGAGCAAAACCTGCGACACAGACGAAGACGCCATCAGGATTTTTCCTACGACACCGTCGGCGGTAATCACCGCCATATCGGGTTTCAGACCATCGTCTTCGCCCTTGTCGATATAAACGATGCGGGAAAGATCACTACCGCTGGAGCCGATCACCTGCGCCGCCACGGTCTTGTCGACTGTCTGCTCTTTGAAAGCCAACAAGGCTTGCAGGCGGTGAGCCTGTTCGGCATCCTGGTTCAGCCGGACCTGCTCCAAACGCATTTGCTCGATCTGCTCTTTGAGTTCGCGGTTTTCGGCACGCACGCCCCGCAGATAGAAGTAGTTGTGCCATAAATTGCCCACGCCGTTCTGTACGGAAACCAAGACGCGCTCAAAAGGGCTGATGGCATCGACGGCCCAGACTCGAATCAGGCGGGTGTTATCGGAGTCGCTGTGCTTAACCTGCAAGGCCAACCCTAGCACCTGGAGAAACAACACGCCCACCAGGATGATGAGGTTCTTATAACGGCCGAATACGGTTTCCATAAAATGCCGGTTTTAAAGTTTCAAGGTTTCAAAGTTACAAGGTCGCGATCACGATCGATGTTGAGTTCCACACTCGACGTGAAACCTTGAAACTCCGAAACCTTGAAACCTGCATAGCCGAACATCTACTCAATCGAAATTTTTCTCAGCAGCTTGAAGTCGCTAAGCATCTTGCCCGTGCCCAGCACCACACTGCACAAAGGATCGTCGGCAATGGAGACCGGCAACCCGGTTTCTTCGCGAATGCGCTTGTCCAGATTCTTCAGCAATGCGCCTCCGCCGGTAAGCACGATACCGCGATCGCTGATATCGGCGGAAAGCTCGGGCGGCGTGCGTTCCAGGGCCACACGAATGGCATTCATGATGGTGGAAACACACTCGCTCAACGCCTCGCGGATTTCGCCATCATCGACCGTGATGGTCTTGGGCACGCCTTCGATCAGGTTGCGGCCTTTGATCTCCATGGTCATCGGTTTGTCCAGTTGATGGGCGGAGCCGATTTCCATTTTGATCTGTTCGGCGGTGCGCTCGCCGATCAACAGATTATATTTCCGCTTCAGGTAATTCATGATGGCCTCGTCCATCTGATTGCCCGCCATGCGCACAGAACGGGAATAGACGATACCGCTTAGGGAAATCACGGCGATGTCAGTGGTGCCGCCGCCGATATCGACCACCATGTTGCCGCTGGGCTCGGTGATGGGCAGGCCCGCGCCGATGGCGGCCACCATGGCCTGCTCCACCAAGTGCACTTCGCTGGCCTTGGCGCGATACGCCGAGTCCATGACCGCGCGCTTTTCCACCTGCGTAATTTCAGAGGGCACGCCGATCACGATCCGCGGATGCACCAGCATCTTGCGGTTGTGCGCCTTCTGGATGAAGTAATTCAGCATCTTTTCGGTGACCTTGAAGTCGGCAATCACGCCATCCTTCATGGGCTTGATGGCGACGATGTTGCCGGGCGTGCGCCCCAGCATCTCTTTGGCCTCCTTGCCCACGGCCTCGACTTCGTTGGTGTTCTTGTTGAGGGCCACGATGGAAGGCTCGTTGACCACGATGCCCTTGCCCCGCGCATAGACCAGAGTGTTGGCCGTGCCCAGGTCGATGGCCAGGTCGCTGGAGAACAGGCTGAACAGCGACCTCAGATTATGCGATCGATTGGAGTGAAATCCGTTGCTTGACATAACCAGGTTTTTCTCGCGATCTTCCTGGATCGCTCGGCTGCCGGGCAAGCCCGTGTTTTTGCCATCCGGAGCAGCTGCCAGCTTTTCCTTATTCTATGGGATGCTGCGCAACTCTGCCGGTCCGAAGGTGCTTTGTCCCACTGGCCAAGCTCGGCTGGGCCAGCTCCCGAACTACTGAATGATGATCTTCTTCTGCTGAGTATTCACTCCGCCCTGTGCCGTCTGGGCCGTCACCGTAATCACGTTTTCGCCCGCCGGCAAGGGAGGGGTAAAGTAGTGGAACGTGCCGTCGCTGGCGATCATCGGAACCTCGCGGCCGTTCACCATCACCCGCGCCCCTACTTGAGTTTTTCCTAATACTTCGATCACGTGCCCGTGCTGGATAAAAGGGTCGAGCTCCAGGTCGATGGCGTCCGTTTGCTTGCCCTTGGGAATGATGGTGAAGCGGTTTTTCTCGCTCTCCATCGATTCCTTTCCCTGACTATCGTATGACTGTACCATCCAGTAGTAGGCCCCTTCGCCCAGACTTGTGACGGTAACGTCAGCCGTATTAACTCTCTTGTCAACCAGCGTAGAGGAAAAGTAAGGATTGCGGGAAATCTGCAGGCGGTAGCCTACCGCGTTGGCCATAGGCGTCCAGGAAAATTCGACGTCCTTGGTGCTGTTCGCGGAAACGAAAATGGGCATCATGTTGGCAGGAGAGATCGGAGTGGGAGGGCCGATCTCTTTGGCCTTTTCCATTGGCGTGTCTTTGCCCTGGAAGGTGACTTTTTCCCAGTTGGCCAGGCGTACCGTCTCGCCTTCGCGGGTAACCTCGCCGGTGCCTTTCTTCACCAAGATTTCGTGCTGGTCGCTCTTGGGATCATTGCGCACCTGCGCGGCCGACTCGGGAGCCAGCGAAGCCGTGGCGCCGGCGACGATCACCTGCGATTTCGACCCCTGCGCGTAGGTCGTGGTGGAAAGATCGACGGTGCCGGTGCTGACCGCGACTGCGACGTTGGTCTGCTGCTGATCATTGGCCGAGTTTTCCTCGATGACGATCAGAGAATCCTGTTTCACGGTGTAACTGGTGCCGTCGTTAAAGACAACTTTCGCCATGCCTTCGGAGCCGGTCTGCACGACGTCGCCTTTTTCGAGGGGAATGTTGTAGTCCGCGGGGATGAAGCTATTGGCGCTGCTCTTTTTCACCCGCACGGTACCGTCGAGGGCGGTGAAGTGAGCCTGCTGCGCGGTAGTCGTGCCCATGCCCGGAGGCGGCGCCATGCCCGCGACTTTTTCCAGAACCTTGCCGGCCAAGCCGTCGGCGGCCTCGATGCCGCTCTGGGTGAATTGCGGGAAAGCCACGCGCATGGCGACAAAACAGATTCCGGCGATGGCCAGAATCAGCAGCGCCACGCTGCGATACGTGACCGTTTTCCACGCGACGTGGATGCCCGGTTTGCGAGTCGTCGAAGACACGAAGAGCGAGAAACCTTGTGCGATTCCCTCTGCGAATCTGTGCTGATTCGAGTACTTTCCACGCTACCACAAGCTTATCGGCAGCATGAACGGGTAATCAGGGGCGAAGGTTACCTTCGTGTGGACCCGAGGAGCGCCACTGATCGGCTGCCATTGTCGAGTATTACTCCTTCTCATCGGTTATCCTGTTTGCCCCATGGATGGCGCAACCTCGGTGGCATCTCCCGTAAGCGATGATAAGCGGTCTCGGTTCCGAGATGGGCTTGCGATCATCTGGCTCATCGCGCTGGCCAAGGTTCTTTTTCATATTTACTTCAACAATCGCTACGGATATTTCCGTGACGAGTTCGATTACATTGCCTGCGGCAATCACCTGGCCTGGGGCTATGTCGACCAGCCGCCGCTGATTCCGTTTCTGATTCACGTCTGCCGGGCCGTGCTGGGCGATTCGCTGCGCAGTGTCCGCTTTGTTCCTGCGCTGGCCACTTCGTTGCTGGTGGTGCAGACGGCAGTGCTGGCGCGCGAGCTGGGCGGACGGCTCTATGCCATGCTGCTGGCCGTGATTTGCGTCCTGATTGCCCCGCAATATCTTTCCAATGGCAGCCTGCTCGGCACCAATTGCCTCGAGCCCAACCTGTGGATGGGCTGCGCCTACTTCGCCATCCTTGCCATCAAGCGGAATCAGCCGCGCTACTGGCTGTGGTTCGGCGTGATCGCAGGCCTGGGAATGGAAGAAAAGTATTCGATTGCCCTTTTCGGCTTTGGTATCGTGGTCGGGCTGCTTCTCACCGAACAGCGGCGCGTGTTTCTGAATAAGTGGATCTGGCTGGGCGGGCTGGCCGCGTTTCTCATTTTTCTGCCCAACCTGCTATGGAACATCAAATACGACTTCCCGTTCCTGCAGCTCATGCACAACATCCGCGCCGAAGGTCGCGACGTCGTCCTGTCCCTGCCGCAATATTTCTTTCAGCAGGCGCTCTTGATTGACCTGTTCGCTGCGCCGATCTGGCTGACGGGCTTATTTGCCCTGCTGTTCTCGGCGTGCCTTAAGCCCTACCGCGTGCTGGGCTGGTGCTACGTGGTGTGCTTTACGGTTTTCTTCGTTCTGCACGGAAAGAATTACTACCTAGCTCCCGTGTATCCCATGCTGCTGGCGGCGGGAGCGGTCGTGATTGCCTCGGCCATCGATCCGGCCGAAGGCCAGGCGGCGTCATCCGCCGGCCCGCATCGCACCTGGCTAAAAGTGGCGATTGCACTGGTGCTGCTGGCTGATGGCGCACATCTCGCTCCGGTCGCCGTGCCCATATATTCGCCCGAGCATTTTATTGCTTTTATGAAAACTCTGCCTTTCAAGCTGCCAGTGATGGAGCACTTTCACACGCGTACCCAGCTGCCTCAGTGGTACGCCGATCAATTCGGATGGAACGAAATCGTGGCCGAAACCGCGGTGGCCTGGAACCGGCTAACTCCCGAGGAGCGCACGGACGAAAACTGTGGCATCTTCGCCCAGGACTACGGCCAGGCCGGCGCCATCGATTTTCTCGGCCGCAGATATGGACTGCCCCAATCTTTGAGCGGCCATCAGACCTGGTTTCTCTGGGGACCGCGCGGCTATTCCGGCAATTGCATGATCGTGCTTGATGATCGCCTGGGGAATCTCGACCGCTTATGGGAGCAGGTTGAATACGTCGGTGTCTCGGCCGACAATCCCTATGCGCAGGAACAAGAGATTCCGGTTTTCATCTGCAGGGGCGCGAAGTTTGGAACCTTGGCGCAACTCTGGCCAAGATTGAAACGCTGGCGATAGGGCCAGACGTTTCCTCGATGTTTTGTTGGCCTGGCTGGGCAGAGTGCGCTTGACAGCTCTTCGCACGTCAAAGAAGAATGATGAGCGCCGCAAATGCAGCGTGCTCATTCGATCTGACCGCACATCATTGGCGAGGTGGCCGCATGGAATTTCTCGGACGCAGTCTTCTGCTTTTCTGCATTTTCGCCGTCGCCGCTACGCTCAGTTCGGCGCAAGAAATAAAGATCTCGCAGCCCACCGTCTGGGCAGCCAAGCCCGATGTTCCCGCGTTCGAGAAAATCGAGAGCGAACGCCTGGGAGCGGCACAGCGCTCGATTGATGCACTGCTCGCGGTGAAAGGCCCACGCACAATCGAGAACACTCTTGCTCCGTTCGATGAGGCAACCCGCGAACTCGACTCTGCCGGCAATTTTGCCAACCTGATGCAGCAGGTGCATCCCGATGCGACCTTCCGTGATCACGCGACGGAAATGGTGACCAAGGTGAGCGCGGCACAGACGGCGATCGCACTCAATCACGAAATCTACAACGCCCTGGCCAGCCTCGATCTTTCCCAAAGCGACGCGGCAACGAAATATTATGTGAAGCGCCAGTTGCTGGAATTCCGCCTGGCCGGCGTAGACAAAGACGACACTACGCGCGCCCAGCTCAAGAAACTGAACGAACAGGCCATCGAAGAGCAGTCCACATTCGATCGCAACATCGCCGACGGCCAGAAAACGATCGAAGCCGATCCCTCGGAACTCGAAGGCCTGCCGCCGGACTACGTCGCCCGTCACAAGCCCGACGCCAACGGCAAAGTGCACCTCACCACCGAGTATCCGGACTCGCTGCCGGTCCTCACTTTTGCCAAGAACGATGCGTTGCGGCGGCGTATGTATGTCGCTTTCCTCACGCGTGCTTATCCCAAGAATGAGGAGGTTCTTACCAGCCTTCTGAAGACGCGCTACCAGATCGCTACGCTGCTCGGCTATGCCTCATGGGCGGACTACAACGCTGCCGACAAGATGATCGCCAAGGGTCACAACATCGCCGACTTCATTACGCAGGTGGACGAGGCGGCGCGGCCCATCGCCCAGCGCGAATTCGAGATGCTGCTGGCGGAGAAGCGCAAACACGATCCGGGCGCGACCCAGATCTCGGATGACGAAAGAGCGTATTTGTCCGAGCAGGTGCGGCGTTCGCAATATGACTTCGATTCCCAGTCGGTGCGTCCGTATTTCCCCTTTATGCAGGTGAAGCAGGGAATTCTTGATGCCGCGGCGGAACTTTTTCATGTGAGTTTCGAACGGGAGCCGAACGTGCCTTCATGGGATCCCGCGGTCGAAACCTGGATTGTGCTCGACCACGGCAAAGCGATCGGCAGATTTTATCTGGACATGCATCCACGCCCGGGAAAGTACAGCCACGCGGAAATGGCGCCGGTGCTGGACGGAGTGCGCGGTAAGCAACTGCCGGAAGCGATCCTGGTTTGCAACTTTCCCACGCCCACCGCGACCGACCCCGGCCTGATGGACTATGACGATGTGCAAACGTTCTTCCACGAGTTCGGACATCTCATGCATCACATTCTCGGCGGGCAGCAGCGGTGGGCCGGGATCAGCGGTATCACGATGGAGTCGGATTTTGTGGAAGCTCCCTCGCAGATGCTGGAGGAATGGATCCGCAGCCCCCAGGTGCTGGCCAAGTTTGCCCGCAATTACAAAACCGGCGAGCCGATTCCGGCCGAACTGGTAGCGCGCATGAACCGGGCGTTGGCCTTCGGACGCGGCATCTGGGTCGCACGGCAGAACTCCTTTACCGCGATCTCGTACGATATCTACAAAGAAAATCCTGAGAGCGTCAATCTCGACGCCGTCACCTTGGAGGATGCGCGGAAGTACACCCGGTTTGCCCCGGTACCGGATACACATATGTGGGCATCGTTTGGGCACCTCGGCGGATATTCTTCTGCCTACTATACTTATCTTTGGGATAAGGTCATTGCCGAGGACTTTTTCGGGCAATTCGATCAGCAGAATCTGCTGGCGGGCGACGCGCCTATGCGTTACCGGCGCCTGGTGCTGGAACCGGGCGGTTCGATGTCGGCCAACGATCTGGTGAAGAACTTTCTGGGCCGACCGGCGAACATGACCGCGCTGCGGGAGTGGATGGGCGAAGAGTTCGAAAAGGACAGCGGAGGCCTAAAGTCAGTCGGCCAGTAACCGGACAGCGGGGG
>DATKPV010000085.1:0-11118 GCA_035523915.1 Candidatus Aquilonibacter sp. | reverse complement strand
TCCAATCCCGATGCCGTTGTGAACGTCAGAATGTGGCCGATACTTCTGCCCCGGTTTCCCATTAAGGCAGGTAGTAGCGGAACGAGGTAAAGATCATGCTGTCGATCCCGTGCGGCTGAAGGCCGCCGCCGGACCAGGTCTCACGATCCACATAGGAGTACTGTGGACCAAACTGTATACGGCCGCGGTTCACTTTTTCCTTCGAACCGTCATAGATGCGATACCAGAAGCCGGCGGTTCCTTCGATCAGCACACGGGTGTCGGCCGTGCAGCTCGAGAGGCCACCGGGCAGAAATCCGGTGCCGTTGGAGGGCAGAGTTTCGCTGTAGCACCCGGAATTGCTGAAGGTGGGCGCTCCGTAGCCGACGACTTTCCCGGAGATGGGATCGTAGCTGGCTGCGCGGGACGCATACTCGGCTCCGGTGTTGAAGTAGATGTCGGAATGAAGGGCGTGAATTTCGACCGTAGCAAGACCTTGCAGGCTCTTTACGAGATGGAAGGTTCCGTTCCCGTTGATCGAGGCATCCGGCAGACCGCCGGTGCCGTAGCGGCCGACTCCACTGCCCCCGAACCCGTGCAATCCGAAGTCGAAGTGCTTGTCGGCAAAAGACCAGCGTGCGTTGGCTCCCATGCCTCCGCCATTGGCGGTCGGGTTATAGGCGAGAGCCGCGGTGGGCGCGGTCGCCCCGTTGGCGCAGGGGAAAGTCGCCGATGCTTCCGCGCAAGGGAATACTCGATCGCGGAAGTGTGAGAGCACACCAAACACCTCATAGTGTCCAAAACCCGGCTCGAAAGCTAACTTGGCGATCAGATCCGGGGAAGGATTGAACGAGTAGGAAGCGATGGGAGAACAGGTGGTTGTGACGCTGGTGCCAGTGCTGTTCAAGCTGGAGCTGCAAGTCGAGATGGCGGAGTTATAAAGTCCGCCGCTGTTCCCGGCCGACCCGATCAGGAAATTCGCCGCATTGTTATGGGTGGTCACAGTGGCCTGCGCGTTTTCCATGGAGAGGCCGAACCACACCTTGTTGTCGAAGTTTTTCACCAGGCGCAGGCCATACTGCCGCGCCCAACTGAAGCCGACGGAGTACTGTGCGTCGATGGTCAGCGGCGTGGCTTCGGTGCGGTTGTCCAGTCCGTGCCGGGTTTCGGTGACCAGACTCCACATCTGGCCGCCGGTGAAGCTCCATCCGTTGTCGAAAGCAGCCTGGCCCCAGACCTGCCGCTGCCGCAGCGCGTAGCTGTTGCTTTCGTTGTTATTGGAAGTCACAGCGGCCGAGAGAAAATCAGCTTCCAGGTAGCCGGACAGCAGTGCGCTCTTCAGTCTTCCGTTGACCAGCATCGAGAGTCGCGACTGCCGACCGGAACCGAAGAACTCTGACGTGGTGCTCTGCGAAGCACCGGGCATAGTCACGGAATTGAAAGGCGTGTTGATATCGGCGGCGAGCGCCCGCGAGCGGCGCACAAATTCGGCCGCCGCGAAGCCGCCTGGCGTAATCGTCACTCCGCGGAAGTGGAGGGCCAGAGGCGATTCGGAGATCGTTTTTTGCGTCTCCTGAAGGGTCTGCGCGGTGTTGGCCATGCCCGTCTTCAGGTCGTTCACATCGGTTTTTAATGCGTCCACTTGTACTTGCGAGTGCGAGGCCTGCTCGGAGGCCGCATCGGCCTTGCTGGCCGCGTCAGTCGCGGCGGTCTGCGCCTGCTGCACGCTCTGATCCCGCTGCTGCAACTGTTGCTGCAGCTGCTGGAGTTCCTGTTGCTGCTGTAAAAGGGTTTGCTGTTGGGCGGCGATGGCGTCTTTCAAGGCTTGCACATCCGCTGCTGTAATCGGCTTGGCTTTTTGGGGCTTCGCCGTGGAGCCCGCATTCTGGGCTAACATTCCCGCGGCAAGAACAAGAACTGTAGACATTGTCAATGCAAACTTCATTGGTCCTCTCCTTAGCTTTGCTTGTGACGGAAGACAGCCTACGACTGGAATGTGATTGCTACTTGACCTGCTTAATCGCCTCTTTCACTTTCGCAGCTACGTTCGCGGGGAGCGGCGCATATTCTAATGCGCTCGTCATGCTCTGGCCGTCACTGACCATCCAACTTAAGAAGTCGGCCAGAATCTTTCCTTTGGCTGGATCCTTCGACTGAGAGGGAATCAGCATCCAGGTAAAGCTGGAAATCGGATAAGCGTCCTTGCCGGGCGCGTTCGTGATCGAGACACGAAAATCGGATGGCATCTTGGGCGCGGAAGCAGCTGCGGCGGTAACGCCTTCCAAGGACGCCTTCAGGAACGTCCCGGCGGCATTTCTCACGCTTCCGTAGAGGATTTTGTTTTGCACGGCATAGATCAGTTCGACATATCCGATCGATCCCGGCAACAGGCGCACCGAACCCGCCACGCCTTCGTTGCCTTTTCCGCCCATGCCCTTGGGCCATTTCACAGATGTGCCGCTGCCGACCTCGCTCTTCCACTCGGGGCTTATTTTGGACAGATAATCCGTCCAGATAAATGTCGTGCCGCTGCCATCGGAACGGTGCACGACCACGATCTCCTGATTGGGAAAGCTCACACCAGGATTCGCGGCGCTGATCGCTTTGTCGTTCCAATTCGTGATTCTGCCCAGATAGATCCCGGCCAGCACGTCGGGGGTAAACTTCAGTTCGCTGCTTACTCCAGGGATGTTGTAGACGGGAACCACCGCCCCCAGCACGGTGGGAATGTTTAACACTTTGGTGTGGAGTTGGCTGTCGGCTTGCTTCAGTTGCTCGTCAGTCATGGGCATGTCACTGGCGCCGAAATCCACTGTTCCTTCGGTGACCTGGCGAATTCCGCCGCCGCTGCCGATCGACTGATAGTTGATTTGAACGTCAGAATGAATCTTGTGATACTCGCTGAACCACTTCGAGTAGATGGGATAAGGAAATGTAGCGCCTGCTCCATTCAGCGTGGTCTGCCCAAATCCGGGCAGGGCCAGAAAACCGCACACTAACAGAAGCACGAGTTTGCGCACTATGTCGTTCCTCCTTAAAAGGATGCAATGACGGTTCTATCGGCGCTGTGTTACAGGATAGTTACAAACCAGTGAATTTCTGGTGAATGCCGGAAGAACGACACAAGGTCATTTTCCATTTTGCAGGCGGTCGATTTCACGCGCGAACAAGGGATTCGCGGGAAATTCCGCGCGCAATCCGCTGAGGACCTCTACTGCTCGAGGCTTGTCTTTCTCGCGCACATACGCGATCGCCAGTAGTATCCGGGCAAAGGGCGCGAAGTAGTGGCCATGATTGGCGGTCATCTGCAGATCGCCGATGCCGCCCTGCTTGTCGGCCGGCAAGCCGCCCAAGCGGAGGAACCATCGCACCGGCGGTGACATACTGCCGATGATGTACTTGCTGAACCCGGTCGCCAGCAGCGCGTCATAACAATCCGGGCATACCGACAGCAAATGCTGGGCGATGGTAGACGCTTGTTTGATGAAATGCAGGGAATCCAAATTTCGTTTCTCGATCAGAGCCGCATAATCCGCCTGCAATCCGTAAGACAAGGTGAGGGCGAACAGCGCATCGCGGTCGTCGGCATTTTTCGCCAGCCGTGCATGCGCCAAATCCTGGGACCTGCCAATCGCGGTCCGAAATCGCGCCTGCACGGCAGGGTCGGTTTCCTTCTTCGATCGCGAGGAAAAGGAACTATCCTTCTCATAAAACTGCGCTTCCAGCACGCCCAACCGATTGAACTCGGAAAATAGAAGCCCGGCCGCTTCGCTTGCCGGTCCGACCGGACTGTCGGGATGTTCGCTTTGCCAGCGGGAAAAATCCTTCTGAGCGCCGGCAAAGTCGAGATTGTAGAGGCCGGAGAAGCCCCGATCGAGCAGAGAGCCGGGCGCAACGCGCGGGATGTCCTTGGCCACGGCCTTGGAGCCAATGGCAAGAAAGCTCATAAAAATGAGTGCGTAGCAAAATGTTACTTGGACCATTGCTCGCGCATCTGATGATTTTGACTTCCGCATCTGGCTTTGGCTCTGGACTATGATCGGAGACCGGCGTCCGAATGCGAGCGAAAGATGAAACTCAAGCATCAATAATTCGATGCAGTCGCGCGGAATCGGTTCTTGTTGGCTGTCAATTTTCTGTCACATTTCTTAACTTGCCGGCAGGTCGCAGACTGCCGAGGAAAGGCCGTAGATGAGTGATCCGACGATTCGCTATGCCCCGGGCTGGCCGGGGATCTCGCCGCGCTGGACCTCCAGCGCCAAATCGGGCATCGGCACTGCGCTCAACCAGCACAGCAAGGTCTGGTTCACACTGAGTCACGGCATTCTCAATGAAGTCTATTTTCCCCGCGTCGACCAGGCGTGCACTCGCGATCTTGGATTTATCGTCACCAGCGATCACAATTTCTTTTCCGAAGAAAAGCGCCATTGTTCCGTTGAGAATCGTCCTCTCGAGCCCGGCATCCCCGGCTACTGTCTAACCAACACCTGCCACAGCGGACGCTACCGCATTCACAAAGAAGTGATGACCGATCCCTACCGCAATGTCGTTCTGCAGAAGGTTCGTTTCGAGCCGTTGACGGGCCAGCTCTCAGACTATCGCCTGTATGCACTGCTCTCACCGCATCTGGGCAATTGCGGGTACGGCAATACCGGCTGGATAGGCGATTACAAAGGCGTCCCCATGTTCTTCGCTCAACGCGATGGCGTCTCTCTGAGTCTGGCGTGTTCGGCTCCGTGGAAAAAGCGTTCGGTGGGATTCGTCGGCACATCGGACGGCTGGCAGGATCTGTCGCAGCATTTCGAAATGCGGTGGGAATACGATCGCGCAGAGAATGGAAACATTGCCTGCACCGGCGAAATCGATCTGGCCGCCTGCAACGGTGAGTTTGTCCTGCCCCTGGGCTTTGGCGCGATCTGGACGGAAGCCGGCCAGCAAGCGCGCTCCAGTCTGTTTGAAGATTATGACGAAGTGCGGCAACACTTCATGGCGCAGTGGAAAAGCTGGCAAGCGAGTCTTCTCCCCCTGGATGCGACGCCGCGGCAATACGATTTGTATCGCGCCTCGATGGCGGTACTGCGAACCCATGAGTCCAAAGATTTCTTGGGCGGCATCATCGCCAGCCTTTCGATTCCATGGGGATTTGAGAAGGGCGACGAAGATCTCGGCGGGTATCACCTCGTCTGGCCTCGCGATCTGGTTGAAACTGCGGGCGCGCTGCTGGCCGCGGGCGCAGTTTCAGACGCGGTGCGCGTGCTCCGCTATCTGGAGGCCACGCAGGAAGCTGAAGGCAACTGGGCGCAGAACTTGTGGCTCGACGGCCGTCCCTACTGGGGCGGAATTCAGATGGACGAAACCTCGTTTCCCATCCTGCTGCTGGATCTGCTGCGCCGCGAAGCTCCCAAGGCGCTGGGCAAGTTAGATCGGTGGTGGCCGATGACCCGAAAAGCGGCCAGCTTCATTATGCGCAATGGTCCGGTCACGCAGCAGGATCGCTGGGAGGAAGACGCTGGCTATTCGCCATTTACGCTGGCAGCGGAAATTTCCGCGCTGCTCGCGGCCGCCGATATCGCCGACCTGACCGGCCATTCCGAGCAGGCCGCTGCCATGCGCGATACAGCCGATGCCTGGAACGACAACATCGAGCGCTGGGTATACGCGACGGGCACCGATCTGGCCAAACAACTCGGCATTGAGGGATATTACGTTCGCATCGCTCCGCCCGACACTGACGGCGCGGCTTCGCCCACGCAAGGCTTCGTTCCAATCAAGAACAAACCTCCCGGGCAGGACGGCGAACGCGCCTATCACATGATCAGTCCCGATGCGCTGGCCTTAGTACGTTTCGGGCTGCGCCGGGCAGATGATCCTCGCATTCTGAATACGCTGCTCGCTATCGATTCGCTGCTCTCGGTCGAGTTGCCGCAGGGTCCGTGCTGGTATCGCTATAACGGCGACGGCTACGGCGAGCGCAAGGACGGCTCCGCGTTCAATGGCACGGGCATCGGGCGTCCATGGCCCTTGCTGGCAGGCGAACGTGGGCACTACGCCTTGGCGGGTGGCCATCGCGATGAGGCCGAAGCTTTGCTGACGGTGATTGAAAATTCCACCTCGGGCTTTAGCCGCTTGCTTCCCGAGCAAGTCTGGGATTCCGCCGATATTCCCGAGCTCGAGCTATTCCGCGGCAGACCCACCGGTTCGGCTTGTCCGCTGGTCTGGGCCCATTCCGAATATGTGAAGCTGCGGCGGTCGATTCGCGATTGCAGGATTTTCGACCAGCCTCCGCAGACAGTAAAACGCTACATCATCGATAAGCACGGGCGGCAACATTTTGGCTGGCGATTTAACAACAAGGCCCGCACCGTGCCGCACCACCAAACCCTGCGCGTCAATCTTCTCTCGCCGGCGCTCGTGCACTGGAGTATCGATGGATGGAAAACCGCACATGACAGCGACACCCGCGATACCGGCCTCGGTCTTTACACCCTGGACTTACCAACGGCATCTCTGCCGGTTGGCGGCAAAGTCGTGTTCACTTTTTATTGGCCAGATACGAATCGCTGGGAGGGTGTGAATTACACGGTAACGGTCGAGTAGCCATTCTGGCGGCTACGACGCAGCGAGATGACTCAACTCTTATGCTTCCGCGCTGGTGTAACACAACTCAACGACTGTGCAGTCGTCGCTGAGGGGATTGCCGGCGCAGAACTCCGTGACGGCAGCGAAGATGCCTTCGAGGGTGGGGGACTTCGCGGCGGCTAATTCCAGGCGGGAATCTTCAAAAAAATCTCCGGCCGAGTTTTCCGCTTCCGTGACGCCGTCGGTCACCAGAATGAAGCGGTCTCCGGATTTCATCTGGCAACTCGCGCTCTCAAATGTCGCATCGGCGAGCAATCCGACCGGCACGTTGCCGTGCGGAGGACGCATCACCTCTCCGCCGCAGACCAGCAGCGGCGGGACGTGGCCGCAATTCACATATTCGAGTTCACCGTCGCGGCGCAGGCGCGCCAGCAGGACTGTCGCGTATTTCTCGCCGCCCATTTTTTCGGCGAAAAAGCGGTTCACCGCCGTGACGACGTCGAGCAGTGACATGCCGGCGAGCAGATGGGAATAAATCATGCCCTGTAAGGTCGAAGCCAGGAGGGCTGCTGAAACGCCTTTGCCGCTGACATCCGCCAGAACCACGGCCAGTCCTTCGTGTGTGTTTACCGCATCGAAAAAATCGCCGCCGATTTCTTTACAAGAGAGATTTCGTCCGCGCAGGCGGGCGAATGGAACTTCGGGAATTTTTACCTGCATCAAACGCTGCTGGATGCTGGCCGCAATGCTAAGTTCCTGCTGATAGCGGCGGGCTTCTTCTTCGGCCTGCACCAGGCGGGCGTTTTCGATCAACGACGCACCTTCCGTTGCGATCACGTGCAAAATCTTCTGGTCGACCTGGCCGATGTCGCGCGATGCGAACCGCGAATCCACGTAAAGGACGCCCATGGCTTCCGTTGCATTTAATGAAGGGGACGGCGTCTGCGCGTCCCGCGTGGCCTGCACCTGCATTTTGCGCAGCGGAATGCAGACTACAGTTCGAAGATCGTAGGCGACAATACTTTGCCGGCCCGCGAGATCGAGTGATTGGCTCGTATCGGTCAGAAGAAACTCGGAATTCGAACGAATCGATTCTTCCAAGATCGAATGCGAAATGGTTTTGTCATCGAGCAGCGGCTCCTTGTTTGAGTTGCGGCCGGCCTTTAATTGCAGCTTGCCGTCGTCATCTTTCAGGAAAATATAGCCGCGCTCGGCTCGCGTCAATTGCAGCGTGACGTCGAGCATGGTGATCAGAATTTCATCCAACACGCCTGCGGTGTTGAGTTTCCGGGCGGCATCGAGGAACAGAGTCAGCTTCTCGAGTTCGGTGGCTTCGGGCTTGATGCCGATGACCGAAATCTGGCTGAGAAATTCTCGCGCCGTATTGGAGTTCTTATTCGCGGGATTAAAAAGAATGTAGGCCGAATCGCGCGCCCCGAATTCCAGCCGGTCGCCGCGTTCCAGTTTCTGCCGCTGGATGCGTTCTCCGTTTACAAATGTCCCATGCTTGCTGCCCAGATCAACGATGAAGAAATCCTGCCCCTCCTGCATGATCTGAGCATGGTCGCGCGACACGCGCGGGTCCGCGATCACCAGATCTTTGTCGACCTTGCGGCCGACGTTGAAAGGTGTGCGGTTCAAAACGATGTTCTTCTGCTCGCTACCCTGGACGAAAACGAGGGCGGGAAAAACTCCCGAACCGGAGCTGTGACTAATGCCAGACAGGGACATGCTGCTCTGATGGGTGACGACTGGCTTTGCAGCCTTCTATCCTTTCAACTTATCCAAAACCAAGCGCACCTTCCGTTGCTGGAACAGACTACTCTGCTGCGAAGCCGTCCCGCAAGCCGCGGGACGAGGATGGGTTACTCCAGAGATCCAGCACCGCCAATCCGAAGACAAAAATTGGCAGCATAAAGTTGGAATAGAAGGGCAGCGGCCATAAGTTTTGGCGGAGTCCGGGAGTAATCCAGGGATATGCAGCTGTGAGGCCGAGAGTGGCGATCCAAGGCCACAGCAGCAAGATGAGCCCGATCATGCCAGCCAACCGGAAGGCGGGCAGAAGCGGTTGCGACGCCGCTGTGCTCTTCATCAGCACCAGAATCGCGGGTAACAGCAGAACCTGATTGTAGGGAGCGAACATCGGCACGATCACGACCGTCAGCGCTAAGATCAGAGCCGTGGCGCGTCCGAACTCGGGACTCGTGGCCGGCTGCTGCCTCGAACGCCACCCCAGAGTAGCGGCGGCGATAAGACAGAGAACTTCGAGAATCCTGCCGGCGATCACACCAAACATCCAGACCAACACGGACTGGTTCTGGGTGTATCGATGATATTGGCCGATGCCGGCAACAAACATTCCCAGCCAGCCCGGCAAGACCCATTCCGCGCCTGCGAGTAACAGCATCATCACAATCACAAATCCGAAAACGAATCGACGTCGCGAGCGCCAGCGGCTCACGGCCCAGACTAGCAGCCACAGGATCAACGGCCATGTCAGTTGCGGTTTGATTGTCGCGAGAGCAAGCAAGCTGCCGGCGGCGAGCAGCCATCCGCCAGCCAGGCTGGCTGCACAAGCGGCGAGCAAGCCGGCCACAAGCAGACTGAGTTGTTGCAGCTTGATTCCCTGCACCGTGGGCAACCAGCCGAGCGCGAGGATGGCAAGAATGCACAAGAAACCGAACGACAATTTCCACCGCACTACGCGCAGCCAGAGAAAGACGCTTGCCGCCGCCAGCGCGATCAGAAACCATCGAAACCCTGTCTCGACTACCTCGAATGGAAAATCGACGGTGGGCGCCAGCAGAAAAACGACATACACGGGATACGCGAATCCTTGCTGATCTTTCGGATCTTGAGGCCGCGCCGGATCGAGTGGGCGTCCGTAATATCCCTGCTGGATTTCTCGCGTGATTTCTTGGCTGTAGGGATTGCGCCCATGCCGCAGCAGTTCGCGAGCGCCCAGCCATCGCGGGTATAAATCCGACAGATTCCCGCGCGGCCGATGATGCGCCATCGCGTCCGCGATCTGCTGCGCCCGCAGAATGCGGTTCATGTAGAACCATGTGCTCGCCGAAAGCAACACGGCTGCCGCAAGCGCGATTCCGAGAACCAACAGGCGCCTTCCCAAGTTGGCGTGATTTGGCTGGGTTGCCAGGGCAGACGAATTCATACGGACGGCTTCATGTTACAACTGTGGGTCGAAATCCATCGTATGCGCGGGCGGATCGCCATTTCGGTGCTGATTGGGCTGCTTGCCGGCTGGTCCACTCTTTTCCTGATGAATAAATTTCATCAGGGCGCAGGGGATTTCGGTTGGGCCATCCACCTGGCACAACGATTCCTGGCCGGACAGAATCCCTACGATACGCCTTACGAACAGTATCCATTTACCGCCGCATTGTTTGCCATGCCGTTCATCCATGTTCGGCCTGAAATTGCGGCGGCCATCTTTTCCGGGCTGAGCTCATTTCTGCTGGCGCTGGGGCTGACGCGCCATGGCTATCACCGGCTTTGGATCTTCCTCGCATATCCGTACTGGGTGGGGTTGCTCGCGGCGCAATGGTCGGTGGTCATCACGGCCAGCGCATTCTTTCCGATCATGATGCCGGTGACAATGGCAAAACCGCAGGTCGGATTGCCGGTCTTCCTGACGCGCTTAAGCCGCCGCGGTGTGCTGGCCTGCTTGGCGGTCGCGCTTCTCAGCATTGGGCTCTTTCCCCGCTGGCCGTGGCTCTGGCTGGGGCAGATCGGCTACTATCACCACTTTTTCGCCATTCTGATCCTTCCAGGACCTCTGGTCGTTCTGGCCCTGCTCCGCTATCGTGATCGCGACGCGTGGCTTCTATTTCTTAGTTCCCTGATGCCGCAACGCTGGTTCTTTGACAGTTTTATCCTGTGGCTCATTCCGAAGTCCCGCCGCGAGATCGTCTGGACAGTGGCCCTCAGTTGGTGCGCCGGCCTGTGGAGGGCATACCATCCGCCAGCCAGCCTCAACCAGGTCGGCCTCTGGATCGTGCTGTCCACCTATCTGCCCATGCTGGCGATCGTTCTCTTGCGGAGTCCCCATGAGATTTTGCATTCGAAGCCGGCCGGTTCAGCCTGAAGATGGCACGGTGGTAACTATCTTTCGTGCAACTATGCAGAAAATTACCACCTTTTTACCCATCTGACGGGGTATGATTAGCCGGAATGGGGTGTTGGCGGATCGAGCCCGTCCGTCTGTAGATTCGTGTGGCTCCAAATAGGGTCCTAAGTCTCATCCGCCGCAAAACCATTCGGCATTCAATGCAATAAGGGGGGAAGTCTATGGACTTCATACGCACATTATGGTTGGAGCAGGAGGGGCAAGATATCGCAGAGTATGCGGTGATGCTCGCCGTCATCCTGGTCATTGTCGTCGGCACGGTCCGTCTGATCGGCTCCAACGCCAATAACGTGTTCTCCAATGTGGCCAGTTCCATCCAGTGATCGCTCTACGTTCCCTGACCAGACTGGCAGGATCGGCGAATTCGTGGTAGGTGTGTTCGTTCCCAAGGGAGTCCGATGAACCGCACGCGT
>DATKPV010000084.1:0-21683 GCA_035523915.1 Candidatus Aquilonibacter sp. | reverse complement strand
CGAATGCGCGATTGGGAAAGTCGCAGTATCTGGTGGCCGAGGCGGATGAAAGTGACCGGAGCTTTCTCAAGTTGACCCCAATACTTTCTGTGGTGACCAACATTGACCGCGAGCACATGGACTGCTACCGCAACATGCGCGACGTGAAAAACACTTTTCTGGAATTCATGGACCGCGTGCCGTTCTACGGGATGATCGTGGCCTGCAATGACGATCCGTTGCTGAGAAAGCTGCTGCCCGAAGTGCAGCGGAGAACGGTAACGTACGGGATAAAAAGGGGATCGGATTTTTGGATCAAAATCCCCACGCCAACCGCGAAGAACGCAGGGACAAGCGTGGGGCAACCGCTCAGCCGCTTCAGCGTGCGATACCAAAATTCAGACTTAGGCGCATTCACGCTGCATGTGCCTGGAGCACACAACATTCTTAATGCAACCGCGGCGATTGCAGTCGGCGTTGGGCTCGATATTGGCGTGGAGGCGATCCGCACGGCGCTCGATCAGTTTCGCGGCGTCGATCGCCGCTTTCAGTTGCGCGGGCAGGCGGCGGGCGTGAGCGTGATTGATGATTACGGGCATCATCCGACCGAGATCAAAGCGACGCTGGCCGCGGCGCGGCAGTGCGGGTTCCGCAAGATTCATGTGGTATTTCAGCCGCATCGATATACGCGAACTCGCGATCTGATGGAGGAGTTCACGAATGCATTCGGTGATGCCGACTCCTTGATTGTGCTCGATATTTATGCGGCGAGCGAAAAGCCGATTGAAGGCATCACCGGCGAGGCACTGGCCCGGCAGATCGCGGAGAAGTCTGGGCGCAAAGTGCAATATGCGGGCTCGTTCGCCGAGGCGGTATCCGCAGTTGCCGCTGAAGCGCAGGAGGGAGACATGATCCTGACGCTGGGCGCGGGCAGCGTGTCGCAACTGGGGCCGATGATCGTGGGGAAACTGGACAGTCCAGCGACGGCATCAGCTCTATCACAGCGCATTTCCTGCTAACCAAAACAATTCACACCCGTCTATTTCTCGAGACGGAGAGAAGCCGATGAAAGGGACACAAGCGTGGACATGGCTGGCGGCGGGAGTGATGGCGCTGGGGCTTAACGGCTATTATCACGATGGCGGAGCGCGATGGGCACATCAGATCGCCGATTATGCGGCGATGCAGTCGACGGCAGTCGTAACGATGTCCGCCGACCGAGTGGGGCAACTTGCTTCCGAAGTGCGGCTCTTAGCCTCACCCGGAGAGGATCGTTCCTGCCGGGTGACAACGGCCATGGCGCATCTGCAAACCAGATTGGCCCGCGGTCAGGCGGGTTTCGCGCGGGTTGAAGCGATTTCAGCGCGCCAGGAAGCCGCACTTGCCCGTTTGGAGGCCAACCGGGCGAGGATTGAGGCGCAAATGCAGCGGCTTCGGGTCATGCCCGCGATGGTAAATCCCGTAAGTATCACCGTCCGTTGCCCGAGAGTGCATGTGAACATTCCACAAATTGATATTCCTCAGGTCAGAGTCAATGTTCCGGCTGTGCCTGCGCTCCCGGTGGTGGTGCAGGGTGATCCCATCTAGCATTGTCTCCCTAAACGAAATGCTGGCGCGGCCATCGGCCGCGCTTTTTTTCTTCAGCGAGATTGTTCAGGAAAAGTCACACCTGTGCAAAACGAACCAACATTTTGTCTATCTCAATTTGAAAAATAACGCTATAGTTTGAAGGCTCAGCGATTCCTCACGACAATTGATCCCAGCGGATGGCGCGAAAGAGCAGTTCGACCATCGTGCAGGAGGAGTTGTATCCGCCCAGCGCCGAGCGTGTGCGCGACGATCCGCCGCGCGACGAGCTCGACGATGCGCGCCTGATCGATCTGGACGTGGATGAGGAATCTCCTTTTCTGCGCGGGCAAAAGCGCGTCTCCGCCCGCCGCAGCACGCTCCCCAAAAAAGCTGTCAACCACCTGGCTTGGGCCGCCGTCGCTGCAGCCATTATTTGTGCCGGGGGGCTGACCGTGGCCGCGGCTTATCACTATGGCGAGCACTCGTGGCGCTTTCGCGTGGAATCCAGCGACGACATTGAAATCACCGGAGCACAGAACGTCACCAAGTCACAGATCATGGAAGTGATGGGCGCCGACATCGGCCGCAACATCTTTTTCATTCCGCTGGAGCAACAGCAGGCGCAGCTGGAACAGATTCCCTGGGTCGAATCGGCCAGCGTGATGCGCTTTGTTCCCAACCGCCTCGAGGTGGAAATTCACGAGCGCACGCCGGTAGCCTTCGCCCGCGTGGGACCGCGCATCCTCCTGATCGATGCCGGCGGCACCCTGATGGAACTCCCGCCCAAACGCAAATATTCTTTCCCCGTGATCCTGGGCATGAATCCCGGCGAGCCACTCTCCACTCGCCAGCCTAGGATGGAAGAGTACGCCAAGCTGGTGAGCGAACTCGATTCCGGAGGCGCACACTACTCGCAGGACTTGAGCGAAGTCGATCTCAGCGATCTCGATGACGTCAAGGTGCGGGTGAATGATCCGGCTGGCGATGTGCTGGTGCATCTGGGATCGTCAGACTATTTGCGCCGCTACAAGATTTATGTAGGTCATGCGCAGGAATGGCGGCAGCAGTTCCAGAAACTGCAGTCGGTCGACCTGCGCTACGACGACCAGATCATCGTCAATCCCGAGATGCAGCGCCCGCCGCGGCAGGTGGCGCTCAGTCCCACATCGGCGCGGGCGGCCGCAGCTGCAGGAGTGAAGCCGGCTGCTTTGCTGACCAGGCTTCCGCGCGGCGGCGCGGTGCCCAAGCCTGCCTTCGAACTCCCGGAAAAAGAGTTGCACCCCGGCGCCGCCAGCAAGGCGCCGAAGGCAGCAAAAAAGGCGAGTCCCCCGACTCGGCGGTCGGCGAAGAATAAGCGACTCATTGCAATTCAGAGGAGACCGGCGGCATCGGCAGCCAAGGCTGCATCGCGGGGCGCGAAACCTTCTTCAGCAAAGAAAGGCGGTTCGAAGCCCAGTCCGGCAATTGCGAAAACACAACAGAATCAGGAAACCGCGCAGTGAAAAGTCCAACTCATGGCAGTACAGGGAACTTATAACGAATGGGGAATCAGCAAGGGCACTTCCTGACGGCGATCGATGTAGGCAGCGCGAAAACCTGCGCACTGGTGGCGGAGGTCAACGAGAACGGGCTGCGCTATCGCGGCCACGGCGTGGCGGATTCGCGCGGCTCGCGTAAGGGCGTCATCGTGGAACTGGACAAGGCTGTGACAGCAATCCAAAAAGCGGTGGAAGCTGCCGAAGACCTCGCCGGCGCTCCCGTGGAACACGCCATCGTAGGCGTCGGGGGCGCGCATGTGCGCGGGATCAACAGCCATGGTGGCATCAGTCTGGGTACGCGGCCGCGGGAGATTGGACGCGATGAGATTAAACAGGCGGTCGATAAGGCTCGCGGCATTCCGCTGCCTGCGGACCGCGAAATTCTGCACCTGCTGCCCCAGGAATTCATTCTGGATGACCAGGCCGGCGTACACGATCCCCTGGGCATGATGGCGGCGCGGCTTGAGGTGCGCGTTCACATGGTCACGGCGGCAGCGAGCGCCACCCAAAACGTAATCACCGCAGTGAACAAGGCGGGGGTGCACGTCGACGATACCGTGTATGAGCCGTTAGCCGGTGCCGACTCGGTGCTGCGCGCCGATGAGCGCGAACTTGGTGTATGCCTTGCCGATATTGGCGCGGGATCGACGGAACTGATTGTGTTTCAGCAGGGTGCGGTTGCTTACACCGGAGTGATTCCCATTGGCGGCGATCACTTCACCAGCGATTTGTCGGTGGGAATGTGCACGCCGTTGGCAGAGGCGGAAAAAATCAAGAAAGCATACGGCAATGCGATTGTGACGCTGATTCCCGAAGGCAATGAAGTCGAAGTGCCCTCGGTCGGTGACCGCCCCTCCCGTCTCCTGCCGCAGCGTTTGGTAGCCGAGATTCTCGAACCCCGCGCCCGCGAACTGTTCGAGATGATGCGCGAAGGTCTGCGGCACAGCGGCATGTTCGAGGCCTGCATTGCCGGGGTGGTGCTGAGTGGCGGCAGCTCACGGCTTCCTGGACTTTTCGACGTCGCGGAATCCGTGCTGCGCAAGCCGGTTCGCCTCTCCTGGCCGATGCCGCTGGCAAAAATGCCGGCCACTCTCGCTGAGCCGGAATTTGCCACTGCGTTGGGCATGGTGCTCTACGGCCAGCGGGCGCGCGTGGCTCGCGGCATTCAAGCAGATCGCTGGGGATCGAAGTTGAAAGCATTTCTCGTGGGAGCGTGAGGAACTGTGAACGTTGAGGATTAGAGGTTGTGAGCGAGGAGCACAGTTGAGATCGAATGCGCACTTCAGTCCGGATGCAAGACGCAGGAAAATTCAACGCAGGTGAACATATGACCAACGATTCTACCATTCGCATCAGCTTCAACGAAGAGCCGCACAACGACGCCAAAATGAAAGTAATCGGCGTGGGCGGCGGCGGCAGCAACGCAGTCAACCGCATGATCGACGCCGGAGTTGAGGGCATCGAGTTCATTGTGGCCAACACCGATCTGCAGGCGCTGCGCATGTCCCGCGCGCCGGTGAAGCTGCAACTCGGGGTGAAGCTCACCAATGGGCTGGGCGCTGGCGCCAACCCGGAAGTCGGCCGCAAAGCCGCGCTCGAGGACTCCGACAAGATCATCGAAGCTCTGGAAGGCGCCGACATGGTTTTTGTGACCACCGGCCTGGGAGGCGGCACGGGCACAGGCGCGGCGCCGATCATCGCGTCGCTGGCCAGCGAGATGGGTGCGCTCACGGTAGCTGTGGTCACCAAGCCGTTCGTGTTCGAAGGTAAACGCCGCATGGCCCAGGCCGAGCGGGGCGTGGCCGAACTGATGGAATCGGTGGACACCACGATTGTGATCCCTAACGAGAAGTTGCTGGCCGTCGCCGAAAATGCCGGCTTTTTCGAATCCTTCCGCATCGCCGACGATATTCTTCGCCAGGGCGTGCAGGGAATCTCCGACATCATCACCATTCCCGGCATCATCAACCGTGACTTCGCCGATGTGAAAACCATCATGGCGAGCATGGGATATGCCGTCATGGGCACGGCCACGGCCAGCGGGCAGATGCGCACCACCGAAGCGGCTCAACGCGCCATCGCTTCTCCGTTGCTGGAATCGGGAGCGATCGACGGGGCCCGCGGCATTCTGATCAACATCACAGGATCGGCGTCTCTGAAGCTGGCCGAAGTGCAACAGGCGTGTTCCATTATCCAGAGTGCCGCTCACGAAGACGCAAACATCATCTTCGGAGCGGTTCTCGACGAAAAGATGAAGGACTCGGTCAAGATTACCGTCATCGCCACCGGATTCAGAGAGGTAAACCGGCGCAAACATGAAGAGATACGTCCGTCCTTTGCAACCTCTCACGACGAAGCCATGGACTTCCGCGATTCGGTTGGACCTGCACAAGCAGTGGCCGAACCTCAGCGCGTGGTTCCTGCAATGCTCGAGGAACAGGCAGTCATGGCTGAGCCAGCCTCAGTGATGGCGCGTTCCTCGGGAGAAGTAATCTCGCTGGACACCGTGCGCACTGCCATGGTGGCAAACTTCGAGCAGGATGATCTGGATGTGCCGACGTTCCTGCGGAAGCGTGGCGAGGTAATGTGAGCCGAACAAAAGCACCATGCGAGTTCATGTGCGATGGTTGATAGATAGAGATCCGAGCTGCCAAGTGAAAATTTTTGCTCTTGGGTGCAGTATCGTTTCAGTAACCTGTTCTAAGTTACCGAGGCACCGGAACTCCAGTAACTTCGCTTGCATGTGACTGTTCTGGAATGGCTTAACGAAAAACTAAAATTTTACTCAATAAGAAGTTTGTTGTTGCCTATGAAGTGCTACCTCTCGTACTATCGCAAAGTTAGGGAAAGCAAACCAGTGGCGCCGGCTGCTGGCGGGGTTAGTGCATCTCACCGATGGGCAAGTCTGAACTGAAGGCGATGAAACCGAGAGCGTAAGGAACTAAGCAAGGGGACGAACAGTGAAGGTAAGGTGGGGAGGGCGCTCCTTAGGTCTGGCGGTGGTGGTGGCAGGATGGTTGCTGCTGGTGCAAGGCGTTTGGGCAGCGCACGTGAATCCGCGGCCGCTGAATAGCAAGTCGAAGTCGCGAAAAGTCAGTGAGACCTACCGGACTCGGCGCCGTATGCGGCACTTGGCGCGCGGGCGCAGCAGCAAGTCGCTGACGCGGGTCTCGGTCACAGTCCGTCATCACCGTTATCATGAGCGCTTTTTCACCAGCTCTTTTGCCATCGACACAACCGACGGTGACGTTACGGCGGGTGAAGACCAGGTCGTTCGTCAGGCCGCCATTGACGCGCTCGGCAACATGAACGGCACTGTCGTGGCGATTGACCCGACCAGCGGCCGCATTCTTGCCATGGTGAATCAGAAGCTCGCGCTTTCCAGCGGGGCCCAGCCTTGCTCGACCATCAAACTCTCTGTTGCACTGGCCGCCCTGAGCGAAGGTCTGATCTCGGAAGATACTGAGGTTTCCATCGGGCGTCGCAGCCGCATGAACCTGACTGAAGCTCTGGCACACTCGAATAACGCCTATTTCGAAGCCCTTGGCCGCAAACTGGGCTTCGACAAGGTCGCTTATTACGCCCATCAATATGGGCTGGGTGAGCTTGCAGGATATGACATCCCCGGCGAGCAGCCCGGGTCATATCCCGACGAAGTGATACCATCGAAGCTCGGCGGCGTGGGCAAGATGTGCTCGTTTGGCGAAGGGGTCTCGATGACGCCGCTCCAGTTGGGCGCTTTGGTCTCCGCGATTGCTAACGGGGGCACCCTCTACTACCTGCAACATCCCGAAACCTCCGAAGAAGTGGCGGATTTTCAGCCCCGGGTGAAACGGCAGCTGGACATTGCTCCGCTGATTCCCGAGATTTCTGACGGCATGGCCGGAGCAGTTGAATACGGCACTGCCCGCAGCGTTCGGCTCAATTTCAACGAAGAAGAGATCCTGGGCAAAACCGGCACCTGTTCCCGAGCCGGTACCCGTTTCGGCTGGTTCGCTTCCTACGCCAATACCGGCGCCAGCCGCATTGTTGTAGTGATTTTCTTGCAGGGCGGGCGCCCCACCTATGGGCCCAAGGCCGCCGAGATAGCCGGACGCATGTATCGCAACCTGTATGATCACAACTTCTTTATTGCCGGACCCACCGACGCTGCCGTCAAGCAGGTGAGTTCAACTCCCTAAGCTTCTGCAACATAATCTTCGACCAAGGCCTCTCGTTGAGAGGCTTTTTTCTGCCAGCCACTCCTTCTGAGTCCTTCCTAATGCGAAATCTTCCTTCATTGCCGATGTAGTCCGTAAGATCGTTCGCGCGATAGTTCCGGCGTCCGATCAAGGAGCCTGCCGAACTACGCATCGAGCAAGTTCAGGTTATGGTCATGATCGGCACCTACGACTACAGGCTGGTGGGCCTCTCGATTGTGCTGGCGATGCTGGCCTCCTATGCCGCGCTGGATCTGGCCGGCCGCGTCACGGCGACGCAACGCTGGGCGCGCGTGCTTTGGCTCAGTGCTGGGGCGGCCGCCATGGGCCTCGGCATTTGGGCCATGCACTACATCGGCATGCTGGCTTTCCGGCTGCCGGTCCCTATCTTCTATCACTATCCGACGGTAATTCTCTCTCTGCTTGTCGCAATTTCGGCCTCTGCGGTGGCGCTCCTCATCGTCAGCCGTCCGGACATGGGAGTAAAGCAGGAGCTTGTCGGCAGCCTGGTGATGGGCATTGGCATCGCCAGCATGCATTACATCGGCATGGCGGCAATGCGGCTTCCTGCTCGCATGGAATATCGCTGGGACCGGGTTGCGATCTCCGTGGCGCTCGCCGTGGTGGTCTCGCTCGTCGCACTGATTCTGGCTTTCCGCGCCCGTGACGAAGCGGAGTCGAAAGTTAGAAAAATCCTTAGCGCCATGGTTATGGGCGCTGCCATTTCCCTGATGCACTACACGGGAATGTGGGCCGTGAGCTTCCAGGCGTCCAGGGTTGGCTTCAGCACGTCCCGGACGCTGCGGATTTCGGTTCTGGGAATCGTAGTGATCTCCTCCGTGAGCATTCTGGTCCTGCTTCTTGTAATCGGAACCTCCTTTCTCGACCGGCTGCTCGAAACCCAGAAGAAGGCTTTGGGAATTGCGCGGGCTGGGGAGGAGCGCTTCCGTGCTCTCGGCGAGGCCATTCCGCAGATCGTGTGGATTGCCGGCCCCGACGGCAGAAACGACTATTGCAACCGTCGCTGGTCCGAGCTGACGGGACTCAGTGAGCAGGAAAGTCTCGGCCAGGGCTGGAAACGGGCGATCCATCCCGATGACTTGGCCGTTTGCCGCGAGGACTGGGAGCGGGCCGCCAAAACCGGGGCGCCGCTGCAGACGCAATACCGTATGCGCGATAAATCGGGCCATTATCGCTGGCAACTGGTGAGAGCCGTTGCGATGCGCGACTCCAATGGCGCGATTACCAAGTGGTTCGGAACTTGCACTGATATCGAAGACCAGAAGCACAACATGGAAGTCCTGGAGGAGCAGATTCGCGAACGCACCGTCGAACTCGCCGACGCTAACACCCGACTGCAGGAGGAAATGTGGGAAAAGGATATGGCCCGCAAGGCGCTCGACCAGCAGAACGAGCGCATGATGCGTGAGCTGACCGACCGCTCCCAGCGGGCAACCTTGCTGGCCAAGATGGGAGAACTGCTGCAGAGCTGCGTCAGCAAAGACGAAGCCTTTGCCGCGGCCTTGGGCTTTGCTCCCAGAATTTTTCCCCATACCCAGGGCGCCATCGCTTTGTTCAACAGCGGACGCAGCCTGGTGGAAGTCATCGCCTCCTGGTCCGATTGCCGGCTTTCCGCGCAGGTGTTCGAACGGGCGTCTTGCTGGGCTCTCCGCACCGGCCATCCTCATCTCGTGGTCGCCGGAGACACCACCGCGCCGTGCGCCCACGCTGCCGGAGTTAAGCATACCTACCTGTGCATCCCGATTCTTGCTCAAGGCGAGTCGCTGGGCATCATACATTTTCAGGCGACGGACGAGGTGCCCACTTTGGCAGACTCAGAGCTTTCCTTCAAAACCACATTCGCCGCCCAGTTGGGACTGTCGGTTGCCAACATCGGCCTGCGCGAGGCTCTCCGCACCCAAGCGATCCGTGATCCTCTGACTGGCCTGTACAACCGACGTTATCTAGAGGAAATGCTGGAACGCGAGATTCGCCGCGCCATCCGCTCCGATCAGTCCCTGGGCCTTTTGATGCTCGATCTTGACCATTTCAAAAGGTTCAACGACACCTACGGCCACGATGCGGGTGATGCGGTGTTGCGCGAAGCCGCCATGTTTCTTGCCCGGAACGTTCGGGCGGAAGACATAGTATGCCGCTTTGGTGGTGAAGAATTTGTGGTGATTCTTCCTACCGCGTCAGTGGAAGCGGCGGCATCCCGTGCCGAGCGACTGCGATCCAGGCTGCGGGACTTGACGGTGCTTCATCAGGGACGCTCTCTGGGGGCGATCACGGTTTCGGTGGGGGTGGCCGACGTGCCGCAGCACGGCACTTCGCCAAAACAAGTGATCGAGGCAGCCGACGCTGCCCTTTACCGCGCGAAACGCGAGGGAAGAGATCGCGTGGTTGTGGCGACGGTGCCGAACGTGGAATCAGCTTCGTCGGCAACTGCCCAGGCGGCACAATCGGTTCCTGGGGCCACGTTGTCCAATTGAAGAAACGGTCCGCACATCACGCGAAGCAACTCACAGAACGTGCGACACGGTCGCGGCCGAGGGACTTATTTATTTTTCTCGTCTCTTTCGACCAATCCATCCTTGATGTGAATCACTCGATAGGCATACTCGGCGATGTCGTGTTCGTGGGTCACGAGTACGATGGTATTTCCCTCAGCGTGCAAACGATCGAACAAGGCCATAATCTCGGTACCCGTCTGCGAATCCAGGTTCCCGGTGGGCTCGTCGGCCAGAATGATCGAGGGCTTGTTGACCAGAGCGCGAGCGATGGCAACCCGCTGTCGCTGGCCGCCGGAAAGCTCGTTGGGCTTGTGGCTCATGCGGGATTCCATGCCCACCGCAGTCAGTGATTGTCGGGCGCGCTCCAGGCGTTCTTCGGTTGCAATTCCGGCATAAATCAAAGGCAGCTCCACATTGTGCAGCGCCGTGGCCCGGGCCAGCAGGTTGAAAGTCTGGAATACAAAACCGATTTCCTTGTTGCGGATGTGGGCCAGTTCGTCGTCGTCCAGCTCGCTCACCAGCTGAGCGTTCAGCCAGTACTGGCCTTTGGTGGGAGTGTCAAGGCAGCCGATCAGGTTCATGAGCGTAGACTTGCCGGAACCGGATGGCCCCATAATCGCGACATACTCTCCGCGCTCGATGCGCAGATTAACCCCGCGCAATGCGTGCACCTGCTGTTCCGAGCCCATGTCGTAGGTCTTCCACAAATCCTCCGCCGCAATCATGCAGGACTCGGGCGGGGCTGAAACGGAAGTATTCGGTATGTTGATGACTTCTGCGGTCGCCATGGGTTTCTCCTGGTCGGGTTCCACTCGCTTCTCCGATCTTGAACTCGACTGCGTGGGCTCCTCGGTTGACGCCTTTGGGCGGTTTTTTGTTGGACGAGCCAGTCACCCGAAGGTTATGACTCATCCTCCTTCTTGGGGGCGGAGTTGTCGACCTTCACTCCGCTCCCAGGGCGCAGCGTGCGCAGGACTTTGTAACTCCCGGTAATGATCTCATCGCCTGCATTCAGTCCACTGAGCACCTCGGTATCTGTGGTTCCGCTAATGCCTGTGGTCACAGGCACGAACACCGCTTTCCTGTTGCGAATGACGAAGACGCCTTGCACTTCCTCCTTACTGTTCTTATTGTCGTTGGATGCAATCGCGGAGCTCGGTGAAGCGGCCTGTACCGAACCGGCGGGAGCGCGCTGCTGCTCCAGTTGGGCCCGGGTGCGAAGAGTCAGTGCCTGGATCGGGATTACCAACGCATTGTTTCGTGTGGCCGTCGTAATCTTGGCGGTCGTGGAAAGACCTGGTCGCAGATCGGCGGGAGGATCGCTCAAGGTGACCACCACCTTGAAATCCTTTGCCTCATCGTTGGCGGTCGTTTGTTGGGATGTGGCCACGCCGGTGGAACGCACGATCGCGTTATCCCCGATTTCCGAAACCTTTCCGTGGAAGACCTTCTTCGACATCGCGTCAATGGTGACTTCGGCGGGCTGGCCCAGGCGCACATTTACGATGTCGGTTTCGTCGATCATCACCTCGGCCGTGATTACCGACATGTCAGCGATCGTCATCAGCGTGCTGCCGGGTGCGTTTTGAATGCCGATCACCACCGTTTCTCCCTCGCGCACGGGCAAGTTGGTGATGACGCCATCAAAGGGCGCCGTGTAGGTGGCCTTGTGCAAAACATCGGTAAATCGAGTGAGGGTCGCCTGCGCCTCTGCCACGTGAGTGCTGGCCGACTCCTTCTGGGCACGCGCTTGCGCGACTCGGGCTTGTGCCTGTGCCAGGCCTGCGTCCGCGGTCGCCCAGGCATTCTTACGGCTGTCGAAATCTGACTTGGCGATCAATCCATCCTGAAACAGAGACTGGGCGCGGCTCCAATCGAGCTTGTTGCGGTCGTAATCGGCCCTTGCGCGAAAAAGATCGGCTTGCGCGGTTTTCAGCGCGGCATCGGCTGCAACCGCGTCGGTTTCGGCCGCCTGCAGCGACGCCCGGTTGGCATTCACATCGGCCGAAGACTGCACGTTTTCCAGTTGTGCCAGCAACTGTCCCTTCCTGACCTTGTCGCCTTCCTTCACGAACAGGTGGGTGATTTTGCCAAACGCGTTGGCGCCGATGTTTACGTAGGTCTTTGGCTTAATTTCTCCCGATCCACTCACCACCGCCGACAAATCCTGGCGCTGTACCTTGGCCGTCTGCACTGTCACCACGTTCTTGCTGCTCTGGTGAACCGAAAAGGCGACGATGGCGGCGAGCGCGACCAACACACCTGCGCCGATCGCAATTTTCTTCCAGGGTTTCATTTCCCGTCAGTCCCGGCCTTTGGTCCCGCTTCTCGCTTTTTCGACCTACAGCGATGCACTCCCAGGCTAGTAACCGAGGGTTTGACGGACACACCTTCTGGTACGATCCTGGCGGCGGTAAAGTTCCGTGCCCAAATCGAAGAACCTTAGGGAAGAGCCCGAAGAACCAAGGGTTAGCTCGCCTAAAACCCTCAATTATAACGTGGGCGGTTCGAAGCCGGAGGTCCACCTTTTGATGCGGTCACGGGCAACTCGAAGATCATGTCTTGGCTTCCAACACTGAGGCTGGCTCGGCAATCGCCAATTTGTTCTCTGGCCGCGACTTAGCCTTGCTTTCGCCCGGTCGGGGGCCTAAAATAATCAACCAGGCCATTCCGGCAGGAGTCTCCTCAATGTCCCGGGTCCGTTCACATTATTTCCTGCTTCCGGTTCTGATAGGACTTTCCCTAATCCTGACCACCGCAGCGCAAGGGCAGAACGATAAGCCCGCCAATTCCGGCGACCAGTCAGGCGACGCGACAGTAACCACCCCCAAGCAGCAGCCGCAAGATCAGGGTGATCCGCTGAAGCGTGCACTCACCGAGAAGCAAAAGAAGAAAAACGAGCGGGCTTTGAAACAGGAGTTGAGCAAGGTCTACAAAAAGTGGCTGGACGAAGACGTTGTCTACATCATCACAGACGAGGAGAGGGCAGCCTTCAAGCAGCTTTCCAATGATGAGGAACGCGACAACTTCATCGAAGCCTTCTGGCAGCGCCGCGACCCCACCCCTGACACGGAAGAGAACGAATACAAAGAAGAGCACTACCGGCGAATCGCTTATGCCAACGAGCATTTCGCCGCCGGAGTCCCTGGCTGGAAGACCGATCGCGGACGAATCTACATCATGTACGGGCCGCCCGATGAGATCGATGCGCATCCTTCTGGTGGCTCTTACGAACGGCCTATGGAAGAAGGTGGCGGCGAAACCTCGACGTTTCCTTTTGAAGACTGGCGCTATCGCTACATCGAGGGCATCGGCCAGGAAGTGATTATTGAGTTCGTCGACACCTGCATGTGCGGCGAATATCACATGACGCTCGACCGCTCCGAAAAGGACGCCTTGCTCTACACCCCGAACGCCGGCCTTACCTTGTGGGAACAAATGGGTTTGGCCAATAAGGCGCAGCGCTTTGACGGGGGCGGCTTGGAGCGGTTGGGGTTGGGCCCGGACAGTGCAGATTTGCAAACCAAGGAATTCGATCGCCTGGAACAGTACGCGAAGTTGCAGGCTCCCCCTCCGATCAAATTCAAGGATCTGGAAGAAGTCGTTAATACCAAGATCATTACCAACTTGATGCCGTTTGATGTGCGTACCGATTTTGTGAAAGTCACCGACGACACGGTCCTCGTTCCTATTACTGTCCAGATGAAGTACCGCGACATTACGTTTGTGAATAAGGATGGTGTGCAGCTCGGCACGGTGAATATTTTCGGCCGCGTCAGCACTTTAACCGACAAAGTGGTGCAGACTTTCGAAGACACGGCGCAAGTCGATGTGCCCGCCGAACTGCTTCCCCGCGAAGCCGAAAATTCGTCGGTTTACTGGAAGGCGCTGCCCCTGCGGCCCGGCCGCTATAAGATCGAAATCGCGGTCAAGGACGTCAACGGCGACCGCAAGGGCCTGTGGAGCCGCGGCATCATGGTTCCGGAGTTCTCCGACGACAAGCTGGCCACCTCCAGCCTCATCGTTGCCGACGATATAGAGCCGGTGCCCACCAAAGCCATTGGTACTGGAAACTTCGTGATCGGCGAGACCAAGGTTCGGCCCCGGGTCGCTCCCGCCGACGGCAAGCCCGCCATGTTCAAGCGTGAACGCGATAAAAAAGTCAATTTCTGGATGCAGGTGTACAACCTGGGTGTCGATTCGAAAACCAACAAACCCTCCGCGACCTTCGAATATGACATCGTGAACATGGCCACCAACAAGCCTGTGGTGCAGACAACTGAATCGACCGAACAGATGGGCAATGTCGGCGATCAGGTCACGCTAGAAAAATCGATTGCCCCCGCGAAACTGCAGCCGGGGGTATATAAGATTGAAATCAAGGTAGACGACAAGATTTCCAAGCAGACTGTTGATCCTTCAGCGGTGTTTGCTGTAGAGTAACCGCCTGCTTGATTTCCCGGGGGTTGGAGTGAACCTGCGCAAGCTCGGAGTCTGGGCATTGTTCGTCGGGTTGGCACTGCCCGCATCGGCCGCCGAACGGCCCGGTGCGATCTCCGGATACGTACGCGACGCCTCCGGTATTCCTCAGATGGGCGCGGTGGTTGAAATTTCCGGCGCCCTTGCCCCCGGCTTGACCGTATTCACCGACGGCGCCGGCTTTTATTCCGCCGGCGATCTGCTTCCCGGTCTCTACACCATCAGAGTTACCGCTGCTTCTTTTCTTCCGGCCTTGCGGGAAAAAATTGGCTTGCATCCCGGCGGCAGCGCTCACGTCAACGTCACGCTCAATACGTTGCTCGATGTCATGCAGGTCGGCCCGCGCCGCTCGGTTCCGGAGGAAGAAGACGACTGGAAGTGGACGCTGCGCTCCGTGGCCAACCGTCCCATTCTGCGCGTTCTCGACGATCCCGGCGCAAGCTCCGACAATCAGGATCATGACTTGACCGGACAGCTTTCTTTCCTGGCAGGCTCGGCCGCGCAAGGTTACGGTAGCGGTTCCGATCTCAGCACTGGCTTCGCAGTGCAGCGCTCAGTGTTCTCTGCTGGCCGGGTAGGCCTGAGCGGCAATTTGGGGTACGGCGACAGCATTCCGGCGGCAGCGTTGCGCGCCGCCTACTCGCACGGGTTGCCCGACGGATCCGAGCCCTCGCTCGCAATCACGGTTCGCCGGTTTGCTCCCTCCGACCCGAATCTGCACAACGCCGCGTTGCAATCGTTTGGATTTTCGGCTGGCGACGATGTCGCCATCGGCGATGTCCTTGAGCTCAAGTTCGGCAGCGAACTCCAGACCATCCAATTCCTGGGCCGCGTCACTGCATTCCGCCCGTTTGGCACGATCGGCCTGCATCTTTCACCCAATACGGTCCTGGAATACGATTACGCCACTTCCCTGCCCGGCTCGTGTGTTAGCCAGCTCCCTGACTCCGCCGCGATGGACTTGGGAGAAACCAGTCCGCGCATCAGTCTGGCCGCGTTTACAACGCGCCTGGAGTCCCCACACCATCAGGAGCTTCATCTTTCCCGCCGCGTCGGAAAAAACAGCTTGCAAGTCGCAGTGTTTACCGACCGTGTGGCCAACACTGCTCTGCTTGGCACCGGCGAGGTCACCGCCGCCGGGGGATTCCTGCTTCCCGATGTATATTCCGGCACGTTCACCTACACGGGCAATATCATGGATACCGGCGGCCTCCGCCTCGTGCTGGCGCGCAAACTGTCTCCCGATCTGACCGCAACCCTGGATTACGCTTATGGCGGGGTTCTCGATCTCTCGCGGCCGGGTGTAGATCTTCAAAACGCTCAGCAGTGGATGAACACCGAACATCGCCACGCCGTAGCCGCCAAGTTTAGTGGCTCGATCCCGCGCACGCACACTCGCTGGATCGCCTCTTACCGCTGGCTCAGCGGCCCTGCCCTGACGCCCGTCGACATGTTCAACACCTCTCCGGGGCAAGCGGACCCCTTCCTGAATCTCTTCATCCGCCAGCCGATCCCGACCCTGGGTCTTTTCCCCGGTCACGTGGACGCTATTGTCGACCTGCGCAACCTCCTGGCTCAGGGTTACGTGCCCGTCCTCGGCCAGGATGGCCAGACGGTCTACCTGGTGCAATCTGCTCGCTCCGTGCGCGGCGGAGTTGCCTTTAACTTCTGATTCACAGGGCCTCATTTCCTCTTCAAAGCAATACTCGTTTCCTTAGACGTCGCATTTTGAGACCGCTCGCCTCGACTACTTTTTTCAAACCCTTATCTCATTCGTAACTCTTCTAGCTCCCATTCAAAGTGTTTGGTTGACGATGGTAATTAGCATTGATTACTGTTCTGTGTTTACTCTTGCTCGGGGAGAGACGCCCATCCGATTCGTTTGCCAGGAATCGCAAGCGTTCGCGCCCTTGGACGCGGGCCGCGCAGCGAGACTCCCGTATCTCACAGGCAATTCAAGGTCGAATTAAGGAGAGAGTGACATGAGAGCACGCATCGTGCTGGTGTGCATCACCGTGGTTTTTCTGCTTCTGGCTTCCGCAAACTTGCTGGGGCAGACCTTTCGCGGAACGATTCTTGGTACGGTCACCGATCCCTCAGGCGCGGTGGTGGCCGGCGCCACCGTAGCCGTGAAGAACCTGGGCACGGGATTGGTGCGCACCACTGAAACCAGCGCAGATGGCAGTTATTCGCTGCCCGAACTGCCCATCGGCGCCTACAGCGTCACCATCACCCAGACCGGCTTCCGTACCTTCATTGCCAACAATGTGACCGTTGATGTCGCCACCGAGCGCCGCGTCGATGCCAAGCTGAAGGCGGGCGAAGTCTCCACCCGCGTCGAAGTGGCCGCCGATCAGCTGCCAATGGTCGAAACCACAACGAACGATCTGGGCGGCGTGCTCACCCAGAGCGAGGTGAAGGACCTGCCAATCAACGGCCGCGACTATACCAAGCTGATTTTCCTGAATCCCGGCGTGGCCGGCTCTCCGGATCAGATCACGGATTCACCCGGATCATTCGGGGAGTTTTCCATGAACGGCGCGCGTGGGCGATCGAATAACTACCTGCTCGATGGCACCGACATGAACGATGGCTACCGAAACGACCCGGCCATTAACCAAGGCGGCGTGTTTGCCACGCCTTCAGCCATCTTGCCCATCGACGCCATTTCCGACATGCGCGTGGTCTCGAACTTCCAGCCAGAATTCGGTCGCAATGCCGGCGCAGTGGTCAACATCGTGACCAAGAGCGGAACCAACGATTTCCACGGCGATCTTTTCGAATATTTCCGCAACAATGCGCTCGATGCCCGCAATTACTTTGATCAGTCTCAATTTCCCAAGGCGCCGTTCCACAACAACCAGTTCGGTGGCTCGCTAGGCGGCCCGATCGTGAAGGACAAGACATTTTTCTACCTGGATTATGAGGGACAGCGGGAAAACGTGGGAGTTGTATCCCTGGATTGTGTTCCAACCTTGTCGCAGATCGCTCAGGCGCAGGGAGCGATCACCGGAGCGGGAGGCACGGTTAGCCCCATCGGGCAGGCTCTGGTGAATTTTTACCCCCACGACCCGAATCGCTATGTCCCGGGAGTCACCTCGAATGATGCCGGATGTTTCGATGCCAACAATAATTTCGCTCCCGATTACGTCGCGAATGCGCCATCGCTGAACAATCTGAGCAGCGTGATTGCAAAGATTGATCACAGCTTCAATGCCAAAAACAATATCAGCGGTCGCTATTTCTTTGGCGACAGCACACAGCAGTTTCCGCTGGCGCTCAACGCTACGGGCGGTCAACTGCCCGGCTATGACACCGTTACGCCCACGCGAGTGCAACTGGTCTCGATTTCCTTTGTGAGCGTTGTCTCTCCGACCAAGGTGAACGAATTCCGCTACGGATGGAACCGCTTCGCGGAAGGCTTTTTTCCGCAAGACCAGAGCTTCAATCCAGGGAGCATCGGGTTTTGCAACGTTCCCACAACTTTCCCGGATTGCAATTCGCAGGGCCTGCCAATCATTATCCTGGCTCCAAATGCCACTGGCGGCGCGGGTTTCTTCTCGCAACTGGGCGCGACTTCAGGCGATCCTCGCCAGCGCGTGGATACCAATAATCAATTGATCGACAGTCTCTCCTGGAAAATGAACAAGCACGACATCAAGTTCGGCGGGGAATTTCACCGCACCAGCGTTCACCAGAGATTCGATAAGTATTCTCGTGGCAGAATCAGGTTCGAGCCCTTCGGTACAGGTTTGAGCGACCTGGGAGCGCTGGAAGACATGCTGCAAATGATTCCGCAGACTTCCTCCAGCTTTGGCGTTTTCGACTATACCGGCGACACCCTCCGCCACACCTATCAGAACGGTTTCGGCTTTTATTTCCAGGATGCCTATCATGTGACCCCGCGCCTGGTTGTCAACTACGGCTTGCGCTGGGACTACTACGCGGTCGTGGGGGAGAAAAATAATCTCTTCTCCGACTTCATTCCCACTACCGGACTGCTGCAGCAGGTCGGCGGCTCCGGGGGCCTGGATGGTCTCTACATTCCTGACAAGAAGGATTTTTCGCCGCGCCTAAGCGCCGTCTGGGATCCTACGGGAAAAGGAACGACCGTCATTCGTGCCGGATGGGGTCTGTTCTTCGATGCATTTTCTCAGGATATGATGCTGGGCCACTTGCCCTATCCGACCTTCTATGCGCCCGGACCCGCTTATAACAACTTCGGTCCCGACCCGGTTCAGATGGGCAATGCGAACCCGGCGGCTTTCGATGCGAACGGTGTTTACATTTCGGGGACACCCATTTACGGTGCGCCGAACTGCAACGTCGAATGCGATATTTTCTCTTTCGACCGCAACATTAAGACTCCGTACATGGAGAACTACAACATCAACATCCAGCACCAATTTTCCAGCAAGGTTTCGTTGCAGGTGGGCTACGTGGGATCGCAGGGGCACCGGCTGTTCCGCTTCTTCGATCTAAATCAGCCGAGCCAGGCCACCATCACCGCTTGCGATCTGGGAGAATTGCCCGCTTCAACCGGATGCGTTTTCGGGATCAATGATTTCACTGTCCCCAGAAACTATGGATTCCCGTACGGTGCAGCTTATATCTTCCAGGAGAATTCGACCGGACAATCCAACTACCACTCGTTGCAAACTCAATTCCGGGTGGCGAACTACCACGGGTTCACTACGCTGGTGAACTATGTCTGGTCGAAGTCCCTCGATAACTCCAGCGACGGCGAGGATTTTGTCGTGAACGCGGCTCAACCGCAGGACAGCAACCGCCCCCAACTCGAGTATGGTCCCTCGAATTTCAATATTCCGCATCGCTTCGTCTGGATCGCCAGCTACGCTCTTCCAAAGATGAGCGGCGGCATGCAGAAGTTGAAGAATGGCTGGGGCATGGACAGTAGCGTCACCCTGCAGAGCGGCCAGCCGTTCAATCTAAATTACAACTACGAGGATGACTACAGTGGCGGCGGCGATGGATTTGATCGTCCTGATGTGGTCGGACCGATTGTTTACGACAAGGGCAATCCGTCGAACTTTTTGCAGTTAAGCTCCTTCGCGATGCCGTGCACGATCGCGGCCGGAATAAACGCAAGCAATTACAGCGGGTTTGCCAGCGATTGCCAGCCGGGTACCCGGCATTATGGGACTCTGGGCCGCAACTCCCTAACCGGCCCGACGTTCAAGCAGTGGGATCTCGCAATCTACAAAGACACGAGTATCGCGGAACGCGTGACGATGCAGCTTCGGGCTGACTTCTTCAATATTCTCAATCACCCGAACTTCTCGAACCCCGTTCTGCCGGCGTTCATCGCAGACCCCGCCGCAAACATCATTGCACCTCCCGGATGCGTCTGCGGATTTGCTCCCCCGAATGCGGCGGGGCGCGAAGTCGGCAATGGCGCATACCAGATCACCGCCACCGGCGACGTCGGCATCGGCAATCCGTTCCTGGGAGGCGGCGGACCTCGCGGCATTCAACTCGCAGCCAAATTCAGCTTCTAGTTAAGTGCGCCGCTCTAGTTTCCTCAGCCCCCTGCCGCTTCACGGCAGGGGCTTTTCTTTTGAGTGGCGCACCGCTTCAGCGCTGTCAACTGCATGCAATTTTTCCTGCCCCGGCCTCCCGAATTCGCCTCCCCACCGTGGCTTTCTCGCCACACCAGATGCCGGCATATCGGCATCTCGCTGCCAGTGTCATCAGAATAAAGAACTTGTTTGATATTAGCTCCCGGCTATTAAAGCCCTTCGGTGCACACTTCAAAATCGCATCAATGTTCCGTGCGGAACATTCCAGCGTTTGTTATCCCAGATCACCCGCCCCGGGGCTCCCCGACCGTCGTATGCCTTCCGTCATTAGGGGGCGAGGTTACCACGATGTTACGCTGCACTCGTAACTCCTCCCCGCCAAGCTCACGCTCCATACATTCGTTCGGAGACTCCGATGCGACGCTTTGCCTCCGCCATCTTTGTTCTTACGCTGTGTTGCACAGCCCCGCTGTATGCGCACCATCTCAAACGGGGAGCCACCGCTTCGCTGCCTGTCACCACTTCGTCGCCCAAGGCACGCGAGCTTTACGCGAAGGGCATGCAGGACTACGAAAACCTTTATCTCGAACGCTGCAACGACGACTGGCGCGCCGCGGTGCAGGAAGATCCCAATCTCGGCTTGGCTTGGGCGTGGATCGCTTTCAATAGCAGCAATCCGCACGAAGTCAGTGCCGCCCGCGATAAGGCAAAGGCCGTTGCGCCCAAGCTCTCCCCGGGCGAGCAACTGATGATCGAGTGGATCGTCAAAGTGCAGGAAAGCGACTACATCGGCGGCATCGCAGCCATGAACGACATGTTGGAGATGTATCCCAAAGACAAGCACCTGCTTTACCTCGCCGCCAACTGGTTGATGGGCGAGAATGGTGATGAACAGGCGCAGGTGCTGCTGGAGAAGGCTCTGGCCATCGACAAGAACTTTCCCGCCGCGCTCAACGATCTGGCTTATGTCGACGCGCGCAATCGCCACTTCAATAAGGCTCTGGCCGCCATGGACCGCTACGTCACCCTGCTGCCCAAAGAACCCAACCCGCAGGATTCTTACGGCGAACTCGATCGCATGGCGGGCAACTTCGAGGGCTCGCTGGAACACTATCGCGCTGCGCTCAAAATTGATCCTGATTTTGTAACTTCGCAGCTCGGGCTGGGCGATACCTACGCTCTGATGGGGGACCAGGAACAGGCGCGCGCGGAGTATGACAAGGCCATTCGCTTCGCCCACAATGAGGCGGACCGTCTTACTTACCAAATGCAGAAAGCCATGACCTGGGTGCGCGACGGCAAGTTCGACGTGGCTGACCAGCAATTCCAGGAAATCGCTGCGAACGCCCATGCTAAGGAACAGCCTCTGCAGGAGGCGCAAGCCGACCGCCATATGGCGGAATATCAGTCCAGCGGCAACGCCGCACTGAAGTATCTGGCGCAAGCGGAAGACGCCTTGGGACATCGGGCGACCATTGCCCAGTCCGACAAAGACGAAGAGATGTCGCGGATTCTGCGGGTTCGCACCGTGCGCGCCGCCCAAGCGGGCAACCAGGCCCTGGCCGACCAGTCACTGAAGCAACTCCAGGCCATGGCTATGGGCAGCCGCAACCGCGTCATACTAAGCTCCTACAGCGGAGCGCAGGGCACCCTGCTGATGGATCAGAAGAAATACGAAGACGCCATCCCATATCTCCAGGATGACCAGGATAACCCTTTCACCCTGGAGCTGTTGGTGCAGGCTTACTATGAAACCGACCAGCCCGACCAGTTGCACGAGGCGGAGTCGCGCCTCCGCGGGACGAACGTACCTACCATGGAGCAGGCGTTGGTGGTTCCAGCGGTTCGCCTGAAGCGGCCACGATA
>DATKPV010000083.1:0-48766 GCA_035523915.1 Candidatus Aquilonibacter sp. | reverse complement strand
CGTGTGGCGGACCTGGAACTAAACCGCGTCGAGAGGAAGGTGTTCCGAAGTGGCGTGGGCGTGGAGCTGACTCCAAAGGAATTTTCCCTCCTTGAATACCTAATGCTGCATGAAGAGCAAAACGTGAGTCGCGCGGAGATCGTCAAGCACGTCTGGAACCTTTCGCACGACACGATGACGAATGTTGTGGATGTCTATATAAATTACTTACGGAAGAAGATCGATTTACCGCCGAAGCGAAAGCTGATTCATACGGTTCGGGGAGTTGGATACACCGTGCGGGAGGATGCGGAGTAACGGAACCGATGGCGAGCAGGTGCAGGCGAGATGAGCGGAAGTTCATGAAAAGTCCGGCAGAGGAGCCGGAAAGGGAGACGAACTATGTCGGCAGCCGTAACGGCATTTGCAGCAGAAACAGGGACCGGTGTGCTGATCGTGAGCCCCCGCGAGGTGTTTCGCAAGCAAATTCTAAGAGAACTGGAGAACACAACGGGAGAAGCGCTTGCGGTGGCGGGAGGGGCAGAAGCGTTGATGCATCTTGACGCCAATAGCGTGCGGACGGCGTTTTTGGACCGGCAGATTGAAGATCTCGACGTGGACGAATTGGCGGCGACAATCCAGGCGCGGCACCCACATGTGAGAGTGATAGTTGCGGAGCGGGAAGGAGCGACGGGACACGAGTTCGCGTGCGAGAGATTACCGGAAGCGTGGGTGAACTCGACGAAGACGCTGCTAAGCGCGGCGGGACGGCCTGTGACACCGATCGAATCGCTGCCGGGAATGATTGGGTCAAGTCCGAGGATGCAGCGAGTGTACCGACTGGCGCGGCTGGTGGCTCCACGAGGTACGACGGTGCTGATCGTCGGCGAAACCGGGACGGGAAAGGAGCTGGTGGCGCGAGGGATTCACGAGCTGAGCCGGCGGAGCCACGGGCCGTTCATCGTGGTGAACTGCGCGGCCATTCCGGAAAGCCTGCTCGAGGCGGAGTTGTTTGGATTCACGCGGGGTGCGTTTACCGGAGCGTTTCAATCGCGGGTCGGACGGATTCACGCGGCGCACGGAGGAACACTATTGCTCGACGAAGTGGGCGAGCTGCCGCTGGGGATGCAAGCGAAGCTGCTGCGGTTCGTGCAGGAAGGCGAAGTGCAGAGGCTGGGCAGCCCGGATGTTTTCAAGGTGGATACGCGGCTGATGGCGGCGACGAATGCAGACCTGATGCAGCGCATGAAGGAAAAGCAGTTTCGCGAGGACTTGTATTACCGGCTGGCGGTGTTTCCAATCGAATTGCCGCCGCTGCGCAACCGGCCAGAGGACATCCAGCCGCTAGCGCAGGAATTCCTGACGTCACTGTGCCGGCAGGCAAACGTGAAGCCAAAAATGTTCAACGTCGCGGCGGCAGGAATTTTGCGGCGGCACTCGTGGTCGGGAAACGTGCGGGAGCTACAACATTGGATCGAGCGGGCGTTTGTGCTGGCCGAAGAGAAACCGGAAATTGAGCCGGAAGATCTGGTGATGCCGTCCGAGGCGGCGTGAACCTCAGAAAGTTCTAAGAAACGAGGCAGGCGGGTGGAACTTGCCGTGCAAGGACTGCCGTGCCATGCCTGCTGCGCCAGCAACGGTGAAGGCTCAAGCGCCAAAGGCGCAGATGCCTGTCGCTCTCCCGCACGCCTCAGGAAGAGGAGGTGCGAAGAGGCCACGAGGCGCGGCGAGCCGGGACGTGGCGGCAGAGAAATCTCTCTCGCGCGCGTTTGAAACCTTCCAACTGGCCGCGCGTTCCCTTGAAAAATCCTACGGACAACTGCAAGCGGAAGTTCTTAGATTGCGATTTGAGTTGGAGCGGACGAATCGCGACCTCGCGTCGAGCCTCGAAGAAAACGCCAGGATGCGCGTGTATTTGTCGCAGGTGATCGAGGGACTTCCGTGCGGAGTTGTGGTGACGGACCGGTTGGGTAGGATCCGGATGGCGAATCCGGAAGCGAAGCGAGTGTTGGCACCAGTGATGCGAGGGGGGATGACGGAATTGGCCGTGGGGATGTTTCAGGAGCTATTGGCGGAAATGCAAGAAGAAGACGACGGCGGCCAATGGGAGCGTGAATGGCCGGATGAGAACGGAGAGCGGCGGCGAACGGTTGGAATTACGTGCGCGGTGCTGGGAGACGGGCGGGGAGAAGGCGCGGCGGGAGAGTCCGTCTTTCTGTTGCGCGACGTGACGGAAGAAAAGGAGTGCGCGGCGCGCGGCGAGCGGATGCGGCGCAGAGAGTCGCTGGCGGAGATGGCGACGCTCCTGGCGCATGAGATACGAAACCCGCTCGGGAGCCTGGAGCTGTTTGCGGGACTGCTGGCCGATGCCGCGGCCACACAGCCGGATTTGCGGCGGTGGACCGACCACATTCAAGCGGGACTGAGGCTACTCTCGGCGACCGTGAACAACGTGTTGCAGTATCACAGCCAGCCGAAGCCGCAATTGAAGAGCGTGAATCTCGGGAGGCTACTACGCGAGTCCGTGGATTTCCTGCGGCCTCTGGCCCGGCAGGCGGGGCTGAGGATCGATTTTGAGAATTCGGTCGGGGAGGTCGAGATTCCGGCGGACGCCCACCGGCTGCAGCAGGTTTTCTTTAATCTCGCGGTTAATGCCTTCCGGGCGATGAACATGGGCGGGACGCTTTCGATCCGCGCCGGCTGGGAGAATCCGCATACGTGCAGGAGCGTGGAAATCGAGATTGAAGACACGGGCTGCGGGATTGCGGTGGAGCATCTCGAAAAGATTTTTGAACCGGGATACACGCTGAACACGGGAAATCCGGGGCTGGGATTGGCGGTGTGCCGCGCCGTTGTGGAGCAGCACGAAGGCACGATTCGAGTAAAGAGCGAGCCGAAGGCCGGTACGACCTTTACATTGACGCTTCCACGGGAGAGGTAGGAGATGAATCACGTGCTGGTGGTGGATGACGAAGCGCCGATGCGAGCGGCGCTCGAAGCGAATTTTCGTCGGGACGGATGGGATGTCGAGACCGCGTATGGCGCGGGAGACGCACTCGCAAAATTCCGGCGCACGCCATGCCCGTTGGTGGTGACGGACATGAGGATGCCGGACGGCGACGGGTTGGGCGTAATGCGGGAAATCCGGCAAATGTCGCCCGAAGTGGCAGTGATCTTCCTGACGGCGTTTGCGACAGTACCGGAGGCCGTGAGAGCGATTCATGAGGGCGCTTGCGATTATCTGGTGAAGCCGGTGGCATTCACGCAACTGAAAGACGCTGCAGAAAGAGTCTTGGCGCGCCGGAGCTCCTGCGACGTAGGGAGAAACATACATTTGTTGGCAGGTAAGTCGGCGGCTCTCGCGGGAGTGGTGGAACGGGCACGAATGGCGGCGCAGACCGATACGGACATTCTGATCGAAGCGGAAAGCGGAACGGGAAAAGAGTTGCTGGCGAGGATGATCCATCAGGCGAGCGCGCGCAGAAGCCGGCCGATGGTGGCGGTGAATTGTGCGGCGTTCCCCGACACGCTCCTTGAAAGCGAGTTGTTCGGGCACGCACGCGGAGCGTTCACGGGCGCGCTGACGGCCAAGCCGGGAAAATTCGAACTCGCGCACACCGGCACGCTGCTGCTCGACGAGATTGGCGAGATGCCTCTGATGCTGCAACCGAAGCTGCTGCGAACGCTGCAAGAGCGGGAAGTGGACCGGTTGGGAGACACGAAGCCGCTGCGAGTGGATGTGCGGGTGATTGCAACGACGAACCAGCCGCTTGCGAAGCTGGTGGAGCAAGGAAAGTTTCGCGCGGATTTGTATTACCGATTGAATGTGGTGCCGCTGACGCTGCCGCCGCTGCGGCAGAGGCGCGAGGATATTCCAGGGCTCGTGGAGCATTTTCTGCGCGCCTACGCGCCACGCGGCCGCGCAGCGGAGACAAGCTTCAGCGCCGAGTTGATGAGTCGGCTGATGCTGCACGAATGGCCGGGAAACGTTCGCGAACTTGAGAACGTGGTGCGGCGAGCCGTGACGCTGCATCCCAGCGAAACAGTGGGGCCGGAATTTTTCGATGCAAAGAGGGTGCCTTCGCTCATGGGGCGAGACGCGTGCCACGAGAGACAACAATCCGCTCCGGGACAAGCGGCTGCCGCGGGGCTTTCCCTTCGCGAGATGGAACGAAGGCTGTTGGAGGAAACGCTCGAAGCGCACGGCGGAAACCGGACGCGCGCGGCGCAGGCGCTGGGAATCTGCACGCGAACCATGCGAAATAAAGTGAGGGAGTACAACCTGCCGCCGAGGAGCTACTCATGAGCCTGATCGACACGCCGGACATGGATTACCTCGAACGGTTCATGGACCTAGCGGCGTTTAGGCAAACGCTGGTAGCGGCGAACCTGGCGAACATCGATACGCCGGGATACCAGACGCGCGACATTTCGTTCCAGAGCGAGATGGTGCGGGCGAGCATGGACGATTACGAAGAGCCGATGCGGCCATTCGTGCAGCCGGTGATGGGATTGATCGAGCGGCCGGACGGCAACAATGTGAGCCTGGACCGAGAGAGTCTCCTGCTGGCACAGACGCAACTGCAATACAAGATTGCGGTCGAGCTGATGAAAGGCACGTTTCACATGATGCGCGGCGCAATCAACGACGGAGTGGAGTCATGAACCTATTCGGCGTACTGACGATAACGGGAACGGCGCTGCTGGCGCAGCGGGAGCGCGCGGAAGTCGTGGCGAGCAATCTCGCAAATTCGGAGACGACGCGGACGTATCAGGGAGGGCCGTACCAGCGGGAACACGTGATCTTTGCCGCGCGACGGCCGTGGTCGCTTCCTTTCGGGCAGCAACTGGCGACGATGGTGGACTTTAGTGCGCGCGGTGTACAGGTGGCTGGAGTAATCCGCGACCCCACGCCTCCGATTCGCCGCTACGATCCGGGGCATCCTGATGCAGACGCGCAGGGGTATGTACTGTCGCCTGCAATTAATCCCATTGAGGAGGAAGTGAACCTGATGGGTGCGGCGCGGTCGTATGAAGCGAACATTTCCGCGGCGTTGGCGACGAAAAACATGATTACGTCCACTTTGGACCTGTTGTCGTAACGAGAAGAGGCGGCGTGAAGGAGATTTGGGAAAAGGAGTGAAGGATGGCGATTCCTATCGACGGTATTTCTTCTTTCTCGCAGATTACGACGCCGGCGGCGGCTGCATCGGAACCGGGCGGAGCGCCGGACTTCGTGCAAACGCTTGAGAGCGCCGTGCGGCAGGTCAACCAGGTGCAGTCGGAGGCGTCGGCGAAGGTGCAAGACTTGCTCCGCGGAAACGGCGAGGACCTGCACACGGCCATGATCGCGGTGGAAAAGGCGGACTTGTCGTTCCAGATGATGATGCAGGTGCGGAACAAGATTATTCAGGCGTACCAAACCGTATCGCAGATGCAGTTCTGACAAAAATCCAAGACGTCGCGGAATCCGCCCGGCCGGCAAGCGGGTCCCATCGTCACGGCCAGTGTCGCGATCTAGCATGTTGTGGCGGTTTCCGCAATCTTCCGGCGAAGGCGAGGCGGCTGAGCCGTAGCATCCGTGGACAAATTCCTCAAACAATTGGCGGCGTTCCTGCGCGCGTTAACGCCTGGGCAGAAGATGCTGCTTGGAGGAAGCGCGGTGGCGGTGATCGCAACGCTGGCGCTCTTTGTGCGGCTGTCGCAAAAGGCAGAGATGCGAGTGCTCTTTTCCGGACTGGCGCCGGCGGACGCCCAGATGGTGGAGCAGCGGCTGGCCGTGCAGGGGATTTCCTATGACGTTTCGACGGACGGAACGGCGATCAGCGTCCCGGAAAGCGCTCTGAACAAGACGCGCCTGAATTTTGCGATGCAAGGAATGCCGGAGACAGGGCGATTCGGCTTCGAGCTGTTCGACAAGCCGAACTGGGCTGGCAGTGATTTTTCGGAACAGGTGAACTACCAGAGGGCGCTCGAAGGAGAACTCGAACGCACCATTGAAACGCTCGGAGATGTCGAATCGGTGCGGGTACATCTGGTGCTGCCGCACGATTCCTTGTTTACAGACCGCGAGCGCGTGGCGAAGGCAGCGGTGGTGCTGAAGGTGCGTGGCGGCGGGCTTTCGCCGGACGAGATCAACGCGGTGACGCATCTGGTGGCGGGAGCGGTGGACAACTTGTCGCCGGAAAATGTGACGCTGATTGGCGCAGACGGGCGGACGCCTTTGGTGGCAAAAGGGCGCGACGGCATGAACGGAATGCAGCCGTCGGAGGATATGGAGACGGGACTGGCGGAAAAAGTGGTGGCGACGCTCGCGCCGGTCGTAGGCGCGGATCACGTGAAGGCGAGCGTGACCGTCGCGTACGATCCGACTTCTGGCGATACGACCCAGGAAACCTACGATCCATCGAATCCAGTCCTGGTTTCGACGCAGATTCAAGAAGAGCACTTCGCTGGCTCGCCGCCGGAAGGAATTCCGGGAACGCCGAGCAACGTGCCGGCGGCCCCGGCGGGAAATGGGAAACCACCTGCCGTAGCGAACGCGAAAACTTCCCCACAAAAGGAAGCAAAAGAGCCGCCAGCGACCGCACAGTCGAACCCGTTGAACCCGATTATCGCAGTCAATTCCGAAGGGGAAGACCAACACAGCGAAACGCGGCAGTATTTGGTGAGCAAGACGTTGAAGCATACGATCGATCCCGTGGGAAGGATTCAACGGATGGCGGCAGCGGTGCTCGTTGACGACGTGATCGAGCAGCAGAAAGACACAAAAGGACAGATGGTGGAGGTGCGGAGGAAACGGACGCCGCAGGAAATGCAGCAGATCGAGGATCTGACGAAGGCGGCGTTGGGATTCGACGCAACGCGCGGAGACGTGATCTCCGTGCAGAACGTGGCGTTTCAAGAGCCGCCTCAGACGCCTGCGGGACCGCTGACGCGCGTCGAGCGCGTGCGTCAGTTTGCGGACAAGTGGATGTGGGCGATCCGGTATCTGTTCTTGCTGGTCCTGTTTGTGCTGGCGTACTTCCTGATATTGCAGCCGATCCTTGCGCCAATACGAAAGCTTTTCGAGCAGAAGGTGCCGGGAGAACTGCCTGCGGACGCAAGACCGCAATTGGCGGGAGCAGCAGCGGGTGGAGAAGGAAGCGTGACGCTGCCAGGACAGGCAGGGAGTGCATTGTCCTCCGAAGAAATGGAGATGCAACTGGGCGAAGCGAGTTCTGAACTGCAGAGAGTGATCAAGCTGAAGAAGCATTTGACGGAAAAAGTGAAGAGTGATCCGGAGCAGGCGAGCCTGCTGGTGCGCCACTGGATGCGGGAAGGCGGCAACCGCTCGTGAGAGTGGACGCGCAGGAGCTGAGCGGGCTCGAAAAGGCAGCGATTCTGGTGATCCTGCTCGGCGAAGATGCCGCGACAGCGCTCTACAAAAGCCTGCAGCCGCAGGAAGTGCAACAGATCACGCAGCAGATTTCTTCTCTCGAAAGCGTTCCACCGGAACTTGCCGACCGAGTGCTGCGCGAGTACCACCAGCTTACGCTGACGCAGGAGTATCTAGCCGAAGGGGGCGCAGAAATCGCGGAGAAGATGTTGACTAAGGCATTCGGCGAGCAGATGGCGCATGTGCTGCTCGATCAGGTGCTGCTGGCAAGGGAAGCTTCGACAAAGAGCTTCGACACGCTACAAAAGGCCGACCCGCAACAACTGGTGAAATTCGTGCAGGGCGAGCACCCGCAAACGATTGCAATGGTGCTCGCCCATCTAGGCGGCAAAGCGGCAGCGTCGTTGCTGGTGCTGCTCCCGGAAAAAGTAAGGGGGCAAGCTGTGAAACGCCTGGCGGAGATGCAGCAATTCTCACCGGAGATGGTGCAGAAGATATCGCAAGTTCTGAACCGGAAGATATTGTCCCTCGGCGAGCAGAGCCGGAGATCGTACGGAGGAGTGAAAACGGCTGCGGAACTGCTGAATCGCATCGAGCCGAACGTGAGCAAGTCGATATTGGAAAACGTGGAGGCGGACGATGCCCGGCTGGCGCTGAGCATTCGCAACAATATGTTCACTTTTGAGGACCTGCTGGGTGTGCCGGAATCAGGGATCCGTGAATTGCTGGCGGCGGTGGACAAGAAATCTCTGGCGACAGCGCTGAAGGGCGCGCCGGAGGATTTGAAGAACCACATCTTCAAGACGATGTCATCGCGAGCGGTGGAAATGATGAAGGAAGATATGGAAGCGCTTGGGCCCGTGCGAAGCAACGTGGTGACAAAGGCGCAGCAGGAGATCGTGCAGTCGGCGAGAACGCTTGAGACGCAGGGAAAGATCGTCCTCGCGAATGAGTCCGAAGAAGCCTACATCGTCTGACCGGGAGGGAAGAGTGCGAGCCCTCGTGCGTCCGCCACAGCTGTTTGTCTACCGCCCCGCTCCGGGATGGACGGGAAAAAGCGGAACAGAGGAATCGAAAGATGGCAACGGCGGAACGGTGTCGGCCGCTGCGGCGGCAGGAATTCGTCCCGTTGCACTTGCGGAATCGCAAACGGACGCGCCTGTAGGCGAAGACGAGTGGCACGCGGCGGAAAAGAGAGCCTGGGATGCAGGATTCCGCGAGGGGGCAGACAAAGCGCGGGCCGAAGCCGAAGCGATTGCGCAAAGAGAGAAAGCTTCCATCGCCGAGGCGCTGCGAGAATTCGCGCGGGAGCGGAACGAGTACTTCCATCAGGTCGAGGGGGAAGTGGTGGCGCTGGCGCTTGCGATTGTGCGGAAGATTTTGCGGCGCGAGGCGCAGATTGACCCGCTGCTGCTTTCGGGGCTTGTCCGTGTGGCGCTCGAGAAAGTTGCCGTCGCCAAGGGAGTTCGCCTTCGTGTGAATCCCGCGCAGCTTTCGATTTGGGAGAAGTTTCTCAAAGAGGCCTCCGATCTGACCCCCATTCCGGAGCTGCTCAGCGACTCATCGCTCCAAGAGAAGCAGTGCCGCATCGAGACCGAGCATGGTGTGACGGATTTGAATTTGGAAATGCAGCTAAAGGAAATCGAGCAGGGGCTGTTTGACCTGCTCGCGCAACGTCCGGCGCCGAAATGAGCGAACGCGAGAGCTTTCTCGACCCGTTTTTCCGGCGGCTCGATCAGATGTCCACCTGGCATTCGGAGGGACGCGTGAAGAAGGCGGTGGGTTTTCTCGTGGAGTCCGACGGGCCGTTCTGTTCAGTGGGTGAATCCTGCGAAATCATCGGGGCGGATGGTGAGGCGCACGCGGGAGAGGTGGTGGGTTTCCGCGGCAACACGGTGCTGACGATTCCACTTGAGCGGCCGAGCGGTATACGGTTTGGCGACCGAGTGGTGACGCACGGAGTGCATCCATCGCTTCCGGTAGGCGAAGCGATGCTCGGGCGCGTGATTGACGCTGTGGGCGCGCCGCTCGATTCTCTCGGAAACATCGCGGCGACCGAATTTCGCGCGATTCACGGTGCCCCGCCGCGGCCCATGCAGCGAATGCCGATCCGCGAACCCCTGGGGTGCGGCATTCGCGCGATCGACGCGATGCTGACGTGCGGCCGCGGGCAGCGGGTGGGGATTTTTGGCGGCAGCGGCGTGGGGAAAAGCACTCTGGTCGGAATGATGGCGCGGGGAACTTCGGCGGATCTTACAGTGTTGGCGCTGGTGGGGGAGCGCGGCAGGGAAGTGCGGGAATTTCTGGAAGATTCGCTGGGTGAGCAGGGGCGCAGGCGGTCGGTGGTGGTCGTCGCGACATCCGACCAGTCGCCGCTGCTGAGGTTGCGAGCGGCGCTGGTGGCGACCACCGTGGCGGAATATTTTTGCGAGCGGGGCAGGCACGTGCTGCTGGTGATCGATTCGCTGACGCGGTTTGCCATGGCCCAGCGGGAAATCGGCCTCGCCGCCGGAGAGCCGCCCACGGCCAAGGGCTACACGCCGTCGGTGTTTTCGCTGCTCGCGCAGCTTGTCGAACGCGCGGGACATTTTGGGAGCGGCAGCATCACGGCGTTTTACAGTTTGTTGATGGAAGGAGACGACCAGCAAGACCCATTGGTGGACGCTGTTCGCGCTCTCTTAGATGGACATATTGTGCTCGACCGCCGGCTGACGGCGCAAAACCACTATCCGCCGATTGCCATTCTCGATAGCCTGAGCCGGCTTCTGACATCGGTGTGCTCGAGTGAACATCTCGCGAAGATTCAGCGGTTCCGGCAATTGCTGGCGTCTTACGTTTCCTCCGAAGACCTGATTCGCGTCGGTGCGTACCAGAAGGGTGCAGATCCGGTTCTCGACCGCTCGATCGAAGTGTTGCCTCGATTACAAGCATTTCTGCAACAGAAAAAGAACGAGAAGTCCACCTTCGAAGGGACCGTGGCGCAATTTATGGCGCTGCCGTCGTAATTCCTCATGGCGTTTCGTTTCTCGCTCGAATCGGTGCTGAAGATCCGCGCGAGCTTTGAGAGGCTCGAGCGGCTGCGGCTGCTGGTCCTGCAGGCCCTCGCGAACCGTCTGCGGCAAGAGATTGCCGCGGCGCGCGTGGAATCGTCGGAAGCGCAGCGGCGACTGCAGGAGCGGATGGCGGGGGGGACGAGCGGAGGGGAATTGCAGTTCGCGGCGGCAGTGGAGCAGGCGCGAGCGGCAAGGATAAGGGCGCTCGAAAACGGGTTATCGCAGGTGGAATCGCGGCGCGAAAAGCAACGAATCGTATTTGAGGCGGCGAGGCAGAAGCGGCAGATCCTGGAAAATCTGCGCGCGCGTCGGATGGAAGAATATCGAAGAGCGGCGTCGCGCCGGGAGCAGAAGCAGGCGGATGAAATGCACTTGATCCGGCTTGCGACGCGCGCGCCCGAAGGCGGCAGCGAATAGATTTTGCCGCGCAAGGCGGCAACCCTTGCCGCTTCCACCCTTCCCCTGAGACCGAGCACTTTCCACCATTGGTTTCGCGGTACATCTCCAATTTGTTGAGATGCAAGGCGATAGCCTGACAAACCATTCCAATGAAAATCGTCTGATGGATTTGGGCAGCACCTTGCAACGACGGCCGATGCCGACAGGACCGCCCATGCTGAACTTCGCATCGGTTTCGAAAGCTTCGCCGGAGATGATTCCCGCCTCCTCCGCCAACTCGTTTGGCGCTTCATCTCTGGTCCCCGGCGCGTCAACGGATTTTGCGAGCGCGCTATACGGAGCATGGGCGGGCCATACGCACGCAGCTGCAACCGGCGGGACGCAGGATGGAACCGTGTTGAGACCACATCGCCCTGGCCTTCCAGGACGAAAGCAAACGGCAGAGAAAAGTTCTGATCCGTCCGCTTCGACCCAAGGCGGCTCGAACCCATCGGCAGGCGCCGTAAACGTTCCAGGCTCGTCGGCGCAGGTGCCATTCGATAGTGTGTCTACCCCTTCTGCGACAGAGACTACGACAGAGTCATCTTCATCGTCCGTTTCAGAGAAAAGTGAATCTCCGTGGCGGGCGATCCTGGGGGATGTTGCCGGCGCGGCGCTGTCATTCGCCGGGATCCCTTCATTTCTCGCGTATGGAATCGGGAAGACGCTTGCAGGAAGCAATGCGAGCGCGAGTGCAGACGCCCCTGGGTCTAGCGCCGATAGCAAATCGGCGTCGAATGGGGCGAAGAGCGGCGTGAAGGCGGCGGATTCACAGCAGGATCAAGGGCGCCAACAAGTGACCGAAGCAGGGAGCACCGATTTCGAATCCGAAGAGAGCGATCTCCTGGCAGGTCTTGGTGCAAGCGGCGCTGCCTCGGGAAAAGCGGCGCAGGCAGCCATTCAGGCGCAAGCGAATGAACCGTCGGCACAGGTGGAAGCGGAGCAGCGCGCAGCGGCCGAGCGGGCGCTGCAATTGATCGCCCAAGGCTCGCAGACGATTGCGCAGGAAGCAGGCACGGCGATTAGCGGCTCTTCGGGAGCAGACAGCCCATCGAAAGCAACGAGTACGCCGGTAGGAGCGATTGCCGCGTCCCAGCAGGTTGCGGCATCGCACCAGACACTAGTGTCCGGGCTCGCCGCACACGTTGCATCCGTCACGGAAGGACAGTCGCAAAAAGCCGTTGGATCCATACAGGCAGTGAGCGGAGCCAGCGTGCGCGCAGGCGGCCCGCTGCCGGCCTCAACGGATGCGTCGGCGGACTCCGGAGCAGGGAATCGCGACGGTTCAAAGCAGGCCACGGATTCAGGAGCGGATGGAACGGCTATCAACGGTTTGCCATCGGCGGGACCAAGCCGCTTTGAGGCGGCGACGGCTTCCGCCAACGACAAAGGAACATCATCGAGCTGCGCGGGGAACGCGGGAACCATCGTGACAAACACAGGAGCCGCGAGCGCACAATCAACGGCATCGCAGGGCGCCACTGGGCAGGCGGCTCTTGCGGGGACAAGCCTTGGCCTAACGCCAGGAGGAAATGCGAGTACGACTTCTGGCACGGCAGCGCATGCAGAGCCAACTCCACAAGCACCCATACAAACGCTGGCGTTGCCGCAGACACTGCCGTCGTCGCTCAACGACGTGGTGAAGGCGAGCGAACTCTATCAGCACGTGGGAGGGGCGGAGATGCGGATTTCGATGCAGACCGACACGCTGGGAACCATCGATCTGCGCGCGACGCTTCATCAGAGCGGACTCACAGCGACGATTGGCGTGCAGCGCGGCGACGTGCAGGCGATGCTGTCGAACGATCTGCCGTCGCTGCAGCACGCGCTTTCAGACAAGAGCTTCCGCGTGGACCAGATATCGGTGATGAACAACTCCGTCGGAGGGCGGCTTGATTTGGGAGGGCAAAGGCAGCCGCAAGCGCAGTCTCAGGGACAACCGCGCGCCGCGGCGGCAGATTATGCAGGACACAGTCAGGCAATCGAGCGCTTGTCGCCATCAGCGGTGGATACATGGACCGATGCAGCGCCTCCGGGAAGGCTGAGCGTTCGCGTTTAACGCGGGCAGAAGAAGGAGGGGAAAAATGATCTCGCAGGCCAATTTGGTGAATCCGTACGCAGCAGACTCATCGACCAACGGCACTTCCAATTCGAGCGGATCCGGTTCTTCGTCGTCTTCTTCGGGGCCTGACAATGAATTAACCGGCAACTCATTTCTCACGCTCCTGACCGCGCAGTTGCAGGCGCAGGATCCGCTGAATCCCGTGGATCCCTCGACGTTCATGACGGAGCTGGTTCAGTTCAACCAGCTCGAACAGCTTATCAACATCAACCAGACGTTGAGCGGTCTGACGTCTTCGGGATCGTCCACGAACGGCAGCTCGCCGAGTGGTTCGGCGGCGCAGGGCGCGGGGGCTCCTGGAACGTCGCCCGCTTCGTCTGCTGCCGCAACGGGACAAAACGGGGCGCCGCAACAGACAAACTCTTTCTAGGAGGAAATCCATGGGATCGTTTTCAACGTCACTGGCGGGATTGCAGGCCGATTCGCAGGACCTGAGCGTGATTTCCAATAATCTGGCGAACCTAAACACGGTGGCATACAAAGGAGCAACCGCCGCGTTTCAGGATTTGTTCTATCAGCAGATCGGATCGAGCGGAGACGGAAACCCAATTCAACTGGGTGTGGGCACGCAGATCGGATCAATTCCCGCTGATTTCACGCAGGGAACAATTCAATCGACGGGCGTTCCCACCGACGTGGCTATCGAAGGGAACGGCTTCTTCGTGGCGGATGATAACGGCTCGCAGGTGTATCTCCGCGCGGGGAACTTCTCAATCAATTCCAACGGGACGCTCGAGTCGTCAAATGGCGCGACGATTCTGGGTCTACCAGCCGTCAACGGCGCCATCAACACGAACGCCACGCCGGGGCCGCTTACTATTTCCCAAGGACAAATCAACCCGCCGAACGCAACAACCACCGCACAGCTTTCTCTGAACCTCGATTCAGGAACCGCCGCAGCCGGGACGTTTAGCACGCCTCTGACGGTCTATGACTCGCTCGGCGCGGCTCACGTGCTGACATTTACTTTCACCAATACCGGCCCCGGCGCATGGAATTATTCGATCACCATTCCTGCCGCGGACGTGGGGCAGACAGGAAATCCGGTGACCGTAAAGACCGGAACGCTGACCTTCAACGGAAGCGGGCAGCTGACGGCGCCGACTGGTAACGTGACGGGCATCAACGTTGCCGGGTTGGCGGACGGTGCGAATACTTTGACGTTCAATTGGGACCTATATGATGCGAACGGGAACGGCCTGCTGACGCAGGAAGCGGCTGCTTCGTCGACTTCTTCAACGCAGCAAGATGGTTATCCGAGTGGCTCGCTGTCGAGTTATACAATCAACTCGGACGGGACGATTGAGGGAACATTCAGCAACGGGCAAACGCAGGCGCTCGGGCAGATCCTGCTCGCCAATTTTCCGAACGAGGAGGGGCTGGTCCGCAACGGAAAGAATGAGTTTCTCTCGAGCTTGGCGTCGGGCGCGCCCATCATCGGGGCGCCTGGAACGGGTGGAAGAGGAACGCTCTCCGGCGGCTCGCTCGAACAATCGAATGTGGACATCTCAACCCAGTTCGCGCAGCTCATTCTGGCGCAGAGTGGGTACGAGGCGAATGCGAAAGTGGTGACGACGCTCGACACGGTTACGCAGGCCACGATCAACTTGATCCAGTAGGGAACATTCTGAAGGTCCTTGCGAAGGCTCGGCCGCTGCCATCGCTGCTGAACGAGCCTTCGCACGAGGTCTTTTTCATTAGAGAAATCCCATATTGGCAATCACCGTCGCTGCTCCCGGAATCATCGGAAAACGGCAGCTAGCGGGGCCATTGCGAAGCTGTGATATTTCAAGCAGTTAAACCACACAACTTTCCCCACCGATCAAACCATCCCTCGTCACTTCGGCGCACCAATTGCATGTTCTCCGTCGACTCATGCCAGAAGAAGCCATAGCACCGGCGCGCGCGTCACGGAGAGAATCGCGGAATAGCGGGACGGTCGTGGTGATGAGCTTTCTCGTGATCGTCGCCGTGGGTGTTGCTGCCTGGTTCTATCACCGGTCGGTCGAAGAAAAATCAACGCAACTGGAGGATTCACCGTCGTCCGTCGTCTCCGTGCTGCACCTCGACAGTTTTGTGGTGAACCTTGGCGGCGGCGATGGCACTGGCTATCTGCGCATCGGAATCGACCTGGGATTGGGGATCGAGCTGAAAGAGAGTTCGGGGCGCTCTCCGCACGTGGGCGAACTTCGAGACACGATCTTGACGGTGCTCGGAACGCGGACAGTGGACGAACTGTTGACCTCGCAGGGAAAAGACAAGCTGCGCGCAGACCTGCTTCAAGCAATTCAGGAACGAATGCCGGAACTGCACTGTCATGAGGTTTACTTCACGGAATTTCTGGTGCAGCACTGAGCCATGACCGCAGGAGAAAAAGCGCTTCCGAAACCTTCACCGGCGCCCTCCGCACTTCCTACGGCAGATGACTCGTGGGGCGAGCTGCGGTTCGTGAATGTCTCCGTATCGGTGGATGTCCCGATCGTTGGGCTGACAGTCCGTGAACTGTTCCGGCTCGAAAAGGGGTCGATCGTGTTTTCGGCGCAGCAATCGGGCGCAAATGCCCCGGTAAAAATCGGGGAAACAGTTCTCGCGTGGGGAGAATTCAACGTAATGGACGCCGCTTTGGCCCTGCGCGTTGTGGAACTGGCGTGAACGCGGATGTCAAGGGCGGTACTCCCAAAAGGGAGGAAGTCATGCAGACGGCGCGCATAGCAGACCAATTTGCAATCTGGACGGAGGCGCTCGGCGAGATCGTGAAGCGTGTTTTCCGCCGGGATCGCTTGTTCCGCGCTGAACGGCAATTGCGTTTGTGCGAAACCTTGTCGCTCGGCCAGCGCGGATTCCTTGCCGTGGTCCGATATGAAGATCAGCGATTTCTCTTAGGGGGAACGAATCAGTCGCTGGCATTGCTTGCAGAACTTTCGAGGGCAGAAGCCGCGGATGCACGCAGCGGAAGGGGCAGCGGACATGAATGAGATTGTCCGGAAGACCCGGGAAGGCGCGTGCGGCGCATGAGGCGGCTTGGACAATTCTGTTGTATAGCCGCGACGGCTCTGCTTCCCGCCCGGCCGGCGTTCGGTGTGCCCCCACAGTTCGATCGTGGACTCCCGTTCGGCCTGCCCCCGGCGAACAACGCGACGCTTTGGACTATCGTCCTGGTTCTGACGCTTCTGACGTTTCTTCCGGCGCTGTTGCTTTCGATGACGCCGTTTGTACGCATCCTGGTGGTGTTTCATTTTCTGCGTCAGGCGCTGGGCACGCAGACGGCGCCGACAAATCAAACGCTCGTGGGCTTGGCGCTGTTTCTCACCTACTTCCTGATGCAGCCGGTTGGGGCGCAAATCCAACAATCGGCCATTGTGCCGCTCGAGCGGCGCGAGATTACGCCGGCGGAAGCGCTCGACCGAGGAGCCGTGCCGGTGCGGGAATTCATGCTGAAATTCACGCGCGAGAAGGATTTGGCGCTCTTCATCGAGATGGCCCGTCTGCCGCGCCCGCGCGATCCGCAGGACCTGCCAATGCGCGTCGTGATTCCTGCATATATTTTGTCCGAGCTGAAAGTGGGATTTCAGATCGGCGCTGTGCTCTATCTGCCGTTCATGGTGGTGGACATGGTGGTGGCGGCGGTGACGACGTCGGTCGGAATGTTCCAACTGCCGCCGGTGATCATCTCGACGCCGCTGAAGATACTGCTGTTCGTGGTAGCGGACGGCTGGAATCTCGTCGTGGGATCGCTGCTGAAAAGCTTTCATTGAGCGGTCGCAGGCAGGGGAGGAGAAAAGTCGATGCCGATGACGCAGGTGATCGAGCTGACGCGGCGAACGCTCGAGATTACGTTCCTGGTGAGTGGGCCGATTCTCGCGGCGGCGATGATAGTGAGCGCGCTGATCAGCCTCGGGCAGGTGCTGACGTCGATGCAGGATGCAACGCTTTCGACCGTGCCGCGTATCGCCGCCGTCGGCGTGTTTGCGTTTTGGCTGAGCCCCTGGATGATGCGCAAGCTGGTGGAATTCACGATTTCTCTGTTTGAAAACTTCGCGCAATACGCGCGGTGAGGCTGACGGGTGAGCCGTGCTCGAAACCTGGGTGACGCGTTTTTTTCTGGTCGGGCTTCGTGTGGGTGGCCTGATGACGTTCGCACCGTTTTTTGGAAACGTCTCGATTCCTCCGCTGGTGAAAGCGGGTCTCACCTTTTTCATCGCCTACTTGCTTTTTCCGGCCTACGCTGCGCTGCCTGTGTTGCCGGCTGGCCCGGGAGAGATTGTCGCCGTTGTTTTGAGCGAAGCGGCGTTGGGATTATTGATCGGTTTCTGCGTTCAGTTCGTGATCGAAGGAATGATTCTCGCGGGCCAGATCGTCAGTTTCCAGTTCGGCTTCTCGCTCGAAAACATTATCGACCCCAACACCCAGGTGGAAATCACGGTCGTCGCAACTCTTTACGAGCTGGTTGGTCTGCTCATGTTTCTGGAATTGGGAGCGCATCGCTGGTTGCTGCGCGTGCTCGGCGAGAGTTTCCGCATCTTGCCTCCGGGCGCACTCGTATCGGGAACACTTCCCGCAGCAGATTTTCTGAAGGCCGGAACGGCGCTGTGGCTGATCGGAACGGAGATCGCGTTTCCGATTCTCGTTGTCACGATGCTGACGGATTTTACCGTTGGATTTCTCACCAAGGCATCGCCACAGTTTCCTGCTCTGTTTTTCGGCATTTCGGCAAAGGCGCTGCTCGGCATCGCTATGCTGGCGGCGACGGTAACGTTCTGGCCGCGGCTCCTCGAACGCGATTTCGTGCACGCACTCAAGACAGTCGAAGGGCTGCTGTTGGTGGCGCGGGCCCGAGGCTGATCGATGGCCGACGAGCAGAAGACAGAACGAGCGACTCCCCGGCGGCGGCAAAAGGCGCGGGAGCAAGGCCAACTGGTCCGCAGCCGCGACCTTCCCTCGGCCTTTACGCTGCTGGGCATCGCGCTGCTGTTTCGCTGGTATCAGGGTGGCTGGGCCGCTCCGTGGGGAGATCTCTTTCGGCGTCTTTTGGAGGCATCGACGCGAACCGATCTGAGCAGCGTCTGGCCGCTGCTCGAATGGACGGCGGCAGGAGCGGCTCGCTGGGCGGCACCGCCACTGATTCTCGCTTGGCTCGTCTCCGCCAGTTTGCTTTTTATGCAGGGCGGATTCGTGATTGCTCCCGAGGCGCTGCAGCCGAAGCTCGACCGTTTCAACCCAGCGAACAATGTTTCGCGAATTTTTTCCGTCGCAGGGCTCAGCCCAATGCTGAAGTCTCTCTTGCCCGCCTTCGCGCTTCTCTATCTGGCCTTTGCTCTCGTCATGCGCGAGTGGGGCACCCTCGTTCACTCCTCCGCGTTTGGTTTGCGCGAAGAGCTCGGCTGGATGTACAGCACTCTCTACGAATTCACCTGGAAAGCGGGACTGATTCTGCTGACTTGGGCGGGCGTGGACTATGCGCTGCAGAAATGGAATTACGAGCGGTCGCTGCGGATGTCGCGGCAGGAACTCAAGGACGAGTTCAAGGACGTCGAAGGCAATCCGCAAACGCGCGGCCGCATTCGCCGGCGCAGGCGCGAAATGCGCGGGCGGTTCCTGCTGCGGCAGGTGAAGCGCGCGACCGTGGTGATTACGAATCCGGACCATTTTGCCGTGGCCCTCGAATACGTCCCCGAAAAAATGCCTGCGCCGGTCTGTGTTGCCAAGGGCCGTGGCGAAATCGCGGAGACCATCAAGCGGGAAGCGCGCTGGCACGAAATCCCCATCGTCGAAAACCCGCCGCTAGCACAGGCTCTGTATCGGGCCGTCGAAATCGGCGGAACGATTCCCACGAAGCTCTATACCGCCGTGGCGGAAGTGCTGGCCTTCATCTATCGCGCGCAGCAGAAGATGCAGGAAGAAACGTCCGCGCGTGGCAAGCGCTCGCCGGGAGTGGAGGCAAAGTCCGGAACCGCAGCAGGGCCTGCTCCCGGCGGCCGAACGGACAAACCGGAGAAATCATCATGAGGGTAAATGGCTAGCGCCGCAAAATCGTTGCCCGCCGCGTCCGGTGTGACGCGCGACTGGTTATTGCCTGTTGCCGCGGTGGCGCTCGTCTTCGTCATGGTGGTGCCGATCCCTGCATTTCTTCTCGATCTGCTCCTCGCTGCGAGCATTACACTCGCCGTGCTCGTGCTGCTCGCGGCGCTGCATATCCTTCGCCCCGTCGAATTTTCCGTATTTCCCACGATGCTGCTCCTGTTGACTCTGTTCCGTTTGGCTCTGAACCTGGCGAGCACGCGGAGAATTCTTTTGCACGGCAATGAAGGGACGGCGGCGGCCGGCCGCGTGATCGAGTCCTTTGGTCAATTTGTTGTGGGAGGGAACTACGTCGTTGGCTTTGTCGTGTTTCTCGCCTTGGTCGCCATCCAGTATCTCGTCATCAACCACGGCGCAGTGAGGACAGCAGAAGTGTCCGCACGTTTCACGCTCGATGCCCTGCCGGGCAAGCAGATGGCGATCGACGCCGATCTGAACGCCGGGGCGATTGACGAACGGGCTGCGCGCGCCCGGCGGGAACAGATTACGCGCGAAGCGGAGTTTTACGGCGCGATGGATGGTGCAGCACGATTCAGCCAGCGCGACGCTCTGGCGACAATTCTCATCACGGCGATCAATATCATTGCCGGCTTTCTGATCGGCGTCTTCCAGCTCGGTATGCCGTTTCGCGAAGCGCTTACCACCTACACGATTCTCACAGTCGGTGACGGCCTCGTGACTTTGATTCCCTCGCTCTTGGTGTCCGTGGCGGGAGGGATCGTAGTGACGCGCGCGACTTCAGATCAGACGATTGGCGCGGAACTCGGACGGCAGCTTCTGTCCCGGCGCCGTCCGCTCTATATCGCTTCCGGAGTTATGGCCACGCTCATGCTGATTCCGGGATTGCCGAAAATTTCCTTTCTGGTTCTCTCATCAGGCCTTGCCGTTCTCGCCTCGCGCGTTCAGGAAGTACCTGCCGGACCGGCCAAGGAAGCGGAAATCGAGCGCAAGCCTTCGGCGCAGGAGCAGCTCGAAGGTTTGTTGAAGCTTGACGAACTAAGCGTCGAAGTCGGCTACGGCCTGATTCCGCTGGTGGATCAGAAACAGGGCGGGCAGATGCTGCCGCGGATTCGCGCGTTGCGTCGACACTTGGCCACCGAACTCGGGTTCATCGTCCCTGCCATCCACATTACGGACAACATGCGGCTCAAGCCGCGCGAGTACGTTTTCCGGTTGCGAGGCGCCGAGATTGCGCGCGGCGAGACGTATCAAGACTGGTTGCTGGCCATCAGCTCGGAGTCGACGCCGCCTCCACTGCAGGGAATTGAAACCCGCGAACCCGCGTTTGGAGTGCCCGCACGCTGGATTCCGCAGGAGATGCGGGAAATTGCGCTGAGTGCTGGTTACGCGGTGGTCGATCAAACCTCGGTGATCGCGACACACTTGGCGGAAGTCGTGCGCCGCCACGCCCACGAAGTTCTGACGAGGCAGGAGACGAAACGGCTGCTCGACGCAATTGGCGAGACGCATCCGAAGCTGGTCGAAGAACTGGTCCCCCGCGTCCTCAGCTTGGGTGAGACGGAAAAAATTCTGCAGCAGCTTTTGCGCGAGCAGGTGTCTATCCGTGATCTGGCGTCCATCCTTGAAACGCTAATTGACGCGGCGGCCGTGAACCGAGGGATCGTCTCGCTGGTCGAAGCCGTGCGGCAGTCGCTTGGCCGCGCCGTGGTCCAGCCGCTCCTACAGGAGGACGGCAAACTAAAGGTTCTCTCGGTAGACCCGTCACTTGAAGAAGAGCTAAATCGCGCATTTGACTCCCAAGCTACTGCTGCGCGGGCTCCGGCGTTGCAAACCAGCTTCTTGCGGAGGGTTCTCGAAGGGCTGCGGCGCGTGGCCGGAGATCAGGTGACGATTGCCGCCCCAGTCCTGCTTTGCGGAAGCCCCGCGCGGTTTCATCTGCGGCGCATGCTTGAGCCGTTTGTCCCGCGGATTACGGTGCTCTCGCCAGCCGAGATTCCAGCGGTAGTTCAAGTGCAGTCGATGGGAATGGTGCAATGACCAGAGTGCAGCGGCGGGCAACCGTGAAAGGAGCGGCGGAGTAATGCAGACCGAAGAGCGTCTCGCGCGGCCTTATTCGGAGCTGTCGGAGCCCGAACGCGACCGCCTGCTCCTCGAGCATTTGCCGCAGGTCCAGTATATCGCGCGGCGAATTCACGACCGCTTACCGCCGCAAGTGTTGCTCGAGGACCTGGTGCATGCGGGAATCCTCGGGCTGATGGACGCAGTGCGCAAGTACGATCCGGCAAAAAACGTGCAACTAAAGCACTACGCCGAATTCCGCATCCGCGGCGCGATTCTCGACAGCCTCCGGCAGATCGACTGGAGCCCCCGCGCTCTCCGCCGCCAGGCGCGTCGCCTCGAACAGGCCATCGCCGCTTGCAAGGCGCGCCTGGGACGCGACCCGAGCGAGCCGGAAATCGCCGAAGAGTTGGGCGTCTCCCTCGACGCACTGCATCATTTGCTCGGAGATTTACGCGGGCTCGACATTGGGAGTTTGCCCAGCGAGTCGCCGGAAACGGGCGGGCCGGACGAGTCGCTGCAATCCAAGGTGCGATCGGCGGAGGACGATCCATTTCATCGCACTCTGCGCTCGGAAATGACGGAACTGCTTTCGAAGGCGATTGGAGAGCTTCCGGAACGCGAGCGAGAGGTGTTGGCGCTCTACCACTTCGAGGAACTCACCATGAAGGAAGTGGGCGTCGTCCTTGGGATCGGAGAATCGCGGGTTTCGCAGATTCACACCACGGCTCTGCTCCGTTTGCGAGTGCGGTTGCAGGGGCTCTTGGGCAGGAGCTCGGCGGATTCGGAAAGCCATGGAAAGGGTTCCGGCGGTAGCGAGTCGGCAATCAAGAAAGACAGCACGGCCAAATCTTCCCAATCGCTTGCTCCGGGCGGTCCACCACCAGGTCCAAACGGGGGGATGTGCAAGGTTCTTTCCGAGGATACAACGTGGAAAAAATCCTGAACCAGGAAGAGATCGATCTTCTTTTCAAGGCGGCGCAAGGAACGGCCTCAAAACAGGCGCCGGAACAACATCGCCAGATCCGCCCCTGCGATTTTCACCAAGCGGGAGAACTCGGCAAGGAACAGGTTCGCCAGGTGACGATGCTGCACGAGTCGTTTGCCCCCAGCGTCGCGAATTCCCTCGGCGCCTATCTGCGCGTTGGATTTCAGGCCAGCCTGGTGGCCGTCGAGCAGATCAACTACAGCGAGTTTCTCAGCCGCCTGCCCGAGCAGACCTATTTCACCACCGTGCAACTGAATCCGATGGAGGAACTGGCTGTGATTCAGCTCGATTTGGCCATCGTGTTTCCGATGATCGATTTGCTTCTGGGAGGTCCCGGGCAGCCGATGGCCGAGCCTCGCGACCTTACGGAAATCGAAGAGCAAATCATGGAGATCGTGGTCGCGATTGTATGCCGTGAATTGCAGACCACTTGGCAACCGGTGCTTCCTGTGGTTTTCAACGTAGGACAGCGGCAGAAACAGTCGCAGATCGTCGGGCTAATGTCTCCCGGCGAGCGCGTGTTGAACCTCAGCTTCGAGATCAGCCTCAACGATGTGCGAGGGTTGCTGAACCTGGCCTTTCCTGCCGTGGTTTCCAATGCGCTGTTGCGCAAGCTTGCGGCAGGCATGGTGCAAAGGCGCAAACCCTCGGCCGGGCAAAGCGAACGCTTGAAGCGGCGGCTGATGGAATGCGCCTTTACGATCGATCTAGACCTTTGCAACGTCGCATTGCGCATCGGCGACATTGTGGACATGCAACCCGGCCAGGTGATTCGCTTGCGGCATTCGTTGAACGACCCAATGTTCGTCGCGGTAAACGGCCGGCCCGTCTTCACTGGATTGCCGGTCAGTTGCGGGCCGGTTCGCGGCGGGCTGATTCAAGAGTGGATTCGCGCCAAGGAAACGGCAAAGGAAAAGGCATGAGCCAGGATTCATCCCTGAGTTCTCCGAGGCCGGAGCAGGAATATCTGCGTCTCTGGGCGGAAGCAGCTTCCAAGGTTCTCGAACAGTTGCACGGCTCCGCAGTCATGGCCACCCCTTTGCCGGATTCCAGTGCGTCGCCGGAATCCATCGACTTGCCGATTTGGGTCTCCTGGAAAACTTCTGGAAAACTTTCGGGGGAGCAGGCCTTTCAATTGCCCACGTCCGACGCCGTGCGGCTGGCTCAAATGCTCATGCAGGAGCCGGTTGACCCGACGGTTCCGCTCGACGGAGCCTGCGCCGATGCCTTCAAGGAACTCTTGCGGCAGTTTGCCGGACTGGCGGCAAGCGCCTGCAAATCCAAGTACGGGCATGAAGTTGCATTTGAGCTTGGCGGGGGGAGTGAAAAACCGCAATGGGCCCCATCGTTTCAGCAATCCTGGGTCCTCTCGTCACCGCAGCTCACGCCCATCCACTGGCTTGCATGTCTCGACTCCTCACTCGCGGCGTCGATTTCTTCCGCGACGCCCCAGGTTCCGGAGCCTCGGCCTCCTGCAGTGGCGGGCGCTGCCCCCGCACCAGCCGGAAAAGTAGCCGCTGCGTCGGCGGGTGCGTCACAATCCGCCGCGAACCTTGGCTCATCCGCCACGGTCCCTCCGGATGGCGCCGCCCTGGCTCCCACGAACCTCGACATGTTGCTCGATGTGGAGCTTGAGGCAATTCTGCGTTTCGGCCAGCGAGAAATGGTGCTTCGGGACATTCTGGAATTGCGGCCCGGTTCGGTGATCGAGCTCAATCGAAGTGTTTCCGAGCCGGCCGAACTGCTCGTGGGCGGCCGCGTGATTGCTCGCGGGGATGTGGTGATTGTTGATGGAAGCTACGGCCTGCGCATCACGGAAATTGAGCACCCCCGGCAAAGGCTCGAATCTATCGAGACGTAAGCCTGGGAGGAAAGGACGGCCGCACAATGCTGGGCGGAGAACTTGCCACGCGTTACAGCCGCGCGGCGACGATAGCCTTGACCTGCGAGAACCCCCGTTGCGAGTTCCGCGGGTTTTTCCGCCGCTTGATGCGCGGCTCGCAGGACGGCGTGTTTCTGCAGGGGCGCTGGTATTGCAGTTTAGATTGCTTTGAAGTCGCGATTACGGACGTTTTCCGGGGATTGCTTCGGTCGCCGGACGAGCCCCTTACGCGGTCCAGCCGCGTCCCGATCGGCCTGCTGTTGCTGGGCCGCGGGGTCATCACGGAGGCAGATCTGAAGCTGGCGCTCCGCGCGCAGAAGGAGGAAGCCCCCGACCGTCTGGGGCGTTTGCTAATCCGCCTTGGCATCGCTTCGGCGGAAGATATTTCTGCGGCGCTTGCCGCTCAGTGGGGCTGCGCCTTTTTTCCATTGGAGAAGGATTCAGGCTATCGGCAGTGCATGCACCTTCTGCCGCGGATTCTTCTCGAGTCCTGCAATATGTTGCCGGTCCACTATTTGCGGGAAAACCACGATCTCTTTCTTGCTTTTTCGCACGACATCGATCACACGGCGGTTTATTCGATTGAGCGGTTACTCGGCGGTCGGACGCACCCCTGCGTTGTGACCGAGCAGGCCATGGAGCGGGCCATGGAAGAATTGCGGAGCTCGGAACGCAGGACAGAAATCGTGTTCGACAAACATTGGGAGCCATCCGAGATGGCCCGCACGATTCGAGACTACGCCCTCAAGCTCGGTGCCGAGGAGTTGCGTCTTGTCCGGCCCAGGCGCTACTTATGGGCGCGCCTCCTTGCTGCGGGACGCCCATGGGACCTCCTCTTTCGCCTTCCTCCCGCCCATTACGGCGCCTGACAAATTCTCTCTGGTTCAGACTGGCACTCACCAATCGCGTAGTTCCTCGGTGTTGCAAGCGTCCGCGTGCCCCTCAGGCAAAATCTTTAGCTCCTAAAGCCACCTTATCGATGGCCGATACAGAACTCCAGACAGGCCTTTGCCAAACGGGAGTGCATATGCTGGTCGCAAGAGAAGAGCCCCCATCGAACACTGAAACGGCGAGTTCCAAGCCACAGTTGGCGCGAGTGTTTTCGACCTTTCTTGACGAAGAAGGAGCAGCGCCGGCGTCGGAAAGACTGCAGCGTTTGACGGACCTTCTTCTCACCAACCCGGTCGAGCTTGGCTCCATCTGCGATGAGATTCGTTCCCACCCCGCTTTCGAAGCGCTCGTGGTCCGCATGACCAATTCTCTTGCGCTCTCTCCGGATGCTGGGAGTACGACAGTCGAGGAGGCTGCCATTCAGTTGGGCGTCGATAGGCTGCGCATTCTGGCGACACTCTGGTCCGAGGGGACTCTTGCTGGCGAGGCCGCGGGGCAACCTCCCGCAAGCCCAAAGCCACCGGAGGCAATTTATCTAGCGGCCCTCTTCCGCTCGTTCAGCCAATCACATCGCAATGCTGGGGGAGCGACTGGCCAGCGGTCTTTTCTTGCCTTCCCCGAAAGCGAGCAGCGAGCGGACCTGGCGGACGTGCTCATGCGCGATTTTCTGAGCCTCATCCCGTTTCTCGATTCAAACCAATGGACGCCGCCGACGCTCCCCTCCGCGGCAGGATCACCCGCGAAGTGAGGGAGGAAAGGCAATGAAGCCGATTCGCGTCCTGATCGTGGACGATTCTGCAGTGATGCGCAAAATTGTCGAGCGGTGCCTGCGGCAGGCGGGCATCGACCTGACCGAAGTCCTTGAGGCCAATAACGGCCTGGAAGGGCTCGCTGCGCTGCAGGGACGAAGGGTGGATTTGATTCTGAGCGACATCAACATGCCGGCCATGGACGGATTGGAATTCCTGCATGGATTGCAGGCTGTTGAAAACGCAAAGGGCACACCGGTGGTGATGATCACCACGGAAGGCAGTGAATCGCGTGTCGTCGAAGCGCTTTCAGCAGGCGCCCGGGGTTACATTCGCAAGCCGTTCACGCCCGACCAGGTGAAAGAGCGCGTGACACCTCTGCTGGCGGCCGCGCAATGAATCCGATCTTGTCCGATCGCCCCGCGCGCGTCCAGCCCGATTCGACGTGGCCTGCCATCATCGTCCAGTCTGCCACGGAAGTTTTTCAGCTTATGCTCAATGCAAATATCGATGCGGCGCAAGCTCCCTCCGGGGAGCGCCCCGGGCAGGTGTGCGCCATGGTAGGCATGGCCGGCTCGCTGACAGCCGTCTTCCGGATTCGTTGCTCGAAGGAAAGCGCCCACAGTATCGCCACTAAGATGCTGGGAGGGCAGAACCCTGGCGATGAATCGGCGGTCTATGACGCGCTCGGCGAAGTGGCCAATATGCTGGCGGGAAACTTTAAGGGAAAAATCTCCGGGCTCTCCGACGGATGCGCTCTTTCTGTTCCCACTGTGATCACAGGAGAGAATTACGACGTCTATCCCCACTCCGGAGGACACCAGATCAAGGTGTATTTCCTCTACGAAGGCAAGCCGATCAGCATCACGCTTGAATTGAGCGGCTGATTCGCATCGAGCGTTTGATCGATGTGTTCTGAATAGTGAGGCATTTCTTGCCTAGAAGGGATCTTTGATCCGGCAAGTGATTCCTTCTCATCGTGGTTTTTGCCGGCCATACGTTTGCCGCCTGTTTCGATCACTTCTCTTTTCATACGATTGCGCCAGTCTGCATTTGCGCCGAGCTTTGGCCAGAGCGTTGCAACGTGCAGCGCCGGGAACTGGCTATGGACAGCGGCTACTATGCAGCTTTCACTGGGCTCGTCGCTCGCATTCAGGCTCTGGATGTAATCGCCAACAACCTGGCCAATATCAACACCACCGGTTTTCGCAGCGAGCGCGAGTTCTATCGCTCCGTCACAGCCAACCTCGCAAGCATTCCTCTGAGCCCGCTCAACCAGGTGATCAACGATTATGGCGTGCTGGGAGGCGCCGAAGTGGACCTTCGCCAGGGCAATCTTGAAAAAACCGGCAACCCCACGGATGTCGCCATTTCCGGGCCGGCATTCTTTGTGGTGCAGACGCCGAACGGAATCCGCTACACCCGCAACGGAGATTTTCACCTTAGCGCGGCGCGTCAAATCGTCACACAAGCGGGAGACCCGGTGCTCGGGCCGAAGAACCTTCCGATCCAGATTCCTCCCGGAAAAGTTGAAATCGCCTCGGACGGAACCGTATCTGTCGCCGGCGCCACGGTGGGTCAAATGCAATTGGCGGAGTTCTCTCCGGACACGAATCTCGTTCCCGAAGGAAGCAGCAACTTCATCGCTCCTCCGGATGCGGCCGCACCCGCGAAATCGTCGACGGTGTCACAGGACATGCTCGAATCGTCGAACCTCAATCCCATCGAGCAGACCGTGACGATGATGGCGCTGCAAAGGCATTCCGAGCTTCTCGAACGCACACTTTCGATTTTCCAGAATGATTTTGACAAAACCGCCGAGACTGATCTCGCGCGCGATTAGCCACAGGAGGGAATGACACCATGTTTCGATCGCTTTATACGGCCGCGAGCGGGATGGAGGCCCAGGACCTCTCGCTTGACAACATCGCAAACAACCTGGCGAACGCAAACACGGCCGGATTCAGGGAACGGCGGCTGCAATTTCAGGATCTCCTTTACCAAAATATCGTCACTCCCGGAGCCCCATCGACACAGCAGACGATCATTCCCGCTGGATTGCAAGTGGGCCTTGGCGCGCGTTCCGCCTCCTCCGAAATCATTCCCACGCAGGGAAATTTCGATATGACAGGCAATCCTCTCGATTTGGCAATTCAGGGCCAGGGATTTTTTCAGGTCCTTCTCCCGAACGGACAGATTGCCTACACTCGCGACGGCAGCTTCCATCTTGACAACGTCGGCAACATCGTTACTTCCGACGGCAATCCGCTGCAGCCCGCCATCACGGTTCCTCCCGACGCATTGACGATAACCGTCGGAACCGATGGAACCGTCAGCGTGACGCAGCCCAACCAGCAGCAACCCGCACAGATTGGCACTATTCAGCTTGCTCTGTTTCAAAATCCCGGCGGGCTCAATAGCGTCGGTCAGAACCTGCTCGAATCCACCGGTGCCTCCGGTGATCCCATCCTCGGAACACCCGGCGGGGCCGAAGGGCTCGGCACGATCCAGCAGGGGGCGCTCGAAGAATCCAACGTCGACATTGTCACCGAGTTCGTCAACCTGATTCTCGCGCAGCGCTCCTACGAATCAAACTCGCGCGTCGTTCACGCCGCAGATGAAATGTTCCAGACGTTGAATGGCCTGACGACGTAATAGGAGCTATGACGTGCGCGATTTGAAAATGGTTCTATTGTCAGGCGTGATGGCGGGCGGTCTCCTCCTTCCAGGCGCGACCACTGCAGGGGACCATCGTGGAACATGTTCGCTGCCTTCGAAGCGGTGCTTCGATCAAGAGGGAGCCACCGCGGTTCCCCTGCGCCAATCCATCGAAGTCCGTCACGATGATATTTTCCTCTCCGATCTCCTCGACGAATCTGCAGCGGAGAATCTTCGAAAGCAAGCCTCAAACATAGTCGTTGGCAGCGCTCCACCTCCCGGGCGCGTTCGACGCGTTTCCAGCCAGGAAATCGAAGAGGCGATAAAACCGTATCCGCTGTTGGCGACTCGATTGAGTATTCTGGGCGGAGCCAATGTCCTCCGCTGGTCGCGTGTGCTCACGCGCGCGGAAGTTCTCTTGGCCGTTGATGCCGTCGTGGATGGCAAGAATCTTCGCGTCTCGCATCCTCTCGCGGATTCAGACATTCACTTTTACGCTCCGGTTCTTGTAGGGACGGATTCGCCGACGCTGAAGATCGAGTCCATCGAGGCTGACCTAGGCCCAGGGATCACCCACATCCGGTTGTCAATTTCGTCGGAACCGCAACTCCCTTCGTTCTGGGTCGATGTAGACGGCGTGATTGAAGAACGAGTCACGATTGCGCTCACACCCATTCTTCCGGGAGTGCCCGTCACTTCAAGCCTGATTCGCACGGAATTTCGCTCTGTCCAATCTCCTGATTGGACAGAGCACAAGTTTATGCGGCCGCTCTTCGGCGGAGTCAGTCGGCGAGCGTTTCGTCCCGGCCAGACAGTCCCGGACGATTCAATCCAGCCGGAGATTCTTGTGCGCGCCGGACAGACCGTGCAGGTCGTTGCCAGTTCTTCCGGAATGCGCCTTACCACCGCAGGCACTCCACTTGGCAATGGCCATCGGGGAGACCGAGTGCGTGTCAGGTCCATCGACAATGGACGCATTTTTGTCGGGACAGTTCTCGGGCCTCATGAGGTGCAGGTCGAATTTCAATAGGAGAGCTCGTAATGGCTGAGCAAGAAACCTCTCATCGTCTTTGTCACATTCTTCGGCGTTTTTGCTCACACCGCAGCTTCCTATTTCTAGCCCTGATCTCATCAATCTTCGTTTCCCTCCCGCCGCCTATTGCCTCGGCGCAATCGCCGTTCCAGACCATTACCTCGAAATCGAAGAAGTCTCTCCATTCGGACGGCGCTTCGGACGGTCTCGACGAATACTTGGCCCGCGCGCGTCAGTGGGTCGACAACTATTCTCCTTCGGCAGGCAGCCTGTGGAACCCGGATGGGCGTCTGGCCGATGTGAGTTCCGACACGAAGGCACGCGTCCGCGGAGATGAGGTGACAATTCAACTAGTCGAGGCTACCAACTCCTCCCAGCAGGGAACTGTGCAAACACAACGAACTCTGGCCGCGTCCTCGAATATCTCCGCGTTTTTTGGCGTTCCCGGCTCGCGCTCTGCCATGCAGAATATTTTCTCTCCGAACTCCAGCCAGGCGCTCAACGGCAAAGGGCAAACCACGTTGCAAACATCGCTCACAACGTCGCTTTCCGGAAATATTGTCGAAGCCCTTCCGAACGGCTACATGGTCGTCGAAGCGACGCGTGATGTGAACATCAGTGACCAGAGGCAGACACTCGTCCTGCGGGGCATAATTCGCCGTGAAGATATTTCGCCCGCCAACGTCGTGCTGTCGAGCTCCATCAGCCAGTTGGAGGTGTCGATGAAGGGCAAAGGCGTAATCAGCGACGGCACGCGCCAACCCAACGTGCTCGTCCGCTTCATGCTCCGGATTCTTGGTTTCTGAAGGGACTGCCTATGTCGCGAAAATTCCTCCCCGTCCTGCTTTCCATCCTCTTGCTCGCTGCTGTCCTGCCCGTTGCCGCCCAAGCAGACGCCGGCAAGACTCCTCCGCGCCGCGTCCGCCTGAAGGATGTCGCGACGATTCAAGGAGTCCGCGACAACCTGCTCATTGGATATGGGCTCGTCGTTGGACTTAACCGAACCGGCGATACACAGCAGACCTTCTTTGCCACACAGACGCTTGCGAACGCCCTCCAGCGAATGGGCCTGCAAATTCCCGTCGCATCCGTGCAAGTGCGCAACGTTGCGGGTGTTTTCGTCACTGCCGTTCTTCCCCCCTTTGCGCGCCCTGGTATGAAAATCGACGTGACAGCGAGCTCGGTTGGAGACGCGAAAAGTCTGCAGGGTGGCGTCCTGCTGCTCACTCCGCTTCATTCAAGCGATGGGCAAGTGTACGCCACTGCCGAAGGGCCGCTTGCGATCGCGGGTTACACCGCCGGCTCTCACGGCAATCTGACGCAAGTGAACCATCCGACGGTCGGCCGCATCCCCAATGGCGGGATCGTCGAGAGGGATGATGCGATCGATCTCTCCCACATGGACCACATTTCCTTTCTTTTGGACAACCCGGATTTCGATGCCGCCGCCGGCGCCGCCAGCGCCATCAACGAAATTGTGCATCGCGACGTCGCTCATGCCGTCGACGCCACGCGCATCAACGTCAGCCTCGCCGGGCTCGCTCCCGATGCCATCCCCGGTTTTGTTGGAGAAATCAGCGATGCAACGCTCGTCGTGTCTCCTCCCGCCAAAGTGGTCATCAACGAGCGCACTGGCACAATTGTTCTTGGCGCCGATGTAAGCCTTGGTCCTTGCTCCATCATTCAGGGCAGTCTCGAAGTCCAGATTTCAACCAAGTATGAAGTTTCGCAGCCAGAGCCTTTCTCGAAGGGTCAAACCACCGTCGTTCCCCAAACAAATGTAGAGGCGCAGGAAGAGCCCGCCAAAGCCGTCCAATTGAATCAAGGCGCCACAGTCGATGATTTGGTTCGCGGGCTCCAGTCGATCGGTGCAACTGCAAAAGATATTGTCGCGGTCCTCCAGGCAATCAAGGCCGCTGGCGCGCTGCAAGCGGATTTGGAGGTGATTTGATGGGATCTTCCGTGCTCGGTGGCATCGCTGCACATATTCCGCAGGGTGCACTTTCGTTGAAGAGACCGCCTGCGCAATTTCCGAACCCTTGGGGCGAAAAGAGATTGAACACAGCGCCTGCAGGCGGCACGGCAGCCGGTCAAGTTGCCATCACCAACTTCTCAGGTTCCGAAACCGCCAGAATTCATAAGCTCCACAAAGCCGCTTCAGAATTTGAAGGCCTGCTCCTTTCCAATTGGTGGCGCACTATGAAGGAAAGTGGTTGGGCCGACGATGATGGCGACGGCGACCCTGCCAAAGACACGTTCGACCAGTTGGGCATCCAGGCCGTATCGCAGGCCGTAGCCAAAGGAGGAGGCTTCGGAATCGCCAAGCTCTTGGTGCAAGGCTTGCTTAAGAGACTGCAGGCCCAGGAACAGCGTGAAGCGGAAAAATCGAGTCAAAAGGTAACTGGTTAGAACGACTAGAGATAGCCACTGTTCCGAGTCGATGCATTAGAAAAGGCAAGCACAAGCCGGCTTAAAGACAGCCGCCTGACCTGCCGATGTAACGGCTAGAAGTGGCAATGGGGACCGAATCTAAAGAGTTCCTAATGTTTGCCGATGAAACATACGTCGAGCCGAAACCACCCGGCACGGCCGGCAGAATTGGCAAGGGAGATCGAGAGTGAGGATTGATCCAAATCAAGGGCTCGCGGGCTCGCAAGGAGCTGCTGCAGACCGTGTCGGCGGGGCCGCGCCGTCTACAGCTGCTCGGACGCAACAATCCGGTGGCGGCCCGGAGCTGGACCAGGCGAGTCTATCGGCGGATGCGGTTCAGTATTCCAAGCTCCGCTCCGGAATTTCCAACGTTCCTGACGTCCGTGCGAACCGCGTCGCCTCGCTGCAGCAGGCCATTCAAAGCGGCGCCTACTCCGTCAGCAACCAGCAGATTGCCACTGCTCTACAGAGAGACGCGGGCCCTGCGACGGCTTCGGGAAAATAACCTGAATGGACAATGAAATGGCGGAACCGGCCGCACGCATCGGATTACCTACCGATTCCCGCGATCAGCAGGGCGCCCTTCCTCGCCCGAAGCTGAAGGACAAGCCGCGACAGGGACCTTCTGAAAGGCCGGAGCTTGCCGGTCTCGAAGCGGGCGAGCCGGACGAGCAGGAAAAGCACGAACTGGACACGGTCGCCTGACCATGCAACCGGAACTGGCACAACTTCGGGAGTTGTCCGAGCGCCGCCTGGGGCTCGTCAGGGATTTGACCGCAGAGTTGATCGGCGCGCGCCCTGCCATCACCTCCATGAACGTTGATGCCATCTACGCTCACATCGCCCGCCAGACCAGCCTCTGCCGGCGCCTCGAAGATGTCCGGGGAAACGAAGCTTCCGCTTGGAAGCAGGCTGCCTCCTATCTCGGATTCCCCGCAAATCCCGGCGAGGGTATAGCCATCATCGAAAATCTGGACGCTGACCTCGGCCGGCGCCTTCGCCGGATTCACACCGATCTCGCTCTCGCCGAAGGCGAACTCCGCCAGCAGAATCGCGTGCACGCGCTGCTCATCGACGGCACGCGCCGAACGCTCGTGATTCTCGCCAACGCTCTTGCCTCTCTTTCCCCCAGCTATTCTATTCCTGCAGCCCCTCCGCCTGCGGCCTTGGAAGTGCGGTCGTGAGCCTCACTTCCGGTCTGTATGCGGCTCTTTCCGCCCTCCAAGCGGATCAAGGGGCGCTGGCTGTGGTCAGCAACAACATTTCCAACGTCAACACGCCCGGCTACTCGCGCGAAATCGCCAATCTCGATGAAGCGCCGCCTGTCAGCTACGACAATCTGCAATTCGGAACCGGCACGAACCTGTCCAGCATCCAGGGTGTTCGCGACAACGTTCTCCTCCTTCGCTTGAACCAGGAGACGCAAACGCAATCGCAGCTCAATACCTTCGTAAACGGCCTGAACCAGATCCAGCCGCTTTTCAACGATTCTAACGGAGGCGGCCTTGAAAGCTATTTGAGCCAGTTCTTCAATAGCTTTCTTCAACTCTCGAGCGACCCCACGAACGCAGGCTACCGCCAGGGCGTCATCGAAGCGGGGCAAAACCTGGCGTCAGCTGTCAATCAAGCCGCGAACGGGTTGCTCACCCAGCAGCAGGATGCCGACCAGTCCGTCACCCAAGCTGTCGCGCAAGTCAATTCTCTCACCGGCCAGATCGCCTCGCTCAACCAGCAGATTTCCTCGCTTCAGGGCGGCGGCCAGACGCCTAACACGCTCATCGACCAGCGCAACGAGCTGATCAACCAGCTTTCCCAGATCATCGACGTACGCACGATTTCCGCCGATCAGGGTTCGCTCACCCTGACCACCGCTGGAGGCGCGGCCCTCGTGGTCGGCAACCAGAGTTTTCAGTTGACCACGCAGATCAATCTCGCCACCGGCTTTCAGGACGTCAATTCGCAGGGCGCGGACATCACTTCCACCATCCAGTCCGGGAGCCTCGGTGGCGATCTCCAGCTTCGCGATCAGGAAATCCCCTCGATCTTGAACAATCTCAATACGCTGGCCTACGACGTCGCCAACTCCGTGAATTCGCAAAGCGCCGTTGGATACGACCTAAATGGAAATCCCGGCGGCAATTTCTTTACTCCGCCCGCCAGCCTTTCGACCGCAGCCCTCGATCTTTCCGTCTCCGTTTCCGATCCGAACCTCATCGCCGCAAGCAGTGATGGCACTCCCGGCAACAGCGACAACGCCACGGCCCTCGCCAACCTTGCGGACCAGACGGTCGTGAACGGAGAAACACCCGTCAATTTCTATTCCGCCATCGTCTCGCAGGTCGGCAACGACACGTCAAACGCCTCAAGCGCCCTCACCAGCCAGAATCTTCTGGTGCAACAGATTCAGGACCAGGTCGGCTCAGTGTCCGGCGTTTCGCTCGACGAGGAAGGTGCCAACCTGATCCAGTATCAGAACGCTTACGATGCCGCCGCTCGTGTCGCCAGCGTCGTGGCTTCGCTGTTCCAGGTGGCCATCAATGTAGGGAGCACAAGCTGACATGTCTTCGGTCCGCGTAAATCCGAATCTGGCCTCCGACCTTCTCGCCGGCATCAACACCGTCCGTGAGGAGCTGAATCAATCCGACCTCGAAATCGCTTCAGGAAAATCCATCAACACGCCGTCCGACAATCCCGGAGGCGCCGCGGCGCTGGTCATCAATCTTGCGGAGCAAAGCCAAACCGACACCTATCAGGCGAACGCCGCCGATCTGCAAACGCGACTGCAGACCGCCGATTCCGTTCTGGGCTCGGCCGTCACCGCCATCACGTCCGCCATCTCCGCCGGGGTCGAAGCGGGCAACTCCGACCTCTCGACGGACAATCGCGACGCGATTGCCAATCAGGTTGCCGGCATCCAGCAACAGCTTGTCAGCCTGGCGAACACCACCTCCGGTGGCACCTATCTCTTTTCCGGAACGCTGGTAGAGACGCAGCCGTTCGCGCTCGATTCCGCGTCTCCCAGCGGCGTCACCTATTCGGGCAACTCCGGCGTCACTTCGGTCCAGCTTTCCAGCGGCCAGAGCCTCGCCACCAATCTTCCCGGCAGCCAGTTGTTCTTGAATCCTTCGGGCAACGTCTTCCAGTCCATCAATCAGTTGATTCTGGCGATTCAGAACAACTCCGGCATCAGCACGGCCGTCACCAATCTCGGGCAGGCTCTTCAGGAGTTCAATTCCCAGCGACAGTCCTACGGAACTGCGCTCAACCAGCTCCAATCCACTGGGAATCTGCTTGCGAGCGAGCAGGTCCAGTTGGCGAGCCAGCAATCCAATATCTCTGCCGCTGACCTGCCGACCGCCGTCACCAATTTCAGCCAGTCGGAGATCGCCTATACTTCTTTGCTCGAAGCCGAAGGAAAAGTTCTGAATCTTCCCAATCTTCTGAGCTTCCTTCAGTAGTCTCGCGCAAGGAAGATGTTCACGGATGCGCTGGGAATTGCCTGCGTCGGCTTTTCAAGCGATGGATTTCTTGGCGCTGTTGACATCCTGACTCTTCCGCCGATCAAAAGACTGTCATTCCGAGGAGGAGTGGGCCGATTTTCGCGCCGACATTCTGGGATTGCGCGAAAAGCGAGCGTATTTGCGACGACGAGGAATCTCCGTGCCGGAACGGCGGACATCTCGCAGCAGGATCTTCGAGAGGATATCGACAGAGTTGGATTTCCTTCAGACGCTCTGGAGAAGGGAACTACAAACGAACACTTATGCTCTACCGAAGGTTTTGCGTCAGCTCCGCCCACGATCGTACGGCCTGCTGATGGACCCGTGCGCCGGAGAGCTGCATGCGGCGCACGCGAAGGCTGATTCCCAGGTGCTCCAGTTTCTTGTGCAGCCGCGCCAGCGACTCGCTGTAGGCTCCCACAGTGGTGTGCCATTCCTCGCCAGCACCGTTTTCCTGCGGTCGCTGTTCGAGCGCTTCACCGGCTTTCTGAACCATTGCAGAGAGCTTTCGGATCGACTCCGGAGAGATGGCCGCGGGATCGGCCGCTTTGTCGAGCCGCGCCATCCAGGATTCGTATTCGTTCCTGGTTGCTTCCAGGACCTCGATGGCCGGATGGCGCACCTAGGTCTCCACCAGAGCACCGCGAAGTCTGAATTCGTCTGGCCGTGCCTGCGCGCCTGCGCGTGAATTCTGAGGCTGGGGGACGGCCTGCTCCACCTGCCGCCATACCTGCGCGAAGCTCGTGAACTCCTGTGCCAGCGATTCGAGCGATTCCTTGTCCGCGCGCACGTTTGTCTCAAGGATTCGCGCGCGCATCAGCGTATAGAACTGCGAAAGGCGGTGCGCCACCTCGCCGCCGCGCTCGAAATCGAGCGTTGCCTGCAGGTGTCCGATCACGTCGAGCGCATGCGTCAGGGCCAGTGTCCGCCGCTCGATGTCGTGCTCCTCGAAGGCGCGCTGCGCCCGGCGGACCGACCGCGCGACCTCTTCGTACAGGATCACGATAAGTCCCACGGGACTTGCGCCGCGTACGGCCGATTCCCGGTAAGCTCGCGAAACGTCTTTCATAATCTCACCCCAAGCTTGCCAGTTGGCTTTGTGTTTGGCTCAGCAACACAGGAAGTTCCTGCAAGGTCACGTCGACTTGATCGAATTGCTGCGTCAGTTGCTGCTGTTGTGTGTTGATCTGATCTTCGAAATCGCTGATCTGTTGTCCCAGGTCGGTTTGCTGCTGCTGCAAGCCCGTCGCATCGACGGCCACAGCTCCGGTCGCGGGATCCGCGAGATTGCTGAGCAACTGATCCAGATTGCTTCCAAAGCTCGAGCTGTTCGTCGTTTGAAAGAACGACTGCACGCTTGCGGGATCGTTCTGCAGCGCCGCGGTCAGCTGGCCGTTATCCACCGCGAGCGTCCCATCGTCATTCACTGTGATGCCCAGATCCGCCAGGCTGTTCACGCTGCCGTTGCCCGCCGTGGAGTAGGCGATGGCGGAAAGCACGCTTGTCTGCACCAGTTGCAGCGTGCTATCGCCGATCAGCGGCCCGGCGGTGTTCGTCGTGGGATCGACGGCATATTGCGCGTCCACGTCGGTGACCAGTTGATTGTAAGCTGTCACGAAGCTGTTAATTGCATTGGCCGCGTCCGTCGTGTCCGCGCCCACTGTCAGCGAAACGGGCGTGCCCGGGGAAGCAGTGGCCAGGTTCAGCGTCACGCCGGGGATGGCCGAAGTTACCGTGTTCGTGCTGCTGGAAATCGGAATCCCATCGACGGTCAGCGAAGCGTTTGTGCCCGTCACGGCCTTCGTAAAATTGATTTCGTCGCTTGAGGGCGTCACCGTCAAATCACCCGGCGCGCCGCTTGTGTTGCTCAAAATTGCCAGGCGCGCGCCGCTCGCGTCGTTGATTACACTTGCCGTCAGGCCGATGTTCGCGCCGTTGATCGCGGCAGCGAGGCCGTTGAGCGTGTTGTTCGCGTCGTCGATCGTGATCGTCGTCGGGGTGCTGCTGCCCACTTGAATCGTCAACGAGCCCGTAGCGATCGGTGTGTCCGCCGTGGCCACCGCATCGGAGTAGTAGGACGAAGTTGTCGCCAGGTTGTTGACTTCGACGTTGTAGATTCCTTCCGTTGCGCCGCTCGCCGCGCTTGCCGTCAGCACGGAATTGTTCGACGATGTGGCCGTCAGATCCGTCAGCACGCCTGCGGGATCCGTCAAATCGAGCGCTGCATTTTGCAAATTCTGAAGGTCGGTATTGATCTGGCTCAGCGCGGAGCTTTCCGTCGAAAGCGTCTGCTGCTGGCCTTGCAGCAAGTTCAATTCCGCCGTCTGATTGGCAAGCGCCGCGGACACGAGCTCCGAAACATCAATCCCTGATCCCAGCCCGCCACTCGACGATGTCGATTGCGCCCCCGCCAGCACGGATGCGCCAATGTTCGTGGTGCTCATAGCTAGTCTCCTGATGTCCGAACTGCCCGCGATGCCTTTGCCTGTCCGCTCGTCCGCACAAAAGACGGGAGGGAAGGCGCCTTCTCAGGCCGAGGCGTCGAAGGGTGCGGGAGCGCCCCGTCCATCCAAAGCGCTCCCGTCCCCGTCAGATTAGTGGAGCAGGTTCAGCACAGTTTGCTGTTGCGAGTTGGCTTGCGCCAGCGCCGCAATGCCTGTCTGCTCGAGAATCGAGTATTTCGACAGGTTTGCAACCGTGGTGGGGATGTCGGCGGCCGTAATCTGGTCCTCCGCCGACGTCAGATTTTGAATTTCGTTGTTCAACACGTTGCTGGCCGCCTGCAACCGGTTGATGCCCGCGCCGATCGTGCCGCGCGTGCTTGCCACCGTGTTGATCGCTGTGTTGATGTTTGTCAGCTCGGTCTGGGCGTCCGTTGCGGAAAGCAAATCACCCGTCAAGCCGAGACCTGCCGCGGACAGCGTTCCGGTGCTGACGGAGATGGTCGAGGTCCCCGCCGAGGAGGAGTCGCTCAGGAAGACGGAAGTCGTTGCCGCGCTGAACACCGCCGTTCCGTTGAACGTCGTGTTCGTGCCGATGCTGTCGATTTCCGCTTTGATCGACTGGTACTCCGCGTCGAGCGCCTCTCTTTGTTGAGAGGAGACGGTGCCCGTCGCGGCTTCCGTGCCGAGCGTTACCGCGCGGTCGAGCAGGTTTGTCACTTGGCCGAGCGCGCCGTCCGCCACTTGCAGCGCACCCACGCCGTCATTCGCGTTCGACACCGATTGCGTCAGCGCCGTGATGTTTGCCTGCAAACCGTTCGCGATCGCCAAGCCCGCCGCGTCGTCCGCGCCGCTGTTGATGCGCGAGCCCGACGACAACTGGTACAGCGTGTTCTGCAAACTCGAGTTGGTGATGTCCAACTGGTTTTCTGCAACCAGCGAGGGAATGTTGTTAAGAACTCCGATTGCCATGGAAGTGTTCCTTCAGACTGCTTGGGTTGCCGCCCGTCGTTCGGAGCCTTTCGCACCGGCTGGACACTCCCCCGCGCCGAAGGCCTCTCGATTCCTGAACGGCTCTTTTTCTACTCTCTCCCCTCATCGACGCTTGGTCAGAAAGCTTTAATCTCCGCCGCCGCTTAATCCGTTAAGTCCCGACTCTTGCATCGTTTCTCGATTTGCTCCTGGTATGCGTTGTTTCAATCTGGTGCAGGGCCTTCCGAATCGCTTCTGATTCGGGAAACATGGCCCGTCCTCGCGTCAGCACTTGCTCCGCCCTCTCCCACTCGTTTGCCTGCGGCCAGATCGACGCAGCACGTAGAAAGTCCTCCGGCTTGGGATCGAGCGCATTCAGCTTTTCTTCCGCGGCCTTTCCCGCTTCCCGGGCGTTTCCCAACCACACGTGCAGCACGATCAGCCGGTCGTGCATCTGCGGATTCGACGGCTCCATCGCAATCGCGTGGCGGATCCGGCGAAGCCCCGACGTCGAATCGCCCGTCCGAGCCTCCGCCATCCCGAGCTTGCTTTCGATTGCCGCGTCCTCCGGCCTTCTTTGCTGCGCGCGGCGGTACCAGGTTCGCGCCTCTTCGAAATACTTCAGGTGGTAGCACGCGTCTCCCGCCAGCTCCGCGACCGCGAACGTCGTATGCCCTGCCTCTTCCGCGCGCCGCAGGCAGCTCCGCGCGCTCGGAAAATCGTTCCGTTGAAAATGGATCGCCCCGGCAAAATACCAGGCGACTCCCAGTCCTGGATTCAGCTCGCATGCGCGGCGGAAACTCCCGAGCGCATCGAGTGCTGCCCCGCCGTTTTCGAGTTCCACAAGCCCCAGCTCCAGATGCGCTTGTGCGTTCTGCGGCTCCTCCGCCGCTTTCAGCCTGCCGAGCTTCCGGTAATACGCGAGCTTCGACGCCTTCGTTTCGGCTGTCTCACGCACCATCCCGAAGTGGTGGATGCGCGATGCTGCTGCCCCAATCTTTCGTCCGGTCTCGCGCAGCCGCCATCCGACACTCTCATGCACGCGCCCGGTGAAATAAATCTTGGGCTCCCGTCGAAACAAGCGCACGTTTTCGTGCTCGATGTATGCGGGAAATTCCCTCGCAGGCGCGTAGCTTCCGTCGTTCGCCACCGCGGGGCGGTCCCAGATTTTCTTCGATGCGTCGAATACATAATTTCGAATCGTCACCTGGAACCCTGAAATGCGCTCTTGCGTGAGCAAGGCCGGGAACTCCTCCTTCGCGGCAGGGTCCAATCTCTCGTCGGCGTCCAGCATCAGCGCCCAGTCCGCTTGCACTTCCGCCAGGCACTTGTTTCTCGCCGCCGCAAAGTCGTCTTCCCACGGAATGGAAATCACGCGCGCGCCTTCCGCTTTCGCAATCGCCATCGTTTCGTCGTGTGACCCCGTATCGGCCACCACGATTTCCTCCGCAACTCCGCGAATGCTCTCCAGGCAGTCGCGCAAATCCGCCGCGGCATTTTTCACGATCATCGATAGCGCCAGCTTCGGCATCGCTTCACCTCCTTGCGGCGGCCAACTCGTTCGCCGCGCGCGCGCCCACGTCTTCCGTCAATCGCGCGATGGCGCCTGCGTACTGTTCGAGCACGACGCTCCACGAAAGCATTCGCGCCACTCGCTCTCCAGCGATCGCTCCTCTTCGCGCGGCATCTTCCCGGTTCTCATAAATGTCGCGCATCGCCTGTGCCAGTTCCGCAGCGTCCGGCTCGAACCACGTCCACTCGCCCGTCATTTCGCCGAGCGGTGGTGGCGGCTCGCTCACCGCAACTTCGCGCGCCTTCACAAAATATGTCGCGTCCGCGGAGCAAAATTCGAGCGCTGGCCCGGCTGCTGTCGTCACCACAGCTTTGCCGCAGGCCATCGCTTCCGCGAGCGGCATTCCGAATCCTTCGCCGCGGTATGGCAGCACCAGCGCATCGCAACCGCGGTACAGCGAGGCCAGTTGCGTGTCGTCCATCTCCTCGGTCAGCAGGCATGCCGGCGCCGCCTTCAGGTTCCGCGTGAATTTCTGGATGCGCGCGAGCATGTGGTTGTGCGCGTAGTAGCTCGCCGAGCCCGTGTCTTTGATCACCAGCGTCACATCGTCGTCCGCCAAAAACGCGTCCGCGTATGCTTCGAGCAGCAGGTCCGCGCCCTTCCGTCGGATTGTTCCTCCGACGAATAAAAACACGCAGCTGCGGCATCCCGCCGGGCGCCACACCGGCGCTTGCGGGTGGAAAATGCACGTGTCGACTCCGTTCGGAATCACGCGAATTCGCTCGCGGCTCACTCCTCCCCCTGCAAAAGCGTCTCCCGTATATTGCGAAGGAACCCACAACTCATCCACCCCGCCTTCGATTTCCCTCACCCACGCCCGCGGGACGGCGCCGTATTCCCACGGCAAAATGCATGCCAGTTTTCCCGTCATAGGCTTTCGAAAGTCTGGAGGCCACTGGTGGCGGATCGTCAAATCGAGCCGCGCCGGATGCTGCCGCAGTCCTTGCGCGATCCGGCCGCCATCTCGCAGCAACCTTGCCGCAACGCTTCCGCATTCGCTTGGTTCGAGCGCTGCATCCCAATCCTTGCGGCCCAGCAGATATCCGCCGAGCGCGCGGTTGATCCGCGCGTGCCCGGAATGCGCCAGGAACGGTCCTTTCAGAATCACGCCCGGTTTATCTTCGCCGGCTCGCCGCGTCGACAGGCGAAATATTCGCTCGACCCGTCCGAGCCGTTCCTGCAAGGTCTCGCGGACCTCTTCTGATAGCGGTAGCGTGCGCAGCAGCCGCTGCGGCGTGTCGAGCGACCGGTGCGTGACGTAGAAATCGAATACCGCTTCCAGATACGGCGGCTCGCGCCGCACCAGCTCGCACAGCACTTGGTGCAGCTCGCCCGCGCGGTGCCGCGACACTCGCTGCCGCAAGATTCCCTCGACCGCTGGCGCAAAAGCCGGCTTTTGGTGCACGCCGGGAAGGAAATGCAGGATCGCTTTCTCCTGATCGCCCATCTCTTCGCAGATCGTTCCCCGCAGCCAGGATGCGCGGTACGACGCCTCTCCGCCGCTGCCCACAAATCCCCGCCCCGCCGTTTTCGCCGCCTTTTCGAGCTCCGCAAACGCGCTCTTCGGCTTCTGCCGGTAAAGCCAAAGCAGCGCAGAAAGAAAATGCAGCTCCGCGTATCCGGGAAACGCCTCGATTCCCGCGCGCAATAGCTCTTCGCATTTTTCCATCTGCCTCTGCCGCAGGAGCGCCATAATCAAGTTCCGCAGGACCAGCGTTTTCACCACGGGCGGCAGCCCGCGTGATTGCCACAATCGGCGCAGCGGCTCGATTCCTTCGCCCGGCTGCATCTCGTGCAAGAGCGCCAAGTAGAGCAGCGCCCAAGGCTGCCTGGACTCGCTCCACGCGTTTCGCGCTATCCCCGACGGCGCGCGCGTTCCGGCCACGCGTATATCGCTATTCACCGTTTCACCGGCTGCATTTGCATTGACGATTCTCGGTTGCAGGCCGATCAAGTCCACCTCGCCCAGGCAGGGCAGGTGTACGGGCACAAGCGTCGTTCGAGGTTTTTCCTGATAAAATGCTCGCCGCACCGTGCCTGCATCTCCGTGCGTCAGCCGGTCTCCCTTCACCCACACCAGCGCTCCGTCCGCCGTCTCATGCACCGGCGCGCCGCGAAAAGTCCCCAGGTCCTCAGTGGATATCAGGTCGCCGGCCAGCTGCACCGCCTCCGGCAGCTCGTTTGCCGACTGTGCGTCGGTCACAACCATGACGCGCCGGCTCGCGCTTGCACGTGCCAGCACGCGGCCTGTCTTCGAAGTCACAACGCAAACTGTCATCCGCTTCTCCGCGCGTGTCCTGTTTGTCTCGCGCTGTTTTCAGCCTTCATGCGTGCCGCCGCAGAAAGACCGTTGAAATGGGGCTCTTCAATATCCGGCCGATATCGACTGGCCGCAGCACTCCTTCTTCATCAACCATCTCCGCATGAAAACCGAACTCTCGGACCTCGGCTAAAAAAATCCGTCGTGGAAACGCCGCCGCGTTCGAGCGCCGGAGGATTGATCTCCATCACGATCTTGATCTGCGGGTTTTCCCGCAGCACCCGCCGCATCCCGCGCAGGATGTAGGGTTCGCTGCCCTCCGTGTCGATCTTCACGAAATCCACTTTGGCGGGCAGCATGTCATCGAGCGGCACCGCTTCGATCTCGATGCAATCGCTCGGAGCGTCCGATTCCGTGTCCTCAAACACCGCGTGCCCGCCGAAATATTCCAGATTTCTGTGCAGCGTCACTTTTCGCCGCGTTTCGAGCGCCGCCTTGGGAATCACCGTCACGCGGTCCTTGAATCCGTTTACTGCAATGTTTTTCCGCAAGATCGTGCAGTTCCGCGGTTCCGCCTCCACCGCAAACACGCGCCCCTCCGGTCCTGCCAGCACTCCCGCCAGCAGCGTAAAAAAAAACCCAGTTCGCGCCCACGTCCGCGACCGTCATACCTTTGCGTATTTCCCGCTCGAACACGCGCGTGATGTCCGGCTCCCAGCGCCCGTCCATCATCAGATGCGGCGCAAGGCTCACCTCCGTCGTATCGACATACATTTTGAAAAGGTTCAGCACGCGTGTCAGCGCCAGATGGTCCCCCTGATACACCGCAAAGCGCCCGCCGGGAGGATTCGAAGCGACAAATATTTGAACCGCCTCTCCGAGTCTCTGCACCGTTGTCTCCAGCGAGGCAAGCCGCGCCAGAATTTCACGCGTTGCGATCGCTTGTTTCCCCATTCTTTCCGCAACCGCTTCGAGCGCTCCACTTGTCTCATTTCCGTCATTCACCGCCTGCGCCAACCCGCGCGATGCCGCCGCGCTCGCCGGACCATCTGTGCCGTTTGCCGGCTGCTTGCCAGCCCCGTTTGCCATCCAGCTTGTCCTTTGCTCCTGATGGCATATCGCGCATTTTCCCGGTGCGTGCTCCACCAACCCCTCTTCTTCGAGCGCCTTCTGCAAGGACGTCAGTACGCCCGGATCGCCGATCAGGCACACGGCCTGCAAGCAGTCGTTGCAGACGGGGCCTTGTGCCAGCCTCAACGCTGTTTGGATTCGGTTTGCCAGCAATGCACTTCGCCTCAGTCTTTCGTTGCGATGTACAGAAAACTTTCCCAGCCGCCCGCCGAATGATCTTCGCGGACCTCGACGATCTTTGCTCCTGCGCTCCGGACGATTTCGACCACTTCGTCTTTCGAGATTCCGTGCATTTCCATGACGGGATGAATTCGCCCTTCGCCGGCTTTCGCCGAAGGGACCGCCACGACGCGCGTTCGATATGTCTTCGACCCGCGATTTGCGAACCAGGTCACTCCCTCTTCAACCATGTCCAGCTCCAGCCAGTAGCGTCCGGGTTTTACCGGCGAATTCAGCGATAGTTGCAACACGGCCTTCTCGCCGCCCGCCAGATCGTTTGGCAGCGTCGCCCGACCGTCGTCCGCTACCGCCATCTCTTCGTTCTCTTTCAGCCAGTGATTTCCGAGCTGCACAAAATAGGAGCCGTCCGCGCCGCCTTCCTTCGGCCACGGAATCGGACTCGCATTCCGTACGCGAACTTCGAGTGTCATCTCTTGTCCTGCCGGAACATTCGCCGGAGGGAGCTCGACTTGAATCTCCGCCTTGTACGCCGTCCACGGCAGCGGACCTCTTCCGGCGGCGGCGCTTGCAGCAGGTTTCGCCGGACGGCTCGGCACTTGAAATACCAGCGCTCCGCCGCGGTCCAGCACGCGCGCCAGTTCCGCAACGAATTGCCGGTTGTAGGGAGGCCGGATGTGCTGCAACACAATCCGCGTAAACACGAAATCGAAACTGTTGGATTCAAGAAACGACAGGTTGTTCGCCGCATTCAGAGAGTAAAAGCAGCGTAGGGGAAAATTGTTGTACTGCTCGGCGAGGCGGATCATCGACGGCGCGATGTCCACGCCGACGCAATAATGGAAATGGCGGCACATTGCCTGCGTTAGCCGCCCCATCGCGCAGCCGAAATCGAGCGCTCTCCACCGCGCCATCCGAATTCCCAGTGAATCGAGCGCCTCGATCACCGCTTGGATGTCAGCTTCGCCCGTCGCGAAAAATTCCGCCGGGTCCCAGCGGTTATTCTTGCGCTGCGGATTTGTCAGCACCGCCCAGAAAGGGTCGCGCCTTCCGAACTCGTCCCAATTTCTTTGCAACTCCCTCAGTTCCATCGAGCAATCTCCGCCCGCGCCCTCTTCCCCTCAACCTCCGTCCGGCTCACGCCAGCAGCCGCTCAATTTCCGGCGCCCATCGTTCCCGCACCACTGTGTTCCAGTCCCATTTCGCCTGCATTTCCTCGCGACCTTTCACTGCTTTCGCTTTGGCCTCCGCGCGTTTTTCAAACACTCGCCGCATGCACCGCCGCAGGTCTTCCACCTGTGGCTCGGCGGCGCGATGCCCCGCGCTCAATTCCACGTCGATGTTCCACGGCACCGGCATGACGTCGCACGCCACCAGCTCGCAAATTCCGTCGTGCAGGAAATCCATGTGCCCGCTCCAGCGCGTTGCGATCACTGGGCGTTCGCACGCCAGCGCTTCCATGAACGGCCGCCCCCATCCTTCGCCGCGCGTTGGCAGGACGAATGCGTCCGCGGCCGCATAGAGCCGCGGCATGTCCTCGGTCCTCAGGAATCCCGGAGCCAGTAGCACGATCGACGGCGCGTCTTCGATTCGCATCCCCATCTCTCTCTCGATGAAATAAAGGATCCGCGGCAGCATGTCGACGCTCGGGTCCGGCCGCCCGTACGCCTTCAGAACCAGCGCCACGTCTTCCTCTGGGCTGAACTCGCTCAGGTACGCCCGCAGCAGCGCGTCCGGCCCCTTCCGCTGTATCCATTCGAAGACGGAAAGAAAATTGAATCCCTTTCTCTCGGGAATCGGCAGCGGCTCGACGTCGGGGTGATAGGCCGTCGTATCAACGCCTTCGGGCAGCGCGTGCAGCTTCTCGGGTGTCACTCCCGCGCGCGCAAACGTCTCGCAGTTGAACGTGCTCGGCACCCAGATTTCGTCCATTGCCTCGCAGGACTCTGTCCACCCGTCCGGGATCGAATCGGTCTCGTACATCGTCCGGCCCACCCGCTTGTGCGCGTGCATCGAGAGCGAAAAATCGTGCGCTGGGAAATTCTGGAGCAGGATGCTTTTCGCGATGTCCACCCGCGTGTGCTTTGCCACTTCAAGCGCCTCCCGCTCGTCAATTGTCAGCAGTTCCTGCACGTCGAATTGAAATTCCACCGGCTCTACCTGCACCGCCACCCCTGCGCTCTGCAATCCAAAGATGATCCCCCGCGTGTCGTCCGCATAACCGCTTCCGCCATAGACCACGCCGCGAACCACAACTCCTGTTTTCCCCGAGCCATTGGCAATTGCGCTGGAGCTTCCGTGAACGCTGCCTCGAGACGTACTGTTCACGTGTTCGTCCGTGTCAGCAGCAGTGTCGAAAGTGGCGCCGCCAGCAATTGCGTATCGCTCGCGGCGGCAAGGGTTGATTGCGGTGTGACGGTGTGAATCGCAAATCCCGCTCCGCGCAACTCGCCCAGAAACTCGCGCGGTGAAGTTCCGCTGTTCCCGAGTGCGCTCTGGTTGAACTCCATCAAGACCTCCAGGCGCGGGCTTCTCTCCATAATTTTCTTCATGCCTCGCAAAATGAGCGCCTCGCTTCCTTCCGCATCGATCTTCACGAAATCGACGGCGCCCTCGACCACATCATCGAGCGGCACGCAATCCACCTGAATCTTGGCGTGCTTCGAATGCTCGGAATCCGCGATGAACAGAGTGTGTGCGCCTCGGTTGCGCGTGTTCTGGTGCAGTTCCGCGGTCGTCCTTCTGTCCAGCGCCGCTCTCGGAATCACATTCACTCGCTCCGTCATTCCGTTCACCTGCAAGTTCCGGTCGAGCAGATCGAGATTCCTCGGGTCCGGCTCGAACGCGTAGACCAGCCCTTTCGGCCCCACCGCCGCGCCCATCAACAGCGTGTAGTACCCGCAATTCGCGTCCACATCCACCACCGTCATCCCCGCCTTCACTCTCTGCATTAGGAGACGCGTCTCCGCTGGTTCCCAAACGCCCGCAAGCAGCAGCGCTGGCGTGATGTACGTATCGCGCGTGTCAACGTACATCAGAAAACTCTTCATCATGCGGCATAGCGCCGTTGCGTCGCCCAAATACATCGGCAGGCAGTCCTGCCGCGCCGTTGCGTTTGGCCCTGCGGCTGTGGGTGCACTATCGCACTCCCCGGAACGCGCTGTGTCCTCTTGCCGGTCTCGTCGTGCCTCCCTGCTTCCCCCCGCCGTCAATTCCTCCACGCGCTTTTCCAGCTCCAGCAACCGTCCCACAATCGCGTCGTTGATTTTTCCCTGCGTCGTGACGTTTTGAATCAGCTGCTCCACCGCTTTGCCCAACACCTGCAATTCTTCGCCAATGCCCGCTTCGCCCGGGCTCACCTCAAAAGCGATGTCTCGATTCATTTTTCCCTCTGTTCCGTTCTGAATACTTTTCCCAAATTGGCTTCGCACGTTTCACTTCGCCTCACTCTTCTCCTGGCAAGTTCCTCATTCCGCCCAGCAATTCTTGCCGTCTTCAGCGCTTCAAAACCGCCTGTCGATAGTTGCAGCGGCAAATCGGGCAATGCTATTGCCAAAGAAATTGAAAATTTGTTTTGTCGCGACTCCGGATCTTTCTGGCAAGAAAAGTGCACCCTTGAACACATGCGACAAAAGCCCACCAATCGCCGTGCCGATATGTCCTCCGAGGCCACTTCGCGCCGCCCTGTGCCAACCCGGCACACACGGCCTCACAGGACGGTTAAGAAATGATTCATCTCACGCGCCTCAACAACCAGCCGCTCGTCGTCAACGCCGACCTGATCAAGTTCATCGAAACTTCTCCCGACACAGTCATCACACTTCTCACTGGCGAAAAGCTGGTTGTCCGCGAGTCGGTGGAGGAAGTTTTGGACCGCGTGGCTGAATTCCAGCGCCGGTTTTATCGGAGGATTGGTCCGGCGGCGGATTTCGATTTCACCGCAGGTGCAAAAATCCCGCGTCCACCCGAAAAATCCGGCGGCGGGATCGGTTAAGGAGCGGGAGCGTGGACAAAGGGAGCATCGGCGGGATCATTGTCGCTATCGGGGGCATCCTGCTCGGACTCACGATGGAAGGCGGCAGCGTCGGGCAGATTCTTCAGCCCACGGCTGCGCTGATCGTCTTCGGTGGCACGCTCGGCGCAATCATGTTGCAGTTCCCGCTGCCGATCGTCCTCGCCGCCTTCGCCAGCCTCGCCCGCGTCTTCTTCGAGAGTCATCAGAATCCTCTTGAAACCGTCCACGAAATGGTTGGCTACGCGCAGAAGGCTCGCAAAGAGGGAATCGTTTCCCTCGACAAAGAATTGCAAAGCATCCACGATCCTTTTCTTCGCAAATCGCTGATGCTCGCTGTCGATGGCACTGAGCCCGCCGAACTGCGCAGCATCATGCAGCTCGAACTCGACAACCGCGCCGAGCATTCCGAAAATCTGCCCCGCGTTTTTGAGTCCGCTGGCGGTTTTTCTCCCACCATCGGCATCATCGGTGCCGTTCTCGGCCTCATCCAAGTGATGCAGCACCTCGACAACATCTCCGAAGTCGGCCGGGGCATCGCCGTCGCTTTCGTCGCCACGATCTATGGCGTCGGTGCTGCCAATCTTTTTTTTCTCCCTGCCGCCGGAAAACTCAAAATTCGCAATTCGCAGGAGGAGTTGCGCCACCAGATTATTCTCGAAGGCGTCATTTCCATCCTCGAAGGTATGAACCCCCGCATGCTCGAAACCAAGCTTCTTGGCTTCCTTGCCGAAGACCGCCAGGAGCACCAAAGGGTGGTCGATGCCTCGTAAGAAAAAGGGCGAACACGCGAACCACGAACGCTGGCTTGTTTCCTACGCCGATTTCATCACGCTGCTTTTTGCTTTTTTCGTTGTCCTGTATTCTTCCTCGCAGGTTGATAAGCGCCGCGTGGGCCAACTTGCGCTCGCCATCCAGGTGGCGTTCCAGAAGATGGGCATCTTCGACGCCTCCAATTCCCATCCCGCCGTCTCCAACACCGAACCTATGCCCTTTTCCGAC
>DATKPV010000082.1:0-42395 GCA_035523915.1 Candidatus Aquilonibacter sp. | reverse complement strand
AGCGCCATCTGCAGCACATCTGCCAGATGGAGCGCACGGCGAAGCGTTCCCTGCGCGATTTGTTCCCGGCAGCTGAAGCCACCGGCAATGATGAGCCAGTCGGGCGGAGCGCGCCGGACGGCCGGCAGAAGTTCCAACTCGCCAATGGCCATCGCGATTTCGTACTTGTCGCGCTCGAAACCGAACGAGCCGGCCATGCCACAGCATCCGGGTGCGGGAGATTGAAAATCCACTCCCATACGGCGCAACAAAGACTCTTCCGCCGTCATTTTCATAATCGATTTTTGATGGCAGTGACCATGCAGCAACGCCTTGCGCTCGAAACGGGGGAGTTGAACCTGTTGCGCTTCCAGAAATTCGCTCAGCAGAAACGACTGCCGCGCCAGAGCCTTTGCCCGCTCGTCGCGCGGGAAAAAGTTGAGCAGTTCATCGCGGAAGACAGCCGCGCAGCTGGGTTCCAGCATTACCACAGGGATTCCGGCTTCGATCGCCGGAGAAAGTTGGTCGAGGATTTCAAGTAACAGCGCCTGGGCTCGATCGAGCATCCCGAAGTCGTAAAGGGGACGCCCACAACAGAGGCTGGCGCGAGGCACAACCACCTCAAATCCCGCAGCTTCCAGAACCTCAACCGCGGCGCGAGCAGTGGACGGAAGAAAATGGTTATTGAAAGTGTCAGCCCAGAGCAGCACGCGAGGGCCAGTGATCCTTGCGCCTCCACGACAGGCGAACCAGTTCTTGAAGGTTTGCGGCGCGAATGCGGGTATGCTGCGCTCTTTGGGAATGCCTGCCGCGAATTTGGCGATTTCCCGCAGAAACGGCAACTGGGTGGCCAGATTGACGAGCCCAGGCGCTACCGAAGCAGCGCGTGCCCACGCGTCGATGTTGCCGAACGCATAAGCGCTGCGAGGGCGCATCCGTCCCTTGTAGTAGTGCGAGAAGAATTCGGCCTTGTAGGTCGCGACGTCGACCGAAACCGGGCAATCGCTTTTGCAGCCCTTGCACGCGAGGCAGAGATCGAGCGAGCGTCTGACTTCCTCGCTGCGCCAGCCGTCGCGGATGACCTCGCTCTGAGTCATCTCCCACAGCAGATGAGCTCGGCCGCGCGTGGAGTGCTCTTCCTCGCGAGTGGCTCTGTAACTGGGACACATGACGCCGCCTTCTTCACGGCGGCACTTGCCCACGCCCACACAACGCAGAGTGGCCGAGGCAAGGCTGCCGTGGTCGGCGGGAAATTGAAAATGGGTTTCAGGCTCCCATGGCGCATAGTCAGGGCCGAGGCGTAAATTCTCGTCGAGTTTGTGTGGCTCGATCAGCTTGCCGGGATTCATCTTCCAATCCGGATCCCAGGCGGACTTGAAATCGCGAAAGGCCTGCATCAATTCAGGGCCAAACATCCTGGAAAGCAATTCGCCACGCGCCTGGCCATCGCCATGCTCGCCGGAAAGCGATCCCCCATAGCTGACCACCAGGTCAGCCGCCTGTTCGATAAACTTGCGGAACTTCGCTATACCCGCCTTCGACTGCAAATCGAAGTTCATCCGGTTGTGCACGCAGCCGTGGCCAAAGTGACCGTAAAGCGCACCCCTGTAGCCGAACGCTGCCATCATGATGCGAAGGTCACGCAGATAGCCCCCCAGTTTCTCCGGCGCAACTGCGGCATCCTCCCAGCCTTCCCAGTTGAGCGGCTCTCCGGGCACGTGCGAAGTCGCGCCCAGAGCCGATTCCCGTACCTCCCACACCTGCCTCGATTCACGCTTTTCGATGCACAGGCGCACCTGTGGAGGACTGGTGCTGCGGGCAAGCGCAGCCATCAGAGAACGTGCCTGCGACTCCGCCTCGGCCAATGTTTCGCCGCCGAATTCCACCAGCAGCCATCCTCCGCCTTCAGGCAGCAGAGCGAGCCCTTCAGAGTTGGTTCCTTTTATGCGCTCATACCCGACGAGAACGTCGTCGAAGCCTTCGAGCCCGATCGGCTTCTGTGCCATAATTTCCGGAACTCGATCGGCGCATTGATATATGTCGGGATAGGCGACCACCAGCAACACACGCTCCGGCGGACTTTCCACCAGGCGGCATGCCGCTTCGAGCGTCGTTGCGCAAGTGCCCTCGGAACCGACCAGGGCGCGCGCTACGTGGAAGCCATTTTCCGGAAGGAGATAATTGAGGTTGTACCCGGACACGCGGCGAGGGATGTTGGGGAAAAGCTGCCGGATCAAATCGCCATACGTGGCGGAAATAGCTTTCAGCCGGGAATAAATCTCTGCGCGGCGTCCGTCCTGCTGGCCAACCGAGTGAATGATGCACTCCAGTTCATCGCTGGAAGTCGCGCCCACCTTCATGCGCAAACCGTCGTAGGTCAGCACTTCGAGCGCCTCGATGTTGTCATCGGTCTTGCCCGCCATCACCGAGTGCACGCCGCACGAATTGTTGCCGATCATTCCGCCGATAGTGCAGCGGTCATGCGTGGCAGGATCGGGAGCGAAGGTGAGATGGTGTTTTTCCGCTGCATTGCGCAAACTGTCGAGCACGACCCCCGGCTGCACGCGGGCGATACGCCGGACCGGATCAATTTCCAGAATTTTATTCATGTATCGCGAAAAGTCGAGAATCACGGCCACGTTGCAGCACTGTCCGGCAAGGGAGGTGCCTGCACCGCGGCAGAGCAAAGGCGCTTCGAATTCGCGGCAAATCGCCACCGCTGCGACAACATCGTCGACGTCGCGTGGCAGCACCACTCCGATGGGAACCTGACGGTAGTTGGAACCGTCGGTGGCATAGAGAGCCCGGCTGCCCGAGTCGAAGCGAACGTCACCGCGAAACCCCGCGCGCAGCCTTTCGGCGAGCAAGGCCGCGTCGACGGACCCGGGAGAGCACGATGGGCCGATCCCAATCAATCGGTCAGACATGAGACAGGATTCCGATCTCTAATCCGGCAGGAGTATATCCTAGAAAACGATGCCTTCGCGGCTAGCTCCACAGCCGGGTAGCGTAGTCGGCCATGGTAAGGCTCAACAGCAGGATGAGGAAAAAGATCGCGGCCACGATCACCAGTTTGGTGAGCTTTTCGCTCGCACCCTTCACGTGCATAAAGAAGAGCGCAACCAGTGTCGCCTTGATGGAAGCGATGGTGAGGGCTATGGCGGCATTGTAGGGCGCCAGATCGATCAACGCAACCCGGTAGGTCACATACGTAAGAACCAGCAGCGTGGCCCAGACCGCGAAGTAGGTTTTCAGCGACGACGATGTGGAGTGTCCAGACATGCCGGCCTCATTTGTGCAGGTCGATCAGATAGATCAACGGAAAAAGATAAATCCAGATGATATCGACAAAATGCCAATATAGACCGCCAATTTCAACCGGCGTGTTGTATTCCGGTGTGAAACGTCCCTTCCAGGCCATCACCAAAAGCCAGGTAAAGATTCCGATGCCGACGATCATGTGCAGAGCGTGGACTCCGGTCATCATGAAATAAAGAGCAAAGTAAATTTCGGCGTGGCGCGGGTTGGCAAATTGACCAGGATGACCGGGGATCGGCTCGTGCTCGAAACTGAAAGACGCGCCCGGTACATGGTGCTCCACGAACTTGTCGTGGTATTCCTTGCCTTTAATTCCGAGAAAAGTAAAACCCAGGATCAGAGTAAGGATGAGGCAGGCGATCAGAAGAGTGCGGCGCCCGGTCTGGGCCGCCCACACTGCAAGCACCACCGTCAAACTGCTGCAGATGAGCACGGCGGTGTTGGCTGCTCCGAGGCCTGCATTCAGCGTTTTGCTGGCGGCAGCAAAATCTCCGAAGTACATCAGGCGGTAAACCAGGTACGCGCAGAACATTCCGCCGAAAAACATCACTTCTGTGGCCAGAAAAACCCACATGCCCAGGCTGGCCGCGTCCCGCTGCTGCTGCGGCTCGGCGAAGTGGTGCCGCAGCTCGGGACCATGCTCCGCTCCGTGTTGAACTCCGATAACCGGGCTATCCGCCAACGGGAACCTCCTGCGGATGTGGCGAATCCAATTCGTCGTAGTTGTAGGCTTCCCAGGTAACGACCGGCTCCTCCTCAAAATTGAAAGTCGGCGGAGGAGAAGCTGTCTTCCACTCCAGCCCGGCGGCATTCCACGGATTGTCCGACGCCGGCTTCCCATAGCGCATCGACCACAGGAAATAAATCATTGGCAGTAGATAGCCGACACCGAGAACGGTAGCTCCTGCGGTGGAAAGCACGTTCAACACCTGGAATTCAGGCATGTGGCTGTAGTCGTAGTAGCGACGCGGCATACCCATGTAACCGAGAATGAACTGTGGAAAGAATGTCAGGTTAAAGCCGATGAACACGATCAAGGCTGCCAGACGCGCCCAGCCTTCCGGGTAAAGTTTGCCGGAAATCTTGGGCCACCAGAAGTGCATCCCTCCCAGGTAGCCCATGAGCGCCCCTCCTACCATGATGTAGTGAAAATGGGCGACTACAAAATAGGTGTCGGTGACGTGGACGTCGATACCTAGCGCTGCGAGGAACAGGCCAGTGAGTCCGCCCATGGTGAAAAGGCCGAGAAAACCGAAAGCGTAGAGCATGGGCGCGTCATAGTGGATCGAGCCCTTGTACATTGTCGCGGTCCAGTTGAAAACCTTCACCGCCGAGGGTACTGCCACGGAGTAGCTCAGCAGCGAAAACACCAGCGCCGCATAAACCGAGATTCCAGCCACAAACATGTGGTGTGCCCATACCAGAAATCCGAAGACCGCAATGGCGATCGATGACAGCGCGACAAAGTTGTAACCGAAAATGCGCTTGCGCGAAAAGCAGGCGATGATCTCAGTAACCACCCCCATCGAGGGCAGAATCATGATGTAAACCGCGGGGTGGGAGTAAAACCAGAATAAATGCTGGAAGAGCAGTGGATCGCCGCCCAGCTTGGGATCGAAAATTCCGAGATGCAGCGTGCGTTCCGCGGCAACCAGCAGGATGGTGATGGCGATGACTGGTGTGCCCAGCAACTGAATGATGCTGGTGGCGTAGTGCGCCCAGATGAACAATGGCAGGCGCGACCAGGTCATTCCGGGCGCGCGCATGCGGTGAATGGTGACCACGAAATTCAGTCCCGTCAGGATCGACGAGAACCCCGCAACAAAAATCGCCAGCCCAGCTTCCACAATCTTGGTGTTGGTGTAAGCCGTGCTGAAGGGCGTGTAGAAGGTCCAGCCGGTATCGACGCCTCCAGTCAGCATGCAGTGCAACATCATTGCGCCGCCGATGATGTAGAGGTACCAGCTCAGGAGGTTGATTCGGGGGAACGCCAGATCCTTGGCTCCTACCATCATGGGCACGAGGAAATTGCCCAGCGTAGCGGGAATCGAGGGGATCAAAAAGAAGAAAATCATTACCATGCCGTGCATCGTAAAGAGTTTGTTGTAGGTATCCGCCTGCACCAGGTCGCCCGCCGGGGTCAGCAATTCCAGACGGATAAGCAGCGCGAAAAAGCCGCCGATGAAAAAGAAGAAAGTGATCGACACCAGGTAAAGGAGAGCGATGCGCTTGTGGTCGGTGGTCAGCAACCACGACCAGACGCCGTACTCCTTGTTCAAGTAGTTTTCCCGCTCAACGGGTTTTGCCAACGCGCTATCCATACTCAGTTCACCTGATTTCCTTTGCCCCTGGTAGAAAGCATCGTAACGGCGCCCGGCTTGCCCTGGCCACTGGCCGCCGACAGCGACTTGATGTACGCGACCAAAGCATTCAGTTGTTCGTCGCTCACCAGCCCCTGAAACGTAGGCATGATGGGCTTGAATCCGTTGACGATCTTCGCGCCCGGATCAAGAATCGATTCCCGCACGTAATCTTCGTCGGCGACAACCGTCCTTCCATCCTGCAGCATTACCGGCTTGCCGAATACCCCCTGCAGGCTCGGGCCGCGGCCTTGCGTATCGGAGCGATGGCACGTCGAGCAACCCAGCTCGGCGAAGAGTTTCTGGCCAGTTTGCGAGAGAGGGCCGGTTCGGCTGCCATTAATCCACGCTTCGTATTCCGCGGGTGGCATTACGATTACGGAACCCACCATGCCCGAGTGCCAGGTCCCGCAATACTCGGCGCAAAACAGGTGATAAGTTCCCGGCTTGGTGGCGCGAAACCAGGCCACCGTGTAGCGTCCCGGCAAAACGTCCTGCTTGATGCGGAAGGCCGGGACGAAGAAACTGTGGATCACGTCCTGGGAGGTCATAATCAGTTTTATGTCCCGTCCCACCGGAACGTGCAATTCGTTGATCTCTCGTTCGCCTTCGGCGTGTTCCACCTTCCACATCCACTGTTTGGCCACAACGTAGACTTCTGTGGAATCGCTGGGCGGGGTGCGTTCCTTGAAGTAGACCACCGCACCCCAGGCGAAGATCACCATGAAGACAGCAAACGGAATCGTGGTCCAAACGATTTCCAGCGGCGTCGACCCCTCAATCTGTTCCGCCGGAACTCCGGGCCGGTGCCGGTAGCGGGCGGCAAAATAAATCAAGCAAAAAAAGACCAGCAGGGTCATCAACCCGCACACGATCAGCAGGAAGATGAAGAGAGCGTCCACGCGGCTGGCCATGGTGGAAGCCCGCGCCGGCCATAATGGAAAATTACTGAGCATACCGAGTCTGCGCCCTTGTTTTCTTTGCGACCGAGCGCTCGAGCCGCCACATGATGAAGAAAAATGTTCCCAGGATCAGGATTGTCAGCGCGCCTGCCAGACGCAGGATGTTGCTCACCACAGCCCCGTATTTTCCGCTCTCGGGGTCGTAGTGATAACAGTAGAGCAGGACCTGATCGACCACATTGCCGATCTTGCCCTGTGAAGCTTCGACCAGACCCATGCGTAAATCTTTGGGCGGAAATTCCACCCCGTAGAAATAGCGGGAGATTCGCCCCTGCGGCGTCAGTACCATGATGGCGGTGGCGTGCGCGAATTGGTTCAGCCTGGGATCGTACTGATACTGGAAACCGACCGCCTTGGTGAGTGCGTTGATCGAATCCGCCGGACCAGTGAGAAAGTGCCATCCCGCGGCCGCGCCCGGCCGGCCATAACGTCGCACGAAGTCCTTCTTTTTCGCGGCGGCTATATCTGGGGTCTCCCGCGGGTCGAAACTCACGGTGATCACATCGAATTCATTGCCGACGTCGAACTTCACCAGGCGCATGGCGCTGGCCAGGCCGGCCAGTTCCTCACCGCAAAGCATGGTGCAGTTGTAATAAACCAGATTCATGATCAGCGGCTTGCGGCCAAAGTAGTCGCCCAGCTTTACCGTCTTGCCGGTGTCATCGCGAAACATCAGGTCGGGCGGGACCTGGGCATTCGGATGCTGCTCGATGCCAACATTTTCCAGTTTGGGCGGACGCGTGTTCGCGGGCGGAGCGATGATGCCGTTGTTCATCTGTGCGCCCGCGGTCGCTGCCAGAAGCGCTGCGCTGAGCGCGACCTCTCCGGCCCGCAAAAAATGCTTGTATCCTACAGCCTTCACTTCGTCCCCTTCCTGCCCCCATCTTTCTTTGCGGGCGTTTCTGCCGGGGCAGCGGGACGCACGGGAAGTCCCCGCTGCGCGATCAAATCCATGGCGCGTTCGATGGGAATGCGCACAATTCCTTTATCCTTGTCAACCCATCCATAACTGTTCAGTGTTTGCTCTTCTTTTAGTCGAACCTGGTTCAGCTGGTCGCGTTCGTCTTCTTCCAGCCTTGGATTAGGAAATGCAGTTTCCGGATAGTTTCGGGGAATGTGGCGCGTGTCGGCGGGAACCGTAACCAGCGGGCTCACTGCCGGTCCTCGGCTACGCTCCCTTTTGTCGAGAAAATCGTAAAAGCGTGTCAGCAGAAGAGAGGCAAGCACGGTCGCCAACGCCAGGCCGACCAGGAAATAAATGACGCCCACCGAGCGCAGATCGCGGCGCTCAAAGCCGTCGTTAGCGCTTGGCGATTCGTGTTTGGTGTCGGCGTTCATAAAATCATAGGCCCGGTTCCAATCGCGTTCATCCGTGAGCCGGTTCGAGAACCTCCTTGGCCGAAACATCGTAAGCCGGCAAGAGCGGCAGGGAAGCCAGGTTGCGGAAGAAATACCAGAGCCAGACTCCGCCAATGGCGATGGGCACAATCACATCGGCCAAGGTCAATGTTACAGTCTTTGAAAAGTTCGGCTCGATAATCCAGTACAGATCCACATAGCGCATCAGCAGCAACCAAACCGCTACCCACACCAGCTTGCGAATGTTGCGCTTGAATGGGCGGGACAGCAGGATGGCAAATGGGATGGCAAAATGAAACAGGACGAGAATGAGCCCGATCGACCACCAGCCGCCGTGCAGCCGCCTCATATAGAAAGTGATTTCCGTGGGCAGGTTGCCGGCCCAAATAATGAGCCATTGTGAGAAGGAAAAATAAGCCCAGACCATGATGAAGGTCAGCATCCATTTGCCGTGATCATGCACGAAATCGGGCTTCAGCATCTCCGACATAGGCTTGTAATCGACCAGAATGCGCTCGACCACCACGGCAAAGCACATCGCCGACAGCACCTGCCCGATGAGAATGATGAGGCCAAAGATCGTCGAGATCCAGCTGGGGTCAAGCGACATTACCCAGTCGATGGCCGCAAAAGAAATCGTAAAGCCATAGAGAATGAGGCCCGGTCCGCTGACCGCCTTGAATCGCTCCGTGTTGTCGGGAGCGTCAGGACGATCGCTCTGTTTCGACCACATGGAAAGCAGGAACGAAAGAACATTCCAGATGGCGAAGTAGATGATCGTGCGGATGATGAAGCCATGAGGATTGAGATAGGCCTCTTTGATGAAGCTGTGCTTTGTGAGATGTTCGCGGATGTGCTCGTCGGAAATTGAGGCCAGCGGCATGGCCCAGGGATACATGCGTCCCTGCAAGACCGCGACCACGATAGGGATGAACAAAACGAACAGTCCCGGCAGAGTACGCATGGCCGCACCCAGAATGCGGCGAATCACGACTCCCCATCCGCCGCCGGTGAGATGTCGAATCATCAGGATCGCCATGGAACCAAGAGCCACACCCAGCCAGCACATGAACCCGAGCAGATATGCGGGATAGAACTCCTCCGGGTGGGCGAGGGCCAGCCAGACCGAGACCGCCGCAAAGATCAGGCCCACAATCAGCGAGCGCTGGCCGATCTTGCGCACTACCGGTGGCGCAGTGAAATCGAGTTGGCTCGCAGCCGCAGCGCTCATTTGCCTTCGTCTCTCTCGCTCTCCGAATTTGAACTGGTTTGCGGCACGATCACCGGCAAAGTCGCCCCGCTGCCCGGTTCGCCACGAAACTTTGGCGGCTCGGAGGGGACCGGTTGTCCGGCGGGCACGTCGGCTTTGCTGGCATCCTGGCTCAACTGCAGCGCGCGAACATAGGCGACGATATCCCAACGGTCGCGTGGCGGAATCTGCGCGGCATAGTCAGGCATGATGCCGAAACCGTGCGTGATTACGTCGAAGAAGTAACCCAATGGCGCCTTTTCGAGCCGCGGAATGTGGTACGAGGGCGGCACGTGCGAAAAACCGCGCTGGGGAACAAACCCGTTCCCATCGCCCAGCCGCGAGTGACAGGGCGCGCAGAAAATGTCGTAACGCTGACGCCCGCGCTCCAGAACTTCCTTCGTTGCCGGGAAAGGCATGTAGTCGCCGGGCGCGCTGCCGATCTTGCCGGTATAGAAATAGGTGTCAGCGTAGAGCTCGTCGCGAGCCACGGTGCCTTCAACAGGCTGGCGCTCGGAGCGCTGGTCGGCGAAAAAATCGCTGCGCGAAAGCGGGTTTTCCCGAGGCTGCACATGCATGTCGATGCGGCACCCGCTGAGCACCGTGATCGCGGCAAGCGCGGCGGCGAAGGAAACAGGACGCAAGCGCCTCCTCAACTCGGCACCTCCGAAATCGAGCGCGGTGCCAGCGTCTCAAAAAACTGCCGCGTGCCGGCTGGATCATATTTTTTGTCGGAGGAGAAGACGATTAGGAAGAAGCGATCCTTGCTGGCTAAAGCGAAGCGCGGCACGTTGAAAACGGGATGATACGGCATGGGAAGGCCATTCAACGCGAGCATGCCCAGAACCGCCGAAATTCCGGCGAACAGGATGGTCATCTCGAAGGTGATCACGATAAAGGCCGGCCAGGAATTGTACGGTTTGCCGCCGATGTTGAGCGGATAGTCCACCGCCGAAATCCACCATTGCATCAGGTAGCCGCTGACCCCGCCGACGATGCCGCCAATCAGTACGACCAGAGGAACCTCGTCATGATGGAAGCCGATCGCCTCAGCCAGTTCCTCGACCGGAAATGGCGAATAAGCGTCGATCTTCTTGTAGCCCGCCGCGTGTGTCTTGCGGGCCGCTTCCACCAGAGCTGTCGGTGAATCGAACTCCGCCATCAGGCCGTAGATGGGATCGCGCTTCACTCCTTCACCTCCGCTTCCGGCAAAAGCGTGCGCATTTCAAAGATCGAAATCATGGGCAGCAGGCGGCAGAACAGGAACATGCAGGCCAGGAAGAAACCCAGGGTTCCGATATAGGTCATCCAGTCCCAGCGCGTCGGATAGTACATGCCCCACGAGGAAGTGAGGAAGTCGCGGCTGAGGCTGACCACGATGATGATGAAGCGCTCCAGCCACATGCCCACCAGAACCACGAAAGAAACCAGAAACAGCGCCAGCGGGCTCTTGCGCAATTTGCGGATCCACAAGACTTGCGGAATGAAAATGTTGCACAGCAGCAGCATGTAGTAAGGAATGGCGTAGCGCCCGTGCAGCCGGTTCCAGATGGTGAAAGCATCGTAGCGGTCGCCGCTATACCAGCCCATGAAAGCCTCGATGCCATAGCCGTAGGCCACGATCAATCCGGTCGCCAGCATGACCTTCGCCGAATTCTGCAGATGGCGTTCTGTGATGAAGTCTTCCAGACCGTAGATCTTGCGAATGGGGATGGCCAGCATCAGCACCATGGCAAAGCCGGAATAGATTGCCCCGGCGACGAAATACGGAGGGAAAATCGTGGTGTGCCATCCGGGAACGATGCCGATGGCGAAGTCAAAACTCACCACAGTGTGTACGGACAGCACCAGCGGTGTGGCCAGTCCGGCCAGCAACAGATAAGCAGTTTCGTAGCGGTGCCAGTGGCGCGCGGATCCCCGCCAGCCCAGGGAGAGAATGCCGTAGATAATTTTGGTCGTGGTGTGCTCGGCGCGGTCGCGCAGCGTAGCCAGATCGGGGATCAGGCCGATGAACCAGAACAAAGCGGAAATTGTGGCGTAAGTGGAGACTGCAAAAACATCCCACATCAGCGGGCTGCGGAACTGCGGCCACACCCGCATGGTGTTGGGATAGGGAAACAGCCAGTAGGCCAGCCAGGGACGTCCCACGTGAATCGCGGGAAATAGTCCCGCGCACGCCACTGCGAACAAAGTCATAGCCTCGGCGAAGCGGTTGATGGAATTGCGCCAGGACTGCCGCAGCAGAAGAAGAATGGCCGAGATCAGCGTACCCGCGTGACCGATTCCAATCCACCACACAAAGTTGATGATGGCGAAGCCCCAGCCGATGGGAATGGTGTCGCCCCAGATGCCGATGCCTTTTAGAAACAGGTAGCCGACGGCGTAGAGCATCATCATGGTCAGCATGAATGCAATGCCGAAACCGGCAAACCAGCCGTTGGAGGCAGGGCGCGTCAGCACAATCGCGCTGATCTTTTCGGTGACCGAGGCGAAGGTATGGCCGGGCTCGATTACCGGCGCCCGGTCGGATTCCAACGTATTGAGTGGCTCACTCATGCTTTCGTTCTACGACTCCAGCTCGGGATTCGGGTTGCGAACCTCGGCCAGGTAGGTGGTCCGCGGGCGCGTGTTCACTTCGCCCACCAGGGTGTAATTCCGGGGAAGCGCTTTCAACTTCGAAACCCGGCTGTTTGGATCATTGATGTTGCCGAATATGATCGCGTTCGCCGGACAGGATTGCTGGCATGCGGTCTGCAGCTCTCCATCCGCGATTTTGATCTCTTTGCCTTCCCGCACCGATGCGGTTTCGGCATCGATGCGGTGCTGGCTGATGCGCTGGATGCAGTACGAGCACTTCTCCATCACGCCGCGGCTGCGCACGGTGACGTTGGGATTGCGCATCATCTTGTACTGCGGAGTGTCCCAATCCTGGAAGAGCAGAAAGTTGAAGCGCCGCACTTTATAAGGACAGTTGTTCGAGCAGTAGCGCGTGCCCACGCAGCGGTTGTAAATCATGTCGTTCAGGCCTTCGCTGGAGTGGTTCGTTGCGCCCACCGGACAAACCACTTCGCACGGCGCATTCTCGCATTGCATGCAGGGCACGGGCTGGAAGAAGGCTTTGGGGTTATCGCGGTCGCGAGCTTCCTCCGTCGGATACTGATAGTAGGTGTCGATGCGAATCCAGTGCATGTGGCGCCCGATGGCGCACTGCTCCTTGCCCACGACTGCAATATTGTTTTCCGACTGGCAGGCGATCATGCAGTTGTTGCAACCCACGCAGGCGTTCAGGTCAATCGCCATGCCCCAGGCATAGTCTTCTTCTTTGTAAGGATAAGGCCTGTAGAGGGTCAGTCCGGGCGGTGGCGCTTCGTCTTCCTCTTTCGCGAAATTCGGATCCTTGCGGTATTCGTCCAGACTGGTTTCGCGGACCAGCGGACGATGGTCGCCATTCGGCGTATCCATCGACTGATATCCCTGCGTCGAGGCGAGCACGTATTTTTGCCCGGTCTTTCGAATCTGCACGCCGCTCGCGCTCCAGAGAGAATTACTGGCGCGCAGGGGATAAACATCGAAACCCTGTCCGGTTCCCACGCGGCCCGCGCGGCGTCGTCCGTAACCGAGGAAAACGGTGACCGAATTGTCGGGATGGCCGGGCTGAATCCAAACCGGGCCCGTAACTTTCCGCCCGTTCAGATCAAGTTCGACCAGGTCGATGGTCTTCACCTGCAACCGCTCACCCATGGCGGGACACATGAGCACGGCGTTGTCCCAGGTCAGTTTGTTCATGGGCTTGGGACATTCTTGCAGCCAGCCGTTGTTGGAGAATTGCCCGTCGTAGATAGTGGGATCGCGGCGGATGTTGAGCTCGATGGCGTCCGCGGCAGTGGGTGTTGACGCTTGAAAATTCGTATTCTTTGAAGCTACAGTCTTTGGCGCAAAGGCTGTGCCTTCAATCCATCCATCGTGCAATGATCTGCGCCAGAACTGCTCGAAATCGGCGCCCGTGTGCTGCTTTTGCCAGTAGCTGCGGACCAGATCGTAACCGCCGGCGTCAAATTGCCCATTCAGCAGAGCGACGAATTGCACAGCGCTCTTGCCGTTGTAGAGCGGTGCGATCAGCGGCTGGATGATGCTGACGGTTCCATCGTAGGCCCGCGCATCGCCCCAGGCTTCGAGTTCATGAGTCTGATTGATATGCCAGTGACAAAGCTCGGCGGTCTCGTCCTGATAAAGGCCGAGATGAACCCGAAGTGGAACTTTGTCGCTTTTCAGCAGGTCGGCGAATCCGAGATCGACTGGCGCGTCGTAAGCAGGGTTGCCGCCGAGAATGATCAGCAGATCAACTTTACCGGCGTTGATATCCGCGGCGAGATCTTTGATCGATTCGGTTTGATTGACCGGGTTGGCGTCGACGGGGTCGGAGTAGAAAACGGTTCTGCCGACGTTGCCGAGACTTTCATTGATTTGGTGGGCTAGGGCATGGACGACGGGCGGTTGGTGGTCCCCCGCGATAACCGCCCCAGCGCCGCGGTGGCGAACAAGGTCTGCAAAAACATCTTTCTCGAAGCCCGCCTCTAGAATCATGGTCAGCTTGCGGGCAAACTCCTCGACCTCCGACATACGTATCGGCAACCGGTGATCCGCCTTCGCACCTGTGCTGGACATCCCGCTCTCGATCACGTACAGCCGGTTCATCTTGCCGTCGGGATCGCGGCGCGAGGCGAAGTCGCGGATGTAGCGCGTGTTGCCGGGGAATCCGGCGTAGAGAAAATCGGCGTCGAGGGAGACAATGACGTCGGCCTTCGAAAAATCGTAACGCGTCTCGACCGGCTGTCCGAACGCCAGCTGTGCGCCTTCAAGCACGTTGTCTCGGTTCACTGGCTCCCACACGTGCCACTTGGCCTGCGGATACGACTTCAAAAAACTGCGCAGCTGATCGGCCAGCGTGGGCGAAGAAATCGTGGGCGTGAGAATGCGAATGCCCGCGCCCTGCAGAGCTTTTTGCGCATTGAGCGGCCCGCGAATCGCCGCCTGAAGCGCTTGCCACGAGCGTTGATGGCCCAGCGAAACCACGTTCTGCGAGCGGTCGGGGTCGTACATCGCGAGCAGCGAGGCTTGCGTGAAGATATCCGTGCCGCCAAGCGAGGCGGGATGCAGATCGTTGCCCTCGATCTTGGTGGGGCGGCCGAGATGACTTTCCACCAGCACCGGACTGGCATAGCCGCCGAGGGTTACCGCCGTCGCGTAGAACTTCGGGCGGCCGGGAACGAAATCTTCGGGCTGGCGCACGTAGGGAACGATCGGTTCCAGCGGAAGCTTGACGCAGCTGGTCATCCCCGCGAGACCCAGCGACGCACCCATCACTTTCAGGAAGCCGCGGCGCGAGACCGAACTGAGCCACTCGGACGCCCCCTTGGGAAACTCGCGGTGCAGCGCTTCCTGAAATTCCGCGCTGCCCGCAAGCTCTTCCAGGCTGCGCCAGTATTCCGGCCCGGACTTCTTCTCGGCCGCGCTCTCGATTTGCGACCGCACCGAAGCAAGATCGACCTTGCCCTTCTTGCCAGGGCAAACGTCTTCCCGTCCAGGATGGTCGACTTGTTTTTCCAGCTTCATATCTTCCCCAACAAAACAAAAAACGCGATTACCGATGGCATGTGTTGCAACTGGTAATGTCGCGCACGCTGCGCACATGATATTTCTGCATCAGGGCAGCGCCCAGGGACTGCTGGTCGTTATAGCTCACCCCATCCACCACCACCGGACTGACTTCCGTGGGCGGCTGGTAGCGCATGTTGAAAACCTGATCCCGCGGCCGCAAAACCTTGCCCGGATCGCGATGGCATCCCAGGCACCACTCCATTTGCAGGGTTTCCTGCTGATACATCAGCGGCATCCGATCCACGGGTCCATGGCACGTATTGCAGCCCACGCCTTTGGTTACGTGAATGCTGTGATCGAAATAAACGAAGTCCGGAAGCTGATTGACCCGCGTCCACTGCAAGGATTCGCCCGACCGGTAGCTGGCCCGCACCGGCTCCAGCAACTGCGCATTGGTCCAAATCTGCGAGTGGCAGTTCATGCAGGTTTTGGTGGGAGGAATGCCCGCGAAACTGGACGTCTCAACCGAGGTGTGGCAGTAGCGGCAATCGATACCCAATCCAGCCACATGGTGTTGGTGGCTGAAGGGAACGGGCTGCGGTTTGCGCACGCCCGCGTAAGTGATATAGGGAGAACTCTGAATCTCGTAACCCATCCATATCAGCGCCGCAAGCGCGAACACTGCGCCAAAAATCGTGACTCGCGCCAGCGTGTTCGTGCTGCGATGAAATATTTGTGGCATTCGTTCGTACGAACTTCACGCTGTGAGGATGAGACCCCAGTAAGTTGTGTTGGTTGTGACCGGCATTGGCTCCCCAGAGAGCCAACCGAATTCCCACTTCTGTTTTTGAAACTCCCGATTATAAATACTTCGCCGTGGTTTGTCGCGAATTCTTGCAAGAGAACAAAAAAATCCCGAATTGATACTCTTCCGAATCGAGCGCTTCCAAAGCGCTTTCCACTATCGCAGGTTCATGACCAGAAGCTTGGGCTCGGTCATCTCCTCCATGGCATAACGCAGGCCCTCGCGGCCGAGGCCGGAATCCTTAATGCCGCCGTAGGGCATGTGATCGATGCGGAAGGAAGGGACATCGCCGGCCACGAGGCCACCCACCTCCAATTCGTCGTACGCCTGAAACAGCAGTTTGGCATCGCGCGTGAACAGGCCTGCCTGCAGCCCGTAGTTCGAGCTGTTGATTTGACGGAGAGCTTCCTCGAAGGTGCGATACGGCTCAACCGTCACCACAGGAGCGAAAATCTCCTGACAGTTCACTTTCATTTCCGGCTTCGTGCCGGTAAGAACGGTCGGCTCCATCACCGAGCCGTGGCGGTCGCCCCCACAAAGCAGGCGTGCCCCGCCACGAATCGCTTCTTCCACCCAACTGGCCGCACGAATCGCGTCACTCTCGCGAATGAGCGGACCGAGATCGGTGGACTCGTCCAGCGGATCGCCCGCCTTGAGCTTTTTCACTCCTTCCACAAAAAGATCGGTGAACTTGCCGTAGACAGAATGCTCCACCAGAATTCGCTGCACCGAAATGCAGGTTTGGCCGGCATAGCTGAATCCTCCGGTACAACAGCGATCGGCAGCGTAGGAAAGATCGGCATCGCCGTGCACGATAACGCCGGCATTTCCGCCGAGTTCGAGGGCGACTTTCTTTTTTCCGGCTCGCCGCTTGATGTCCCAGCCCACCGGCACGCTGCCGGTGAAGCTGATGAGCCTGATGCGGTCGTCGGTGACCAGCAGACCGGCGTCCTCATTCGAAAGCGGCAAGACACCCAGGCCGCCATCGGGCCACCCCGCCTGCTGCACGCATTCGGCCAGTAGCAGCGCGCAGAGCGGCGTCTGCGGCGCGGGCTTCAGCACGATCGGACAACCGACGGCAATCGCGGGCGCAACCTTATGAGCGACCAGATTGAGCGGAAAATTGAAGGGAGTGATGCCGGCAACCGGGCCAAGAGGGAAACGCCGCACGATCCCCCAGCGCCCGGCGGTGAATTCCTGCCAGTCCAGCGGAAGATATTCTCCGTAGATGCGCGTGCTCTCTTCGGCCGCTACATTGAAGACGAAAACACCGCGGTCGACCTCGGCGCGCGCGGCTTTGATCGGCTTGCCGGCTTCCAACGCCAGGGTGTGGGAAAATTCGTCGCGGCGCTGGGCAATCAGCTCCGCTACCCGCCGCAACACCCGCTGTCTCTCAAACGCCGGCAACCGGCGCGTCGTGCCGAAGGCTTTGACGGCGGCGGCCATGGCGGCTTCAGCGTGCTCCCGCCTGCCCTGCACGATTCGCCCAATCACGCTGCCATCATAAGGAGCTCGAACCTCAACAATATCGCCGTCATCTCTCCAGTGGCCGTCGAGAAAGAATCCGCGGGTGGTAACTGGGGTGACAGGAGTGAGGGTCATTTCCGCCATGATTTCAGGAGCCCTTTTGAAACTCTTTTTCCAGATTATAGGCCTCGAGTTCTGAGAGATGGGAATGCTGCCCGGGCTTCTTTATGATTCCGTGCTCTCTGGGTTCGGTGCTTCTTTTCTTACGTCCACTACAATGAAGCCGATCACCGCCATGCCGGACATGCCCACTATCCTCGAACTGGCTCCGCGGTTGCGACGGAAGGAAATCTCTCCGGTCGAACTGACTCGCGCTCGCCTGGAGCGGATCGAACAGCTCAATCCCGCTCTGAACGCGTTCATCACCGTTACTGCGGAATCGGCTCTTGCCGAGGCCCGGGCTGCCGAGGCCGAAATTGCCCGCGGCGAATGGCGCGGGCCGCTGCACGGTATTCCCCTCGCGTTCAAGGACTTGATTGACACGGCAGGGGTTCGCACCACTGCGGCCAGCGAGCTTTATAAAGACCGGGTTCCGGCGGAAGACGCCGAAGTGGTTCGCCGGCTCAAGCTCGCAGGCGCGGTCATTATAGGAAAGAATAACCTGCACGAATTCGCTTATGGCGGCAGTTCGCTGGTGAGTTTTGTTGGCGACGTGCACAATCCCAGAAATGCTGCGCACATTGCAGGCGGATCGTCAGGCGGATCTGCTGCCGCCGTTGCGGCGGGCATGTGTTATGCCGCAATCGGAACCGATACGGCGGGCTCAATTCGCGAACCGGCAGCGCTGTGCGGCTGCGTCGGGATCAAACCGACTTATGGCCGGGTTTCAACGCGTGGCGTACTTCCGCTCTCGCGGTCGCTCGATCACGTTGGACCGCTGGCAGCAAGCGTGGGCGATGCGGCCGCGGTCCTGCAAGCGATCGCGGGATACGATGCGGGCGATATCGGCAGTTTGGATGTGTCGGTTTCGGATTACTTGGCTTCGTTGAAGCTGAACCCGAAACGTTTGCGGGTAGGCGTTCCACTGCCATTTTTCTATGACAATCTCGACCCCGAAGTTTCTGCCGCGGTTGAGCGGGCTCTGGCGGTCATCAAAAACCTCGTGAAAGAGATCCGCGAAGTCACCCTCGATGTGCCCACCGATCGCACGCTCCAAGCGGCAGAGTCGTATGCCGAGCACGCCGAGAATATTTCAATGCATCCCGATCTGTACCAGGCCCATACCCTGCGGCGGATTCGTTCGGGAGAGAACATTTCCGCGGCAGAGTACGTCCGACGCCATCGTGAGCTGGAGATCGCTCGCCGGCGAATTCCAGACGTGTTCGCTCAGATCGACGTTCTGGTCACTCCAACCACCCCCATTCCCGCGCCGGCCATCGCGCCGTTGAAAGAGAGTGTTGACGCGCTGCGCCCGGCGGAACTGATTCTGCTGCGCAACACGCGCCCATTCAACGTTTGGGGACTGCCGGCAATTTCCATTCCCTGCGGATTCACGAAAAGCGGGCTGCCGGTCGGTCTGCAGATTGCTGGCCCGCATTGGAGAGAAGACTTGGTGCTCAGCCTGGCTCATGCCTACGAGGTGGTGGTTGCTTGCAGGTAAAAGGGGCAACGCGGCGGCTTTGACGGCGTGATCCGGGAATTTACTCCACGGTCCTTACATCATCCGGGAGCATCAACACGAACATGCAGTTGCCGGTCGCAGAAGAGCACGAAAGAACGCCGCGACGGAAGATTTTGACCGGCGTGTCGTCGGGAAAAGTTAAAGGATAGTTTGCGGTACGCAGCGCGTCCGAGAGGCTTTTCAGTTTCTCGTCACCGCTCACGAATTTCACGCCCTCGACGGTCGCGTCCGACCCGGCGCCGCGGCTGAGCAGCACAAAGAAGTCTGCACTGCTGGTGTCCTTTACGGCTTTACCCAGATTGATCGTGCGCGCGTTTTGCAATTCTTCCTTGAATTTCGCGATGGTGGCATCTACTTTTGCATCTCCGCCCACCAGCGCGGCCAGCCGGCCCCGGGTCTCTGGAACCGGCCGCTCGCCGTTCAGGGCCAGTGCATACATTTTCATGGCGCGATCTTTCTCGCCGCGCTTTTCGTAGATCTGGCCAAGATGATCCCCGACTTCTCCGTGCTGCCCCAGGTTCCACGCGGCTGCCACATACTTCTCCGCCTTGTCGAGATTGCCCTCGTTGAAATAGACCCAACCCAATGTGTCCCAGTAAGCAACAAGCGAAGAAACCAAGGGCAATTCCTGTTGCGTCAGCTGATCAAGCGAGACATTGCGCAGCGCCGCCTCCGTCGCCGAGACCGCCGACTCGGCATATTGCTCGGCACGGTCAAGATGCGCCTTTTTGAGCGAAAGCTGGTAAGCAATGTTGTTCCAGATCAGCGGCGTAGCCGAGAGTTCCAACGCATGATCGAATGTGGCCAACGCCTTGTCATCCTGGCCCAGATTCAGGTAGGCGTCGCCCAAAGTTACCTGCAACTCAGGATTCTCCGGCGTCAACTGCGCGGCCTTTTCCAGTTCAGGGACGGCTTCATCGTATTTGTGCCACTCGGAATACATCGCCCCCAGGTTGGCATGGGCGAATTTGTCGAGCGGGCTGATTTCGATTTGCTTGCGAAAGGCCGTGACCGCGTCGTCGTACTTGCGCTGCTGCCAATAGGCGCGCCCCAGAGCATTGTAGGCATATTCATCGTATGGATTAATTTCGATCTGCTTTTTGAGCGCGGCGATGGCATTGTCATCCTCGCGCGTAACGATGTAGGCCGAGGCCAGCAGGTACCAAACGTATTTATTCTTCGGATCAACCTCCGCAGCGCGCTTGAGCAGTTGAATGGCCAACGGAATGTTGTTGCTGGTGAGGGCAGCGCGTCCGCTTTCCACCAGGTCATCGGCCTTCAGACCCGCCGGAGGAGTGGGCGTACCCGCCACCGTATTCTCGACCGTCAGGAACTGACCCAGGTCTTCACCCACAGTCGCACGGAAGGCTTCATAGTCGGACGCCCGGGCCGCAGGCAATTCATCCTGATGCATGGTCAGGGTGCGGCTGGCGGTGAAGATGTTCCCTTCCACTTTGTAGGTGGCGGCGTATTCGGCGTAGTCGCGTTTTAGAGAGAAAGGCAGCGGAATGTTTGCCTTGTAATGATCGGGGAGTTGCAGCGTAATTCGGTATACGTACTGCGCCTTCGGGCCGAGCTTGAGCGGCTCCGTGTCGGTATCCTCGCTGTCGTCCGCACTCGGCATGCTGAACTGGCAGAGCGGCAGCGAGACTTCACTTTTCTTCTTTGACCAATCGAGGAAATTCGGCTTGGAGACATCGTAGGACATGGTGAAAGGCTCGCGTGTCGCCGCTGGGTCGCTGATTTTCAGATTGGTGATGTCGCCGCCCATCCCGGCGTTCACGTTCTCTATCACGCGTTGCCACTGCGCCTGAGGGACACGGCGAAAAATGGAGCGCAGCAGCAATTCTTCATCGCCGCGAAAGGTGTAGTGGACGTGCGCCTCCAGCTTACCGATCTCGTTGATCTTGCCGTCGATTTCAGAAATTTCACGGTCGGGCATTGGCGGATCGGCCGGGGTTTCGCCAAGATGCGGAGTGCCGCCTTCCGGAATGATGAGCGCCATCTTTTTCCGCAGGCTGTAGGCAAGCAGGCGGAAGGGAGCGACCTCGGCGGTGGTATCCATCCAGATATCGTCTTTGCCCAGCGGTAGTAAGGTGATGATGTGGTCGAACTGCCCCGGCGAGGGCACATCGGGATCGAGCTTGCGGCTGGAATTGATCAGAACCGAAGAAGCATGCAGTCCCTCGGCCTCAAGCAGCGCGGCCAGCAATGTGTGCTTGTCTTTGCAGTCGCCATACTGGTTGTTCAGGACATCCTGGGCCGCGTGCGGCTGATAACGGCTCAGACCCAGCGACAGGCTGACATAGCGAAAATTCTTGGCCACAAAATCGTAGAGGGCTTCAGTTTTGTCGAGATCTGTCGTGAGGCCCTTGGTGAGATCGGCGGCCTTGGCGCGAATTTCCGGCGTCGGCGCGCGCCGGTCTTTTTCCAGACCGGCGTACCAGCGGCCAACCTCCTCCCAACTGGTAAACGTGGTCAGCTGAACATCGGGACGATCGTCGCCAGCTTTCTTCTTCTTTTTGTCCGCGTCCTTGTCGTCTTCGCGCGCCAGGTGAGAACTGGTCCAGCGGTAAATGCGCCGCCCGTTTTCTTCTGAGATCTGCGGGTCGAGGCCAGTCTTGTTCTTCAAGATCAACCGGCGGTTGGCAGGGACGTTGAGGTTGAGTTCCTCATCAAGAACGATGTTGGTTTTGTCGAAGTCGTAATCGGCCCAAAACTGCCCTTCAGCCAATGGAGTATGAATCACTGTCACAGCGTCATATTCCAGCACGTCCCCTGGACGCAGTCCGGGCACGGTGATGTGCTTTTGTCGATAGTCCGTATAAACGGGCGCTTCCTGTTCGATCGGAGCGCTCAGGTCCTGCACTGCATCGTCGCCGGCCTTCACCACACTGCCATCGGCTTTAATCACTCGCACGTAAGGGATCTCGATTTTCTCGTTCGCGGAGTTGTAGCCGAGTTGCAACTGCCCCCATTGCTGCACTCCGGCCTCGCTCTGCACCCGGATTCGCGCCATAGTCTCTTTGCGCCCGGTGCCGTCGTTTTCAAAGCGATAATTCACCTGCAACTGCTCAATGACAAACGCCTCCTGGGAATAATCTGGCTTCTTTGGCTCGGACTTGACTGAGGCATCCTTGTTCAGCCCCGACTGGGCGAACAACCCGCTGGCGCCGAGGGCGCACAGGAGGCAAAAACGGAAGATTAGGCTACGCATAGTTTGATGGCTGAGTACTAAGCCGGAACAACATCCCAGGCGGAAGGCGCAAAACCAGACGCCGGGGACAGGGATTTTATTTCAATGTGGACAGTTTAGCGGATTTTGAGCGCGAATCGAGCGAAGCTCTAAATTATTGATAACTCATTGGTAATACAAGCCGTCCGACAGTCTCATTTTGATCCGCAAGGTTGGCAAGCGCTGCGCCGCCCACTGTGATCCGGATCACATTTATTCGTTTGAACCGGTTGAAATGATAGTAAGATTCAGCCCAGATGGTCTTGCCTCGCCGCGACGCGGGGCAGGCGTGACGCATACCGTACTTGCGCCACGATCTTTCCGTTCGGAGGTAATGTATGGAAGATCGGGCCCCAGTCGTCTCTGCTTCGGATTCGCCAAACAACCCCCACAAACATGAAGGCCGTGGCGCCTGGGTTTTGACTGCCTACGGCATTTGCGGGCTGGCCCTGTTTGGAGTGTTGGCCTACTTTTTCTCGAACTTCATCGTCCGTTAGTGTGTTCTGGCTACGACGACCGGGCATCTGCGCCCGCGGTGGCGCGGAAGTGTAGCTGCCGGCGACGCAAACAAACTCAGAGACCGGGAGTGCCGCGCAGACGTGTTACAATGAGCGGCCTTTAGAAGTCGCAGCGCTGCATACGAACCCGGCATTTCTCCGCACCTCGTCATCACCATACGCGAGAACACTGTGGCCAAAACCCCCACGCCCAGCCCTGTCACCTACGCCGATGCCGGAGTGAACATCGACCGGGCAAGCCGGACCAAACAACGCATTAAGTATCTGGCGCACAAGACTTTCACACGCGCTGTGTTAAGTGAAATCGGCGGCTTCGGCGGTCTGTTTGCCATCGACAAGACCAAATACGTCCACCCGGTTCTCGTCTCGAGCGTGGATGGCGTGGGTACAAAGCTGAAGGTTGCCTTCGAGATGAATCTCCATTCCACCATCGGCGCAGACCTGGTGAATCACTGTGTGAATGACATTGCAGTCCAGGGCGCGGCGCCCATGTTTTTCATGGACTATCTGGCGACCGGCCAACTCGATCCGGCGGTCGCGGAGAAGGTTGTCGAAGGCATCGCCGATGCCTGCAAGCACAACAGTTGCGCCTTGATTGGAGGCGAAACCGCCGAAATGCCTGGCTTTTACCCCGCCGGCGAGTACGACCTTGCCGGCTTCATCGTCGGGGTAGTCGACCGGGAACGGATCATCACCGGAAAAGATGTTCAGATCGGCGACATGATCATGGGCCTGCCTTCCAATGGACTCCACACGAATGGATACGCCCTGGCTCGCAAGCTGCTGTTCGAAGTAGCGCGTTATTCCCCCGAAACTTACGTCAACGAAATCAGGAACAAGGTCGGCAACGAGCTGATGCGGACGCACAAGAGTTACTGGCCGGTATTGAAGAAACTGATCGACGGCGAATGCGTTACTGCCATGGCCCACATCACCGGCGGCGGTATCACCGAAAACCTGCCGCGGATGTTGCCCCGAGGCATGGCCGCGTTGATCGAGCTCGGATCATGGCCGGTACCACCGCTTTTTGAACACCTTCAACGGCTCGGCAACGTGGCGCGGGACGAGATGCTCCGCACGTTCAATATGGGTTTGGGCATGTTGTTGGTTGTGCCCGTGAAAAAATTCAAAAAGATTCAGGCCATTCTTGAGCGCGCGGGCGAAAAAGCGTACACCGTGGGCCGCATTGTGAAGGGCGAGCGGAAGGTTTTATACAGCTAGGAGGTTGCGCTTTCGCCCACCTCTAAATTTTTAACATTCCTTTCACATTCTCCACTCTGTGGGGCGGAATCATACTCGTGTGGGTGTTTTTGCTGAAAAATTCTGAGTTCGGGAGGACCGCATGTTGAGGAAATTGCATCTCTCGGTCGCCTTGATTTCAGTTGCGCTGATTGCGTTGCTGTTCACAGCGTGTAATAAGAAATCGAGTAGCGAAAGCGCCGGCAGCAATCCTGCCATCATCGGCGCCGGTAGCACGTTCATCTTTCCCATCATGACCCGGTGGATCAGTGCCTTTCAGGGCAATCACCAGGGCGTGCAAATCAATTATCAGTCGATCGGCAGCGGCGGTGGAATTCAGCAGTTGAAGAAGGGACTCATTGATTTTGGCGCGAGTGATGCCGCGCTCGACGACCAGCAGTTGAAGGAGATGCAGCCGGTGATTCAGATTCCCGAGAGCGCCGGCCCGGTGTGCATCACTTACAATCTGCCCGAATTGAAAGAGCCGCTGAAATTGAGCGCCTCCACCCTTTCTGGGATTTTCCTGGGCAAGATCAAAACCTGGCAGGATGCTGAAATCAAGAAGGATAATCCGGGCGTAAAGCTGCCAAATCATGCGATTCTGGTGGCACACCGCTCTGATGGCAGTGGCACTACCAATATTTTCACGACCTACCTCACCAAGGTTAGCCCCGAATGGGCAAGCAAAGTTGGCAAGGGAATTTCTGTGAACTGGCCTACCGGCATTGGAGGCAAAGGCAGCGAAGGAGTCACCGGAGTGGTTCGTCAGGCTCCCGGTTCCATTGGCTACACGGAACTCAACTATGCCGAAGATAACAATCTGCCCGTGGCATTGATTCGCAATCAGGCTGGCGTGTGGGTAGCACCCAGCACCGCAGGAACCACGGCCGCCATCGCGGCATTTCACGACGAACTGGCTGAGGATGTCCGGAATCCCATCGTCGATCCACCGGCCTCGGCAAAGGACGCCTATCCCATCTGCGGACTCACCTACCTTCTGGTGCCGAAAGATGGGCAGGACGTCGCGAAGCGCCAGGCCGTCAAGAATTTTATCGATTACATCATCACCAACGGGCAGAGTTTCTCCGACGGCCTGTACTATGCTCAACTGCCCCCGACCCTGATCGACCAGGATCAAAAGCTGCTGGGGGAAATGCTGGCCGCTGGACAACCGCTGCACAACTCGGCCACAACCACCTCCGCCAGCCGTTAACGGGTTAACAGACCGCGACGCTGCCGTAGGGCCAAAAAAATTGCTGCGCTCGGCCCGACCGGGAATGATGGAGAACATCTTCTAGGTCATGATAGACCCGGCCGAGATCTTAATCGCTGCGGTTCCATCCCCGCCGCGGTTCACGCGGTTTTGTCTGTACGCGCGCGTCGGCGACAGCAAGCACAGCTTTGCCAAGCCTTATCACTGCGTGCCGGCGTGCACTATGATGTCTGTGCGCGATAAACAATGAATCTGCGGGTGGCCAGAATGAAATCTCTGGGCATACTTCTCTCCGGACGCGGCTCCAATTTCATCGCCATCGCCGGCAGCATCAAAGCCGGACGCATTCCGAACGCGCGCATCGCCGTCGTGGTTTCCAACAGGACCGACGCGCCAGGAATCGCCGCTGCCCGCCAGCGCGGACTGACTGCGGTGGTAATTCCCTCGAAAGGCCGGACACGCGAGGAGCACGACCGCGAAGTCGTTGCCGCGCTTAAAGATCACAAAGTGGACCTCGTCTGTCTCGCCGGCTACATGCGGCTTCTGTCGCCTTGGTTTGTCCGCCAGTTTCCACAGCGTATTCTGAATATTCACCCTTCGCTTCTGCCGGCGTTTCCTGGCCTGGAGGCACAGGAGCAAGCCTTCGCTTATGGCGTGAAGGTTTCCGGCTGCACCGTGCATTTTGTCGATGAGGAATTGGATCATGGACCGATCATCGTGCAGAGGGCGATTCCGGTTCTCGATACTGACGACGAGCACACGCTGGCGGGCCGCATTTTGGAGCAGGAGCACCTTGCATACACGGAAGCGATCAATCTTGTGCTCCGCGGAGACTTTCAGATCATCGGGCGGCGTCTCGTAGCAAACCAGAACGCGGACGTGAGAATGCAAAAGTGAGATTGCATTTCGCCATTGACCGCATTCCGCCGGTCACCTGACTTCCTTTGCCATTCTTACGATTGGCAGCTCTTCTCCGCTGCCAAGCGGCGCGGATTGGTTCTCAACAGCCAGATAGCCTTTCGCGCGATAGAAAGCCACGCCGCTCAGCGTAGCTCCCATCTCCAGGCGAGTGAAACCGGCGGCAATGGCGGCCTTTTCGCAAGCCTCCAAAATCATTCCTCCAATGCCGCGCCGTGCCCATTCGGGATGCACGAAGAACGCCCGGATTTTTGCAGCATCGCGAGCGGGATCGAGCAGAGAATCCTCGCGGCCAGAGAATTGATCGCCGCCATAGAGCGTTTTGCGCTTGCTCCAGCCGCCGCAGCCGACGATTATGGGATCCCTGCCGGGTTCGGCGGTCTCTGCCACAAAATAGGTTCCGTCGGCGATGAGCTGGCTGTCCACGCCGTAGACCGTTTTAAGGGCAAGCTCGATCTGTGCCGGAGAGTAATCTTTCGCCTGCAGCCCGCGGACCGAGGCCTCGATGAGCACACGCAGTTGGGGAACATCGTCGGGTGCTGCGATGCGAATCTGAAGGTTCATGGCCGGCGTGGCTTGGCCCATCGCACCGGTAATTTTAACTTCTGGGCGCAACCGCCAAGGGTCGGCCGCATCATCCTGGGCATCGCGTTCGGGACGGCGCAGGAACTCAAAACGGCCCTTCCCCCTTTACTCTACTTCTGACTTCTCACTTCTGCCTTCCATATAATGTCATTTCCCATGGGAACTTTCGCTCCGGTCGAGGAACAGCTTACGTACCTGAAAAAAGGCGCGGCGGAAATGATTCGCGAAAGCGAGCTTCGCGCCAAGCTGGAGAAATCGCGCGCTACAGGCAAGCCGCTGCGCGTGAAGCTCGGCATGGACCCGACCGCACCCGACCTGCATCTCGGCCACACGGTTGTGCTGCGCAAGCTCAAGCACTTTCAGGACCTCGGCCACACCGCCATTTTTCTGATCGGCGACTTCACGGGCATGATCGGCGATCCCACCGGCCGCTCGGTCACCCGGCCTCCCCTTACCCGCGAACAGATTGAAGAGAATGCTGAAACCTACAAGGCGCAGGTTTTCAAGATTCTCGATCCGCAAAAAACCGTGATCGACTTCAACCGGCGCTGGCTGGGCAAGCTCACACCCGACGACATCGTACGGCTGATGGCCAAATACACGGTTTCGCAGATGCTGGAGCGGGAAGACTTTCACAAACGGTTTCTCGAAGAGAAGCCGATCTCGATGCACGAGCTGCTCTACCCCCTTGCCCAGGGATACGATTCGGTCGCGCTCGAAGCCGACGTTGAACTCGGCGGCACCGACCAGAAATTTAATCTGCTCGTCGGACGCGAACTGCAGCGCGCGTACGGACAGGAATCGCAAGTTGTTTTGACGACACCCATTCTGGAGGGATGGCGGCCGGGCGAAGAGAAGATGTCGAAGTCACTCGATAACGCCATCGGCATTCACGAAGCGCCGCTGGAAATGTACGGCAAGATCATGGCGATCTCAGATGAGCGGATGTGGAGGTATTACGAGCTGCTGACGGATGTGCAGGTCTCGGAGATCGAGAAGATGAAGCGGGAAGCGCATCCCATGCAGGCGAAAAAAGATTTGGCCCGGAGGATCGTGGCTGATTTTCATTCGCCGGAAGCTGCCGAGAAGGCAGGAGAGGATTGGGCGAAGCAATTTCAGAAAGACGAGGTGCCGGAGGACTTGGAGGAAATTAAAGTCGGAGTGGGCAAAATAAAGGGCACGGCAAATATCAGAATTTCCGACGCTCTGCCCGATCCAAGCGACGGAGGAGCCGCGCAGCCTGTAACTTCGAATCTTGCGGACGCTGAGATTCTTCGTGCTGACAAGCTACTGAAGGAGGCTGGACTCGTTACGTCGACCGCTGAAGGCGGACGTAAGATCAAGGAAAAAGCCGTAAGCATAAACGGTCGGGCCGTCGTCGTCCCGGCAATTCTTGCCTCCATTAGTGAGCCCCTCACCGTTCGCGTAGGAAAGAAAATCAGGAAAGTTCTGCTCGTGATGTAGGCCGCGGTAGAATCTTTCGGCCATTATAGATCCTTCGACTCCGGCTGTGCTTCGCTTCGCGAAGCACACTCTCCGCTCAGGATGACAACAATAAGGAATGACTGTCGGAAGAACAATCAGCCTCTACGGCAGCAACCCGAACACTGCGACGCCGTTGGGCGTGCCCACAAACACTTTGCCGTTGACGATCATCGGCGTGATGTATTTGTTGCCGTTGCCGAATTGATCGCGGGCCCCGCTGGCTTGATTGCTGTTATAAAGCTCGTTCAGGTTCGCGGCGTTGTAAGCGTGCAGCACCGCCGGATTGGAATTCTCCACCGCCCACACGATTCCATTGCTGGTGCCGTTGGCCGAAATGCTCGGCGTCGTCCCCGGATATCCAAAACTGTTGCTGGTTTGAAAAGCCGCGCTGGTGGAGAGCTTGGCATTGGTGATGGTAAAGGCCAGGATCGGACTACCCACCGACCCGTAGTAAACCGTGTTGTTGAAATACGCGGGCATTGACCATACGCCGCCCGGCAGCTTGCCCGCCAGCTCCTGATAAATCGTGCTGTTATTCGAGCTGAATTTGCCCATGTTGTCGCGGTTCACCACATAGAGATTGCTGTCTTTGCCGGCCCCGACTGCCAGATGCAGGGTGTGTCCGGCTCCGTCGCTGAGATCGGGCAGCAGCATCTCGCCGCCGGAGCCCAGATCGGTATCGCTGCCGTTTTCTGAGGCTTCATTATCCATCTCAAAGTAGTCGGCCACCGCGAGCTGGCCGCCGGTAGTAGAAAGCTTAAGGAACGCGTTACCGTAGTCGCCATCTGAAGGAAAGCTGCTGCCGTTGAGCGTGGCGTCAAAATCTCCGTTGGCGTCGAGAAAATAGATGTTGCCCGAGCTGTCGGCTGCCGGCCCGTCTCCCGCCATCCAGATCGCGCCTTCATTGCCGTTGGGCGTGACATTCAACACGCTGGTCTGCCCCAGCGTCGACTCGTTGTAGCCCATGATCCAGCCCGTATAGGGCCGGTCGTCGCAGTGCGAAGCCCAGGTGGTATAGATCACTCCATTCAACAGCAGCAGTGCAGCCCGCTCCTTGTATTGCTTGGGATCGAAAACCACGCTGGTACCGTTGGTGTTGTCGCCGGTTCCGGGATAAGTCGCCTGGATATCCACTGGCCCGCTGAACAATTCCGTCCCCAGCGCCAGATCGAGCGCGTGCAGCCGCTGATGATAGGTCGAACCGTTCTTCGACATAGCCACCACATACACCGCTCCATTCGGGCCCTTCGCGCGGTCGATCACCGGCGTGGAAGTCACGCCGATCTGCGGGCTGACCTGGCCGCAGCCGCGATTGTCGGAAGTCGTTTCGCCGGATTTCAGCATTGAGACCTTCCAGATGACCCCGCCGGAATCGGCGTCGAAGGCATAAACCGAATCGTTCTCGGTGGGAACAATCAGGAGGTTGTGCGTGCCATTGCCGGGAACTGCTACGTTCGCCGCGTAGAGCGGCTCGGCATCAACCAGGCCGTCTACGGAATAGAATCCAAGTTTGCCAAACTTCGCTGAAGTGACGTTGGTCGTTGTGAGAATCGTTTCCGTTAGATTCTGGCCGGTTCGGCCGTTGTCATTGTGATAGGTAAGCACGTCGGTGCTAGAAGCCGCAGCATTTACAGTAAGCGTCGCGGTGTTGCTGGTTTTATTTCCGGCGGAGTTACTGACCACAACCTTGAATTGTGAGCCGTCGTCTCCCGTAGTCGTCGGGGGAGTAGTGTAGCTCGCGGAGGTCGCTCCGCTGATCGCACTCGTGCCCTTCTGCCACTGATAGCTCAGCGGAGCCATTCCGTTCGCGGTCACAGAGAAGGTCGCGGTCTGGCCCGCAGTGACGGTTTGGCTGGAAGGTTGGGCAGTAATTGTGGGTGCGGTGGACATGTTATCAGAGTGAGAGGTGCTGGCTCCGCAGCCTGCGAGAACCAAGCTAAGCGCAAGAAAACAAATCAGATTGCCAAGCTGCCTCAGCCCCATACCCACCCCCAAAAGATCCGGCGTTGCCATAAATCATGACAGCGGTTTCCCATTTTGGATAGGGGTCTTAAGGTTACGATGGTCGGAAGCAGGATGGCTAGGAACCGATGTTAGCTGCTGTTCGGTGGGACAGCCCTCGAATGTCCAGTTCGCCTCCGTTCCATCTCGACCTCTGTTACTCTCTGCTCGCACATGCGCGTGGCGGCCATCCTCGGGCTGGGATGCTCAGACAGAAATCTCCGACCTTTCCAGGACACCGCGTCGTCCACTTCTGCAGTCGATTGGCGCATCGGAATGCCGAGCACCACGGATCAGGCAGATGTCATCCTTCTGTTTGGCGGCGATGGAACCATCCATCGCCACCTCGGGCAGTTAACGCATCTGGGTTTGCCGGTGCTGATTGTTCCCGCGGGCAGCGGCAATGACTTTGCCCACGCTTTGGGTTTACACCGGCCCAAGGATTGTCTGGCCGCGTGGCGCTGCTTCTGCGTGGACCAGAAAAATGTTCGTACCATCGACCTGGGCGTGATTGCCCCGTTGGAATCCGGAAGCCGGTCGCCGGAGAGCGGCAGCCGTTTTTTCTGTTGTGCTGCCGGAGTCGGTCTCGATGGCGAAATCGCCCGCCGCGCCAACGACCTTCCGCGATGGCTCCGCGGTCGCGGAGGTTACGCGCTCAGTCTTGTTCCTTCTCTTGTTCGCTTCGCTGCCTTCCGGGCGAAAATCTACGCCTCTGCTGGAAGCGGCTACGAATCCGGCGAACAAAGCTGGCAATTGCGCAGTGACCAGCCCACCATGCTGGCGGTGTTTGCCAACACTCCGGTTTATGGCGGAGGCATGAGGGTCGCGCCCCACGCCCGCATGGATGATGGGCAGCTTGATGTTTGCCTGGTCACCGACATCGATAAATTCAAATTGTTTTGTCTGTTCCCGACAGTTTATTTCGGCCGCCATCTGAGCGTGCGCGAGGTGAAATATTTTCAGTCGGCAAACCTGCGGATAGAAACTGAAACTCCCCTCGCTGTTTACGCCGATGGCGAGTACGTCTGCTCAACGCCGGTGGACGTGGGCCTCCGGCCGCGCGCGTTGCGGGTGATTGTTGATCCGTCACAGACAAGTTTCTCGGTTCCGGTTTCTGGTGCCCTGATTGACGGTTCTAGTTCCCCGAAAGCGCTGAAATGGGGATCTCCTGGGAACCGGAAATCAGAAACTGGAAACCCGGCTTCTTTCCGGTGCTAAACTCTCCTCATGGCTGAGGGACGTTCGCGCACGTGGTTGTGGATTCTCATCGGCGGAGGAGCTTTTTTCCTCTTTGTGCTGGCCGTGTTTTCGCTGGTGTACATCACGCTGCATACCGGGGGCAACGAAAGCGCCTTCAGCGGCTTCGGTGACCGCATCGGCGTGGTCGATCTCGATGGCGTGATTCTCTCGCCCGAGCCGGTAGTCAGCCAGCTCAAGAAGTTCGCCGACGACTCTTCAATTAAGGCGATCATTTTGCATGTGAATTCTCCCGGTGGCGGCGTGGCCGCATCGGAAGAGATAAGCCGCGAAGTGAGGCGTATCCGCGACCAGAAAAAGAAGCCCATCGTGGTCTCGATCGAGACCGTAGGCGCCAGCGGCGCGTATTACGTTGCCTCAGCCGCCACCAAGATTTATGCCGATAAAGGCAGCATCGTGGGATCGATCGGTGTCATCGCCCAATGGGTCAATTACGGCGATTTGCTGAAATGGGCCAAGCTCAAGGATGTTGTGCTGAAGACCGGCGAGTTTAAAGACACGGGGAATCCGGCGCGCGAACTCACTCCCGCCGAGCAGGCCTACCTGCAATCGCTGATCGACAACATGTTCGGGCAATTCATTCAGGCCGTGGCCGACGGACGCGGGTTGAAAGTTGCCGACGTGAAGGCCATCGCTGACGGTAAAGTATGGACCGGCCAGGAGGCTCTTTCCATGAAGCTGATCGATCAGGTGGGAGACTTTCAGACTGCGGTCGACGAGACCGCAAAGTCGGTCGGCATGAGTGGAGAACCAACTCTCGTCCACCCGGAAAAAGACCGGCGGACCATGCTTGATCTTCTCACGGGAGATATTTCGCAATATCTTCCCACCCGCGAGAAGATGATGGAGCAGCAGGTCGGCTTTTATTACCTGTGGAAGTGAGCCGTAAGCGCGCCTTTCGCCTCCGCTCTTTCACGCCATCCCATGCGATTTCGATCGCAAGTGCGCAACTGAAGCCTCTCGTCACCGAAGAAATTCGTCCCCGAATCCTCTACTTGCATTAACTCCTGAAATTTGAGAAGGTTATGGAGATTCCCCGCCATGAATGGCAGCCGTTGGGCATGCGCTTGCAGGGAAGCCAAGAGGCACTATGACCAAGGCCGATCTGATTGACGAAGTCTCGCGTTTAGCGGAACTTACGCGGAAAGACAGCGAAGTCATCGTGGAGACCATCTTTGACAGCGTGGTGCGCTCGCTGCGCGCCGGTGACAAAATCGAGATTCGCGGTTTCGGCAGCTTCCGCACCCGCCAGCGTAAGCCCCGCATGGGACGAAACCCCAAGACGGGAGAGAAAGTCGAAGTCCCGGCAAAAAAGATTCCCTTCTTCAAGCCCAGCAAGGAGTTGAAGGATCTGGTCAACGAGGGCATCCCGGAAGCAGCCGCAGCCAGCACAGCGCCGCCAGCCGCACCGACGCCCTCGGCATAGGCAAAGTCGAAACCGAGGATACAGAAGTGTAGAAGTCTGCTTTCACTTCTCCATGCTTACTGCTTGACTTTGGACCTTCCCCGAATTCCCACCACGTTCATCATTCTTCCAGTCTTGCCCTTTTCCGCGCGATAGGAAAACAAAAGATCGGTCCGGCAGTTCGTGCACAAAGCCGACGCTTCTATATTGCCGGTCGGCACGCCCGCGGCAAGCAACTGACGCCGGTTGGCCTCGACCAAATCCAGCAAGATCTTTTTCGGTAATTCTCCGTGTCCCGGCGCCCTCGCAGTCAGAAACAGCAACGGATATTTGTCCCGCACGGGATCGGATTCCTTCACCTCGCGAAACAAGGCGTCCGCATACGAGAACTGCGAATGAAATTTCTCCTTCACTTCTTCGCCGACCTGATAACAACAACCTTGAATGCCAGGACCAATCGCGGCCTTCAAATCTTCCGGGCGGCTGCCGAACCGGCGCTGCATCTCGCCGACACCTTTTTCCACGATGCGCTTGACCGTACCCCGCCAGCCAGCGTGAAACGCGCCGACAACGCGGAGCTTGGGATCAACGAGGACGACGGGCAAACAATCCGCTGCCTGAATCGCCAGCAACAGACCGGGGGTTGCCGTAATCAGGCCGTCGCCGGTTAGCGTTTCTGCGGGAATCGACTCGACCAAGTGGATCAAATCGGAATGAATCTGACGCAAGGTGAGAATCGTCCCAGAATCGAAGTCGTCGTTTACCGTTGCATTCAACTCCCGCAGGAACACAGTCCGGTTCTTCTCCACTGCCGCAGGGGAATCTTCTTTGGTAAATCCGAGGTTGAGTTCTCCTCTGCCGTAGGCGCGCGAAAACCCTCCCACGCGAGTGGAGAATCCGTGAATAAGCCAGGGTAATGCGCTCAGGTGATTCGCGCGCAAAATGTTCACCTTGGAGCGACTTTCATCAACCCTCCTGCCACTTCTTGTCCTGTTGTTAATTCTTGTCGCCACAGGTCCATCGTAACCGAAGGAGCTGCGCTCGACGGTTCGTAATAGTTTTGTAATGTGAATGCAGTCACCGAAAAAGCCCACCGCCGGCGATATCCTGCCGCTTAATCCCATGAAAACTCATCCCAAGGGAACTCGCGCTCGAGTTCTGTTGAGTTCAGTATTCGGGCCTTACGCGCAAGATGACGAATTCGGCAGCCGCTTCATCAATCCGATGGAGCTTTATCACAATCAGGTCACTCGTGCCCAGGGCAGCTTCTCGCTCCGCATGTTTCATCGATCCTGGGGCATCATGATGATTCAGGCGAATATTTCCGCCCCATGCAGCGTGCTGGATTTCCCCAGCCGCGAAGCCTTCGCGCACGAATTGACGGCACAGCACTACGATATCGTTGGCATTTCTTCGATTGTCACCAATGTGCTGAAAGTCCGGGAAATGTGCCGCATGGTGCGGGAGCTTTCGCCAGATTCTGTAGTCGTGGTGGGCGGACACGTCGCCGCTATTCCCGGCCTGGATTCAATGATCGACGCCGATCACATCGTGCGCGGCGAGGGAATCTCCTGGATGCGCCGCTATCTGGGAGAAGATGAACATGCTCCCATCCACCACCCAGCCATCGTTTCCGGCTATCGCACACGCATTATGGGCATCCGTTTGCCGCAGCGGAAAGGTGGAACGGCGGCCACCATCATCCCCTCGGTGGGTTGCCCGATGGGGTGCAACTTCTGCACGACCTCTGCATTCTTTGGCGGCAAGGGAAAGTTCATCAATTTTTACGAAACCGGCGATGAACTGTTCGAGGTGATGTGCCGTATTGAGGCGGAACTCAAGGTCCATTCCTTTTTTGTGATGGACGAGAACTTCCTGTTGCACCGCGCCCGCGCCATGCGCCTCCTGGAACGGATGAAGGAAGCGCGCAGAAGCTGGGAGCTCGCCGTCTTCGCTTCCGCCAATGCGCTCCGCAAGTACACCATGCTCGAACTGGTCGAACTGGGCATCTCCTGGGTCTGGCTGGGATTGGAATCTCCACGGTGTACCTACAGTAAGTTGCAGAGCGAAAATGCAGGGCAACTCACCCGCGAACTGCAGCAGCACGGCATTCGAGTCCTGGGGTCGACCATCATCGGACTTGAGCATCACACCCCCGGCAATCTGGCGGAGGAAATCGAGTCCGCGGTTTCATATCAGACCGATTTCCACCAGTTCATGCTCTACACACCCGTGCCCGGCACGCCGCTCTATCAGGAGATGGTGGATCAGGGCCGGATGCTGGACAATATCGAATTCGCAGACATTCATGGACAGTACAAGTTCAATTTCCAGCATGCCGCCATCTCTCGCAACGATTCCCAGAGATTTCTAGATTGGGCCTTCCGGCGTGACTTTGAGCGGAACGGCCCCAGTCTGTATCGCCTCTGCCAGACCCTGTTCCGGGGTTGGCAGCGTTACAAGAACTATCCGGACGCCCGTGTGCGTGAACGCTTCACTCGGCAGGTAAGAAAAATCATCGGCGCCTACAACGCCGCGCTTTGGGTTATGGAACGGGAGTTTCGCAAGGTCAACCGCGGCGTCAGCGAACGGATTCACGCATTGCGCTGCGAAGTGCAGCAGGAGTTTCCACTCGCGGCCGTCGCGGCCGCAACGCTGGGCCCGTTCTTGTGGTGGTCGGCGCGTCGCGAGGCGCGCCGGTTAGCCTCAGGGTGTACCTACGAACCGCCCACTTTTCTTGAGCGCCGCAATTGGGTTTCATCCTGAAAGCGCGGCCCGACTCTATCCAAACACTCGGTTCCGGCCTGAACCATTTGCCCAGGCCCGCTGCGTCAGTCTATAGTTTTTGTAGCCATGTTTGAGAACTTCACGGCCACCGACCGCTGGACCAAAAAGCAGGTCCATTGCGTTTACCAGGCGATGATCGTGGCCATCGCCACGCGTCACGCCGACGCCGTGGACTTCAAGTTTCTGGTCGATGGCCGCCAGGTCTGGGTGGCTCTGCCGCACCCCGCGTGGGTGGAATACAAGAACCGCACCGGTAAAGCCATTACTGATTCGCTCGCCGTCGAGGTTGCAGGCCATTATCTGAAAACGGCCCTGCAGTCGGGCGAGGGTCTCGGCCGCGAAATGTACTCCTTGACCGTGACCGAGACATTGGCCCATTTGGAGTCGGTCATTTCTGAAATGCAGGCGGCGGTTTCGGCATAAAACGCCAACCTGTTTGGGGAAGGCTGCCTTATATGCCTCACCTTATTCTGCTCCCACCAACAATCTGCATGTTTATGAAGCGCTTAGAGATTAGCGATGTCCTGTGCAGGCATTTGCCAAAGGTGTGACCGTGATCACTTGGCAGGACGGGATGTTTGAGGCAGAATAGGGCGTTTTTCTTTGGCGCTGATTGAAGGAGATTTTTATGGCGACGACGATGCACGTCAGCGACGTAGCCGAATTGCTTTCCGAGGGCAGGAACCACTTTAATCTCTCGCCGGCTTCGCTGGTGGAACACGCCATTCGCCGCAACGAAGCCCGTCTGGCCTCCAATGGAGCGCTTGTCGGCTACACCAACCGCACCGGGCGCTCCCCCAAAGACAAATTCATCGTAAGAGACGAAGTCACAGCCGGCACCGTTGCCTGGGGTTCGGTGAACGTGCCAATGGCGTCCGAGAAATTCGATGCCCTTTACGAGCGTGTCATGGAGCATCTGCGCGGCCGCGAACTGTTCGTGCAGGATCTTTTTTGCGGCGCTGATCCCGAGTATCGTCTGCCCGTTCGCTTCGTCAACGAGTACGCCTGGCACAACCTGTTCGTTCGCCAATTATTCCTGCGTCCGACCGCACAAGAGTTGCGAAATCATCATCCCGAATTTACCGTGATCGCGGCTCCGGATTTTCGTGCCGAACCACGCCGCGACGGCACCAATTCCGAAGTGTTTGTTCTGCTTAACTTCTCCCGCCGGACCATTCTGATCGGAGGCACTTCTTACGCCGGCGAAATGAAAAAATCCATTTTCAGTGTGATGAACTTTCTTCTGCCGGCGCGCAACGTCTTTCCCATGCACTGTTCGGCCAACATCGGCCGCAACGGGGTAAGCGCTCTGTTCTTTGGCCTTTCCGGAACCGGGAAGACCACGCTTTCTGCCGATCCTTCGCGCGATCTCATCGGCGACGACGAACACGGCTGGAGTGCGAACGGCGTTTTTAACTTCGAAGGCGGATGCTACGCCAAATGCATCAAGCTCTCCCAGAAGAACGAACCCCAAATCTGGAATGCGTTACGTTTCGGCTGCGTGCTGGAAAACGTCATCCTCGATCCTCAAACTGCCGTTCCCGACTACAACGACGACAGCAAGACGGAAAACACTCGCGCTGCCTATCCCGTCGATTTCATCGAAAACGCTGTCATTCCTGGCGTCGGAGGCCACCCGCGCAACATCGTCTTCCTCACTGCGGACGCCTTTGGCGTGCTCCCGCCGATCTCTCGCCTCACGCCCGAGCAAGCTATGTATCACTTTCTCTCCGGCTACACCGCGAAAGTCGCGGGGACCGAAGCCGGTGTAAAAGAACCGCAGGCCACATTTTCCACTTGTTTTGGATCGCCGTTTCTTCCCCTTCCACCCAAAACCTACTCTGAAATGCTGGGCCGCCGCTTGCGTGAGCACAGCGCCCAATGCTGGCTGGTGAATACAGGTTGGCAGGGCGGTCCTTACGGCGTGGGCAAGCGCATGGAGATTCCCTACACCCGCGCCATGGTGGACGCGGCTGTCGAGGGCCAGCTCATCAAGGAGGGTTTCCAGGTCGAACCAACGTTTGGCTTCAGCATTCCCGAGTGGTGCCCGGGTGTGCCGCATCACTTGCTCAACCCGCGGAATGCCTGGCAAGATAGAGCTGCCTATGACAAAGCGGCCGAGGATTTGCGCAACCGCTTTGCGCGGAATTTCGAGAATTTTGATGCCCCGCCGGAAGTGAAAGCCGCCGGGCCGAAAGCACAAAAGTAGAAGGCGGGATGGGCGATCGTCGCCTTTGGTCGCCCATTGGCCACAGTTTATTGAGCGACGGCCCCCGCGGCTTGATTGCTATGCCACGCACCGTGCAATCACCAGGGTTATGTCATCCTGTTGGTCGCTTCCGCGGCTGAACTGCTGAACCACTCCCACCACGGCCTCCAGCAGCGAACCCACCGGAAGGTGAGAGTGGCTTTTAATCGTCTCCAACAAACGAGACTCGCCAAACTCTTCGCCATCCGGGTTCATAGCCTCGGTGACTCCGTCTGTATAGAGCACTAGTATGTCGCCCGCTGCAAGCTGCGCTTCCGCAATCTCAGACTGCCAGGTTTCGAACAATCCCATCACGGTACAAGTAGATCTCAGCCACCTCGGCTTTGTCGTATTGGAAGCTGCTTCCTTCAATCCTCCGCCGGCGCGAAGCAGGAGTGGGGGAAGATGTCCACAATTCGCGTAGCGCAGCTTGCGGCTCGTGTCGTCATAATCTGCGAAGAACAAAGTGGCGTAACTGGCGTCGCCGCTATTCTCGTAGAACAAACGGTTGACTGAGGCGAGCAGTCGCGGCAGGTCGTCCACCGCCATCGCGTATTGGCTGCGTAAGTTGGCCTGCAGATTGGCCATCAGCAGGGCACCGGAGACCCCTTTGCCCGCTATGTCGGCGAGCACCAATGCAAGACGGCCGGGGCGAAGCTCGAGAAAATCGTAGTAGTCACCCCCCACTTTTCGAGCCTGGATGCAGCCGCCGGCGTATTCGAGCGTCTTCATCGCCGGCAGCTTTTGTGGAAAGAGCCTAGTCTGCACCTGCCGGGCAATTTCCATCTCCTGAGCAAGAAGGCGATCGGCTTCCATTCGTTCCGCCATCTGTTCCGCAAGACGTATGTTCTCCAGCGCCACACCTGCGTGCACCGCGACGGAATCGAGCAACCGTTTGTCTTCGCCGGAATAGGGTTCTTCGGAAAGCCGCTGCCCAAGCACGAGCAAGCCAATAAGGTGGTCCCCACGGCCGAGGATCGGCACCAGGCAGTCCGGCCCAAGCGGCGCCAATGCGGCTAACTCTTCGGCGCCGACGGAAACGGAGCGCACTTCCCACGCTTTGCCGCGGCGCGCAAGTTCGATCAACCCCGGTGTATTTGCATTGAGTGTTTCGAGCGTCGCGGGGAGGGTTCCCGCCATGGCCGACAAGCGGCCATTCCTGGAATCCAGATAACAGGCCAGGGTTTTCGGATGCAGGGCCTCGCTGACGTGCCGCTCCAGGAGCATAGCCAGTTGCCTGCTGTCTGCCACCGTCCGCATCCTCTCCGCGAGATCGTGCAAGATGATGCGAGAGTCATAAGCGCTGCGGAAAAAGGCCCGGTCGATGTGCACGGTTCCCCGCTTCACCAGAGGCGCAGATGTCCAGACCAGAGCAATCCCAAAGGCTGCGCTCAGGATCATTCCGACATTCATGTCCGCACGGAGAAATCGCGAAAAGACCTGGGTGAACAGTGCGATGGCCGAAGCTGCGACAATGAACATCAATACGAGAAAGCCTTTCTGCACCAAAACGTAGCGAGCGCTGCGTCGCAGCAACACCGGAATCTCCAGTACGCGGTGCTTTACGACCGCATAGGCGAAGGAGAGGGGATAAACCAGCACCACGAACACCAGCGCGGTATCGAGCCAGAAGGAGGGGCGGTATCCGGTAAAATCCGAGATCGCGCGTACCAGCGCGATGGGCAGGACTCCAGCCAGGGTTCCCCACAAAATCACTCGGGACTTGCGCCGCGCCTCGCCAGGGACAGTGGCCGCGAATGAATTCTGTGCCAGAGAAATCATACCCAGAATAAGAAAGCCATAGTTCAAGCCGGCATCGATCAAATCGGCGTTATGACTCCCTGTGAAATGGGCAATCGCGCGCGGAAAACCTGGATTCCCAGTCCGCAAACCAGGAATCACAATGCTTACTCCGAATAAAAGCCCCACCCACTTCAGCCATGGTAAGCGTCGATCGAGAGGCGACTGCCGCGGGAACACTGCGAAAAAAAGATAGAAAAGAGGAGCCAGCATGCCCGAAAACACGTCGCGGAAGGCAAACGCAACTGTGCGCAGGGGAGCAGAGACGGCGGAATTGGGAAAACCCGGGGCAGCGGCAAACGCGCAGAACAGCAACGCCAGGAGCCACGCATTTGGCTCCTCCAGTCTCAAGAACAGGACGGCAAATCCCACCAGAAGAAATGGAATGGGGAAGGATCCAGTGATCTGCGTGGCAGAGGACCGGGCCAAGCTCTCGGAGGCTTCGGCCAAGGCGACCGCGCGAAAAACGCCGTGCAGAACCACCGGCTCGGACTCGCCAGGCCGATCTACGGTCAACTCCACCGGCTCGCCCGGTCGGCCATGGACATAAGCTGGGTCGGAAGCAATGTCGGTGAGTAGAGGCCGGCCATCGATGCCAATAACGCGGTCGCCGACCCGCAGGCCGGCGCGTTCCGCAGGGCTTCCGGGAGTTACGTCCTCGACCGCCTGCGAACGCGTTTTTTCATCATAGTCAGGGTTGTGGTGGTTATTGAAGCCGAGTTCCACCTCCGGGCGCGAACGACGCACGGCGTACATCCAGAGCGAACCGTAACCGATCGCCAGCAAGGCGAACAGGGTCGCCATGGTTGCCAGGAAGGGTTTTCGCAACGATGCGCGCCAAGCCATGGTCTTAAGCAGAAGAGAAATTATGCGCGCGACCTTCCGCGGAAATCCACACCACGACTCCAGGCCACCATGTCATCCCGACGAGCACCGCCGTCCCGCTCATGAACTCATTAAACGCGGAGAACGTTCTCGGCTGATTCTGGATTGCGGCGACTCCGCGGATCACGAATGTTGCGCTGCTGGCTGACAGCGGATTGGCTAGGAATCCGCGAAGCGCCCTGAGTTCATGCTTTCTTCAGCAGCCGTGTCAGCCAGATCAGGAACATGGCACCAATGATGGCAACCACGATCGTACCCACGAAACCACCCGCGTGAATGCCGAGTGCGCCCAGCAGCCATCCGCCGACCACCGCGCCAATAATACCCAGAACGATATCCATGACTACGCCGTAGCCGCCACCCTTCATCATCTTGCCGGCCGCCCAGCCTGCGATCAGTCCGACCAGAACCCACCAAATGAGATTCGAGATCACGCAGTCCTCCCGGGAGTTGCGAATTGCGAATCGAAGGCGCTCGGATCGACTCCTCGCACAAAGAGCGACGTGCTCAGAGGCGCCGCAAAGATACTGCGTGGGCAGGCTATCGGTCCCTGAGTGCTGTGTCAAGAAGCTGGCTCCGTGCTCTGTGGTTAAATCAAGTCATGTTCGCCCGCAGGATTCGTGTGGAGTACGAGCTCAATGGGCAACCGCTCCCATGCCCGCTGAAGTGGCTGGACAGTTTTTCCATGCGGAACTTCACCAACTTCAGCGCGTTCGACGATACCCTGCCTATCGCTGACGGGCGCATGGAAATCGGGAAAAACGTTCCGTTGGATCAATTGCGCGAGGCCATGGAAGATTGGTTCCGGAAGAAGAGGTACCTGCCGGTGCAATCGAAATTGACAGTAGAAGAATTCGGATCGTCTTAGGCCGTGCCTGCCTTATCTACTTATCGTAGTGCAGCAACGACATCACATCATAGCCTCGGAGTTTTTCCCGGCCCTTCAGAAAATCAAGTTCCACCACGAAACCCAGTCCGGCAATCTCCGCCCCCAGTGACGATGCCAGTTTTGCCGTCGCTTCTGCCGTGCCGCCTGTGGCCAGCAAGTCATCGACGATCAGCACGCGCTGGCCTTTTTGAATTGCGTCTTTGTGTATTTCCAGCGTCCCCAGCCCATATTCAAGGGCATAATCATATTTCACAGTCGGAGCGGGCAGTTTTCCCGGCTTGCGCACTGGAACAAATCCAGCATTCAGACGGTAAGCCAGCGCCGGACCAAAAATGAACCCTCGCGCTTCGATGCCCAGAATCAGGTCCACGTCGTAGCGAATATAGTGTTCGGAAAATTTATCGATGAGCGTGGCGAAGCCGACCTTGTCTTTCAACACGGTGGTGATGTCGTAAAAGAGAATCCCCTTCTTGGGAAAGTCTGGCACCTCGCGGATAAGTTGTTTCAACTGATCGGAGTTCAGGCCCGTGGGGGGCATTACCACGCTCCTTCAATGCGAAATGAAATGAGGCCGGCAACCGAACGGGCTTCAAACTCCTCCACGGCATCGACGCGCGCGGCCCGCGGGCCTTCACGCAGTCGCGAGCGCAGACCTGAGAGCTGATCGCGCGTTCCTTGCGCCAGAACCTCCACACTGCCGTCGGAGTTGTTGCGTACCCAACCGGCGATACGGAGCACATGCGCTTCCCGCTCCACGAACCAGCGGAAACCCACGCCCTGCACACGTCCGCGCACCAGAAACCGGCGCGCTTCAAGCGAGGTTTGGCTGGAACTCATGGCCGGGGCTTACGGCGGAAAAAGTAAAGTACCGCGACACCGGAATGTCGTCGGTTGCATGACTCGGTCATTCCGGATCGATTATGCCCGCAAAGCGGGCCTGCGGGCAAAAAAGGACGCAGCGCAGAGAAAGTTCGGCTCGAACCCAACCCCACGGCGCTGCGTTGACCCCAGCGGCAGGTTCAGGAGGATCCCGCGACCCGAAGCGGATTACTTGAGGCGGGGATACAGTCTGCCAACCTGGTCGGAAGTAAAGCTCTATGAATCTCGCTTGCCCAACTTGCCCTTAACCCGCTGCCGTATCGTCATGCCCAT
>DATKPV010000081.1:0-17510 GCA_035523915.1 Candidatus Aquilonibacter sp. | reverse complement strand
AAGTCTCGCTCATAAACTGGGAAGCTCCGAAATTCTCGATAGACCGCTGTCATCCAGCGAGCCGATCTTGCGGCCCGTCGCTATCGCTGTCAGGTTTTTCAACGTGTAGATGTAGCCATTGAGTTGATCGTTCAGCTTTATCGCTCGCAGGCGATCCGAGAACGTCTCCGGCAGAGCGGCGATCTGCGCGGAGAGTTGATCAAGTTGCTGTTTCCACAACGCGGCCTGTTTCGCGCGCTCGGCCTTCTGCGACTTCGTGGGAAACGTTGCAGGGTCTAGCGGCGTGCTCCATGCCGCATATTCTTGGCGTGCCCGCGTTGCAAGAGCCATAAGCTTGGCGCGCTGCTCATCCACTCGCTGGACCATGCCGCTCAGCCGCTCGACTTCGGCTTTCAGCCGAGCGCCTTCCTCGGAAAGTTTTTCGATCTGCTGTTGTGCTCCCTCGCGTCTCTGCTGTTCAACCAAAGCTTCGGCTGTCCGAAGATCCGCGCGGATTGATTCGACGTTTGCTGTACTCATATCTTTTCCTCCATTCGTGGGCTTGTGCCAGCGGCAATTGCTCTTCGTAAAACCTGCGATTCTCGAACAGTCCACCCACGCGCCCAGAGCGAGACAAAGCTTCATCAATTTGCTGGAGCCGCTCCCAGCAGCGTTCGACCGTCAGCAGATGAAGATCATTCCGCATCCATCCTCTGCCAGAACTTCGTGTGCCTCGCGTTCAGGCGCGCAAGTTCGTTGCGTCGCGCGCGGTCCTGTGTCGAGCGCGGCATGGCGTAAACATTGATGCTGCCGTCGCGATCCTGCGCTGCGCGGAACTGCCGGCCTGTGAATCGGGCAACCTCATCGCCGTCCGAGTCGTAGACGCAAAGATAGGAACAATCTTCAGGCTTGACCTTTCCCTCCGAAGCCTGGCACTCACACAGGACCGCATGACCCGCGGGAAACGCGCCTACTTGACGCATCTTTTGCACCGCAGGGCTGGCCTCATCCTTCGTGCGATGTACTGAGACCGTGCCAATCTTCAGCTTGAATCTATTCATTTTTGGGTCTGCTCCTGTTCCCTGCGGGGCTCCGGTGCTGCTGCAGTTACAGTGCTCACGCTACGAAAGAAGGTTTGGGAAGTAAATGCAGGGAGACGAAGACAGGATTTTTTACGCGCGGTCTTGTGTAGTGTTGACGCGGCTTTCCGCGATCAGCCGAATTTCGCGTAACTTACGCAGATTGTGGACCGGGGGCTGTTTTTCTCAGAGCGTTGTATCGCTCGTCGTTGATGCGCTTCCGCCATTTGCTGCGCTCTTTGCGCTGCGGATGTTTCCATGCGGCTACATAACTTTCGGGACAGCCTTCGGAACGCCACTGCGCTGGCGTTTTGAACATTTTCACGTTGTCGAGCCGCTTGCAATATTCAAGGTCTCTGGCACCATCGCTCGAAGCCCGCCGGATTTCTTTCCTGCGATACGTTGCGACTAGGCCAGGTGGACGCCCGCGCCGTCTTTTCTTGACCAGCGCTGTCGGAACAGGAATGTCGGCAGCAATGATCTCCGGAGTAGCCTTGGCGATTCTCTTCGCCATCTCGAACATTTCCTCTGGTGAACCGGCTGGAGCGCCGAAGGACGGAACGAGAGCGGCGGGACGGTCCTTGATGCGCTCAAAAACTTCCCACGTCGTCTGATTGAGTTGATTGATTTCGCGGAGTTTCTTGACGTGTTCGGCTTGATTCACGGCTGCCCCCTAACGGCAGGACCGGCGTGGCGGGTTAGGGCCGCCACGCTGTTCACCGCCCGGAGCGACCGTGCGGCTAATCCTTAGGCTCCCATTATAAAGCGCCCCCGCGCAAAACAAAAAGCCGTTTTCGGTAGTGGGCTACTTTCAGCGGTTGCGCTCAATTATTTCGCTTATAATTTTCATTCCAAAGTAGCGCACTACCCCATTTTCTGCCCCGAAACTATGAAGGGCACCAAAACCCACTTTCAGGAACTGTCAAATTTCTGGGCGGTCCAATTTTGGACAGCGGTGACTGTGCCCGAATTGTGCCTCAACACGGTGCGAAATGAAGCAAATCGGTAGTACGAACGGCAGACGCTCTTCGCGTGTTGTCTTATACTTCGTTGCCCTGCGTAGCACCGCTTCCCGACAGAAATTCGGCTACGAACCAGAAGGTCGGGAGTTCGAATCTCTCAGGGCGCGCCATAGTTTCTCGCCAAGCATTCGCCCCACCTCTTCCAATTCACTTTCAAAGCGCGCATTCTTCGCGTTACTTTGGTAAAGCGTGGGGACGTTTGAGGCGGGAGTTTTCTGGTAGTCTGAGTCCGGTCAATGCATAAATCAGTCGCGACCGGAGATCTTTTCGCTCCAGCCCCCCAAGCGTGCGCCATGCCCAAGGTTACCGCACAGGCAGTTTCTCTGCTGTCTACGTCGAAGCATGGGTTGCGTTATCTCACGGCCAACGATTGGGCGCTCATTGCCGACAAAGCCGGCAAGGTCAGCTTTGGCAAGGGCCAACTGCTAGTCCAGAGAGGCAGCAAGACCGACGGCGTTTTTCTGCTGCTGCAAGGGCGGGCGCGAGTGCAGTTTCCCACGCAAGTCATCTCGCGAATGATTGGACCCGGCGAGATCTGCGGAGAAATGTCGTTTCTCGATGAGCAGCCGGCCAGCGCGAACGTAGTCGCCGAGGAAGCGGTCGAGGCTTACCACCTCGATCGGATTACCCTGCAGAGCCTGTTCGAGCTTTTTCCTCACCTGGCGTCGAGGTTCTATCGCTCACTGGCGGCGAATCTGTCGCACCGGCTGCGAGATTTGATTGCTGCCGTGCCTGCCAAAGACGACGTGCCCGAAAGCGGGCGTTGATTTCGTTGGGGGTGGTGTTTCTCGGGAGAATACGAAAAAAACTGAGAAGCGCCCCGAACTCGTCGCGAGTCGCGGGAAGCCCGAACAGCCCTCCTGCGGGACTGCTCAGCGGGCACCCATGAGGGGAAGGGTGACGATCGAAAATCACACTTCCGTGCCAGTAGGATGGCACGAGAAGGCCAAAACACTTCCGACGTTTGCGTGATATGGTGGTCCCGGTCGGCATTGAAGTTCCAATCCCCCGTAACTCTCCCACGCTGCCATTTGGAAAGTAGTCCATGTCTCGCAGGCAGATAACGCAAGAGACATGCATAAGTGTGCACTGCTTTGCAGTCAACATTCCCGCCCTTGGCGTCTGTCGTGCCTTAACAATAGCTGAATCAATCACATAGACAAACTGCCAGTTTGGCATTCCATATGCTCTATACGCATCGGCATCATGTCTCCATGCGACACCGGGAGGCTTTGAAGGCCCCCAAGAAGGTCCGAAGTCAAGGATCTCAACTAGAACGGATTGCCAGCGTCGGTTCAGGAGGATGTCGGTATGAAGCGGATTGTGGTAGGGATAGCTCTACTTGCTCTCGCTTTGCCTCTATCAGCCTTTGCCACGAATTCAGTGGACTTCACCAACAGCGGCGGCACACTATCGGGCAGCTCTGCCGGTCTCAGCCTATCCGGCTCAGTCCTGACTGTCGTAAATGGGTACGGTGGCATGGGATTGATAACGGGTAACAACCTCGGCAGTGTGTCCTTTACCACAGGCGCGCTAATGAGCGGAAGCCTCCAGACGGGCGGGGTGTTCGCCAGCGGAGGGACCTTTACGATCACAGGAAACGGTACGGGCGGCCTCCCGAGTGGGGCGATCTTTAGCGGGACCTTCACCAGTCCGGTTACTTGGACGATGACCGACAACGCCAACGGCACCCACAACTACATTTTAGTTGGATCTATAAGCGGTACGTGGGCGAACGGACAGGCCGCCGGCGGGGCGACCAGCCAATTGACCATAGCGATCAATACCGGGAAGGGCATGTTCAACGGCAACGTTCGCCTGGCCAGCGGAGATACGAGTATCGTATCGTCGGTTCCCGAACCTGGAACTCTGGGCCTGCTGGGAACTGGAATGGTGGGATTAGCCGGGGTGGTTCGGCGCAAGCTTAAGTCCTGATCGGAATATTTAACCTTTCAAATCAGCCCTGCTTCTTGTAGTGGGGCTTTTTTTTGCCTGCTGTGACTGCTTTTCCACCCACTGCTGAGGGATCCGGAAGCAATTACCCCAGTAACCCGCAAGTCTGGATTACCGTTGACGCCTCTACACAGGCCTCCTTAGATTCGCTACAAGGGGGTTGTATGAAGGATATTCACGAGGTTTTGCGGCAGAAGCAAGCGCGCTACGCGCAACTGGGCAAGCAGATTGAAATGCTCCAGCAGGCGGCGGAGAAACTGCGCGAGGTCGCTCCCCTGCTGGCGGAGAATGACGACGAAGACAATACCGTGTTGACGGAAGTCGACGAAACCTCGTCTCAGCAGGATGCCATGGCCGCAAAAGCGGGGGCTTCTCCGGCAGCATCTGCCTCCAAGCAATCCCGGCCTACGGCGCCGCGCTGGCCGTAAACGCTGCCCCTTTTGTTTTGGGGAATTCGAGTCATGACCCTTCTCGCGTTGTTAGTCTCCGGAGACGATTCGGCTGCCGAGATTCTCGGGCGGATACTGCCGGCTTCCGGCGTTGTGGTGGAGCGTTTCAGTGACACCGGCACCGCTATCGACCGTCTCCAACGGCAGAGATTCGACGCCATCATCGTTGACTTTTCCGACCTGGAGTCAGCCCACGCGATCATCGAGGAAGCTCGCCGCCTGAGCTCAGGGCACCCGCCGGTGACTGTGGCCCTGGTTTCCGATGCGGGCACGGTGCGGAATATTCTCAGTGGCGGTGCTCATTTCGTCCTTTACAAGCCGCTTTCCGAAGATAGGGCTAAAGCTGGTTTGCGCGCTGTCACAGCTCTGTTGAACCGCGAACGGCGCCGTGCGTTTCGCGTCCCTGTGCAAGCGCCGGTTGAGCTGACCTTACCCAACACCCAGGGAATCGAAGGTATCCTGCTCGACCTGAGCGAAACCGGCATGGATGTGCTGACGGCCGAACAGCAGGTGCCTGCGGCGTTACTGCAGTTCCGTTTTCAGCTTCCGGGTGGAAGCCTGGAGATTGCAGCCCGCGGGCAAGTGGCCTGGGCAAACCCGAACGGCCAAACCGGTGTGCATTTTCTGGATTTGCCCGAATCGACCAAGACCGAACTAAAGGAATGGCTTCGGGCGGCGGCGGCGAGCAACAGCGCAGGGCCGGGTGAAACCGTTCCTCACTGTAAACTCACCGATCTCAGCCTGGGCGGTTGTTATGTTGAAACCGACTCGCCCTTTCCCGAGCAAGCTCTGGTCGATCTGTGCCTGAAGACCGACGAAATGGAAGTTCACACCGAGGGAATGGTACGTGTAACACATCCTGATCACGGCATGGGCGTGGAGTTTCCCTCACGCACTCCCGAACAGAGGGCACAAGTAGAGAATCTCATCGGCTTCCTGCGGAATTCTCCCGAAGCCATGTTGGAGCTGTATGTTTCTCCGCGCTCTCTGACCGCAGACCTGAAAGAGTTCGAACCCGCTTCCGATTCGGCCAGCAACAGTAACGAGGAGATGGAAGACTCACTCCTACAACTGCTGCGGGAAGGCCCGCGGCTACAGCAGGACGATTTTCTGCAGGAGCTTCGCCGCCAGAGGGGCGAACCCGTCGCATCCTGACCGCCGGCTGAGCATCCACCGACCTCCCCATTGCCCCGAAACCTCTGCAATGCGCGCAAAAAGCCTCTCGTAGCGGGTGATTGGGCAGGTTTTCGGGAAAAGGCGCAAAGGCTAGACGAAAAGAGAAACGCGCGAGAACAGTACTGTGGACGAGAGGCTCAGCGGCAGAACTGTTCCGGAGAAGCGAAAGGCCTAGCCCCGTCTCTGGCGCGGCCTTTCCGCTCTCCGTGGTCTGTTCCACCCCAATGCGAGTACCCTAGTCAATCTGCGTTGCGTTAGGGTTTCAGGAGTGTTAATTCTCGGTTAAATGTAGACTCGAGGCGACATGAGATCTTCGTGTCGTCCAGAGCCCCGGATGGATGCGTCCGGGAGGGAGCACGAAGCTGGCGACGAGCGACAGTGAATCGGCAAACCAATCGGCAAGACCGGACGGCCGACCTGTTCATGATCCTACTTCTTCCTTGCTTTGGGAGCCGCTTGTGTCCGTAGGGGTCGCGGCCTTCTTGGTTGAAGTCCCGTTCTTCTTCCTTGGGATGCCGTCCGGGCATGACGTCGAATTCCACACGTATTCCTGGCTGGAAGTGCTGGAACAGTGGAAACAAGGCGTGATCTACCCGCGCTGGGCCGCGCAGGCAAACTTCGGGTATGGGTCGCCGCGCTTCGTGTTTTATCCGCCAGCTTCGTGGACTCTGGGTGGGGCACTGGCGGGGCTGCTGCCCTGGGTCGTCGTTCCCGGCGTCTTCATTTGGATAGCACTGGTGGCTGCCGGTCTTTCGATGTTCGTGCTAGCGCGGAAGTGGCTTGACCGTCGCGATGCCATCTTCGCGGCGACGTTTTATGCCATCAATCCATACAACCTGGTGGTTGTTTACTGGCGAAGCGCGCTGGCCGAATTGCTCGCCAGTTGCCTTCTTCCGCTCTTATTGCTGCTCGTTTTGCGTGCCGGCGAAGCGCGCCGTGTGACGATTCCGCTTGCTTTGCTGCTGGCTGCCGCATGGCTCACCAATGCCCCGGCAGCGGTGATGATTCACTATTCGCTGGCTTTGCTGGTTCTGATCATCGCCTGGCGGCGCCGCTCACCGCGAATTCTGCTGACGGCGGCTGCCGCCGTCGCGCTCGGCGCCGCTCTGGCCGCTTTTTATTTGCTGCCCGCAATTTACGAACAGAAGTGGGTCACGATCGCCGCGGCGATTGCGCGCGGCTCGCGTCCGCAGGACAACTTCTTGTTCATTCACACGACTGACCCCGATCACGATCACTTTAACCGCATCATGTCTCTGCTGGCGGTCGGCGAAATGGCTGTAACTGTCGGCGCGGCATGGGCGGCCTACAAACTGCGGCGCAGAGGTGAACTGTGGGTGGCGCTGACGGTGTGGGCCGCGGGCTGCAGCGCGCTGCTGTTTCCGCTTAGTCGCCTGCTCTGGGATTTTCTGCCCAAGCTGCGTTTCATGCAGTTTCCCTGGCGCTGGCTGCTTTGTCTAAGCATGATTCTCACGCTGTTTCTTTCCCTCGGAATTAAGCGCTGGTGGGTGCGTATTACGATATGTGCAGGGTTCCTGCTGATCCTGGGTTTTGGCTGGTGGCGCGTGCAGGCGCCGTGGTGGGACCAGGCGGCCGACCTGCGCGAAATGCAGGACAACATGTCGGATCAGATCGGTTACGAAGGCACTGACGAGTACAAGCCGGTCGGGGCGGAGCTTCCCGCAATCGACAAGGACGCGCGGCGCGTGACTGTGGTCGGCCCGGCTCATGCCGCCATTCATGTTTTTCAGTGGGACGCGGAGTCCAAATTGTTTACGGTCCAGATGTCGGCGGCCGACGAGGTGGCCGTGAAGCTGTTCTGCTACCCGGCATGGCGGCTTGAAGTCAACGGGCATCTGGTGCAGCCGCGGGAAAAGCAAGGCAACGGGCAGATGCTTATCGCGGCGGGCGCCGGAAACAATCGCGTGCTAATTCGTTTCACGCAAACGTGGGACCGCAAATGGGGCTGGTGGATTTCGGCCATTGCCCTGATTCTGATGATTGCCTTGCCGTACGCAGGACACTTTCGTGGAGTTCAAAACCCGTGAATTGACTTCAATGCGCCGACTTCTGATCGCCACATCTAATCCCGGCAAACTACGCGACTTCGCCGGCGCGGCTGTGAACCACGGCGTGGAAGTTGCAGGCATTCCAAGTTTTTCTTCCCTGCCGGCCGTCGTGGAGGATGGCCTCACATTCGAGGAAAACGCTAAGAAGAAGGCGGAAACCTACAGCCGTTACGCTCCGGGAGAGATCGTCGTCGCGGACGACTCCGGATTGGAGGTCGACGCGTTGAACGGCGCTCCAGGCGTGCACTCGGCGCGATATGCCGCACCGGATCTGCAGAACAAAGAACCGCACTCGGCCGGCGCCAACACCGACGACGCCGCCAACAACGCCCGCGTGCTGCGGGAATTGAAAGACGTTCCTTCTGAAAAACGTACGGCGCGTTTCGTGTGCGTACTGGCGGCGGCCTGCGATGGGCAAATGCTCGGGACGTTTCGCGGTGTCGCCGAGGGCGTGATTCTCGAAACGCCCCGCGGCAGCAACGGTTTTGGCTACGATCCGTTGTTTTACTTCCCGGAGATTCAGAAGACGTTTGCGGAGCTTACGGCGTCGGAGAAAGGGCTCTACAGCCATCGCGGGTCGGCATTTCGGCAGTTTCTGAAATGGAATGATGCGGCGGGAAACGCCTAAAGGTTCCTTGACTTATTTTCTTCCGCGACCGGATAATAACAGGTTCTTTTTTCATCGCCGTCACGGTTAGCTGTTCTCAAAAGCTTAGTCGCATTCATAAGGAGCGCTTCGTGGCCTCAGCAGCCAATTCTACTGCTCCCGGTGCAAATCGAGTCATGGCGCAGGGTGTTGCGCCTCTGCGAGCCGGTCAGGGAGTCTCCTTCTTTTTGCGCCGCCTGCATTCGCTGACAGGAATTATTCCCGTCGGTGCTTTTCTCTTCGAGCACATTCTGGTTTCCAATGCGACGGCGATCAGCGGCCCGGCGGCGTATGCGCGGCAGGTAAGCTTTCTCGCGAATCTCCCCCTGGTTTTCTTTCTGGAGTTGTTCGGGATCTGGCTGCCTATCGCTTACCACGGGATATATGGCTTTTACATCTGGTATCGCGGGGACGGAAACGTCGGCGAGTATCCCTGGACCGGCAACTGGATGTACACGTTGCAGCGATGGACTGGCGGCATTGCTTTCGTTTACATCGTGTGGCATGTGACGACGATGCGCTTCATGGGCTCCGACTTGCACATGGACCCCAGTCTTTCGTTCGGAAAAGTGCAGCATGAAGTGCTGCAGGCGCCGCTTTTCCTCTTTTATGTCGTCGGATTGATTGCGGCCTCGTGGCACTTCGCGTATGGTATCTGGCTGTTCTGCGCGAAGTGGGGCATCGTCTCGGGAGCAAAGGCGCAGAAGCGGTTCCTGGTTTTGTGCCTGGCATTTTTCTTTGTTCTCTCGGGCGCCGCGCTGGCCAGCCTGGCTTCGTTCCGCTCCCTGCCCCAGCAACCTTTTGAACCCGGAACGGCTGTGCAGAACAGTATGCAAACCGAAAGCCGATAAAACGAACTATGGCAGCTCCCAGGATTATCGTTGTAGGCGGCGGACTAGCAGGACTGGCAGCCGTCATCAAGATCGCCGAAATGGGCGGCGAAGTCGATCTGTTCTCGATTGTGCCGGTTAAGCGCTCGCATTCGGTATGCGCGCAGGGCGGCATCAACGCGGCCAAGAATCTGAAGGGCGAGGGCGACTCCACCTGGCAGCACTTTGACGACACCATTTACGGCGGAGACTTTCTGGCCAACCAGCCGCCGGTCAAAGAGATGTGCGAGGCGGCGCCGGGCATCATCGATCTGCTCGACCGCATGGGCGTGCCCTTTAACCGCACGCCCGAGGGCTTGCTCGATTTTCGCCGCTTCGGCGGCACCTTATACAACCGCACGGCGTTTGCCGGCGCCACCACTGGCCAGCAACTTCTCTACGCGCTCGATGAACAGGTCCGCCGTTACGAATCTGAAGGCAAGGTAAAGAAGTACGAGCACTGGGAGTTCCTCTCGGCGGTGCTCGATGGAAACCGCATCTGCCGCGGCATTTGCGCCATGGATTTGCGCAGCATGGAAGTGCGCACGTTCCCGGCCGACGCCATCATCATCGCCACCGGCGGCATCGGCGCGATTTTCGGCAAATCGACGAACTCTGTGGTCTGCACCGGTTCGGCGCAGTCGGCGCTCTATCAGCAGGGCTGCTACTACGCCAACGGCGAGTTCATTCAGGTTCATCCCACGTCGATTCCGGGCAACGACAAGCTTCGACTGATGTCGGAGTCGGCGCGCGGCGAAGGCGGGCGCGTCTGGGTTCCCAAGAATGCTGGGGACAAGCGCGATCCTAAGTCGATTCCCCAGAGCGAGCGCTGGTACTTCCTGGAAGAGTGGTATCCCAAGTACGGCAACCTGGTGCCGCGCGACGTGGCGACGCGCGCGATCTTCAAGGTGGTCTACGAATACAACCTCGGCATCGATGGCAAGCCGATGGTTTACCTCGACCTCACCCACATCGACCGCAAGATTCTCGACAAGAAGCTGGAAGGCATTCTGGAAATCTACGAGAAGTTTGTGGGCGACGATCCCCGCGACACGCCCATGAAGATTTTCCCCGGGATGCATTACACGATGGGCGGGTTATGGATCGACTTCAAACAAGCTACGAACATTCCCGGCATTTTCTCGGCCGGGGAGTGCGAATATCAGTATCACGGCGCGAACCGGCTGGGTGCGAACTCGCTGGTGTCGTGCATTTTCGGCGGATTCGTGGCCGGGCCGAATGCGGTGAAATATGCGCAGGGCTTGCAGGCTCTGGCGGATGGCAACGGCTGCTTCGACGCCGAGACGAAAAAGCAGGAAGAGAACAATTCCCTGCTGATGAGCAATCAAGGAACGGAAAATCCGTTCAAGCTGTGGCAGGAACTCGGCGAGTTGATGACAAAAGACTGCACCGTCATCCGCTACAACAAGAACCTGCAGCAAACCGACGCCAAGCTGGTGGAACTGCTCGAGCGCTTCCGCAAAGTGAATTTGAGCGATCGAACGCAGTGGGCGAATACCAGCGTCGCCTTTACCCGCCAGCTCTATAACATGCTGCAACTGGCACGCGTGATCGCGCAGGGAGCGCGTTTGCGGGATGAGTCTCGTGGCGCGCATTACAAGCCCGACTTTCCCGATCGTGACGATAAGAACTGGCTTAAGACCACCAAAGCATATTTCGCTCCCGACGCCGATGAGCCGAAGTTCGAGTTCGAGCCGGTGGATATTTCACTGATCCCGCCAAGAGCGAGGAAGTATTGAAGTGGCTCCCGACGCCGCGAAGATTGCGCAGCAAGGAGCGTTTGGTTTTCGGCTTACTGGGGGCGGCTTTTGGAAAGGACTACTGATTGCGGTTGCGTTTCTTCTGAAAAGCTTTCACACTAACCATGGCTGACAAATCCGTCATCATCAAAATCAAACGGCAAAACACGCCCACTTCCGAGGCGTATTGGGAGGAGTTCGCCATCCCCTACCAGCCAAACATGAACGTGATCTCCTCGCTGATGGAGATTGCGGCCAATCCGGTCACTCGAGAAGGCAAGCCCACTACGCCGATCACTTACGATTCGAATTGCCTGGAGGAAGTCTGCGGATCGTGCGCCATGCTGATCAACGGACGCGCCCGCATGGCCTGCTCCGCTCTCATCGACAATCTCGAGCAACCGATCCGGCTCGAACCTTTTTCCAAATTCCCGGTTGTGCGTGATCTGGCGGTGGATCGCAGCGTGATCTTCGAGAACCTTAAGATTGTCAAAGCCTGGGTTCCCATCGACGGCACTTATGCCCTAGGGCCGGGGCCGCGCATGTCGGCGGAGGACCAGGAAGCTGCCTATCCCCTGTCGCGCTGCATCTCCTGCTGTTGCTGCATGGAAGCCTGCCCACAATTCGATGAAGATACGGGATTCGTCGGCGCGGCCACGATTTCCCAGGTCCGCCTCTTCAACACGCATCCCACGGGCAAAGCATTGAAGCACGAACGCCTGGCGGCGCTCATGGGCGATGGTGGAATCCAGGAATGCGGCTATTCCCAGAACTGCGTGGAGGTCTGCCCTAAGGACATTCCGCTGACCAAGTCCATTGCCGAGGTGGGCGGCGAGGTCATGAAGCAAGCCTTCAATGACCTTTTGCGGCGCTGATTTCTGTCAGGCTGGCGGGAAAGTAGCAGTCTCAGCCGGTTGCAGTTTCTTGCAACTCATTGCCGCACGATCACATAAGTCCATTGTAATCAGTCTACGGAAATGGTCTCCTAGATGCCTTCCTTTAGGTTGTGTTGCGGCCCCGGAAAAGCAAGGTAACCAGAAGTAACGAGGGCGGCAACCAATCTTGGGTAATGCCCCTTGCGTAATAGCCAAGGAGACCAACACACGAAGGTTGGTTGGACGGCTTGACACCAGGGCGTAGAATGACCGCCAGTATTAGCAGGGGCTTACCAAAAAAAGGACCACTTCGTAATGCAAAATTTGCGGCGCTTCATCACTCTACTTCCCCTGCTGGCCGGCCTCAGTTCTCCGCTGTTTGCCGCCTCGCCCACAACGATGCATAGGCCTTTGCACCACCACGTGCGCCGTCATTACCGTTTGCGCTGGATGCGGTGGAATCCCATGTTCCGGCCATCCCACGAATCGCTGCTGATTCAAAATGCCGAGGTCGACCGGCTGGAGCTGCCCCGCATTCAGGATGACAACGAATTGGAAGCGTTGAAGGCCAGCGGAGCTCTGCAACCCATTATCGCCGGAGAAACCTTGCGGTTTGATCCCCGGCTCGATCCTTCGCGCCGTTACTGCCGTCCCTGGACGCGCGACTTCGTGCAGGACATCGCCCAGGCTTACTACAACCGCTTCCATGAGCAGATTCAGGTGAATTCGGCAGTACGTACGGTAAAGATGCAGAAAAGGCTCCGCCACCACAACCGTAACGCTGCCCCGGCGGAAGGCGACACCGCCTCGTCCCACCTGGCTGGAGTGACCGTCGACCTGCAGCGCCGCGGCATGACGAAGGAGCAGGTTCGCTGGATGGAGCATTACCTTTTCTATATGAAGGCCATCGGACTGGTGGAACCCGAGGAAGAACGCGGACAATGGGTGTTCCACATCATGGTAAGCAACCGCTACGATGCCTGGCGCGAAACCCAGGAGGTGGTTCCGGTCGACCGTCCAGAAACCGCCAGTGAGACAGCAGCGAACGCCGGGCAATAATTCGTAAATTTCAGAAGGCGCAGTCCGCGATCCTCAGGTCGTGTACTGCGCCTCGCCATTTCCGAACGACCAGTTTTCCCAGGCGACTTCCACCAGATTGATCATGAGGTTTTGCGGTAGCACTCCGGGATTTTCCGAGAGTATCTCCGCCATCTGCTTGAACAGTTTTCGTTTCTGCCCCGGCTTGCGGCCCGTCGACATCGCGATCTGGACCAGCACGATATCGTCGGTTCTTTGAATGCCGAGATAGCTCGAGTCGTAAACCAGGCCAACCGCGGGATGCTCGGTGATCACCTGAAAGCGGTCCTGGGACGGAATCTCGAGAGATTCCACCATGGCGCGATGCACTCCGTCTCCCAAAGCCTTTAAATACTCTGGACTCTTCCCTGCACGCACGCTGATTCGAACCAAAGGCATATGCGCCTCCCGAAAAGCCCGCCGAAATCTTACTCACTAGAGATGAAGCTATTCCTGAGCGCGATGCATAAACCGATTTCAGAACGTGATTTAATGGCATGATGATTGTGTTGATGGCCGGCTTGCCCGGTACGGGAAAGAGCGCACTCGCGCGCGAACTGGCAGGACGAACCGCGGGCCGCGTGCTGAGCAAAGATGAGGTCCGCCACGCTCTGTTCCTGCCGCAGGAGATTGAATACTCCTCGCGTCAGGACGATTTCTGTATGCAAGTGATGCTGGAGACGGCGGGATATCTGCTGCGGCAGGATTCCGAGCTATTCATCTTTCTCGATGGCCGCACATTCTCGCGGCGCTACCAGATTGAAAATGCCGTGAACGCTGCGGCTTCCCTGCACCAGCCATGGCGCATTCTTGAGTGTGTCTGCGCGGAGGAAACGGCCAGGCAGCGAATCGCGGAGCAAGCAGCCAACGGCGAACATCCGGCAGCCAATCGCACCTGGCAACTCTATCTGGAGGTGAAGGCCCGGTTTGAGGTAATTGCTCCTCCGAAGACGACCCTTGATACCGGTCGTCCATTGGATGAATGCGTCGAGCACGCACTTCTCGTTCTGCGCTAAGGTCTGAAACCCTTCGCAGTTTCGCTTGCCGCATTTACAATCAACCCCTGCCATGAAGACGCACAAGTTTGTGATCCGCTTTGCATTCGCCATCGTGGCTTCATTCCTTCTTTCTTCGGTCTGCATGGCCGCTCAGGATGCGGGAATTTCCGCGAAAGCGCGCGCCATTCACGATTCCGCGATCATCATCGACACTCATGCCGACACGCCGCAGCGTTTTCTCGACGAAAATTTCGATATTGGCTCGACCGACCCCAACGACGTCGGCCACATCAGCCTTGACAAGGCGCGGCGGGGCAATCTTGGCGCCGAATTCTTTTCCATCTGGGTCGATCCCGAAACCAACCAGGGTCATTTCGCCAAACACACTTTCGATCTGATCGATTCTGTATACGAGCAGGCCGCGAAGCATCCCGATCGCATGATGATGGCCTTTTCCGCAGCCGACATCGAGAGAGCGCATAAAGAACACAAGTTGGCGGCGCTGATGGGGATTGAAGGCGGGCACTCGATTGAGAACGACATCCGTCTGCTGCGCGATTACTATCGCCTTGGCGTGCGCTACATGACCCTTACCTGGTCAAACACAAACGAGTGGGCGGATTCCTCGGGCGACATAGACGACCCCAAGGTGGCGCATCACAACGGCCTCACCGAGTTTGGCAAGCAGGTGGTCCTGGAGATGAATCGTCTCGGCATGATGGTCGACATCTCTCACGTATCCGATAAAACCTTCTGGGATGCCATTGCCACGAGCAAAGCGCCGGTGATTGCCTCCCACTCCTCGGCTCGCGCGCTGACCAACGCACCCCGCAACATGACCGACGATATGCTGCGCGCCGTGGCCAGGAACGGCGGCGTGGTCGACGTCAACTTCTTTTCAGGGTTCGATGACCAAAGCTACTGGGACGCCGCCAAGGCGCAGGCCAGAGATCGCGACGCAGCTATCGCGGCCTATGTGGCGAAGAAACGGGCAGCGGGAGAAACTGTCACCTATAGTGACGAGGATCGCCTCGAGCGCGAGTGGATGGCGAAAATTCCTCGCCCGCCATTGAAAGCGCTCATCGACAACATCGACCACGTGGCGAAGGTTGCAGGAATCGATCATGTCGGTCTGGGTTCTGACTTCGATGGTGTCGGCGGCGCAACACCGCAGGGTATGGATTCAGCGGCTGACCTGCCCAAGATTACGCAGGCGTTGGTTGAGCGCGGTTACAGCAGCGAGGATATTCACAAGATTCTTGGCGGGAACGTGCTGCGCGTATTTGGCGAAGTGGAACGCGTGAGTCGGGAGATGCAATCCCAGTCGCAGTGATGCGCTGTCGTACAATATAACGTAACCTTCCAGGACCAATGGGTACCTTCTTAAGGGGAGTGTTCATGCGCAGCAGGTCTGCGATGGTAATGTTTTTTTTCTTGGCTTCGACGCTCGGCCTATCAGCGCAATCGACGGCCAAGCCAGCAATTCATCATGCGGCGGCAGGCGAGCCGACAGCAGTCATCGAAACGACCGTAGGCAAGATGACCTGCACTTTATTTCCGGACAAGGCGCCCATCGGTGTAGCCAACTTCATCGGCCTTGCGACCGGCACAAAAGATTGGAAGACCGTAAAGGGCGTAACCAAGCATGGCGTGCCCCTTTACGACGGCACCATCTTTCATCGGGTCATTCCCGATTTCATGATTCAGGGCGGTGACCCCGCCGGTGATGGAAGCGGAACTCCGGGATATGGATTTGGCGTTGAGGCCTCACCCGATTTAATGTTCGACCGGCCGGGCCGGCTGGCGTACGCCCACAGCAGTCTTCCGAACTCGAACGGATCGCAGTTCTTCATCACCGAGGTGCCCACGCCGCACCTCAACGGGCTTTATACTATCTTCGGCCAATGCGATGAGGCGACCGTTGGATTGGTGAAGCAAATCGCGCGCATGGCCAGGGATCCGATGAACGATCGCCCGTTCCGCCCGGTAAAAATCATTCACATCAGGATCGTACACGGCGCTGCGGCAGCGAGGCCGGCATCGAGCGCACGGAAAACGGCAGCGGCGGCAAAAGCCTCGGCTCCGGCGAATTAGTCGAGCATGAACCTCTCCGCTCCAGCAATGGATAAATTAGAATCCCACATCGATCTCGAAAGGACACTATGACTCGCCAACCCGGACTTTATGCCATGTTTGATACCAGCGAAGGAACTATCGTTTGCCGCCTCTTTGAGGCAGATGCGCCGAAAACTGTTGCCAACTTTGTCGAGCTTGCCGAAGGCAAGCGCGAGTGGACGCATCCTTCGACGCGCAAGAAATCCAAGGATCGCCTTTATGATGGAACAATTTTCCATCGCGTGATTCCCGACTTCATGATCCAGGGAGGCGATCCGCAGGGTACGGGCATAGGCGGGCCCGGCTATAAATTTGAGGATGAAACCGAAGGCTCGCCGCACAAGTTCGACAAGCCCGGGAAGCTGGCCATGGCCAATGCCGGACCAAACACGAACGGCTCGCAGTTTTTCATCACCGTCGTGCCGACGACGTGGCTGACCGGCAAACACACAATATTCGGCGAAGTGGTCGAAGGCCAGGACGTGGTGCAGAAGATCACAAAAGTCCCGCGCGGACGAAATGACAAGCCGAACAAAGATGTGGTGCTGAAAAAGGTGGGACTCGAACGAGTGTAGCAGGCTACCCAAACGACATGCGGTGCCGTACACTTCGGACATCTCAACGGTGCTGTGCCGCGCCTCTTGTCCGTTCTCCCCGTTCGGCGGTCTCCTCCATCTCTTTCCCGATCTGTTCCAGGAGGCCATCCTTATACAAATCAAAGTGCGTTTTGCCCGGAAGAAAGGTGAACGTGGCTTTGATGCCCAGTTCCTTCATGGTGGCTTCCAACAAGCGGGCCGATTCGTTCAGGTGAAATGTGTCGGCCGTTCCTACTGTGAGATGAATCTTGTTTTGAAGCAACGGGCGTAAGTGCCTCGCATTCCGCCGCAGCACCTCGGCGATATCGTATTTCTCCCACGCCATTTCCACCTCGCGGTTCACTACGCCCGTCTCGACGTCAAAGAGCGGCTCCGGACGGCCGTCCTCGCCTCGAGGGCTAAACACCCAATTAAACGAACTGAATTGCCCGCCGTAATCTCCGAGGACTCTTTCTTGCTTTACATAATCCTCGATGGTCATCACCTCCTGGCCGTCCATGCGGACCAGCGGCCAAGGCTGTCCGCCAGCGTCATGGTAAATGTTGGCTGGAGGATTGGAACGCAGATTGGGGCCGGTAAAGTTCCGAAAATCGGAGGGATCGGGCGACGTGGGCCACGTACCACCAAAAATCTGGGGATAGGCTACCTGCAACCATAATGCGGCCCAGCCGCCGGAGGAATGTCCCGTGAGCAAGCGGCCGCTGGTCCGGTTTTGCATCCTGTATTTCTTTTCGAGATAGGGAATGAGTTCTCTGGTGAGGGCTTTTCCCCAGGGACCGTTATTCACCGAATCGGCAAACTCGTGTGTTCCGCCCGGGCACGATTCATCGAGCATGACGTAAATCAT
>DATKPV010000080.1:0-21299 GCA_035523915.1 Candidatus Aquilonibacter sp. | reverse complement strand
TCTCAACCCCCAGGCGGCACGTTCGATCGTGCCGATCGCTCTTCTGCGCAGCAGGATGGTGATGGCCGGTCGTTCCAAGGCGGAGATCGTATCGGCTCTCAAAACGGCGTTCGAGAAGAAACAACTGCCCGACCTCGAGAGCGGCGCGATGGACTACATGATGTCGAAAGCGTCCTATCTGACCGACGCGGACGGCCACAACCTGCCCCATTTGATGTTCTATACCGCGCTTAAGGATGGTAAAGATTGGGGTTCTGGCGCGGCGGGTTCGCCGGTCATGTCGGCCCCGTATTGGTTCTTCTCGTCGCGGGACGAATCGCAAATGAAAGGGCTGCCACCGATTCTTGTGTTCTTAGTCGGGGTGGCGGATTGGTCCGACGGAACGCCAGTGGGCATGCATAATGACTGATCAAGGGACCATTCGCGAAAAGCCGGGGACAGATAAAACCAGGGACTGACGGAACATTCCCCAATTTTTGGACGAATGGAAATGGGTGAACATCACGTCTGCCAAAGGTTCTCAGAAAGGAGATGAAAAATGAGAAAGATCATGACCACCGCCCTGGTTTCGCTCGACGGCGTCATGCAGGGCCCGGGAGGCCCGGAAGAGGACACCAGCGATGGGTTCGATCTCGGGGGATGGAGCACGCAATTTCGCGCTCCTGAGTCTGGCGCCGCAATCATGAGCATGGTGGGCACCCTCGACAAACCCCACGACCTGCTGCTGGGGCGCAAGACCTACGACAATTTCGCACGCTTTTGGCCCTATGTTCCGGCAGGTAACCCCATCGGTCCGGTCTTCACAAAAGCGAACAAATACGTACTGACCGGTCGCTCGGGAAATTCAGTCCCGGCGAAACTCGATTGGGCCAACAGCCACAGGATGCGCAACCTGGATGATTTGCGGAAGGTTAAGGCGGGCGAAGGTCCGGACATTGTGCTGTGGGGCAGTTCAACCCTCTATCCGCAGTTGTTGGAAGCGAATCTCATCGACCGGCTTCAACTGCTCATCTGTCCGATCGTTCTTGGAAAAGGCAAAAGGATCTTTGACAGTGTCTGGGGCAGCATCTCGCACCCCATGAACCTGAAACTGGTCGGCAATGGCACATCTTCGACCGGCGTCATCATGGCGACTTACGAGCGCAAAGGCTAACCCGCAGTCTGGATGAAATTTGAAGGGGGGCAGGACAATCCAATGAGAAAGTTAATCTACGCAATCAACCTCACCATAGATGGCTGCTTCGACCACAGCAGCTTTACCCCTGATGAAGAAACATTTGATTTTTTTATAAACCTTGTACGCGATGCCGGCCTGCTTGCCTACGGGCGCATCACGTACCAGTTGATGGTTCCCTATTGGCCCGATATCTTGAAAAACCCTTCCCGCGAGACAAAGGCCGATGTCGATTTTGCCCAGGCATTCGACTCCGCCGAGAAAGTCGTTTTCTCAAAATCGCTAAAAAAGGTGGAAGACAGGAACTCGAGGATTGTTCGCACCAAGCCCGAGGATGAAATACGTAAATTGAAACAGGAAAAAGGCAAAAATATTTTGCTGGGTGGCGTAGCTCTTCCTTCGTACCTTATAAAGCTCGGCCTGGTCGACGAATATATTTTTGTCGTTGCGCCAGTCATTGCGGGAAAAGGAAAACGGCTGACGGATGGCGTCAGCCTGCCGGAGAAGTTGCGGTTAAAACTTGCCGAGTCAAAGATTTTTAAGTCAGGAACTGTTGCGCTTCATTACGTGAAACCGTGACGGGAATATGCGACGGCTGGGCTGTGGGTTCACTTTGCGTGGGGCGCTGAGATGCTCCGCGCCAGATCCCTCGCCCCGCTGGTGAGAACGCGGGGCCACCGCGATGACGCACCATTGGGAGTTTTGACGTGGCAGCTACGCATCCTTTCTTATGGAGATCTTTCGCTCTGCGTGAAAGGCGGCTGCGGCGCGCAGAGCCGCCCTGAGCCGGCCGGAGGGATGACGCCGCTGGGAAAAATTCAGACCGAACCGGACCAATTGCGAACGAATGAGGAGAGAAAATGAAATACATCTGTCTTGGTTACTACGACAAAGCCAAATTCGACGCCATGCCCGAGGCCGATCGACACGTCATGTTCGACTCATGCTTTGATTACGACGACCATCTTCGCGCCGACGGCCACTGGGCCGGTGGCGAAGCGCTTCAGGGTCCGGAAACCGCGTTGACCGTTTCCTGGAAGAACGGCAAAGTGGGGACCACCGACGGTCCCTACGCGGAGACCAAGGAACAGATTGGCGGCATACTCATCCTTGAGGCGCGGGACATGAATCACGCGCAACAGCTCATGGCGCAACATCCGGCCCTGAAATTCGGCAGCATTTTCGAGATTCGGCCGGTGGGCGACATGAGCGAAATCCGGCAGGCAAGCGAGCAGCGCCGGCGACAGACCACTGCGCGCTGAGGACGGCTTGACAGAAAAGGGATCGCCTTCGTGATCTCGTGAGATGGCTTCTAGACCGTTCCGGCCTTCTCTTCGTCCTTCATCTTCGACAACATCTGGTAGATGGTGGCGCGGCCAATGCCGAGGATTTCGGCCGCCCGCGTTTTTTGCCCACCCACGGCCTCGAGCACGCGGGCCACATGCCGTTTCTGCACTTCGTCGAGGGGCAAGAAGGTTTCGTCAGTGGCGAGATCGTACTGGAACGGCCCACGCAGGCTTTCGGGAAGATCATCGATGTCAATTAGATTGCCTTCCACCATCATGCAGGCATTGCCGATCACATTTTCCAGTTCGCGGATGTTGCCCGGCCAGGGATAGGCCGATATCCGCGTCTGCGCCCGGCGGGTGATGCCCGCAATCGACTTGTTGTACTCGGCAGCGAATTTCTCGATGAAGTACCTTTGCAACAGCGGCAAGTCTTCGCGCCGGCTCGCCAGACTGGGCAGCCTGATTTCCACCACTGCCAGCCGGTAGTAGAGATCCTCACGAAATTGGCCCTCGCTGACCATCGCTTTCAGGTCGCGATGGGTAGCGGCAATCACTCGAACATCGATATTGCGAAGACTGAGAGAACCGACTCTCTGCACCTGACGGTTCTGCAGAACCCGCAGCAACTTAGCCTGAGCCGCCGGGGAAAGCTCTCCGACCTCATCCAGGAAGATGGTCCCGCCATCCGCGTATTCGAACAACCCGGGTTTGTCCTGAGTTGCGCCAGTAAAGGCGCCGCGGACGTGGCCGAACAATTCGCTTTCCAGCAGATTTTCCACCAGGGCCGAGCAATTGCAGACCGCAAACCTCCCTCGAACCGGGCTGAGGCGGTGCAGGGCCTGGGCAACAAGTTCCTTTCCCGTCCCAGTTGCGCCGGTCACCAGCACGGTTCTGAAGTGGGGGGCAACCCGCCGGATGCGGGCAAAGACCTCGAGCATCACGGGGCTGCGGCCCACCATGCCTTCGAAGGTACAGGCGTCCACCAGTTCACGATCGAGGCGCAGAGTGTGCCGGCGGGTTTCGGCATCCGCGAGGAAGCCCTCAATCCGGCGGCGCAGCTTTTCCCCGTCGATGGGCGCGCTCCAGTAGTCGGAAGCGCCTTTTTGGATGGCCTCGACAGCCAGATCGGGAGAATAATCGCTCGTAACCAGAATCACGTCGGTTCCCGGATCAAGCGCCAGAATCCGTTCCAATAGCTGCGTGTGGTTCATTCCGGCCATGGCCAGGTTCAGCAGCACAATCCGGGGCCGGACTCTCTGAAACATTTCGAAGCCGGTTTCGGGGTCTTCCGCACTCAGGATCTCTACCGGATATTGAGCCAGAGAAGCACGAATGAGTTGAAGGTTCTCGGAACAGTCGTCGATGGCGAGCAGCGCGAGGCGTCTGCCTTCGCTCATGCGACACTCTCCCAGGAGATTCGAATTTGCCAGGCAGGAGGGATTAGGGAACGTCGGCAAAAACTCGCACACGATGAGCTAAAGTGCGAAAGAAGACAAACCACCGGGAGGGGATCACCTCCATTACTCGACATCACTACTTTCCTTCCCCGCCCTACCAGAGCCAGAGCGCGCCATCCGCGGAAAGCCGATCCGACTCGTACACGTTCCAGTGAACCTGGAGACAACCCGCACAACAATCAGCCCTAAAACGACACTTATATCTCGCTTATCGCAAAAAGGCCGGGTTGTGTCAAGGAGGAATGTCCCGTTTGAGGTGCCGGGAAGTGACTGAAGTTATTCATGCTCATCTCTCGGAAGGCGAATGGGCAGCCCGGATGCAAGCGCGCCAGCCTCGTCTAATAACCAGACAGAATCCAGAAACTGAACAGTCTTTTCTCGGCGGGTACCATAGCGCTCGCCTCATCCCTCCTTGCAAGTACAAGCCAATGCTGAGGTTATGGTCCGCCTGCTTTTGCCAAAGATGTTTGGCACGAGCCCTGCACCTCAGGTTCTGTTCCAGGCAGCCTTCCCTCACTGGATTCCCGAACAGAAGGACTTATATGCGATTCAAGATTCTTGCTGGGGTTCTTGCGGTCCTGGTTGTTAGTGCACCGTTGGCAGCGCAGCAAGCGAGCGCAGCAAAGACTCTGCCGCCGCTCCAGCGCAACTCAAACTACGGGCAATTACCGCTCACGTTCGAGGTAAATCAGGGCCAAACTGCGAGTCAGGTCAAGTTTCTATCCCGGGGCAAAGGATATAGCGCGTTTTTGACCGCCGGTGGCATGGTTCTTGGTCTGCGCCCGTCGACCTCCTACGCCTTGCCGAGCCCTGGGAAGAATGGTGGGGGAGTTCAACAGCCACTTGGCGCGACACTGCAGTTCCAGTTAACAGGAGCCAATCTCGACGCCGCGGTTGTAGGGGAAGATCCCCAGCCAGGAAGGGTCAATTACTTTCTCGGAAATAATCCGGCGAAGTGGCGCACGAATGTTCCTACTTATGCCCAGGTTCGCTACAAGAACATTTATCCCGGAATTGATCTGATTTACTACGGCAATCATCAGCAACTGGAGTATGACTTCTCTTTAGCCCCGGGAGCCGATCCAGGCAAAATTCAATTTCACATTCAGGGCGCCAGTCAAGTTTCACTGGACGCTGCAGGCAACCTGGTTCTGGACGTAAAAGGTGGCCAACTCCACTTCCAAAGCCCGGTCGTTTATCAGCAATCGAACGGGCAGCGCGTTCCAGTGAAGGGCCAATATGTAGTGAGAGACTCTTCCCACGTTGCTTTTCAAGTTGCGGACTACGACTCGAGCAAACCACTGGTGATCGATCCGGTGCTGGAGTACTCGACCTATCTTGGCGGCAGCGGCACGGACCAACTCACCGGCATTGCGGTGGACGCAACGGGAAACGTTTATCTGGCGGGGTATACCGACTCAGCAGATTTCCCGCTGGCTACGCTGGGCTCGCTCCCCAGCGGCGCCAACCATGTGTTTGTGGCCAAACTCGACGCCAGCGGATCGAATCTGGTCTATGCCGACTACATCGGCGGCAGCAGCCAGGATTATGGCATCGCGCTGGTGCTGGACGCCTCGAACAATGTTTACGTGACCGGCAGCACGCAATCGAGTGATTTTCCCGTCGTGAACGCTTATCAGGCTTCGCAGCCCGGGCCTTACAGTGGGTTCGTGACCAAGGTCTCGGCCGACGGATCGTCCCTGCTGTATTCGACCTACCTCGGCGGCAATACCTTCGATCAGCCTACCAGCGTTGCCATCGATAGTTTGAACGAAGTCCACGTGGCGGGCTACACCTTGTCGCAAAACTTTCCCGTGGCCAATGCTTACCAGAGCAGCGCGTCGGCCAATGAGGATGGCCTTTACGGCGAGTACGGCTTCCTGACAAAGTTGAGCGCGAACGGAGGGTCGCTGGTTTACTCGACCTATGTGGCCGGCAACTCAAACGTCGTGCAGGATTGTGGCTCGCCTTGCTGGCCTGCCCCCTACAACGTGGTGAGCACGGTCGCCGTGGATGCCAACGGAAACGCCTACGTCAGCGGAACGACCAACACCTACAACTTTCCCGCGACCACGGGCGCATATCTCACGACGAACTCGACCCAGCAGGATGCCACTGTGGGCTTTGTAAGCAAATTCGACAGCACAGGGAGCCTCGATTACTCCACCTACCTTTACGGATCGAGCGGCGCTCCCGTGGGAATCAGCGCCATCGCCGTCGATGGTTCTGGCTCAGCCTTCATCACGGGCACAGTCGCCAGCGACGGCACATTCCCCGTCACCTCTACTAGCATTTGCGACCCCGGCACGGATGGTTTTGCCTGCAGTTATGCCTTCGTGACCAAGTTCGATTCTGCCGGCGCGACCTTGCTCTACTCAACCTTTCTCGGCCCGAACAATTATTCCAGCCCGCAATCGCTGGCGCTGGACTCCAGCGGCGATGCCTGGGTGCTGGCCTCGACCTCGAGCGGCCTGCTTGAGACCAACAACGCCATCGAGTCCTACAGCAGCGGCGCCGACTTGCAACTGGTCGAGATCGACCCGGCGGCGACGACGCAATTGTTCTCCACCTACCTTGGCGGCAGCGGAGATGACAACCCGAGCGGTATCGCGCTCGACTCCACGGGCAATATCTACGTTGCTGGCACCACCAATTCGTCCGATTTTCCGCTGACTGAGGGAGCCTTCCAGACCGTGCTCGGCGGCGGCAGCGATGCTTTCGTCATGAAGATCGGAGCGGCCTCGGCTCCATCCGTGTCGGTAAGTCCCGCCGCTTTGCAGTTTGCTCCACTGCCGTTGGGTTCTACCAGCCAGGCGCAGACCGTTCTGCTGCGCAACATGGGCAGCGCATCTCTCTCAATTTCCTCCATCGCCACCACCGGCGACTTCGCGGAAACGAATACCTGCGATACGAGTGTGCCCTCGGCAGCCAGCTGCACCCTTTCCGTGACCTTTACCCCAACCGCGGCCGGTTCCCGCTCCGGTTCCATCGTCATTCAGGACAATGCCAGCGGCGCTCCGCACTCCATTCCGTTGAATGGCGTGGGTGCTGCGGCCAACGTCATGTTGAGTCCAGGCAGCCTTACGTTCTCGAGTGAGGCGGTGGGCGCCTCCAGTGCGTCCCAGCCCGTCACCCTGACCAACTCGGGGAACGCTTCGTTGAACATTAGCAATGTGCAAGTCACGGGTGACTTCAGCCAAACCAATAATTGTCCCGGTACGCTGAACCAGGGATCCAGCTGCACGATCAACGTCGTATTCACGCCGACGGCAACAGGAAGCCGCAGCGGCAACCTCACGGTGACTGACGACGCTCAGGGCAGCCCGCAGAGCATGACCCTGAGCGGTACGGGAGCGGACTTCAGCCTGGCCAGTTCTACCAGCCAGCAGACAGTGCAGCCCGGGGGCTCGGGCACCTACGCTCTGACCGTCGACCCGGTCGGCGGATCGTTCACCCAGGCCGTGAGCCTGAGCTGCAGCGGATTGCCGGCGAACACCACTTGCAGCTTTTCGCCGGGCACGGTGACTCCGGGTGCGAACAACACGCCTGATTCGCTCACCATTACCGCATCGGCCTCCGCTGCGCTGGCCTATCCGAATCTGCCGGGCCGTCATCATCCCATCTACGCAGTCCTGCTTCAGCTTCAGGGTCTGGGAATTTTCGGGATCGTGGTGGCAGGCTCCCGGAAACGTTCGCAACGTTCCAACCGGCTGGTGTTCTTCGCGGTGTTGTCGCTGTTGATCTTCGGGACCCTCTTTCTGTCTGGCTGCGCCGGCGGCACAGGAATCGCACCGCAAAATCAGCAGGGAAATACTTCCCATAGCTATACGATCACTGTCACGGGCACGTCCGGCACTCTGCAACACTCGGTGCCTGTGACTTTAACCATCCAGTAAGGCTCGCGCCGGCCTGGGCGAATGTTTGCAAGGCTCAGACCGGCGCGCTTCGCTCACCTTCGCGGCGGTAGGCCGTCTACCGGAACATCACAGCGATTCGCGCGGAAGTGTGCTCGGGCCGATCCCCATCAGCGTGAATCTGCTGTCTGACTTTCTGCGAAGGAGCTTCCCATGCCCAGGTTCTTGCTGCCCCGATTCCGTTCGCTCGTACTCTTGTCAGCGCTGTTTTCCATCGCCAGCTTCGGCCATGCCCAGACGGCCACGAGCGAGACGCTGATGCTTAACCTTCCCCGGCAAAGCCAGCACGCTGTGGTCACGCAGCGCATCGGCATCACCGACATCACCGTGAATTATCATCGGCCACTGGTGAATGGCCGGCAAATCTGGGGCAAAGTAGTGCCTTATGGACAAGTGTGGCGTGCCGGAGCCAACGAGAACACCACCATCACCTTCACTGATCCCGTCACGGTGGAAGGGCAGCCGCTCGACAAGGGCACCTATGGCCTGCACATGATTCCGGGTGAAAGTCAGTGGATCGTGATCTTCTCGAAGAATTCCACGTCCTGGGGAAGTTTTTCCTACAAGCAGGAGGAAGACGCGTTGCGGGTCACCGTGAAGCCGCAAGCCGCGGAATTTCACAATGCGCTGGCTTATGATTTTGATGAGGTCACGCCGGATTCCACCGTGGTCACGCTGCGCTGGGAAAAGATCGCAGTGCCCTTCAAAGTTGCCGTCAATGTCAATGCCATCGTCGTGGCCAGCATCCACCGGCAAGCTCACGGGCTCAATCAGTATTACTGGGAAGGCTGGGACGATGCTGCCGGCTATCTCCTCGCCAACAAGATCGATCTGGACGAAGCATTGAAGGACGAAGATGAGTCCATTCAGATCGAGGAGCGCTTCGACAATCTGCTCAGTAAGTCGCGCATTCTGGACGCCATGGGACGTACCCAGGATGCGACCACCTTCCGCAACAAGGCGCTGGAAAAGGGCAATGCTTTGCAGCTTTACATCTATGGCCGCCAACTCCAGGGCGATAAGAAACAGGAAGAAGCGTTCGCTCTTTATCGCTCCAATGCGAAAAGATTTCCCGATGACTGGACGTCGCACCTCGGCCTGGCGCGGGTTTACAGCGATCAGGGAGATTTTGACAACGCAGTGAAAGAAATGAAAACGGCGCTGGCGGGAGCGCCGGAGATCAACCGGCCGGGTCTGGAAAACAACCTGAAGCGGCTGCAGGCCAGGGATGACATCAACCGCTGACGGGTGATCGCGGCACGCGAGTCGGTCACGTTACCCGGACGCTCGATACGGCGGACGCCTGCTTCTGTCATCCCTCACGAAGTGAGGGATCTGGGGTCTTCAAGCTCGAATCAAGAATGCGCCACGGCTCATCCCGTGTTGTGCAGGCCGGCGGCGATGCCATTGATGGTCGCCCCCAGGGGATATTCCAGCTTTGCCGGGTCCTCGCCCTGCTGCTTGCGCCGCAGCAGTTCGACCTGGATCAGGCTCATCGGGTCCACATAAGGATTCCGCAACTGTATGGAGCGGGACAGCACCCGGTTGCCCGCGAGCAACTGGCGCTGCCCCGATACGCTTAGAATCATCCGCTGGCAGCGAAGAAATTCCTCTTCCAGCATCTTGAACACCCGCGCGCCAAGAGCCGCGTTGCGAACCAGGCCAGAGTAAAGCCGCGCAATGTGCAGATCGGCTTTGGCCATCGCGAGCTCGACGTTTTGGATCAGGTCGGTGAAAAGCGGGAAATGGCGCAGCATCTGGCGCAGCAGACGCTGGTGCGCCGATCCCTTCCGGACAAAGCTTTGCAGCCCCTCGCCGACGCCATACCATGCCGGCACGGCATGGCGGCTTTGCATCCACCCGAATACCCACGGAATGGCGCGCAGATCATCCAGCCTCCGTCCCCGCGACCGGCGCGAAGGCCGCGAGCCGATGCGCGCCGCATCCAGTTCCAGCACCGGCGTCGCCTGCTCGAAATATTCCAGCACGTCGGCATTCTCGGCGATATCGCGGCGATAGACGCGGTGCGCCTCCCGCGACATATCCTCCATGGCTTCTTCCCATCGCACCTGATCTTTTGCCGGCTGGCGTCCAGAGAGGGTCAGCGCCTCCAGGCTGGCGGCGATCATCAGCTCCAGATTCCACTCGGCCAGCACGGCATCGGCATACTTCCAGTTCAGAACTTCTCCTTGCTCGGTGATGCGGATGCGCCCGGAAAAACAGCCTTCCGGCTGCGCCAGAATGGCCGAGTGCGTCGGCCCGCCGCCGCGTCCCACCGTTCCTCCGCGGCCATGAAACAGCCGCAGCTTCACCCCGCATTCCTGCGCTACCTGATGCAGCTCGCGGTGCGCCTTATAAAGCTCCCAGGTGCTGGTCAGCATGCCCCCGTCTTTATTGGAGTCGGAGTAGCCCAGCATGACCTCCTGCCACCGTCCCCAGGAATCGAGCAGCGGCACATAGTCGGGATTCCGCCACACGCGGCGCATCACCTCCCCGGCGACCCGCAGCGCTGCAATCGACTCAAACAACGGCACCGGCATCAGGCCCGGATCGCCATCGCCGCCAGCGAGGTTGACGCCGCAGAGCCTGGCCAGGCGAACCACGTTGAGCACGTCGTTTTCCGATTCCGTCCCGCTGATGATGTATTGCCGGATGGACTGCCCGGGATAAGTCCGTTTCAAGTGTTGCAGGACGCGAAAGGTTTCGATCAGTTCGCGCGTCTGGGCCGAGATCGAATCGTCAATTTCCGGAGGGGGCGCGCCCGGAGTCAGCTCCGGCGCGGTCGCCCGCAAATCCGACTTCCTCAGTTTGGTCGTCGGCAGCCCAGAGTTGCGCAACTCACTTTTTCTGGGATCGACCTGCCGGAACTCGATTTCCCGCAGAACTTCGGAGTGGACGCGCGCATGTTGCCGGATGTCGAGCGCGTGCAGGTAAAAGCCGAAGGTCCGCACCTGGCGCAGCACCGGATCGACCACCGCTTCCGCCAACCGGCACCCATGGTTCGCCAGCAGGCTCTCGCGCAAGACCACCAGATCAGACTCAAATTCACACGCATCGGTATAGGAATGCGGGGCGCCCGGGCCCTCCCGGCTGCGCTGCAACCGGTAAAGGACGTAGGAAAGAAAACGCCGGTAATGTTCCGTGGTATTTGCCGGTCCCCACAGGATGGGCACGCTCGGGATGATCTGTTCGTATCTGGCCAGGCGCGCCTGAATTTCCGGCGAAGCGCTCACCTGCCGGAGCGAGGAACTCAGGCAATCGCTCATGAACTCCGTGCCCCGAATATATTCGCCGAGGATCACCCCTCGCGCCAATTCCAAGGCGTCTTTCACACATTCAGGTTTGACCAGCGGATTGCCGTCGCGGTCGCCGCCAATCCAGGAGCCAAAGCTCACCAGGCCCGGCACCTCGATGGAGTCAAGATCGACCGCATAGACCTCGCGCAGAGACTCGGACACTTCCGCGTAAATTCGGGGCAGAGTCTCAAACAGCGAGAGCCGGAAGTAGCGCAAGCCCATGCGAATTTCGTCGTCCACCGTCGGCTTGGTCTGCCGGACCTCGTCGGTCTGCCACAGTGAAGTAATTTCCGCGTGAATCGACTCTTCGCAACGCAGGGCCTCGTCGATGGTAAGCGGGAGACGGTCCAGTCGCTCCAGTTGCTGGGCGACACGGCGGCGTTTCACCAGAATAGTCTGGCGGGCGACTTCGGTCGGATGGGCGGTAAATACCGGAGTCACCATCAGCTCGCGCAGAGCTTCCACTGCCGCCTCTGCCGGCAAACCAGCCTCTTTCATGCGCGCCAGCGTTCCATGAAACGAGCCGGCCAGAGGGTCGCCTCCCAGGTTCAGTTGGCGGGCGCGTCGCCGGCGCTTGCGATGATTGGTCTCGGCCAGGTTGGTGAGTTCGAAATAAATTGCGAAAGCCTTGGTCACCTGATAGGCGCGGTTCAAGTCCATTTTCGCAATCATGGCCTCGGCGCTGGCCATGAGGTCGCCGCCCGCGCGAATGCCGCGTACCGTACCGTGAACCTGTTGGCGATGCCGGATCATCAGGCGCCGCAACTCTTCCACCGTGTCGAAGAGTTCCTGCCCTGCCTGCTCCACCAATACCCGTCCCAGCAACGCACCCAGGGAGCGTACGTCGCGGCGCAGGGCATTATCCTTGGCGGAGTTCTCCGATCGCGCCGTCAGTTCCGATAAACGGGCCTTCTGATCGTCCGCTTTCCACAGTGGCTTTTGCCGGGTCATGATCGCCGCGCCGGAAGCGCGGTCTTCCAGAATAAATCAAGGGCGGGACGTGATTCGAGGCGGTCTATTTGGGCACTTCAAAGCGGTAGCCGATGCCGCGGAGGGTCTTGAGATATTGCGGGTGCCGCGGATCATCTTCGATCTTCTCGCGCAGACGGCGGATATAAACATCGATGGAGCGCGGGGTCACAAACGGCGTCTCCTTCCACACCGCGTCCAGCAGTTGATCCCGGGTCAGCACCCGTCCGCGATGGGCCGCCAGATATTCCAGCAGGCGAAATTCCCGTACCGTGGTCAGCACGGGTCTGCCCTGCACCTGCACCGTCATCGAAGAGGCGTCGATCTCGATATCACCCAGGCGAAGCGCCTCGACCGGCGCCGGCGCCTGCCGCAGTCCGCGCAGCACGCTGCGCACGCGCGCCACCAGTTCGCGCGGACTGAAAGGCTTGGTGATGTAGTCGTCCCCGCCGAGTTCCAGCCCCTTCACCCGGTCCGCCTCAGTGGTCTTTGCCGTCAGGAAGATGACGGGAATGACGGACAGGCTGGGAGTCTGGCGGATCTGGCGGCACAGGTCGAAGCCGTCCTGCCCGGGCAGCATCACATCCAGAAGGAACAGTGACGGGGCCTCGCGCAACGCCTCGGGGATGACGGAATTGCTGCCCACAAAGCTCTGTACATCGAAGCCTGCCGCCTGCAAAGTGTGCGAAATGAGCCGTGCGATATCCTCGTCGTCTTCCACCACGAAGACCAGAAAGCGCGGCGTGCTCACCACGCCCACATCGCTTGCCAGTTCGTAAGGGGATCCCATAGGGGGTACGTTGGCCGGCTGGTTTAGCGCCGCCGGAATGCCGAACTGCCTCCCGCAACTCGGCGCTGCCCACGACTTTATTGGCCAAATGTTGCGAGAATGTTTCCAATGTGTTAACGAATGATGAATTTGGAAAGGCGCTTTTCACATGACGCAAAGGGCTGGTGCCGGCAACCGGCCGGGGCGGCTGCCTCTATGTCGCTTTCTTTTTCGGAGCGTGTCGCAGCGTGTGCCCTTCGATGAGGCTGTAGAGATCTTCGGCGAGGTTGGTGGTGTGATCGCCCGCGCGTTCTAGCGCCTGCGCCATCAGCAGCACATCAAATCCGCCCGCATTGCTTTGCCCGGTGTTCTCCGTGAGATGCTTTTGGAACATGGCGTGGCAGACCCGGTCAATCTCCTTGTCCATCTGCAGAACCTTGCGGGCGCACTCCAGGTCGAGGTTGACGAAACCGTGGTAGACCAGGTCGAGCATGTCGCGCAGCGTTTCCGACATGGCCACCAGTTGGCGCACATCCGCCGCCGGCATCTTCGTCGGTCTCGATTGCACCCTCAGAGCCACGCTCATCACCAGATCGCCGATGCGCTCCAGATCGGTGGTGCTCTTCAGGCTGGTGAGCAATTGGCGGGCGCGCGTTTCGTTCACCCGCGTAATCGCCGCGGGAAGCCGATCGTCGATCTGGCGCTCGATCAGGTCGAGCTCTTTCTCGCAGTCCTTGATTGCCAGAAAAGCCATGCGCGAAGAGTTGGTCAGCAGGTCGCGCACGTTGAAAGCCGCGTCGCGGGCAATCAGAAAGGCGCGCAGCGCCATCACGGAAAGATCGTCGAGCGCGGCCGGGCTTTTTCTGGCGTCCTCCGTGCCCGGCTCGGGCTGCGCTTCGCCTTTGCGGGATGCGCCGGAAACTCCGAGCGTGTCTGCCTTGCGGGCCATATCCGGTGGAAACGATTCGGCGCATGCCAACTTCGCCGGCTCAGTTTTGAGTGTAGCCTGCGATTGTAAAAAAAGCATTAACGCACGGTAAAACACCTTTAGAAGTCAATCTCAGTCGACCCAATGAGCGAAGCGACCGGCAGCGGTTCGCAGCATCGAATCCAGAAGCAGGGAGCGATTCATGGATCTCATCGATTATCTTCGCCGCCAATTCGCATATGACCACTGGGCAAACGGCGAGGTCTTAAGGGCACTGCAATCCGGCGATGCGGCTTCTGCGCGGTCGCTACAGTTGCTGGCGCACGTGCTTTCGGCGGAGCAACTTTGGCTGGAGCGCCTGCGGCAGCGCCCGCCGAGCTTGCCCGTGTGGCCCGAATTCAATCTGGCCCGCTGCGAAATTCAGCTGGCCGAGCTGAATGCCGCATGGCTCGACTATCTTGACCAACTCGCAGCCTCGGCGCTCAGCGAGAAGGTTGCTTACAAGAACAGCAAGGGTGAGGCATTTACCAGCCGCATTCAGGATGTTCTGACGCACGTGCTGATGCACTCCGCCTACCATCGCGGGCAGATCGCGACGGAAATGCGTGGACGCGGGCACACCCCGGCCTATACCGATTTTATTCATGCCGTGCGGCAGGGCTTCATCGAGTGAGGCTTGAAAGGCAGAAGAATATGTCGGCTTCCATCCCAGACAGTCATGTCCTCCTGTGCAAAACAACTTTCTCTGCCCCCTTGCGCGAGTTGGGCCAGGCGAGTAGGATAGTAGTGTTCTCATATGGCCTCGTTCCCGCGCAGGCCTTCCACGCCCGCCTTCCCGGCAGCGTGACAGATCCGAATAAACGGAAACCACATACTTTTCGCAGAATTAGAGTTTCGTTCGCCGAGATGCAAGCGTGCTTCAACAGTTAGCGTTTGTTTGCCAAGTGCGTTCCAGCCCAATCCGCAATTGTGTGCGTGGCCGATACCACGCCTCTCGAACCTGCCGGAAGGCGGGTTGAGTTGAAGGTGTGCCCGAACGCACGGCGCTGAAGATCAGGCCCAGAACCAGATCGCTAAGACCGGAAGGTCCGGACAGGGATGGCAAACCTGCACGGCAATTTGAGAGGACTATGAACGCAGGACCAGGCAGACCCTCCGGTGGCGGAGGCAGAAACCGCAGGCGGCGCGGACGCCGTCCCAACAATCAACGCGGGCAACGTGGGGGCGCGGCCCAGGCTCGGCACAATCAGGACGGAATCTACACCGCTCCCATGGATCACAGCTATCGCGCGGCGCTGGCCGGCGGCAACAACGGCCAGAAGCCCGGGCGCCAGCGTCCGGGATTTTCCCCGTCGTTTGCCCCCGTCGAACCCGAGCCGCTGCCTGTGCTGCGCGATGATGCCAGCTCGCGCATCTTCGCTTTCGTCGACGACCTGTTTTTCGCCGCCAAAATTCAGGAAACCGCCCGCAAGCTCAACGTCAAGGTGGAATTCGTCAAGACCGACAAAGACCTTTCCGAGCGCATGCAGCATAACGGCGACGAGAAGCCTTCGCTGATCATCTTCGATCTCAACAATGCCAACGCCAAACCCCTCACCCTGATTCCCCGGCTGAAGACGAAGCTGAAAAAAGGGACCTCGATTATCGGTTTTCTTTCCCACGTGCAGGGCGATCTGAAGCAGAAGGCGCACGAGGTGGGGTGCGACATGGTCCTGCCCCGGTCGGCTTTCTCGCAGAACCTGCCGCAACTGCTGCGCCGCCATGGCGCCCCGGAAGAGCAAAATCCCACGGTGCAATAATCCGGGCAGGTTTACTTGGCGGAGGCAATCCCTGCGGGATCAATATCGACCTCCAGCCAATACTTAGGATGAGGAGGCGGCGGCAGCAGCGCGTCCGTCGTGCGATGCGGCTTGAACAGGGACTCAAACAGGCATTGCGCCATGGGATTCGTTGGATTGGACAACGGATTCGACTGTGCGCTAAAAACGTCCCCCCGCGTAGAAACCAAAATCAGCAATTCGAACCTCGGGGGGAGCGGAGTTAGCCTCTCCGCGCAATCTTTTTCCATCGGGCTGAGCCGGGCTTCTACCTCTCTCTTGTAGGCTGCTCCCTGCGGATTTTCTGCGTTGCTTCTGGCTTCGCCCTCCATCCCATTCTTCTGTTGTGTCAACCGGGCCAGGCTCGCCGCGCGGGTCTTGCTGCTCTGGAAATAGGTTTCTGTCCGCCAGACGTCTTTATCCCAATTCTCTCCGATGCGCTTGAAGGCTTCCTCAGCGGCGACGAAATCGCCTGCCCTCGAGGCCATCAGCGCATAGGCGTTCAGATTGTTGAGCGATATGCCCTGGTCTTTCTCAAGGAGGGCGAAGTCGCTTTGCAGGCGATGCCAGGAAAAATGGGAGAACTCGGCGTAGTCGACCGCGATCGTCAGCACCGTATCTGCGATTTGAAAGTACGCGGTCTCGCCCGTTTCCCCACCGAGGCGGCTGGCGAGATCTTCGGCAAAGTGCGCCGCATCGCCTTCCTGCCCTTTCCATCGGGGCAACAGAATGTGAGCCTGAAGCCGGTATACATAGTAGTAGCCGGGCTCGAGCGCGGCGTCCTCCTCGACCAACTGCCTACATTTGGCAATGTCCCAGCTTTGGCCCTGTGCTACCTGCTCCATCGCCATGTACCACTCGGGATCGTTCACCGGTTGTCTGGCAACGCGTTCGAGAATCTTGCGCGCCTTCTCCACCCGCTGGTCCATCAGTTTCCAGCCACTCTGGCTGACATCACCCGCGAAGCCATTGCCGCGGGCGTCCCAGCCGTAGGCGACGTAGGACTCCGCCAGTGCGATCTGCGCGGTTACCGACCGGGGTCTCGCGCTGGTCCAGTCTTCCAGAAGTCGGAAGTGATGTTTCCAATCAATTTCGGTTGGATGGCCCGGCCTCGGTTCGCTCAGGCCCAAATAGAGGTTGTGCAGTTGCCACGCTCCTCCGGAGAACCTCGCCTTGGTGACTCTTGCGGAATCGGCAAGGCAATCGAGATCGTCAAACTTTTTCTGCTGCAACAGCGCCGCCACCGCGTCCTGGTACTCATCAAGAGCGCGCACATCAAGGGCAGGGTCGAAGTCGCCGATGGAGCCGCATATCGGCCCGGAAAGTTTGTCACGTCCGGAGGCGGCGAACGAGGGTCGAGGACACAGCATCAGGAAGGCCCACGCTGCGAGAATAGAAAAACGCAAAGCGTGCTGAAAGGATGAAAAAAAGCCGTGGTGATGAATCACTGCCACCTCGCAAATCACAGACGCGCACAATCTTATCGATGGAAGCGGCCAGAGTCGACGTTACGTCGGTGAGTGCAGGCAGACCTCTCGCGGAACGCTGCAAAACTTGCAGGCCGCCGGCGGAGGCCTCGAGGAGGCCTGTAACTCATTGATTTCAAAGCGCTACACGCGCCAGAGGTATCCGCGTAAGCGATTGATAACAAACAAGTTGCAGCCGCGTTTTACGGAATTATCCCTTTCGCAAACCTTGCAACTTCTTGCATTGCAGCTTTTGAGGTACGTCCCTCATCTAAATCTGTGGGCTCAACTTTAAGATTGCGTCCCACACTTCGGTGTTTGCCAGCTTCAGGCAGGCTGCCCAATGACGCAACAGGCAGGGCGTAATGTCCGTAAGGCCGAGTCCCGACAGCCCGCTCATTTAGCGGGCTTTTTCTTTACCTTTTTCTTCCGTGGCTGCGGCGGCGTTTCCAGTGCTGCCAGCACTGTCTGTTTGAAGCCCAGTGGGATTTTGATTGACCCTCGCAGCATCTTGCCCTTTTTGTTCATCAGCTTCATCCTCGAACGAAATCGCCCGGATAGGTTCTGCGTCATAGTCCATGCGAATTTGCTTCGCTAGCGGAAGAGGCAGGCTCCACGTAGAAACAACTTCCAACCCTGCCTTCTCGCCAAATTTGATAACGTCGCCATCGTCGGAGTAGAGCTTCTTACAACCATTCACTTTCGCAATGGCTACAATTTGCCGATCAAATCTGACCTTGGTCCAAGGAGCCGCGATTCCGCCCCTCTTGTTGCCTCTGCCTCTGGCTTCATGTTCAATTGCCGCTAACTCGATGGCTGCCATTTCGTCGAATGGCTTAACTAGAAACGTCTTCATGCCTTTGATCTTTTCGAGGTATTCTGGGCCATCCTTCCCCGCTAGAGTGAGGAACTCACACAGAGCGGGAGTCGGCAAGATGATTCGTTCACTATCGGCGTCGAGGTCTTCGAGTAGTTTTTCAATTCGATCTTCAACGCGCTCCACAAGCTTCTTGGTCTTGGGGTCCTTTGGTGGACGCGCCTTCGGATGAAGGACCAACGATAGCGTGGTTTCGTCAATTCCAACCATTGCCTTATTGCGGTTTCCCGCCCTGTTTTATGTCAGCCAATTCAGCAAGTGGATCGTCAAACTGCTTCCACGCGGCAGGAATCTTCCGTAGATCGTTAACGTTCTTCCGAATGTCTCCGTCTTCGACCAGCCTGTAATCGGCTACCTTGAAGTCGAGCAATTCCCATTCGCCGTCAGCGTGCCTCAACCATCTTCCAGTCCCTTCGACACGAATCGGTGTAGTGAAGAGATACTGGGCAATATCCTTCGCGATTGTGCGCCGTGCGAGAACGATATACTTCTCTTTGCCGTCGTCCAGATGAATCGGTACAGGGTCTCGCTCTCCTCCGACACTAATCGGCACGCCTTGAAAGAATCCAGGTTGGCTTATCGGTCCAAACTGAAGTCGTTTTAGTAATTCCCTTCCGGGGAACCGAAGTACTTTGCTTCCGGCGGGGTCTTGAAGAACACCGACAGCATTGTCCTCTGCGAGTCTTCGATTGATGTCACGGTCAGCACGCAGAACATCCTCCGGTGCTTCTTTTAGTTTCACCTTATGCACTCTGTCTCGCACTTTTGGCTCTGCTTCCCATTCCACGCGCACTACGGGCGTGGTGCTTCCTTCTTCGACCCGATTGAAATGTACGCGTTCCCGACTGCCGAGAAGCACGGCAAGATCAGTGAGGTACTCAGCCAGTCGAGACATGGGAATTGTGTTTGGCGTGAACGCGTCAATTTTGAATTTGTATTCTCGATAGCCGCGTTTGGTTTTCTGGCGTGGCATTGATAGGCCCCCTATGATACACTTCTCCTAGGTTGGCCCCCGACCGAAATCTCTAGGCCCGCTTCTAGCAAAGCGGGCCTTGTTTTTTGTCCTTCATTTTTTTGCGCCACATCCATCGGGACAGCGGCACCACTGGCTCGAAGAGGTCTAGTTGCCTCTTTCCGATGCGCCAGTAGGGCTGCTTGACGATTCCCGCAGTTGTAGCCTCTTGCCTTCTGCTTGACTCAGAGCCAGCAACGTGCGATCTGTGTCGCTGATCTTCCGAGCGCTGTATCTAAAGTCGAATTCTGCGAGGTATCTGTGCAGATGATGGCTGCCCACCTGATGATAGACACCCGTCAAGCCGCGCTTCAAAAGCCCGAAGTAGCCCTCTACCGTGTTCGTGTGAACCGCAAGCCCGTCATCAGCCTTCCGAGAGTATTCTTGTTCCGCGTGATTAATAACTTCGTGCCGAGCAAACCGACCACGCAGTCGTTCATACGCGGGAAACCCATCGGTGACTATGCACGCTGCATTTTCCACGTTCTGTTTCAGAGTGCCGATCAGGTTCTCCGCCGTAACGCGATGCACGTGGAAAGAGCGAACATCGCCGTTTCTCTGTAGCACAGAGAATACTGGCTGCTTGTGACTCTGAAGATTTGGCCTGCCGACGCCGCCCTGTCGCAGCCGACGCCCGCCGATGTACGTCTCATCTGCTTCCACTATTCCCCGCATTTTTTTCTGAAATGAGGATTGGCCCATCATGTACCGAATCCGATGGGCCATAAACCACGCAGTCTTATACGTCACGGGAAGCATCCGATGAAGCTGATGCGCAGACATGCCTTTCTTGGACGCACACAGAAGATGAATCGCCAGCAGCCACTTGTGAAGGGGAACATGGCTATCCTCAAAGATCGTGTTCACCGTCACCGTGAATTGCTGCTCACAGTCCTTGCACTTCCACACTCCGTCCCGCACAGGCTTCTTGCTCCCCGGTTTCGCGGTTAGCTTGTAGGCGGTCTTGCAATCGCAATGCGGGCAGACTGGACCGTTAGGCCAGCGAAGTCTCTCTAGGAACTCACGGGCTTTCTCAGGGTCTTGGAACTGCGGCGTGTTGGCTATGCTAAACATGCCTAAACCTTACGCTTTTTCTTCCGGTTTGTAAAGGGGATAATTTCGTAAATCGATTTAACCGCTCGTTTAATTGCCGCTGGCGACGGTTGGAGAATAAATCGGCCGGTCGCCTTGGACGGGACGTGGCGGCTCCCAATGCGCGGCAAAGGCCATCCGGCGAAGCTTGCGGCGGGAGCTTTTGCCTCCAGGCGTCCGGCCCTATCCTGGAGGCCACGTCATGCTGCGTCCACCCAGCAGATGCACGTGCAGGTGAAACACCGACTGTCCCGCGCCGGGGCCAACGTTGAGCACGGTGCGATATCCGTTCTCGATGTTGCGCTGGCGGGCGATCTGCGCCGCCACCAGATGACAGCGCCCGATCAACTCTGCGTCCGCGGCCTGCGCTTGCTTTAGTCCGGCAAAATGTTTCCTGGGCACGATCAGCACGTGCGTGGGAGCCTGCGGGTTGATGTCTTCAAAGGCGAAGACGTGTTCATCCTCGTAAATCTTCTTCGCCGGAATCTCGCCGCGAATGATTCGGCAGAACAGGCAGGAGCTGCTGGGATCGGACATGGAAGGACTCTGGCGTGAGGATATCAGAAGCCGCCAAGCGATATAATGGCGCGGCGGGTGGCCCGTCCTTTCAAGTTCTTGGTTTTCCGTTCCGAAACTGCGGGGGCACCGCCCTGATGCTGGCGTCAGCAATTCAAAGCCTGGGCCACCCGTCCCGCGTAAAACCGTTGCTGCAAGCGTCCGTGGTACCCGCCCTTCGCACAGAACGCGAAGAGCGGGGCACCCACTTCAATTCTCTGCCAGCGGCTAAAGGCTGGGCCACCCGCCGCAGTTAAGAGATTCACAGTGAGCCACTGCCCACTGGCCCACTAATCCAGCCTCACCACAAACACCGCTCCTTCGGGCGTTGCGGTTTCGGCGGCGAGTTCGTGGGCGCGCTGGCGGTCGTCGTTGAGCACCCGCACCCGCACCCACCAATCCCCGGCCGGGCTGGCAAAGCGCAGGACTTTTGCCGTGTGATAGCGGCGCATGAGATGGTCGGCCAGCCGCGTGGCCTCGTCTTCATTGGGAAAGCCGCCGATCTGCACTGCCCATCGGCCGCCGGTGGCGATGGGTGCGGGGGTTTCCATGACCTCGACTTTCACTTCGGCCACGCCGGGTTGATAAACATCGACTTTGCGCGCGGCCGCCAGCGAGAGATCGACGATACGCCCAGGAATAAACGGCCCGCGATCGGTGATGCGCACCAGCGCGCTGTGGCCG
>DATKPV010000079.1:0-4459 GCA_035523915.1 Candidatus Aquilonibacter sp. | reverse complement strand
CTCCGACGACCAGAAACCAGCGCGCGACTTCCTGGCCTGCGCCGATTTCGGCGAACGAGCCGTAGCTGCTGCTGTCGAGATTGATTTCCAGCGCCTTCTGGTGCGTGTTCAGCTTTTCTCCGGACGTCATAACACTTCTCCCGAGCAGTGGACCGAGCGACCGTCGAATCGAAGCGTGCGCGGCGGAAGATACTGACCCATCAACACGGACATTGGGCCAAAAAAGTACGGCGAACTCAATTGGCCAATGGTATTGGGCAATACTTTGGTATTCACTTTCCCGTGCGGCAACGCCTCCGGAATGCATTCGACAACACAGCCGATACGTTCGTCCAATTGTTGACCGCGGTGTCCTTTTGTTCTGATGCAAATGTGTCCGACTCCGTCGGAGTCCCCATCCTTTCCCGGTAAGGAGACAGCGAATGAAGATCCTGATGGTGCTTACCTCGCATGATCGGCTCGGAAACACCGGCCGCAAGACGGGTTTCTGGCTTGAGGAATTTGCCGCGCCCTATTTCGTCTTCCGCGATGCGGGCGTCGAGCTGACGCTGGCGTCGCCCCAGGGGGGACAGCCCCCCATCGACCCCAAAAGCGACACGCCCGAGAATCAACGCCGGCCATGGCGCGCTTCAGGAACGACGCGACGGCACAAAGGGCACTGGCCAATACGGTGAAGCTGGCCGACGTCAAGGCGGAGGACTACGACACCGTCTTCTATCCCGGCGGGCACGGACCCATGTGGGATCTGGCGGAGAGCCCCCTTTCCATTCGTCTCCTCGAGACTTTCTACAGTGCGGGCAAACCCATCGCGCTGGTCTGCCACTCTCCGGGCGTGCTGCGCCATGTGCAGTACAAAGGGGAGCCGCTGGTGAAGGGCAAACACGTGACGGGTTTCACCAATGGAGAGGAAGCGCAGGTGCAGCTCACCAGGGTTGTACCGTTCCTCGTGGAGGATGAGCTGCTTCGCCTGGGCGCGATTTTCGAGAAGAAGCAGAACTGGGAGCCCTTCGCCCTCGTCGATGGCCGGTTGATCACCGGCCAGAATCCGGCATCGTCAACCGCCACGGCGCAGACGCTGCTGCAATCCTTCGCTAAAGCTGCTGCCGCTTAAGCCCCTCCCCACGACGAAACGGCCCTTGTTTCGTCGATGACGCGGCCGGATCCCGGTGAGGTTCTGGCCGCGCCGCTCTGCCGGCGGTTCCGAGTTCTCGGAATCCTTCTGGAGCGCGCTGTTCGCGGTTCCGCTCCAAAGCCCGGTATAGAATGGCCGCACGGCGGCCAGCCAGGCTTCACCGTCTGGCGATTATGAAGTGAACGATTTTCCTTTCGCTGGGTTTGGGCGCGAACTCTGGAATGTATTGATTCGCGGAAAGGAGAGCCGGCAGGATTGGCACAGACTCGAAGCCGCCGAGGCTTCCGCATTCCATCCGAAGCGCATTTCACTCTGCAGGCCCTGGCCTTTGTCGCGCTTGTCAGCCTCTGTGCGTCTGCGTCCGATCATTCTATTGCCGGGTCACAAGGCGCACATAAGGACTCGCCTCCAGGCAGCCAGCAAGTCATGGAGCAATCCTGGAGCGTTCAGCAGGGTGCGCCGCAAAACACTGGGGCCATCGCACAGACGGTAGATGGTTTTCTTTGGCTCGGTGGTCAGGGAGGACTCTTTCGTTTTGATGGCACCCGCTTCGAGCGTTTTCACCCGTCCTTGGGTGATCGACTGCCCTCTTCAGATGTGTCTGCCTTGTTCGCGCCTCCGACCGGCGGTCTTTGGGTGGGGTACTTGTTTGGTGGCTTCAGCTTCGTGAACAACGGGCGTGTGACCGACTACAGCAAAACGGTCGCCCTGCAGACCGGAACCGTATACACCCTGGCCCGGGATTTCAAAGGGACGATGTGGGCCGGAACCGGCAGAGGAGTTTGGCGCTTCGATGGGTCGAAATGGCAGAAACTGGGAGCTGAGTGGGATGCCCCAATGGTCATCAGCAACGTGGGAATTGACCGAGCTGATACGGTGTGGGTAATAGCTGGGTTCCCCAATTATCAGAAGTTGCTCTATTTACTCCCCGGGAGCAAGCGATTTCAAGTGGCAAACCCAAATCTGGATGCGTCTGGATTTACACTGGATGCCGACCAAAAGGTTGTGACGGGTCCGATTAAGCTGCAGACTCCGAGCCGAGAGAGTATTCCTCACAATGGGTTACGTGAATATCCTCTCTTTGGAAGGAATGGCGCACAGATTGTTGACCGAACCAATGCTGTCTGGACGACTGGCGGAAACTGCGGATTGTCGCGTATTGGGGCTGCTTTTCCGTTCAACGATGCGGTGGCCGAAAAGGGCACAAAGAGTAGCGAAACGTATGCTGCGTCTGCCTCGCGCAAGGATCTGCATGGAACCTTGGTCGATCGCGAGGGAAACATCTGGTACGCCGACTCAAAAGGACTTCATCGTTTCTTTTACGTTCCTTTCTTTGAACAGGAACTTCCAGCCAGAGGAAACGCGGCAATTGCAGCGGACGACGATGGAGCAATATGGGCTGGTTTTTTCACGGGGCAATCCGAGACAAGCCACGAACTCTATCGGGTGACCCATGGACAGGTCGAAACGATTCGCTTTCGCACCCCAGTCAACTGGGGCGCAGCCTATCGCGCAAGCGACAAGACAATCTGGTTCGGCGGGAGCGGTGGGCTGTGGCACCTAGTCCGCGGCAAACCTCTTCAAGTTGCCCTCCCTAAAGAATTGGCGAAACACGCCTTCTACTTGCAGGCGATTACGGAGGACCGCGCCGGCGCACTCTGGATCTCATTCATACACTACGGACTGTATCGATACGCGGACGGTGTCTGGACAAGCTTTGGTCAGCGCAACGGCTTACCCGCTGCAGGCCCCTACGTTGAGTTCACCGACAGCCTCGGGCGCATGTGGTTTGGCTACTCAGGGTTCTGGAAGATCCGGCTTGCCGTTTTGGATGGAAATAGGGTCCGCACATACAGTTCCAGTGATGGCGTGCCGGCAGGTAATGTCACTGCAATCTCCGGGCGCGGGTCCGACGTTTGGATCGGGAGTGAATTCGGGCTGGATAAGTTTGATGGCGAGCGATTCCATGCCATCCACGCTGTGGATGATGATTGGCTTCTTGGGATCTCGGGCATCGTGGAAAGTGCCAATGGTGATTTGTGGCTGAACGGCGTTTCTGGAATCTTTCATATCCGTCAGTCCGAGATCGCCGAAGCGCTCAGGAATCCCTCCTACCGCGTCACGGGCGAACACCTCGGAGCCCGGGACGGACTGCCGGGTATTGCGGCTCAGATGCGGCCGATATGCACGGCGATCGAAAGCAGCGATGGACGATTGTGGTTTTCCTTGACGTCCGGCGTGGTGTGGCTGGATCCAAATCGCGCGCAGCATCAAGCCATCGTCCCTCCTGTAACCATTCAGTCGGTCTCAGCAGACGATAAGGTCTATGAGGCGGCCTCACCACTAACTTTTCCCGCCCACTCCTCAAGCGTGACGATTCGGTATTCGGCGATCAGCCTGTCCGATCCAGAAGCCATCCGCTCGCGCGTCAGATTGCGTGAAACAGATGCCAACTGGCATGAGGTGAGTACCGGGCAACCGGTGACATACCGCAACCTCGCGCCCGGCCAGTATCATTTCAGCGTTGAAGCGTCCGATACCGATGGCGTGTGGTCAGGCAAGGTCGCAAGCGTAGCTTTCACAATCCTCCCGGCCTGGTACCAGACAACCTGGTTCTACATCCTTTGCGCAGTGGCATTCCTGGCTTTGCTCTGGGCTGTTTACCAGCTGCGTCTTCGTCAGGTGCGGCTGCAGTTTGCGGCGGGATTAGAGCAGCGGGTGAACGAACGCACCCGCATTGCTCGGGAATTGCACGACACTCTGCTTCAATCGTTTCAGGGGGCGGTTTTTCAATTTCAGGCAGCTCGCAGGTTGTTGCTCCGGAATGCAGACAACGCGATGGTGGTCGTTGATGAGGCAATTCATGCGGCAGAGGAAGGCATTGCGGAAGGCCGCGCTGCCATTCGTGACTTGCGCCCGGAACCAGCAGCGCAGCGCGACCTGCCTGCATTGTTGAGTAACGCTGGCCGTGAACTGGCGACGGCTCACGAACAGAATGGGCTTGCTCCGAGCTATCGCGTGGTCGTTGAAGGCAAGCAACAGGATCTATCGCCGATGCTCCAGGACGAGGTCTACCGAATTTCTCGAGAGGTGATCCGGAATGCCTTCACGCACGCCGCTGCCAGCCTCATCGAGGTCGAAATTCGTTACGATGAGAACGAGCTTCGTTTGCGCATCCGGGATGACGGCAAAGGGATGGACCCGGAGATTCTCAGAGCTGGTGAGGTTTCCGGGCACTGGGGCATTCCCGGAATGCGTGAGCGGGCCCAGAGAATCGGGGCGCGCCTCGATTTCTGGAGCGAGATGGGCGCCGGCACCGAGGTGCAG
>DATKPV010000078.1:0-7859 GCA_035523915.1 Candidatus Aquilonibacter sp. | reverse complement strand
GGGCAAGAGCAGCAATCCGTTTGCTGTGGAAAATCCTCGGCCCAGCGCGCTAGAATCTCGGCGCATGCCAGAGCCTCGCCAGGTCGTGGTCTACTCGCGCAAGGGCTGCCATCTTTGTGAGGTCGTGAAAGAGAGCCTGGCGAAGCTTTCGCGGCGAGGCGGCTTCAGCTGGCAGGAGATCGATGTGGATTCTGACCCGGAAATTCGGCGGCAGTTCAACGACGAAGTTCCGGTCGTCTTCATTGACGGCCGCAAGGCGTTCAAGTACCGCATGGACGAACAGGAGTTCCTCCGCAAGCTGGCGCGCTGATTCGCAAGTCTGAAAGTTCGTGGCGGATGGGCAGGTTTCGATACAATCTCTCCCGACATGTTAAGGACGCGACTTTACGCCGACCCTGGCGGTCTTTTTGTGCACGATTTGGTACTGAAGTCGTGCCGGCGCAATGGGGAAAAAACGGCTTTAATCGACGCCGCGTCGAGCCGGCGTCTTACCTACGCGCAATATGGCGATGAAGTCGAACGGCTGGCTCGCGGGATGGTTGCGGCTGGGATCGGGCCCGGAGAAGTCGTCGCCATCTTCCTGGCGAATTCCTGGGAATTCTGCGTTGCATTTCACGCCATCCAGCTCGCAGGGGCGATCCCCACACTGCTCAATCCCACCTACCGCGAACGCGAGGTGCGATACCAGCTGGAAAATTCCGGCGCGGTCTGCCTGATCACGGATGGCCCGTATATTGCGGGAGTGAACCTTGCAGGGTTGCCTAGTCTCCGCAACGTCTACGCGACGCGCCAGCCCGCGACAGGCACAGAATCGTTCGCAACCCTTCTGCGGCCGGTGACAGCTTCGATACCAAAGCCGGGACAGAGTCCGGAGCGAGCGCTGGCCGCGCTTCCCTACTCCAGCGGAACGACCGGGCTGCCCAAGGGCGCCATGCTCTCGCACTTCAACCTGATCGCCAATGTGTATCAGTTCCTGGCGCCGCACACGACGAAGCTCAATTCCCGGGATCATGTGCTCTGCTGCTTGCCGCTGTATCACATCTATGGGCTGAATGTGGTTCTGAATCCCATGCTGATTCTGGGCGGAACGCTGGTTCTGGTGCCGCGCTTCCAGGTCGACCAGATGATCCAGTTGATCGTCGCAGAAGAAATCACCATGATGCCACTGGTCCCGCCGGCGCTGAATGCGTTTTGCCAGGCGGCGGAAGCGGGCGGCTTTCCCAGCAAGCACAAGATCCAGTGGGTGAAATCGGGAGCGGCGCCGCTGGCTCCCGAACTGGGACGCCGTTTTACGGCACTCACCGGCATTCCCGTATGCCAGGGCTACGGGATGACGGAAGCGTCGCCGGTCACGCACGTGGGGTACCTCGAACCGGAGTTGTATCGTCCCGATTCGATCGGCCATCCCGTTGCGCAGACGGACTGCCGGGTGCTCTCGCAACCCGATCTCGATCCGCTCGAGGATATTGACGAGCTTACGCAGGCTCCCTCAGATCAGCCCGGCGAACTGGTCATGCGCGGACCGCAGTTCATGCTCGGCTACTGGAAAGATCCGCAAGCTACCGATGCGGTGTTGCGCGACGGATGGTACTGGTCGGGAGATATTGTCACGCGTGACCGCGAGGGCTTTTATCGAGTCGTAGACCGCCGCAAAGAAATGATCAAGTACAAGGGATTCGCGGTAGCTCCAGCCGAAGTGGAGGCCGTGCTGATGGAGCATCCGGCCGTGAAAGAATGCGGAGTCGTGGGGCGCGTGGATGCCACAGCAGGAGAGATCCCGGTCGCATTTGTCGCGTTGCGTGATGGATTTGTGGACAGCGGCAAACTCGGCGATGAACTGTGTGCCTTTGTGGCGGAGCGTTTGACCCACTACAAACAGCCGCGGGAAATCCATTTTGTGGATACCGTGCCGAAAACCGCGTCCGGGAAAATTCTGCGGCGGGAATTGCGCAAGGCCATCGCATAGGCGCCGTAGCCATCCTTCTCTGTCTCTGTGCAGACCGGCGACTCCGACCGGCGCGCTATTGCACCGCCGCCCGGGCGCGAGGTGCAGGCAGTTGTGGAGCACGCCCGAATAGGATTCCTGTCTCGACCTCAACCGGCTTCCCATTGATGGCGTACGGCCTAAACTTCCACTGCTTGAGTGCCGCAGTGATGGCCTGCGCCTGATCGGGAAAAGCGCTGATGAAATGAATGTGTCGAACGCTGCCCTGTTTGTCGATGATGATCCGGACCGGCACGGGATTGAATCGATGTTCCGTGAACGCCGGATTCACCCGGGCGATCACGTTTGTGTCTCGCGCGTAATCCTTGATGCAAACGGGGAAAGGCCCTCCGCCAGCTCCTGGCGTGGGGCCGACTTCTGCCGGCAATCTCATTCGGTTCAGGTCTAGCATCAAGCGGTCCAGTAACTTGGTGTCACGGCTGGTCAGCACAAACTGCACTGCATGGCAACGGATTTCCGTCGCCAGAACATACCAATGCAGCTCTGCCACTGGGGACCAGTAGGCAAAGAAGCTGAAAGGGCGGTCACCGATTTTGATCGGGGTGGGCGCAGTTTCCACTTTGTAGTCCGCCTGCAAATGGTCCTTTGTGTATGCGATGAGTTCCGAAGCATTAGTCGCGGGCAGCGGCGTGAAAAACATGTCTTCGGCTGTAATTAACATGCTCGCCGAATTCGGTCCGGTCTTTGTTTCGGGGGGCCCGATTTGAGCAAGCACGTAACGACCGTTTTCCGATGGAGGAGGGCCTTCATATTCCTGGGTCCAATCTCCGGGTAGCGCATAGCTGATCCCAAAGTACGGATCGTTGAAAACACTTTGACCAACGGTTGCAGCTTCAGGCACCGGAGTCACCGTATCGCTGGCGCTCGACCACGCACCCTTCACCAGAATGACTCCCGCCGGAACCTTCGGGATTGATCGCTGGTTATTCGAGGCGGCGCCGCTGCTCCGAGAGCCGCCATCGGGGTTTGGAGTTTGGCCTTCGGACGGTAACAAAGCGGACAAGACGATGAGCAAGAGGGAAAACAAAAGCCGGAAGTTCATATAGCCCTTGGAATCGAAGAGTTCCTGGCGTGCCCGGAGTGAGGATCATGTTTAGAACTGAGAAGAAGGCTGGCGAGACGCGAACCGTCTCGCCAGCCAAAACTGTAGTTACAGCGAGCGCAGAAAATCCAACAGCTCCTGTTGCTGAGCAGAGGTGAGTTTATTGAAGTTGTTGATCACAGTAGTGGCCTCGCTCTTACTGCTCTTGTGATCCTGGATGGCTGTAGACAGATTGGTCGTCCGACCATCATGGAGCAGGTAGATTCGTTGTCCCAGTCCCCATAAAGGAGCCGTGCGGAACTGGTCGCCACCGGCGCTGCCTTGCGAGACGTTATCGGCGAGGCGAGTGCCCATGTTATGGATCTCGAGGTCCGAGAAGGCATTGACCTGAACATTGCTGAGCGCCGGCACAAGGTTCGACACCTGCGTCGTGCCGGAGCTCGGGTTGTGGCACGTAGCACAACCAATCGAGTGGAACAGAGCGCTCCCGGCGGCGATGACGCTGGCAGGCACCTGGGCTCCGTTCAACACAACCGGACCGGTCGGTGGAGGAGCGAGGAAGCGCATGAAATTGGCAAAGGCCGAGACATCGTCAAGCACGGCGGCATTCGACGTCTGGGTTGGATTCGACGCGTCCTCCGGGTAACCGCTTCCTGACAGATTCAAGCAGCTCGGGGACAATCCCGCCGACAATTCTTCTTCCGGCGAAGGACGGTCCTGAGGGAACAATTCGTTGCTGATGCCCATCTCCACGTTGTAGGCCTCGCCGGCAAAAATGTGCAGCGACTTATTCTGCGCTTTCCAGCCATAGCGTGTGATCGTGCCGTCGTTGCCATTGCGATTGAAAGTGCCGGAGATGCCGAGGGCGTTGCTGAGATTCTTCGCACGATTGGTTAGCAGCGTCGAATCATCCAGGTTCTCGATCAATCCGGCGCCAAAGACCGGCGTCGGGATGCGGAAGATCAGATCGTTTGCCGCCAGATATGCGGCAAAATTCGGCTGCGCCGCACTGCAGGAGCCCGCATCCGGACGCCCTGCAACAGTGAACAGGTCTTCGACGCCGCCGTTCGGAGCACTGGTATTGGCTTCTCCGGAGGAGTTGAGGAAGAACGGGGCTCGGGCTTCCAGAGTGGGACCGCTGGCTGTAATGAACGACGGCATGGTGTTGTCAGGAGCTACGCCGCTACTGACGAACAGGAATTGCGGATTCGCGGCAGCGCCAGATCCGCCAACTGCGGGTTGTGCGTGACAGGAGCTGCATTGATTGCTGTTAAAGCGCGGCCCCAGTCCGACGTTACTGGAATTGGAAACTGTCTCGACCTCCTGGAAGCGGTTCAAGCCGTCGTTGAAAAACGCGGTGAAGCCATTGGGATCATTCGACGGATTGATGATGGTTGCGCCCGTGCCGCGGCTGGCGCTCTGCACTCCAGGATCGGTTTGAGCTGAGGCTACGCTGACAAGAAGCGCCAGCGCCAAAGATAGAGATGCGAATCTCGATTTAGACACGACTCCCTCCTGATTGCAGGCTGAAATGGTTAGTGCAGCCGGAATGGCGCTGGAGTACGACTGGAATGGCGCGGGTAAAACATGCTGTTTCCGGCGAGTGGGCCCAGGGAGCCGGATTCAGTGTTCGGATTTTTTAACTCCGAATTTATTCGATAGCAAGCGAAATCTCCGTTCACTTATGAAACTGGTATCGAGCTATGCGTGCTGCTGGTTCTGATCTGCATTGTTTTCTTTTCGCTAGCGACAAACGGCGCCGCGTTAGTCACAAGGACTAAAGCCATCCGAAGGTTGGCATCCGAACGTGGTTGATCGACGGTGTTCTGGATTTTGTCGCTGCCGAAATACAAGAAAAACGGAGGGTCGCGGCGACCCTCCGAGATTGGTTCAGTGGAGTGCGAGACGCTTCTAGGATCCGGAAGTGGGTTTCGTTTCCATTTTTTTGGTCACAAGAAAATTCCACATGACTTCATTCGCGCTAAAGTCATTGCTGGTTTTGCCAATGGCATTTTCGGGCTCGTACTGTTCGCCTCCGGGCCAGGTGTTGCCTGCACCTTTTACGCTATAGAGAACAACCTGCGCGCCCTGGCTGCAGCCCTCATAGGTGTCGATCTTTGTTTCCATGCCGCCCTTACCGTGGGAGGGTAGTTTGCTATGAGTCGGTTTCTCACCGCAGTGATCGATTCTCCCCCACGCCTTGGCGCTGTCGTCGGCCGATAAAGTTGCAAGATTGAGGTTGTGCTCGGTGCCTCCGCCATGGGGCACGATCTTGTCGGAGGTGCCAGTGATCATCATCAGCGACACGGTGCGGGAAGGCAGGCAGACCATGGTTTTTGGCATGGTCGCGCCCACGGTCGCTACGGCGGCGATTTTATCCGACACGGCACAGCCGAGATGCATGGCCATGAATCCGCCTTCGGAGAGGCCGGTCGCGTAGATGCGCGACGGATCCGCGGAAAATTTGGTCGTGAGCTGATCGATCATCTGATTGAAAAAGCCGATATCATCGACTTCGGGCTGGCTTTCCTCGTGTCGAGTTTGCGGCTGCTGCTGTCCGCCCCCGGGGTAGCCTCCACCGCCCCCGGGATAACCGCCGCCTCCACCGCCGGGGTAACCACCACCTGGATAGCCTCCACCGGGATATCCGCCGCCACCATAGCGACGCCGCCTTCCTGGGTACGGTTGCGTCTGCTGGTGCTCTTGCGGACGCACGCCGACATTCCAGCGTCCATGAAGTGCGAATGGATAAACGGCGATGATGCCGTCTTTATCGGCAATCTGATCGAAGCCGGTCAGCCGCTCCATATCGTCCGGCTCCTGATTCATGCCATGCAGCAGAATCACTACCGGATAGTGCTGTTGGGGGTTGTAGCCTTTGGGCAGCCGGACCAGGAACGAGCGGTCGACATCATCGACTGTGACTTTTTCCTTGGTCTCTTGGGCTCGCAGCGTTTGGGTGGCGAGCAGGATGGCGATACAAGCGGTCGCGGGGAATGCGCAGCGCATTCCGCGGGATATTGCACTATTCATGCTTTCTCCGAAGCGACCCGAGCTGATCCCAAGCTAACACACATGATTGCTTGGAAGCACCCACCGAAGCTGGAGTTGGCTGGGTGGAACTTTTCCAGTGCCCCTGCCGTACTAGAAGGTGAGCGACGCGGCGAAGCTGGCCTGAAAATCAGGTTGGAGCCGTGGAAGGAGAAATCATGGACGGACTGACAGGTCTGGCAGCGGTGGTGATGATTTTCGGAATGCCGACAGCGATTTTTGCCTTTTACATGTTTTATCGCGTGCGCAAGTTACGAACCGAGGAGCGCCTGGCAGCGATCCAGCGCGGCGTCAGCGTGCCGATGGAAGCGGAGCTCTCCGAGCAGGCACGATCGCGACGCAACGGAATTCTGTCGATAGCGGGTGCGGTTGGCTACATGCTGGCCTTCAGTATCGTCGCAAGATATGAGCCGGACGCGATGATCGCGGCGGCTTTCGGAGCGATCCCGTTCACGCTGGGATTGGGATTTCTGGTCGATGCGTTCCTGATTCACCGCGACGCGAAAGCGGCGTAAACCTCAGGGCCCGAGAGTTCCCCATCCAGGCCGCCGTTTTTGCGACTCGGATGGGGATTTGAACCTCTCCGCGAGATGAGGTTTTAAAGGGCGTCGTTTTTCACTCCCCCGTCAGAAACTTGAACTGCGCCTCGGTCAGGGGCACAACACTCAGTCGTCCCTGCCGCGCCAGCGCAGAATCGGCAAATAACTTGTTGGCTTTGGCCTGGGCAAGGGTGACGGGCCTGGCATTCGCGTGACCGACTTTAATTTTGACTTGCGGATTTCTGGCGTCGGAGTCATGCACCGACACCACCGTGGCTGTTCCAACCGCACTCTTCTCGTCGCCGGTGTGATAGATGACGAGGCGCTCGCCCGGCTTCATGCCGCGGAGATTCTTCAGGGCGACAGGGTTGGAAACGCCGTCCCAGATAGTGGTTTTCTCGCGCTGCAAATCGGCAAATGAATATGTGGAGGGTTCGGTCTTGAGGAGGTAGTCCATAAGATATTCGCCGGTCGATCTTGTCAGGTTAATTCTGCCGTTAATTCTGTTTCTTCTGATCTGGAGGCGGATTGTCTTTCGCGGGTGAACTGGTATCCGCCGGGTGACTGCCGTAGATCGAGTATTGATGCTGCGGCCGCTTCATTTTGATGGTCAGGGCGACTTTCGGCTGGTCGATGTTGTAATCCTGGCCATAAGTCTGAAATCCCTGGGCCAGCACCTGGACGCGCAGCATGCCGTAGGGAACGCCGTTGTAGTCGGCTTTTCCATCGACGTCGGTCTTCAGTTCCATGCCGCCCTGCTCCTGCTTGCCCTTTGGACTCACGGGATGCATGATCACGGCCGCATTACGAACTGGCTTGCCGTTTTCGTCCCTCACTACGACAAAGTTCAGCCACGATGTTGGCCCGAAATCGTCGTCTTTGTCCTTTTGCCCAAGCGCGCATAGCGATGTCCCCAGGACCAGCATCGCCAGTGCCAGCGAAGCGATACAGATGGTTTTCATGTCATTCATTGTATGGCGGGGCAAAAAAGCTGTCATCCTGGTTTCGCAAGCAGTGTTCGGCGGCGGAGACGCCTCCAGCAGCGCCGATTGAACGCAGCAAGAATGCGGGCTTTCACCCTTCAGAGTTGGCGGCTGCCTGATAAGGCGACCCAAGGTCGAGTCTCCGTTACAATTTCAGCGTGAAGACCTGGGACGTGATCATCGTCGGCGGCGGCATCATCGGCCTCTCGCTCGCGATTGAGTTGCGCAAACATGGCGCG
>DATKPV010000077.1:0-3978 GCA_035523915.1 Candidatus Aquilonibacter sp. | reverse complement strand
GTGTTCCACAACTCCTGCACAAAAGCATCGAACTGATGCGCGCTGTCGAGCACCAGATCGTATCGGCCGGCGTGGGCCCAATTGTCGGTTTCACCATATCCGACGAACAGCAGCCGCGGGTGCGCCGCCTTCACATAATCGAGCAGCGGCACCTGCAGGAAAGAATCCCAAACATCTTCGTCGTCAAGCCGGGTCGTGGTTTGATAGAGTCGGTTCAAAAGTTCCTGGCGCGGAGTAAGCGTCCCTTGCTCAGGCAGGTCCCATCCCACGTGCATCACCAGATGGCTCCGCGGCTCGTTGAAAATGTTCTTGAAGACGTTCCAGGTGGCAAACACTGCAACTTTGCCCTGAAACTGTGGAAAGTGGTTCATCCACTCGAAGACGGTCGTGTTCGGATCGACGCCAAACTCGTTGCTGTTGATGCGTGAGTCGGGCCAGCCCGTCAACATCTCGTTGTAGCCGGGATAAGAAAATGCCATGCCGTTGGTCACGCGGGCAATGCTGCCCTTGTTCTGGTTGCCGAAAATCTGCCCCTGTTTTGCCACGACTCCCCACAAAAACGGAAACAGCATCCTGCGGCGCGCGGCCGGATCGTCATTCCAATACTTCTCGCGCAACTGTTCGGGAGTCTCCCAGATTCCACCGTGCTCGCCGTTCAATAAACCGGGATCGGCCCCGGTGAAAATTTCCTGCCAGCGCAAGCCGTCGGTCACGATGAGGACAACGTTCCGGGTTTTGAGTTGCGCCCGCGCGGAAGGAATTGCAAAGATGACGATCAAACAGAAGAGAGTTAGGAGCCGCCGCCGGTTTTTCAATCATCCTCCTTGCGCAAGACTGTAGCGCACGCCCAATCGGATTGACAACGCTAAGCCGGGATGCGCCCTCAATTCATTCCCTTCATGGCGACCGGACTGCGTTGCGGGATGAAGATTGACTGGCGCAGCGCCGGGCTGGCAGCGCACCTGCCTTGGGAAAGATCGCCGCACAGCTTAAGATGTTGTCAAACCGGCGCCTCTGCGACGGGAAGCGGCTGAGCCTGTCCCTCATGATGAGCACCACAAACCGGCCCCTGCCAAACGCGCTCGACAGCAAAATCAATGTTCAGCTGCGGAGTCTGGCCGACCAGGCCTTCTCTCGAGCTGCCGGGGCGCCGCTGGTTCCGGGAAACAGTGTACGTCTCCTGAAGGATGCCACCGAAAACTATCCAGCGTGGTTGGAAGCGATCGCGTCAGCAACGCGGCGAATCCATTTCGAGAATTACATCATCCACTCCGACGACATCGGAGAGCAGTTCGCCGACGCCTTGGCCTCCAAGGCACGCAAAGGCGTGCATGTAAGGCTCATCTACGACTGGTTCGGTGCGCTTGCTGCAACTTCACGCCGGTTCTGGAAATCGTTGCGGCTGGCGGGAGTAGAGGTTCGGTGTTTCAACCCGCCCCACCTTGATAGTCCGTTTGGCTGGTTGAGTCGCGATCACCGCAAAATGCTGGCCGTCGATGGCCGGGTTGCGTTCGTCACCGGTCTATGCGTGGGACACGATTGGGCCGGCGATACCGCCCGGGGGATTGAACCTTGGCGCGACACGGGGATCGAGATCGAAGGGCCGGCAGTCGCCGACGTCGAGCAGTCTTTTGCAATGATGTGGGCAACTCTGGGGTCCCCGGTTCCACCAGAAGAAATTCCTCAAGCGGGCGAACCGCTGCCGGGGGGAGGCGACGTGCCGTTGCGGATCGTGGCTAGCGTGCCGAACCTTGCCGGCCTTTACCGGCTGGACCAGCTCATCGCCGCGATCGCGCGTCGGTCGATCTGGTTAGCGGATGCGTATTTCGTTGGAACGGCCGCCTATGTGGAAGCATTGAAGGCAGCGGCGATGGATGGAGTGGACGTCCGGCTCTTGGTCCCGCGGGCGAATGATATTCCGTTAATGCGCGCAGTTTCGCGCGCTGGATTCCGCGGATTGCTGGAAGCGGGAGTGCGAATATTCGAGTGGAACGGCCCCATGATGCATGCTAAGACGGCCGTTGCGGATGGCCGCTGGGCGCGCGTGGGTTCGACCAATCTGAATGTGGCGAGTTGGATTGGAAATTGGGAACTGGATGTGGTCGCCGAAGAAGAAGAGTTCTCGAAGAAAATGCAAAGCATGTTCCTGCAGGATCTGGCCCACTCCACGGAGATTGTTCTGAAGGAAAAACGAACCGTGCGCCCCACAACCACGCAACCATCGAACAAACCCAAATTCGGAACTCCCACCGGAAGTGCCGGTCGAGCCGCCACCAGCGTGCTCCGTATCGGCAATGCCGTTGGCGCCGCGATCACAGATCACAGAACGCTGGGACCAGCGGAAGCGAAAATCATGTTCGGTGTCGGATGCTTTTTGCTGATGATGACCGCGATCGTCATCTTCTGGCCGAGGCTGCTTGTGATTCCCGTCGTCGTTTTGGGAGGATGGCTGGGAATCTCGTTGCTGGTGAGAGCGCAGCGCCTCCGTGCCGGGCGCGACTCTTAGCGGGCCGAAGCAATAAAAACAAATAACTGCCGCTTCCTGGCGGACGGCGGCAGCCATCTAAGAGGATCTCATGCCATACAGAAAACTTGCGGGATCGTTTGGCTCGGCGACGCTGCTGGCCTTGATTCTGGGACTGATTGCCGGCGCGGCGCTGGATCGCATGATGATCATGGGGTTCCTGCAGGACAACGACCGGCCCAACTTCCAACTGCTCTCCGAGGCGAGCTATCTCATCCATCGCTTCTATGTGGATCGCGCCGCCGAGCGGCCGCCGGCGCTCACCTACGGTGCGATCAGCGGAATGGTGGATGCGCTCGGCGACACAGGCCATAGCCGTTTTCTTAGCCCGCCTATGGTTAAGGACTTAGCCGAAATGCAGAGGAACAGATTCCAAGGCATCGGTGCTGAGGTGCAGTCGAAAGGTGGCCATATTCTGATCGTCGCTCCGATGGATGGGTCTCCGGCACAGCGAGCTGGGCTAAAGCCCGGCGACATTATTCTTCAGGTGGACGGGCAGGATATCGCCGGACAGCCGCTGGATCAGGTAGTCAAGGAGATTTCGGGCCCACCGGGCACGTCGCTGACCCTGACGATCCTGACCCCCGCCACGGGACGCACTCGCGAGATTACCCTGACACGCGCGACGTTCCAGATCCACAACGTGACGTGGCAGATGTTGCCCGGTACTCGAATCGCACAATTACGCATTGCTGCCTTCGACAACGGGGTCGGCTCGGACCTGCACAAGACGCTGGTGGCGATTAAGAAAGAAGATGTAGCGGGAATTATCTTGGATTTGAGGAACAATCCTGGAGGACTCCTGGACGAAGCCGTAGACTGCGCAAGTGAGTTTCTCAAGGGTGGTAACGTCCTGCTGGAGAAAAACGCCCGGGGCACGGAAAAGCCTGTACCGGCAAAGCCCGGCGGCGAAGGCACAGACATTCCGCTGGTGGTCCTGGTGAACGGAGGCACGGCCAGCGGCGCCGAAATCGTGGCGGGCGCACTTCGGGATGCGCATCGCGGGCCGCTCGTCGGTGAGACTACTTTTGGCACCGGAACAGTCCTTAGTGAATTCAAGCTCACCGATGGTTCCGCGCTGCTGCTCGCCATCGAAGAATGGCTTACGCCATCCGGCGACGTCATCTGGCACAAAGGAATCAAGCCAAACGTTGCCATTGCATTGCCATCCGGTGCATCGCCGGTTTTTCCGGAGACCGGGCGAACCATCCCTGTGAGACAACTCCAGGACAGTGAAGACGCGCAACTCCTTCGGGCCATCGCATTGCTACACTCCGAATAAGACCTGATCCGCACTGAGGGACGATGCGTCCGCTTCACTTTCTGCGTCTTCTGCAGGATTGGACCGGAAATCATGGTTCGGGTGGAAAGAGAGTTTGGAAGTGCTTTAGAATCAATTCTGCTGATTTTGTCGGGGCGTAGCGCAGCCTGGTAGCGCACCTGCCTTGGGCGCA
>DATKPV010000076.1:0-7540 GCA_035523915.1 Candidatus Aquilonibacter sp. | reverse complement strand
TGGGCTCCGGGCTCACCGCCAACCGGACAAATCTACCCAACGCCTCGGAACTCTATCTTGCCTTCGACTTTGTTCCTCGTTCTCCTCGACCAGCGCTTTGCTATAGACCCTTGCCTGCCCTCCCTCCTCATTTGCGCAATGTTGAGGGTGACACCGCTCGAGCCCCGGACGCCGCACCAACCGGAAAAACTTAAGAAACTGTCAAAGAACGATTATCTTTCTACTCCTTTGGCGGGAAGAGTCAATCAAAAGGGTGCGAGTTTATTTCATTTGTTTTCATGCGAGTGCACGCCATTCACAGGCCTGTGACCGGATATTGTGCAGCTTTCCCTGGGCTTTCTGCCCAAAATGCCGCAATCTGGCTGCATTTCTCAATAGGTTTTTGCTGGAGTTTCCCGGTTTGGCAAGGGGTTTGGAGGTTTTTCTATTGTGAATATCTCATGAAAGCCGCACTACGCAAGGATTCTGGCCGTTCGATTCCCGCCCTCGCCGGCAGCCCTATGCAAGTTTCAGGTAAGCACATGGCTTGATAGGCGCGGGATGGGGCTTAAGTCCTTGACAACAGAGGCAACTCTGCTAAAGTGCGTGGGAGATGTGCAAATTGCCAGGCAAAACACGCAGGTGACTCTGTCTATGAAGAATGTCTATGAGGTTCTGAGGCAGAAGGAAATGGAATTAACCCGGCTCGAAAAGGAAGTGGAAGCGCTCCGGCTGGTAGCGCCCCTGCTCTCGGAAGAGCAAAAGGAAACGATGGCGGAAGTCAGCAAACCCACCTTGGCCGCCGCCACCGGGCCGCAACAGCCGATCCGCATTCCCGCGCCGCCAGTCGCGGTGGGGGCGCAGCCGGTCCGCGCCGCTGGCTGGGAGGACACTGCCAAGCGCTGGCCGTAGGCCGCTTTGACAGCCATTTCGTCGTTCCACAGCTCGTTCCCATCCAGCCCGGGACACGTCCCGGGTTGATGTGTTTTCTGTTAAGCCAGGCCCCTCTAGGCCCCTCCCGTTCGCCCGCCTTACGGTAGAAGAGATGATCCAGCGCCCTCATCCAAAAAAATAACCCGTTTCTGCAATGCACAACCGAAGCAGGACCATGCCGGCTGAGGCATTTCAGGAAGCCGCTTCCGAGTTGGCGACGGCTGGGTTTGCTGATGTTTGCGTTAAGCACCGAGTGAGTCGTTCCAATGTTAGATAGCATCCATAATTTCGTCGAAAAGCTTGCCGGTCACGGACCGGTTCGAAACTATGGCGGAAACAGCCCACCCTTCGCCGCGCCCGCGGGAAGAGCGACCGAGCAATAGCGATGCCGCGTCCACGCAAGTTCCCTGGAAGCCGAAATTCAATCCCTGGCTCATTGCTGTTGCCGTCGCCCTGGCTGCATTCATGGAGGTGCTCGACACCAGCATCGCCAACGTAGCGTTGCCCTACATGGCGGGCAGCCTGGGCGCGAGCAATGACCAGAGCACCTGGGTTCTGACCTCCTACCTCGTTTCGAATGCGATTGTGCTGCCCGTCAGCGGATGGTTCGCGAGTGTTCTCGGACGCAAACGATTCTTCATGAGCTGCCTGGTAATTTTTACGGCAAGCTCGCTGCTGTGCGGCATCGCGCCAAACCTGGGCGCGATCATCGTGTTTCGTATTCTGCAGGGCGCCGGCGGAGGCGGGCTTCAACCCATGGCGCAGGCGATCCTCGCAGACGTCATTCCTCCCCGGCAACGCGGCCTGGCGTTCGCGCTCTATGGAGTCACGGCAATCATCGCACCAACCATCGGCCCGACTCTGGGCGGCTGGATCACTGACAATTATTCGTGGCGCTGGATTTTCTTCATCAATCTGCCGGTGGGCATTCTCACATTGCTGCTCGTGTCCCGCCTGGTCGAGGATCCCCCGTGGCTGAAACGCGTGCCCGCCGGAGGAATCAAGTTCGACTACATTGGGTTCAGCCTGCTCGCAATAGGTATCGGGGCATTGCAAGTTATGCTCGACAAGGGTCAGGAGGACGACTGGTTCGGATCGCATTTCATCCTGATACTGGCCATCCTCGCGGTGGTGGGGCTGGTTTCCTGTGTGCTGTGGGAATGGTTCCAGGAGCGCCCGATCATCGATGTTCGGCTGTTCGAGAATCTCAACTTTCTCAGCGCAAACGGCATGATGTTCGTCCTGGGCATCCTGCTGTTTTCGAGCCTGGTTATGATGCCTTTGTACCTGCAGTCGCTGATGGGATACACGGCGGAATCGTCCGGCCTGGTGCTTTCGGGAGGCGGCCTTCTCCTGCTGTTCCTGATGCCGGTAGTGGGAATACTCTCGTCGAGGGTGGAGGCTCGATACCTGGTCGCATTCGGCTGGCTGACTCTCGCGATTGGCATGTATATTTCCAGTCAGCGTCTTGACCTCGACATCAGTTTTGGAAGCGCGAGCGTGTTGCGCATGATCCAGGTCTTTGGTCTCGGATTTCTGTTCGTGCCCATCAACCTGGTTTCCTATGTTGGAATGCCGCTGGAAAAGAGCGGCAGCGTCGCCGGATTGGTCAACTTTATGCGAAACATTGGCAGCAGCGTGGGAACATCCATGGTAACGACGCTGATCGCGCGTCGAGCTCAGGTTCACCAGGTGTATCTCGGCGCGCATATTTCGCCCGGGGTGCCGGGAGTGAATGCTGCATCCACAGGTTTGGCAGCCCGCCTGGTTGCCTCTGGAGTGCAGGCCGAGCATGCCGTGCAGGTAGCTTACGCCTTGCTGTACCGGGATCTGATTGGCCAAGCGACGGTCCTGGCCTATCTGGACACGTTCCTCGTTCTTGCCGCGGCGTCGTCGGTCATGTTCGTGCTTTCCTTTGTATTGAAGAAGAACAAGCCGGGGAGCGCAGGTGTTGTGATGGAATAGCGAAGAATATGGCGTGCTTGGAAGATTATGTTTGCAGTGGAGCTTGACCGGCAAGACGGTTCACAAAAGGAGAGGCTGTGATCCGGATCATCACCATCGAGCGGGAGTACGGCGCTGGCGGGGCCGAAATCGCGGTTGCACTGGCGCAACATCTCGGTTGGAAACTGTGGGATCAACTTCTGACGAACGAAATCGCCCGCCTGATGGAATGCGATTGCCGCGCCGTCGAGGAGCACGAGGAGAAGCGCGATTCGTTATATTACCGGCTGCTCAAAGGTTTTTTGCGGGGCAGCTACGAGGGTAGCGTTCAGGCCCCGCACCACGCCAGGATCGTCGATACCGAGTGCATCCGCGAAGTGGCCGAGCGGGTAGTAAAGAACGCCGCAGAAGCGGGAAACTGCGTTATTGTGGGGCGCGGCTCGGCTTATTACCTGCAACAGCGAAGCGATGCCTTCCACGTTTTCGTCTACGCACCCTTCGAAGAGAAGGTTCGTCGACTCCAGGCGGGAGGCAAGAGCGAACAGGAAGCAGCGCAGCTTGCTGAAATAGTGGATCGGGACCGCGCCGCCTTCATCATGCAGTACTTTGGTGTGGAGTGGCCGGATCGCCGGCGCTTTCATTTGATGGTTAATTCCACGATCGGGAAAGAAGCGGTTGTCGAAACCATATTGAAAACAATCTCTGTTTTCGATAAGCGGCCGGGCAATCAGCTTCCCCATGCGGTTTTTCCCCTAGGCAACAGGTGAGCCGTTGCGCCGAGGAGGCGGAGCAACTCGCTGACTCCGCCTATCAGACACGTGGCAGGTCTTCCCCTTCACCCTGCGGAGCTGCCGGAAATCTCCTGCAGAGCCGCCAGGAACTGATCCACTTCCTCAACCGTGTTGTAGTGGATAAGGCCGATGCGTAAAAAGCCGCCGCTCTTTTCCACGTAAAGACGTTCAGTCAGGTTCAACGCATAGTAGTTTCCATCCCATGTAAAGAAGCCACGCTTGCCGAGCTTCGTGGCAAGCTCCAGAGGAGTGTGCCCCGGCTTTCCATCCTCGAGCCGCACCGCCAGCGTGGGGCAGCGCCAGTCGAAACAGGATTCATCGGTGATGCCGTAGATCTTCAGCCTCGGAATCTGCCTTAGCCCGGCAATCAGCCGGCGCATCAATTCGCGCTCGTGCCGTCGAATCGCCTCGAAAGCAGCCACGATCGCGGCGCGGCGAGTCGCGACCGCCGGCTGGGACCGTCGCCCGAGATCGGCGATGTACTCCACACATGCCGTGATTCCAGCGATGCACTCGTGGTTGAGCGTGCCCCACTCCCAGCGGTTGGGGACCACATCGGTCAGCGGACGCACCTTGTATGGCCGCAGCCGCGCCAGGTGCTCGCGTTTGCCATACAGCACGCCCATATGCGGGCCAAAGAATTTGTAGGTTGAGCAGACCAGAAAATCACAGTCCAGATTGGCCACGTCGATCAGGCCATGCGGCGCGTAGTGGACGGCGTCGATGTAGGCAAGCGCGCCGGCGGCGTGGGCGATGCGCACAATTTCCTTTACCGGATTGATCGTGCCCACCGCGTTCGATGCATAGCCAACGGCGACCAGTCGGGTTCTGGGGCCGAGTTTGGCGGCGAGGTCTTCGACGTCAAGCGTGCAGTCCTCCAGGTGAATCTCCGCCCAGCGGATGGTCACTCCTTTTTCTGCGAGCGCCAGCCAGGGAGAAACGTTGGCGTCGTGATCGAGGCGCGTGACCAGGATTTCGTCGCCGGGGCCGAGGTCGCGGCCGATGGCGCGCGAAATCGCAAAGGTCAGCGAAGTCATGTTCGGACCGAAGACGATTTCGTCGGCGGCGCAGTGAAGAAAATCAGCCATGGCAGCACGCGCCGAGGCAATCATCGCGTCAGTGTGCCGGCTGGTGGCGTAGGCTCCGCACGTGTTGGCATTGTCGCGGCGCAGATAATCGGCGATGGCGTCGATCACCCGCTGCGGCACCTGCGTCCCTCCGGGGCCATCGAGGAACACGGCGGGATGGCCGCTGACGGTTTGGGCGAGAGCGGGGAATTGGGCGCGAACGTAAGACGTGTCGAGGGCGGTGTGAGCGGCGGTTTCAGTAGTTGGCATGATAGTCCCTCATTTCTATCACGATGATGCGTCGGGTTGCTCTCACGGGAGGGGAAGCGGTTCGGAACGGCTGAAGTACCTCAAAGGCTACTTGGTCTCTTCATGGTCGCTTTGTCTCAGCAAAGTGGCTTTGTCCTTATACCACTTGGCGCCGCGGAAGGCGGCCCAGATCAGGAATCCGCCCCAGGCGAACATGGCGACAATGCCCCATATCGGAAGGTCTTTGAACTCGCCCGAGAACAAGCCAACAATCGCCATTGCGGTTCCAAGGATGTACAGGAATCCCAGGCGGCGTACAGAAGCGGACGCCTTGAGAAGGTTATTTTTGATTTCTTTGGGGGCCTTGGTGGGAGGGGGCAACTTAGGAAGGACGATCGCGATGAGGATGATCGCGGCCACGAAAACGAATATTGGCAACCGATAATGGCGGGTAGTGATTAGCCAAAAGTTGAGCGCTACGCAGGCAAAGCTGACGGACAGCAGAGCTAGGATTCGGGAATGCTTCATCAACTGCGTGGCGGGAATGCCCCTCCACATTTCTAGCGCAATCGCAGAGCCCCGTCTACGTTCCCACGGCCCTCACCAAATCCGCCAACATCCCATATGCCGTTGCGTACAGCCCCGGATTTTCTTCCGTAATTGCCAGCCCGGGAAAAATATCCGTCTCGAAATAAATATACGACGACGTTCCCGAAATCTTCCCCATCGGAGAGCTGCTCAGCACCTTCTCTGGCGCAACGCTGGCCTTCACGCCGCTTCCTTCGCAGCGCACCCGAGAAACCAGCTTGAACGGCCAACCATCGCGCCGGGCATTGCGAGCGGCTTGTGGCATGATGTCGCGAATCCCGTCGCGCCGAATGTCTTCCAGCCGCACCGGAATATCCATCAGCACATTGATCAGTGCAGCTGTCTTCACCGCTGCATCCCAGCCGTCGATGTCGTGCGACGCGTCGGTCTCCGCCACACCAATTTCTTGCGCCTTCTTCAGCGCGTCTTCGAAGGTCAACCCCTGTTCCATCTCGCCGAGAATCACGTTGGTGGTGGAATTCAGAATGCCGTGAAATCCTTGCAGGTGAATTGCCGGAAGCTGATCGAACAAAGAAAAAATCGGCACGCCATCCATCACCGTGGACTCGAACAGGAATTTCTTTCCTCGCGCCGCAGCCAGATCGCGGAGTTCGCGGTAGGCATGAACGATGGGCCCTTTGTTCGCCGTAATGGCATGCGCCCCATGCTCGAGCGCGGCGCGAATATGATCCACGGCGGGCTGCCCATCCTTCACATTGAGGGAAGTCGCTTCGAGGAGAACATCGGCACGGGCGCCGGCGAGCCAGTCTCGGACGTTCGCCCGATTCTGTTCCGCGCCGGCACCGTTTGCCGGGGGTGGCGGCCACGCCAAACATTCGCCCGGATCCAATCCGTCTGCATTCGCGATCCATCCCAGTCGCCGCGACGCGATTCCCGTGACGCGCCAGGCAATTCCGTAGCGCTCGCGCAGCTCCCGTTCGCGGCCAGCCAGCAGGCGGACAAGCGTCCGGTTGACGTTGCCGAAGCCCAGAAAGCAAAGATTGTAGGTGTGAATGGAGACTCCTCCGGGGACTTCAACCCGCTTCCGTGCGCTGAAGAGGCGGGTCAAACATTTGCCGGCAGGACGCCGGCACTACGGCGCGACGCCCACGCCGCTATCCCATCACCGTGGTGTGCTCAGGCTTGATCTTGTAGAGCACGCGCACCTCGCCCGGCTTCGCATAGGGGTATTTGTCCACGCCGAGATATTTCTTGGCCATCTTGTCGATGTGAGAATTTGCCCCCTCTTCCGTAATCTCCACCACGCGGCCGCGAATCTCCAGGTAGCGGTAAGGATTTTCTGGGTCGATGATGGCCAGCGCCACGCGCGGATCGCGCCGCACGTTGCGGTCTTTCTGTCGCCCCTTGGCGGAATTGAACAAAACGTGTTCGCCATCGAAGTCGCACCAAACCGGGGTGACCTGCGGGCGGCCGTCGGGCATCAGCGTGGCGAGGCTGGCGAAAGCGCGCTTTTGAAATAGATCGCGATACTTTTCTGGGATGACTGACTGCATGAGGCCTCCTTGCAAGCGAACGACAAGATTGAAGCAGCATTATAGATGGTAGAAGCGCCGGGCCGGGTGATTTAGTAGACTGGGCAGCACCCAGCCGACGGGAGGCCTTGCAATCCATGAGCCCTGGTCATGCACGCGGGCTGCGCACGGCGCGGCGAAATGCGCTGCTGCTGGCAATGCTCGCCATACTGGTTTCTTCGCCGGCTTACGCCGCGCAGCCGGAACAGAAATATCCGCCCACCATTGTCTTCATGACCGATTTCGGAGTGATCGACGACTCGGTGGCCCTGTGCAAAGGCGTGATGTATTCCATTATGCCCGGCGTGCGCATTGTCGATCTCACCCACCAGGTGACACCGTTCTCCATTCTGGATGGCGCGCGGTTTCTTTACGGCGCCACGCCCTACTTTCCTGCCGGCACGGTGTTTGTGGTGGTCATCGATCCTACGGTGGGCAGCACCCGCAAGGCAGTCGT
>DATKPV010000075.1:0-16183 GCA_035523915.1 Candidatus Aquilonibacter sp. | reverse complement strand
GCGAGGAGGCAAACAGCGCGCCCGCTCCTTCCGTCCAATAGTCGGCCGCAGCCAGAGCCAGCTCCTCCTTGCTGTCAAAATGGTGAAAGAAGCTCCCCTTTGTCAGCCCTGCCGTCTCGCAGACCTCCTCTATCGTCGTGGCCGTATATCCCTTTGCGCGAATCACTTGAAGGGCAGCTTGCAGAAATCTGGTTTTCGACTCGTGTCTCGCTGTGGCTATCTTCATGTCAGGTACCTTTTGGTCAAAACGCAGCATACCGATTAGTTGGTATATTTTCAAGCGAATCATAATCCAAGGGGATTGATCTCGGCTACCCGAGGTGGAGAATTGGTACCGGATTCTCTCCGGTGCACTGTGGTTACACCAGCCGTCCCGGCAGATACTGTCCCAGAAAACGCCGCGCCAGGATGAATCCGTCCTTGCGCTGCTGGGGAAAGTCGGGAAGATTGCCGCTGTGCGGCGCGTCCCAGAACTGGTCCTCGTGCTCTACCGCGATCCCGCCCTTGAACTTGATCTGCAGCAGCACGGTAAGGAACTCCGGCCAGTTCACGATGCCTTGTCCGGGGATGCGGTAACGCCACCATCCATGCCCGGCAATGCCCACCTGCTGCAGCACCGGCTGGATGATCTCGGTATCCTTGGCATGCACGGCGAGGATGCGGTCTTTGAACTGCCGCGCCACATTAACCGGGTCAATGTACTGTCGCACGAAATGCGAAGGATCGAATTCCAGGCCCAGCCGCTTGCTTGACACCAGATCGAAGATGGCCTGCATCGCCGCCGGAGTGCTGGCGAAATTGGCGGGGTTCGGGTAGCCCTCCCATCCCATCGTTACGTCGAGCTTTTCACAAACGGGCAGGTATTTTTCGTTGAAGACATCGACGAAGGCCTTGGCCTGATCTTGCATGCTGTCGCCTGGCATCCCGCCGCTGAAGGTTCCCACAAACTTGCAGCCCAGGCGATGGCAGAATTCCAGGGCGCGAACAAACTCGGCATTCGCAGAAGCGCGCTTGCCTGCATCGGGATCCGTATGGTTGGGTCCGAAGTATTCAATGCTGACGATGCGAATGCCTGCATTGCGCGCCGTGGCGAGAATCTGATCGATGGCACTGTCGCTCAGTTCCGGATTGAAGTCCGGACCCGGCGTCACCACCACGCCTTCGTAACCGGCCTGCGCGGCAAAAGCGAGCTTCTGCGGCGAGTACGGGGTGATGATGGAGAGCTTGGGGTAGGGCGTATCCGCTGGCATGGCCGTCTGTCCTGCAGGCTCCTGCGCTGCCTTTGCCGTCACAGACCCTGCTCCCGCCATGCCCAGAGCCGCCGCGGATGTGCCGCTCGCTTTCAGGAAATCGCGCCGATTCCAAAACGAGTATTCGCTCTGCATCACCTTCGTCTCCCATTTTGGACGCAATCGTTCGATCGGGTCGCTTGACCGCAGAATTATATAGAGCGCGTCGATATATGGTCCCACCCGCGCCCGACCTGGCTGATACTCGTCCGCCCGGGGATTGTCGAGCACGCGAAGGCGTCCGTTGCCGATCTTACTTGTTTGCGATCGAATGCTACTGTTGAAAAATGACTACGAGAAGAGAGTTTCTCGCGCAAGGCGCGGCGATTTCAGCAACAGCCTGCATCTTGGGAGCCAAGAATATTGCCTCTGCGCAACCGGTGACGAGTGCGCTCAACTCAGAGTCGAAACGAAGTGCGGATCTTGAGTTGTTCCTCAAGGTTTTCTCCCCTACTCGCCCACCCAGAAATGGTCGCATGAACGCGCACGACAAGACCTGGGAGGAATGGCAAGAACGCACCGGAGAGCTTCCTCCCGATTTTGAGGCGATGCGGTCAGTTCCCGGTCTCCCAGATCCGCTCATTTTGACGGACAGCGACCGGCAGATCGCGGTGACGAATGAGGCTCTGTGGAACCGCCAGAAACAGTGGATACGGTCGCAAATAGAACAGTGGGTCTTCGGCAAGATGCCTCCCCCACCTGAGAATCTGCGTGCACTCGTCACCGCGACACGGCGCGAAGGGACGACTACAGTGCGCGACGTTCGCCTTGAGTTCGGTCCCGATCATCGCGCTATCTTGCACCTGCAATTGATCATTCCAGATGGCAACGGTCCGTTCCCAGTTTTCTTGACCAACCACAGTCGAACCCTTCCTTGGCTCTACACCGCAGTGCGGCGAGGCTACATTGGCTGCTTCTACGCCGCCCATGATCCGGCGTTCGGAGGCGGCGTCGACGATTCCGACCAATATATTGATATTTACCCGGAGTATGACTTTTACTGCCTTGCGCGTTGGGCTTGGTCGGCATCGCGGGCGGTGGATTATTTGGTCACATTGCCTGAAATCGACAAGAACAAGATAGGGTTGGCCGGGCACTCGCGGTATGGAAAACAGGCTTTGTTAGCAGCCGCATTCGACGACCGCATCCAAGCGGTCGCTCCATCAAGCGGCTGCACAGGCGAGTGCGACCCATGGCGATTCACCACCGACATGTTCGTCAACGAAAGCGTGGAACTGCTCACAGCGTCGCAACCCAACTGGTTTCACCCCCGGCTGCGGTTCTTTGCCGGGCGAGAAGATAAGCTGCCTGTGGACCAGAACATGCTCATGGCGATGATTGCTCCGCGTGGCCTGATGCTGTACAGCGGATACGCCGAGCACTCGGGAAATCCTTTCGGCTACGAGCAGTCCTATCTTTCGGTTCAACGCGTCTACAGATTCCTGGGACGCGAGGAGAATCTGTGGCTACATCTCCGCCAGGGAGAACATGACACCGCAGCCGTGGACGTGGAGCACTTCATCGATTTCTTTGATTCGGTGTTTGGCCGCAAACACCATCCGAAATCCGAGACTTGGATCTTGGGCTACACATTCGAAGGTTGGCAGCAGGTCACAGAGGAAAAGATCGATCCTTTCTCCTACCCGCAAAGATCGGTTGGCGATTTCCTGTATCGGGAAAATGGACTTCCGATCAGCTCGGTTGAGCAGTGGCAGGAAAAGAAGAAAACGATCCTCGAGAACATTTCCCATCTTCTCGGGGAGGCACCACCCCGGGTGCCCTTTGAATCGATGCACAGTATTTCTGAGCGTGATTTAGCGGCCTATGGCTTTCCCGGAGGCTGGCTTGGGTACATTTTCGAAAGACCTTTCATCGATCAGATGGGGCCGCCGCGATCCATATCGGAGGGGATGGGCGTGATGGGTATTCCGTTTGGAGCGGGTCTGGGAGGCGATCTTTTTTACCCTGCGAACCCCGACGGCGAACCCAGGTCCGGCAGGTTTCCGGTCGTGATATGGCTGCATCCCTACAGCTACCACACGGGGTGGTCATGTGGGTTGGGTGCGAAACCTTATCTGCCCTCCGAGTGGGCCTACACTCGGGATTCGCGGCCATCGTTCCAGCAGCTGGTGAACAGAAGTTTTGCAGTATTCGCCTTCGATCAGCTTGGTTTTGGAGCCCGTATCCATGAGAAGAAGCATTTCTACGATCGCTACCCACGGTGGTCGATCCTGGGCAGCATGATCGCAGATACCCGGTCAGCCATCAGTGCTCTTACCAACTTGGAAGAGATTGACTCGTCACGAATATTCCTGATCGGATACGCATTGGGTGGCAAAGTCGCACTGCTGACTGCGGCCTGCGAATCTTGCGTTAAAGGCGTCGTGTCTGTCTGCGGTGTTGATCCGTTGCGGCTCGACACCCCCGACAAGGGTACGGAGGGCATCCGGCAATATTCACATCTTCACGGATTGCTGCCGCGCCTTGGCTTCTTCGTGGACCATGAGGACCGCGTTCCCTTTGATTTTGACGAAGTGTTGGCGTCCATTGCGCCCAGGCCAACACTTGTCGTTGCACCCACGCTGGACCGTTATGCTCGGCTGGCGGATGTAGAGCGTGAGGTCGAGGCATCGAAGAAAATCTATGCGTTGCTTGGCCATCCGGAAGCTCTACAACTCCAGACTCCATACGATATTAATCGCTTTGCCCAACGCACTCAGGAGAACGCTTTCGACTGGTTAGGCCGCCAATAATTCCGGATTCGAGCTCATCTGCTCAGGGCGTACTCGATTGGCCCGTCTGCGGTGGCGATTGAGCGGCGCTTAGCTCGCAGGCTCGCCGACTTCTGCTGGCTCCGGGATCCACTCTGGTTAGGCCCTTTCTTTCGCCAGATCCAGGAGGGACATCATCGTCCGTTCGAATGGTGCGCCGTCGCCGTTGGCTGCATACAGGATAAGAGAACCTTGCACACGAGCGATCCAGTCTTCGGCGAAGTGGCGTGATCGGGCCTTTGACATACCGCTTTCGCGAGCCAGAAGTTGGCGAGCACGCGCCACGTGCCACGCCGCGAGCTATATCGTTGGCTGGTTCCACTCCTGGCGTTTCCAAGCGGCATTCAAGTTGGCAAGAGGGAATACACCAGATCATCAGTATCGAGATCTCGACCTTGTCTGGTTGACCTTTTGCTACCCTATCGTCAATACGCGGAATCCGGATGTCTGAGTCAAATACTTCAAATGGCTGTCACCGGATATCGCCAGCGACTCTGCCGGATAACATCTCGCCGGGTATTCTTGAGAGAATTCGGCAGGACGTGAGCGAAGAAATCTCGTGATCGTCAACATAATCGCGGGGAGATCTGAGACTTGAAAAGCAGACGGGAGTTTCTTAAGGCTGCAGGTTCATCAATGCTGGCGAACGGATCGATTCGACCGCACGACCTGGGCTCGATTCTTGGTACTGATACGACCGACGAATCCAGCTTCACTCAGTGGTATGACGTGGACCGCAGCATCACCAATCTCGAAAACGCGTACTGGAACGTGATGGCGAGGCCGGTTGCGGAGGAGTACTTCAATAAGCTCACCTACGTGAATCGACGCAATGTGCCATTCGTTCGTGGAGTGATACCGAACGAATCTCTGCCTGCAGAACTGGAAGAGGTGCGCGCGTCTGTAGCCCGCCTGATCAATGCCGACGTGAGTGAAATCGCATTGACACGTTGTGGGACCGAATCGCTGCAAGATCTGATCTCGGGGTATAACCGCCTGAAGCCCGGCGACAGCATTCTCTTCGCCGACCTCGATTACGACTCAATGCAGAACACGATGCTCTTCCTGAAGGAACGGCGAGGCGTAGAAGTGGTGACCTTCGCGCTTCCCGAACCCGCGACGACAGGTAACATCCTCGCAGCGTATGAGGATGTCCTTCGCAAGACACCCAAAGCCAGGTTGATGCTGGTAACGCATCTGTGTCATCGAACTGGGCTGGTAAATCCGGTAAAAGAGATCATCGCGCTCGCGCGAAGACACGGAGTGGATTGCATTCTCGATACCGCACAGGCTGTCGGCCAGATGCCGGTCGACCTCAGAGGAATCGATGCCGACTTCGCTGGTTTCAGTCTGCATAAGTGGGTTGGTGCTCCGCTGGGCACGGGCGCAGTCTACATTCGCAGGAACCGGCTTGCCGATATCGACATCTGTCTCGGTAACCGGGAAGATCCGCCCGATGACATCTCTTCTCGTATCTATTCGGGTACCTACAACTTCGCGGCTACGCTGGCAATCCCCGCGGCCATCGACTTTCACAACCGTCTAACGGTGGAACGGAAGCGAGCGCGCTTGCAATACATGCGGAACTATTGGGTTTCGCGTGTCCGCGACGTTGATGGCATCGAAATCCTGACCCCCGACGATCCCGAGCGGTACGGCGCCACCACTTCGTTCCGGCTGAAGGGAATGCGCAGCTTTGAACAGGCAAAGAAAGTGCAAGATGTGCTATTTGCAAAGCACAATGTGCTGACCGTCGCGCGCAAAGGGATCACGAAGGGTGCGGCCGTGCGAGTGACTCCTGCTCTCTACAACACGAATGCTGAACTCGATCGGCTCGTAATGGCAATCAGGCAAGAGTATCGACTCTTGACCTAGCTCTGGAGATACGAGATGTCCGATCTTGAACCTGTGAGAACGAATCCAGTCGGGTGTGCCGCTGCCAGTGCAGAATGAAGCAAGTGCAGGAGGCAGTCTCCGCCATTTCGGCGCAAATCGTCGCCGATCCGTCCGCTGTCGGTACTACTTCTCGCGCCGCCACGGCGTTTGACGTCTACGGCATCCAACTGCAATGACGCCGCTGATGGGGAAGCATAAATCTGCGCAGGTGTCAGGGAACAGAAATCAGGAATCGCAAAATTCATGCTTGACATTGACAGATAATCCACTACCATGTGGTTGTGGATAGATTGGGCACAACGTTTGCGGCTTTGTCTGATCCGACAAGGCGCGCGATGATCGAACGGCTCTCCCATGGGCCCGCCTCTGTGCATGGATTGACGAAACCGTTTGCACTTTCGCAGCAGATGATTTCAAAACATATTGCCTACCTGGTGCGGGCGCGGATTGTGATCAAGGCGAAGCGTGGGCGGGAGAGTATCTGCAGGCTTAGGCCGGAGGCGATAAAGACAGTCAGCGACTGGGCGATCAGCTATCGCCGATTCTGGGAAGAGAGTTTCGACAAGCTGGATGTGGTTGTGAATCAAATGAAAAAAGCGGAGGTCAGAGATGACAATAAACACGGTGAATGAGACGGGGCGGATGGTCGTCACCAGAGTATTTGATGCCCCACGCGAGTTGGTTTGGAAGGCGTGGACAGACCCGAAGTACATAAAGCAGTGGTGGGGGCCGAAGGGTTTTACTGCGCCCGTTTGCCAGATGGATTTTCGCGTTGGGGGGAAACTCCTCTGCTGCATGAAAACACCGGATGGGCAGGAGTGCTGGAATGCGGTTGAGTACCACGAGATTGTTCCGCACGAGAAGATCGTTTCCTTGATGTACTTTTCGGACTCGAAGGGAAACAAGATTGATCCTGCGCAGCTGGGAATAGAACATGAGGCCATCGAGGGTGCGTATGACGTGACCATCTTTGAGGATCTGGGAAACGGCCGGACGAAACTCACCTTCATTGGAAATGAACCCATGGAGAGCGCGAAAAATAGCGGTCAATTAGAGGGCTGGAACCAGATCCTCGATAAGCTTGCTGCGGTTGTTGCGGGGCTGACGCAGGCGAAGTAAGAAGCGGAGGCTTTGACTGATTGTCATGCGCGGGACAGAAGGAACAGGGAAGGATCGCCGCTAGGGGGCGGCGTGATGGATGAAACGGATTGCTCCCGTTAGCCGACAATGCACAATTAACGCAGCGGCAAGGCCGAGCATATAGTCAACGAAGCGAGTCGCGCGCTTACCTGAGGAGTCCCTGCATCTCGGCATACGCGAGGCGGTGGACTAGGTCCTCTAGCGTTGGGCAACGCGCGGCTCGCTGATAGGCGCGCCGGCCGGCAATGGTTGTTTTGCCGGGAGGAGTGCAAGCAGCGTGACTCCAATCACGCCAAAGATCACAATGTCCTGGGGGCTATCCTTCCTGTGCGTCCCGTACGCCACGGCCTGTGCTGACATGATTGTCATCGTGAACCCATGGGCAAGGCTTGACCACGCCCCATAGGCGATCATCAAGCGATGCTTGGCCGGCTGCTTAACGGCCACCAACAGACAGACTCCAAGCGCCGTGTTAAGGCTCAGGAACATCGGCATGACGTCACTATGCCCGCTAAGCCACCTAGAGTGCCACAGATCGTCGAACAGGAGATAGCCCCAAAAGCAATAAAACAAGCCCACCAACACCAACACTACCTGTAAGGCGCGCTCACGTTTCATACCGTCCTCCTTTCGTGCGATGCAAGGTCATTACCACCTTTTTTACTTCAGATTGTGCGGGTGTCAGCTGTGCTGCGTCCAATACTGGAACCCTGTGAGCATCCGCAGTGGGAGCAGAATGCTTCTCCCCCTCGAATAGGCTTGCCACAGGAACTGCAAGGCTCATGGAGAGGCCCGCGGAACACAAAATAAAGGATGAATCCAATCAAATTGGGTATCAGGAAAGCGGCAAACACCCAGGCCCAAGCAGGCATTTGACGCCTTTTGGCGTCCCCATAAACGTATCCGAGGGCAAGGAAGAAAGCCGCGGTGAAGACACCAAACGTTAAGCCAAACCAAAACGCGTCCGGCATGGTACTGAGAAATCCTTGGGAAGCAAGTAGGGAACGGCCCTGGCTGGAAGCAAAATAGACTACCCAAATCGGGATCGCCAGTGCTGCGATGACCATTGCAGACCTGGGTAGAACATTCCGTCTTGCGGTTCCCAACAAGACCGCCGCACCTACAAGCCCGGCCAAGAACGCTATCAAAAGCACCGCCGATTGCTGTGTCATGCAATACCTCTATTCTCACGAGGAGCCGCGAGCAGGCATAAGGCCGAGCAAAAAGACGGCAGCAGCCAAAAGACGAGCACGCCTGCCTGGACTTGAGCAGTGTCAAAATACATTGGGACCGACAGGCGCTTGGCCATCTGGTACACGAGTCCCGATCCCACAAATGAGAGCAAGAGTGCTACAGCAAATGCAGCCCAGAACTTGAATTGCACGTTGTGCTGTCGCGCTGTCCCGGTGTGATGCGCAAGAAGCTCACGGACCTGAGCACTCGAATCTGGTTCACCGGTAAAGGTGAGTTCCCGCAATCCCCGAATCGTACGCGCGGTTAGCTCGACGTAGCGCTTGCAGCCATCGCAGTCGCGGATGTGGTCATGCATGAGCTGTCTTTCTCCCTCTGAAACCTCTTCTACGAAAGACCTGTCGATAAGCTCGCGAAATCTCTTGTCACACTCCAGGCGAATCACCCCCTTCCTCAAATGCGGATCTCAATGCCGCAAGACCGCGATAGATTCTGGACGTCACCGTTGTCACAGGGGCGCCCAAAACCTGAGCGATCTCCGCAAGGGACAGGTCTTCTTGAAACCTCAGCAGCAAAGCCTCGCGATATAGCGGTGACAGAATCTGCAGTTGACCGGCCAGGCGCATTGCGTCTTCGCTTCGAGCCGCGGCTTCGAATGGAGTAGGACCGGAGGAAGATACCAGCAGAATTTCATCGCGATCCTCTGGCAAGGAAGCTGTCTCTACCCCTTTCTGTTTTTTCCGGAGGTAATCGATTGCCAGATTGCGGGCGATCGCGAATAGCCATGGATCAAACCGCTGGCGTCCGTTGTACTGGCTGCCCCGTTGCAGCACGCGAACCCAGGTCTCCTGCGCAAGGTCCTCAGCATAGTCTCGCCTCCCGGTGAGGTATAGCAGGTAGCGCACCAGTCGACGCTGACAGCGCTCCGCCAGGTCTGCAAGAATCTCCATATCCCTTTCACGTAAGCCTCGCGCAATCTTTGCCGTTTCGGTTTCGGCCGTCGCATTCAATGTCATAGGCAGAGCCGACATATATCCTGTATACGATCAAACTGCAGCGGATTACTCAACTTTTGACCGAAAAATCACGCTAAGATTTGCCTCTGACGGATATCGGATCAATGGACGGCAAGGGCCTGACGCGTGTAACTCGTTTATCGGCAGACCCCAAATCGCATAGATAGTTGTCGAAACCAGGCGATCACAACTGACGATTCTGGTCTGGCCGGTCTGGGTTCCGGCGGAGGCACGGGCAAACCGGTGGCTTAGCACTCATCGAGTGCGATTTGAAGCGCGATTAAGCGGATTAGTACCGATAGACGGGCTTGTTATCGAACTTCAGAATTGTTGCCAGCCGAAATTGAAACTCGGTCGCCGACACAGGCCATGCCGATTGGGCCCGTCTCAATTGACAATCTCAGGTTTTGTGGCCACCTTGGTTGGCACTTTTCAGATGGGCACGAGCCGGGATCCGTGTGTGATCCTTAGCACTGCCTACCACTGCATTTCACTGCTTTAAGGGCGCCCGCCTCGCGCTCTATGTCATTGAAACTACGTTTGGCCTAAAATTGGAATCCTATACGCCACCATATTGTTTTCACTTCGTGATCATCCAGCACAACCGTGAGAACCCTGTTCAAGCGCGGGCTCACCGCAAGGCCTCATCGACGGCCTTCAACAACGCGGCACGAGTGAAGGGCTTTTCCAGCAGGGAGCGGTTGCCGCCGGCCAGTTCGTGCTCGGAGATCAATTCTCCGGTATATCCCGACATGTAGAGCGCTTTCGTGCGGGGATGCGTATCGGTCAGCCGTTTCACCAGTTCCGGCCCGCTCATTCCACGCATGACAACATCGGTGAGCACCAGGTCGACGCCTGCAGGATTGTCCTGCACCTGCTGCAGCGCTGACTTCCCGTCGGCTGCCTCGATGACTGCATAGCCGTGCTCTTCGAGCATCTGCCGGGTCAAACGCCGCATAATGTTGTCGTCTTCCACCAGCAGAATCTTCGTGCCCTGACGCCGCGGAGGAGTCGCCTGCGTCTCCGCTTCGGGGGCCCTGCCGAGCTTGTATTCGGCGCTAGGCAGATGAATCTTGAACGTCGTGCCCCGTCCCGGCTCGCTGTACACCCAGATGTGCCCCCCGTTTTGCTGGACGATGCCATAAACCGTGGCTAATCCTAGGCCGGTGCCTTTTCCCGGTTCCTTGGTGGTGAAGAAGGGCTCAAAAATGTGCGGCACGGTGGCCTCATCCATTCCCGTACCCGTGTCGCTGACCGCCAGCAGCACGTACTTGCCTGCAGTCATAGGCGGGTGTGAGCGGGCAAAGCCTTCGTCGAACTCCACCGCTGCGGTTTCCAGGATGATTCTGCCGCCGCGAGGCATCGCGTCGCGTGCATTCACGGCTAGATTCAGGACGATCTGATCGATCTGCCCCGGATCGGCTTCGACGATGGCCTGGTCGGACCGGCGAATGATGACGATTTCCACGTCGTCGCCCATGAGAGGGCGCAGCAGTTTGCTGGTTTCCTTCAGGCGCAGATTGAGGTCCATCACTTCCGGCTGGGCAACTTGCCTGCGGCTGAACGCAAGCAATTGCCGGGTCAGCGAGGCCCCTCGCTGAATTGCCTCCCGCATCGTATCGAGATAAGAAGATGCCTCGGATCCCGCGCCGATGCGGTCGCGCGCCAGCTCATTGCAGCCGCTGAGAATGCCGAGAATGTTGTTGAAGTCGTGCGCCAATCCGCCGGCCAGCCGGCCGACAGCTTCCATCTTCTGTGCCTGGCGAAGTTGCTCCTCGGCGCGTTTCTTCTCCGTGATATTGCGTGCGATTACCGAAGCCCCGACGATTTCCCCTTCCGCATCGCGGATCGGCGATACAGAAAGCGAGACATTCAGGCGCCGCCCGTCTTTCGCGACTCTCACCGATTCAAAATGCTGCACGCTCTCGCCCCGCCGGATTCTCTCGAGAATCCGCGGGATTTCATCGGACCGCTCTTTAGGCGAAATGATCGAAATATGCCGGCCCAGAACTTCTTCCGGCGCGTATCCGTAGATGCGTTCCGCACCTTTATTCCAACTGGTGATAAGGCCTTCGAGAGTCTTTCCGATGATGGCGTCTTCCGAAGAGTCGACAATCAGCGCCAGCCGGTTCTCGGAATCCCATAGCTGGCGGTCCCTTTGCCGCTGGAGTTCGGCGTGCGCCTGGCGAAGCTCGGCTTCGATCTTCTTGCGATCACTGATATCGCGAATGGCGCTCAGCACCAGCACCCCGTCTTTGGTCGAGACCGGGCTGAGGCTGATTTCAACCGGGAACTCGGTTCCGTCTTTGCGCCGTCCGGAGAGGTCGAGGCCGGCTCCCATGCGGCGAATCTTGGGTTGACCGGCGAAGCGTTTGCGATCCAGCCGGTGCTGCTTGCGCGACCCCTCGGGCACGAGCACTTCAATTTTCTGGCCCGCCAGTTTGCCGGGCTCATAGCCGAACAGCGCCTCAGCCTGCGCATTTATCTGCACGATGACGCCGCCCGCATCAACAGCGACGACGGCATCCGGCATGATTTCCAGAAAGCCGGGAGCAAGAATGGACCCCGGCAAGAGTTGGGCGCGGCTAGGCATAGAACCCAGCAATTTACTACAGGCAGGCGGAGAGCGGAAAGCGGCAGGCACCGCGGGCGGCCGCCACTTCACTTCCCCGTGTAGCTCACTCTCCAGATCGAGTTCGATCCATCGTCGCTTACCAACAGCGATCCGTCGGGCGCGACCGTGACTCCCACGGGCCTTCCCCAGACATTGCCATCGGGCAGAACGAAGCCGGTGAGGAAATCTTCGTATTCGCCCCCGGCGTGCCCGGTCTGATGCAGCGGAATGCGAATGACTTCGTAGCCCACGCGGACCGCTTTGTTCCATGACCCATGTTCGGCGGCAAAAATGTCTCCTTTATACTCGGCGGGGAACTGCTTTCCCTCGTAGAAAGCGGGCTCGAGCGAAGCATTGTGCGCCTGCAGCAAGACATCGGGCACGATCACTTTGTCCTTTAATTCCGGATGTTTGCCCTGCTGCCGTGGATCCTGATGGGGGCCGATATACCACCACGGCCAGCCGTAAAAGCCCCCTTCCTGCACGTGCGTGATGTAGTCGGGCACAAGATTGTCGCCGAGCGCATCGCGCTCGTTCACCGAGCACCAGAGCTCGCCGGTTTCAGGACTGACGGCCAAGCCGCCTCCGGGATTGCGAATGCCATAGGCGAAAACTTTCAGCACGCAAGCCGCGGGATCGCAAACCAGGATATCGGCGCGATCTTTTTCCGCCGGGTGCGTGTCACTGTCGTCATCGTTGGAGGCGGAGCCGACGGCCACAAACATCTTCTTGCCGTCGTTGGAGAAGACGACCGAGCGCGTCCAGTGGCCGCCGCCGGAGGGCAAGTCGGCGATGTGCTCGGGCGCGCCGGCAGCCTTCAAATCGCCGTTGTGGTACGCGAATCGCACGACCTCGTTTGTATTGCCAACATAAAGCCATTGCGGGTCAGACCCCGGCGGATAAAAAGCCAGACCATATGGCCGGTTCAGGCCGGTGGCGAAGATCGCGGATTCCTCGGGCTTCCCGTCGCTGGTCATCCCTCGGAACATGCGAATCCGCCCGGCGCCGGTTTCGGCCATGAAAATGTCGCCGTTCGGCGCTGTGCGCAGCAGGCGCGGCTCGTTAAAGCCGCTGGCGTACAAATCCACTTTGAAGCCCGGAGGCGCTGACAGCCATACATCCTTCGGACGTGAGACCACATCGGGCCCGTTCTCGGCCGATGCTGTGGCATACGGCTGGGGCAGGTCGGCAACCGTGATCTTGCGCGTGGTCCCCGGACTCTCGTAGCGGAAATCAGTAAACGGAGGTTTCGGCGGCGGCGCTTTGATTTTTGACATGCTCATATCCAAAGGCGCAGGCCCGTCCGAGTCCAGCTGCGCGGTTTGCGACATGCCCATCGACTTCACAAAAGTCACGATCTGCCAGCGCTGACTCTCCGGCAGGGCCGCCCACGAGGGCATGCCATTGGCCTTGTCGCCCTTGGTGATGAACCAGAACACCTCACCGGAGGGGACCGACTCGAGCTTGCCATCGACAAGCGAGGGAACGTTGCCCATGCCTTTCCCGGCGATGCCGTGACAGGAAGCGCAATCACGCGAATAGAGCCGATGTCCGGCATTCTCCGCGGCCGCTTGACCGGCGTAGGGATTCTTCATCTCTTTCGAGGAGTCGGGGGCGTTATGGAAGTTCGTGTCAACCGCATTCAGCATTCCCGGAGTAAACAGGACAAACAGAACCAATGCAGAGGAGGAGAAAAACCAGGAGTTGCACGGTTTCAGCATCGTCTTAAGTCCTTTCCACAGAATCGGAGCCATCGGCTGGAAGTTTTCAACTTCTTGCGGATCAGCTTGATAGATGCGATCTCACGACCTCCGGTCAACATAAAAAATGTCAGACAGGACGCTGCCTTCCGCCGGTGTGACCGCACGATTTCTTGACACACCCAGGCCAAATCCGATATAGACCATTTTTCAGCCGAACTTGGCTGGCACATACGTGCCCAACGCCTGCTTTCCACTGGCTCTGGGGTGCGTTTTGGCCTCTGTCGGCGGGTCCAGCGCCAGCCATTACGGCAGTGTAATGGATTGTAACTTTCTTGGCTCCATACAACCTTCCCTTAGGAAATCTTGATCAGATTCCCAATAAGAAGTATTAAGCTAGAGCAACCGGCAACAACCGTGAATTCCCCATGGAGTCGCGTATGCGTATTTGCAAGCTGCTTCTGCCGCTTCTTGCTACATCCCTGTGCTTTGCCTCTCAACCCGACCGCATCGTGAGCGCGATTAATCCCGGTCAAACCGTTGAACTCGCCCGAAGCGTGCATCCCAGGGCGGAGGTGCAATATGACCAGGGCCCCGTGGAGCCTTCATTCCCGCTCCCTTACATGATCTTAATGACGGCCCCGTCGCCCAGCCAGCAACGGGCTCTCGATGTGCTGCTTGCTCAACAGCAGGACCCTAAATCGCCCAACTATCATAAGTGGCTCACTCCTGCACAGTTCGCCGACCGCTTCGGCCTCAGCCAGAAGGATTTGAATAAGGTCGCGGCGTGGCTGGCGTCGCAGGGCTTCCAGATCATCAGCATCGGAGGCGGGCGGAACATGATCGCCTTCAGTGGCGATGCCGGCCAGATCCAGATTGCATTTGGGGCCGAAATTCACCGCTACAACATCAACGGCGAACAGCACTTTGCCAACTCCTCGCCTCTGATGTTGCCCGCCGCTCTCAATGGGATCGTGCACACAATAACGGGGGTGAACGATTTCCGCCCGCATCCAGCTTCGCGGCCGCAGGGCGTCCGCGCCATGCGCAACGCAAGGGCCGATTACTACGATGGTAATTACCTGTTCCCTAACTTCCTCGCTCCCGGTGATATCGGAACAATTTACGATATCAATCCGCTCTACAGTGCCTCCACCCCGATCGATGGAACGGGCCAAAAGCTCGCCATCGTCGGCCAGACGGACATCCTGATTGCGGACATCAACCATTTTCGCAATGGTTTCGGTCTCAATAAGATCAGCGGCTGTACAACCAACTCGAGCGGCATCGTCACGGCATGCAACTCCACCAATTTCAAGTATGTGGCGGTAGGGACCGACCCGGGAGCGGTGTACGGATGTGGCGATCTGGGAGAAGCGGATCTCGACATTGAGTGGTCGGGAGCGGTTGCGCGAAACGCGCAAATCGTCTACGTCAATTCCCCGGTGGTTTGGAATGGCAGCTGCAGCCAAGGCAGCGGCGGCGGGGTTAACGCTGCCCTGAGCGCGGCCATTAATCCTCCCAGTGGGCCACCGCTCGCTCCGGTCATCAGCATGAGCTACGGGATCTGTGAATTGTATGCCGAAGATCTGGAGACCTTGTTCCAGCAGGCCAACGCCGAGGGAGTTACGATCATGAATTCCTCGGGCGACGTAGGCGCAGCCACCTGTGACTACAGTCCATCGGATTTTACCCCGCCGTTCAGCCCTGCTGTGGGTGGATTTGCCGTGGGCTATCCGGCCAGCAGTCCCGAAGTCACGGGAGTCGGGGGTACGGAGATCTCTGCTGCTAACGATTCCAATCCGCCCAATCCCGCCTACTGGAGCACGACGATCGGTGCCAACGGCGCCACTGCGCTCAGCTATATTCCTGAGATCGCGTGGAACGACGATGAAGCCCTGGGCGCCTTCTGTCTTTTGAATCCGCAATATTCCTTCTGCGACCCCAGCGGCGGAGTTCGAATCACTGATGCCCAGACCTTTCAGGAAGATTATTGGATTTCCATAGGAGGTGGCGGGGCTAGCAACTGCTGGACGGAGTCGATAAGTGGCGTTTGCCAGGCTGGTTTTGCTCAGCCGGCGTGGCAGCAGGGGTTGTCGGTTGCCAGCGCACCATCTGGTGTGCGCTACGTTCCAGACGTGTCGCTTCTGGCTTCCCCGAATTTTCCCGGATATGTGTTCTGTACGCCGCTAAATCCTCCCACCAAAGACACCAGTACGTGCAACGTCTCCGTCTTCGATGCTGTAGATACTTACGGGTCCATCGTTGGCGGAACCTCTGCATCCTCACCTGTGTTCGCCGGTATTGTGACGTTGCTCAATCAGTATCTGGTGAGCAGCGGCCTGCAGAGCACGGCTGGCCTGGGGAATATCAACCCGACTCTTTACCAGCTCGCTGCAACTCCTTCGAATAATGCGTTCCACAACGTCACCGCCGGCGATAACGACGTATATTGCACGCCGGGGCAACCCTCGAACCAGCCCGTCTCGGTGCAATGCCCGGGTGGGGGAGTCCTCGGATACAGCGCCTCCAATTTCGACGCAACCACCCACTACAACCTGGTCAC
>DATKPV010000074.1:0-43667 GCA_035523915.1 Candidatus Aquilonibacter sp. | reverse complement strand
CACCCCTCCCTCGGTTTGACCCCTGTTTTCCTGCAACGGTAAGATCAAGCTGCAGCACTCAGCACCCGGCACTCGGCGTCAATCGGAGACCTGCAGGCTCCTGACTGGCTGAATGCGGGCTGCTGAGTGCTGATCGCTTCTCATGCCGCACGAACTGCCCAAATCCTACGAGCCGGGCGCGATCGAAAAGCGCTGGGCGGAATACTGGGTCAAGGAAAAACTTTTTTCCGTGCCCACGCCCCCCGGAGGAGAAACGCGGCCGGTGTTTACCCTGCTGCTGCCGCCGCCTAATGTCACTGGCCGTCTCCACATGGGCCACATGCTCAACCAGACGCAGATGGACATCATCGTGCGCTGGCATCGCATGCGCGGCTTCATCACGCTGTGGCTGCCCGGCACCGACCACGCCGGAATTGCCACGCAGATGATGGTGGAGCGGCAACTGGCCAAAGAAGGCAAGAAAAAGCGCGACCTGGGGCGGGAAAAATTTATTGAGCGGGTATGGGAGTGGAAGATGGAATATGGCGGCGCGATTCTCGACCAGATGAAGCGGCTGGGCGCGTCGGTGGACTGGGACCGCGAGTATTTCACCATGGACGAGAATCTTTCGCGGGCGGTGCGCGAGGTGTTCGTCCGGCTGTATGAGGAAGGGCTGATTTATCGAGGGAAATATATCGTCAACTGGTGCCCGCGCTGCGAGACGGCCATTTCCGATCTCGAGGTGAAGCATGAAGAGGTTGCCGGCAAGCTGTGGGAGATTCGGTATCCGGTGGTGGGCAATGCGGCCGAGCTCCGCTCGGCCGGACAGCCGAGGGCGGCCGTCCCTGCACAATTCATTACGGTGGCAACCACGCGGCCGGAGACCATGCTCGGGGATACGGCGGTGGCGGTCAATGAAAAAGACGAGCGTTACACGCACCTGCACGGCAAGAAGGTTCTGCTGCCGTTGATGAATCGCGAGATCCCGATCATCGCCGACGAACTGGCGCAGCCCGAGTTCGGCACGGGCGCGGTGAAGGTAACGCCGGCGCATGATCCCAACGATTTTGCCGCGGGCCAGCGCCACAACCTGCCACAGATCGACGTGATGGACGAGCACGCCCGCATGAACCAGAACGCCGGGCCCTATGCCGGCCTCGATCGATACGAGGCCCGCAAAATGGTGCTGGAGGATCTGAAGGCGGGCGGATTTCTGGTTGGCGAAAAAGATTATACGGTGGCGCTGGGCAAGTGCGACCGCTGCGGCACCGTGGTTGAGCCGCGGCTTTCCGAGCAGTGGTTTGTAAAGATCAAGCCGCTGGCGGATCGCGCGAAAGAGGCGGTAGAGCGGGGCGAGATCACCATCGTTCCCGAGAATTACCGAACGATCTATTTGAACTGGATGAACAACATCCACGACTGGTGCGTCTCGCGGCAGTTGTGGTGGGGGCATCGCATTCCGGCATGGACGTGCGAGGGCTGCAAAGAAATGATTGTCGCGCGCGAGGCTCCGGCGAAGTGCCCGAATTGCGGTGGTGCGAAGCTCGAGCAGGTTTCCGATGTGCTCGATACCTGGTTTTCTTCGGGCCTGCTGCCGTTTACGACGCTGGGCTGGCCGCAGAAGACGCGCGACCAGGAAGTGTTTTATCCGACGACGCTACTGATTACTGCGTACGAAATTTTGTTTTTCTGGGTCGCGCGCATGATCATGTTCGGCTGCCATTTCATGCACGGACACGAGCAGGATGCGGCCATCAAGCGCGCCAGCGGCTGGGGAGATAAAAAAGACGACAGCGTTCCGTTTCGCCAGGTTTATATTCACGCGCTGGTGCGCGATGCCGAGCGCCAGAAGATGTCGAAGACCAAGGGGAACGTGATCGATCCGCTGGAAATTATCGAGCGCTTCGGCACTGACGCGACGCGGTTCACTCTGGCGGCCATGGCCGCTCCGGGAACGGATATTGCGTTTAACGAAAGCCGGACGGAAGGCTACCGTGCCTTCGCCAATAAGATCTGGAACGCTGCCCGGTTCATGTTTATGAATGTGGACCGATTGTGGGAGCCTGCAACACCCATGTGGGGACAGCCGCCCTCGGCTGTCCGGCCGGGACGCAGTTCCGGGGTCTCCATCCGTAGGGCGGGGATTGCAGGCTTCGAACCCAGCACCCTCGAAGATCGCTGGATTCTTTCCCGCTTCAATCGAGTCACGAAGGATGTGAATTCCGCGCTCGAAACATTTCGATTTCACGAAGCGGCTAATCGCATCTACGATTTTTTCTGGGGCGAGTTTTGCGACTGGTACCTCGAGCTGATTAAACCGCGGCTTGCTAACGATGGATCCGCGTGTATTGCGTGTGCCAATCTCGTGGTGCTATTCGACGCTTCCTTGCGCCTGCTTCATCCCGTCATGCCCTTCATCACGGAAGAAATCTGGCAGGCGATGCATGACGGAAAGCCGCCACTGAAATCGATCGCCCTCGCGGCCTATCCGCAGGCGGATGAAATGCAAATCGACATTCCGGCGGAAATAAGTATGGCCATCCTGCAGGACCTGATCGTCAGCGTCCGCAATCTGCGCGCCGAACTGAAAGTCGAGCCGAAGGAAAAGGTCCACATCGAGATTTTTGCTCACGATGCCGAGATTCGCCGCCTCATCGAAGAAAGCCGCGGCGCGGTCGAACGGCTGGCCAACGTCGAAGCGATTACATTTGTTCGGGATTCATTGTCCAAGGTCGCCGGCGCTCGCAGCACCGCGCGCTTCGATGTGCACGTCGTTTACGAACGGAAGATCGACGTCGCGGCCGAATGCGAGCGCCTGAGAAAAGAGCTGGAGAAGATCGAAAAGGAGTTGGCGAACAATCAGAAGCAGCTGGGCAACGAACAATTTCTGGCCAAGGCGCCCCCGAAGGTGGTTGAGGGCCTGCGCAACCGTGCGGCGGAATTGGCCGTTTTGCGTGAGAAGGCGCTGAGCAAGATGAGAGAATTGGGCTGCGCTTGAGCTAGGCACTGACGGGCTTCGCCTGCCCGGACAGCCGGGGGCGGGTGTCCCTACATAATTCATGGATTGGAATAGTCGCCGCATCACCGCGATTCTGGAGAACGCGCTGCTCGAAGACCGGGCGACGCGCGATGCCACCAGCTACGCCTGCATCGATGCCAACCAGCGCGCGGCGGCCACGATTCTCGCCAAAGAAGACTGCATCCTGGCCGGAATCGGATGCGTGGGCCGAATTCTCGATGTGTATGCCGCGCTCGATGGCGCCGTGACCGCGCACTATGAAGTCACCACGCATCCCGAGATTTTTGATGGCGTGCGCCTGCACAAGGGCCAGTCGGTGGCGGTGATCCAGCACAACGCGCGCGTGATTCTTTCCTGCGAGCGCGTGATGCTCAACTTTTTGCAGCGCATGAGCGGGATCGCCACGCTCACCCGCAAGTTCGTCGACGCGGTTCACGGCACCGGCGCGCGCATTCTCGACACGCGCAAGACCGCGCCCGGCCTGAGAGTGATCGACAAATATGCCGTGCGCTGCGGCGGCGGCCAGAATCACCGGCTCGATCTTTCCGATGGCGTGTTGATCAAGAACAATCACATCGCTCTTGCCGGAGGCATCGGGCCTGCTCTTGAGCTCGCGCACCGCAACCGGCGCGGCTCGCAGCCCATTGAAGTGGAAGTCCGTACGCTGCGTGAACTGGAAGAGGCGCTGGCCGGCGGCGCGGAAGCGATCCTGCTCGATAACATGACGGTCGATGATGTCCGCCGGTCGGTGGAGCGCTGCACGAAAATCGAGCGCCGCATCCCGCTGGAATGCTCCGGCGGAATCCGTCTGGAAAATGTTCGCTCCTATGCCGAAACCGGCGTGCAGTTCATATCTATCGGATTGCTGACACATTCGCCGCAGGCGGTGGATATGAGCCTGCGAGCGGTGCCCGTGTGAAGCCGCTGGCCGGCTTCGTCGATAAGAGGGTGAATTTCCAGAGTCGGTCGTAGTCGGCCGCCTTCTTGTTTGTCTTCCCGAACCAAGTGAGGGATCTCGGTTTTCTCCAGGCAAGAACCGAAATTTCTCGCTGCGCTCGGAACACCATGATTTGTTCTTTCCCCGGCTCTCCCGCATAATCTCGGCATCGGGAAAAACAGCACAATCCGCGAGCGCGGCACGCGGACCAGACCGCCCGCCCAGGAGGACAAGCCTCAGCCGACCGATGTCCGGCTGGGCCGAATCATTCGTCTGCTGATGGAACACGCCACGGTTGTGGTCAGCGGCACCAAGATCGCGCAGGAGATTTCCTCCAGCCGTTCGGAAGTGTGGCGACTGATTCAGCAATTGCGCGGCCTGGGCGTCGATGTCGCCGGCCACCCGGCCACGGGATATCAGCTGCGTTCGGTGCCCGATTTACTTCTTCCGGAAATTCTTCAGCCACTGCTCCCGGGCACCATCTTCGAGGGACGGCTGCATCACTTCTACAAGATCGCTTCCACCAACACGGCGGCCATGGCTGCGGCCGCGGCAGGCGCGCCGGAAGGCAGCGTCTTTCTCGCCGAAGAGCAAACGGCAGGGCGCGGGCGCGGATCACACTCCTGGCATTCGGCTCGTTCGGCAGGAATCTACTGTTCGGTGGTGCTGCGGCCGGCGCTCCCGCCCGCCGATGTGCTGCCGCTTTCGCTGGCGGTGGGCCTCGCGGTCCACGCGGCCGTGCAGCACATCGATGCGTGCGCGCTGCCCGACTTGAAATGGCCCAACGATGTTCTTCTCGACGGTAAGAAATTTTGCGGCATTCTCACCGAAATGAATGCCGAGGCCACGCGCGTGCGCTACATCGTCGTCGGTATCGGCATCAATGTAAATCAGACGGAATTTCCTGCAGATCTCGCCGAGCAGGCCACGTCGCTGCAACTGGCGACGTGCAGTGAATGGTCGCGCGTGGAACTGGCCGCGGCTTTGCTAAAATCGCTCGACCGCGAATATCGCGATCTGGTGGGAAAGGCCGGCGCGCGGGTATCGATTCTGCAGCGCTTCTCGGAGTACTCCTCGTGGGTGCGCGGGAAAGAGGTGCGCATCGACGAAAATGGCGCGAGCCTCGAAGGAACCTCAGAAGGCCTGGATGAACGCGGCTTTCTGCGCGTGCGCGGCGCACACGACGTGCAGACGGTGCTGAGCGGAACGGTGCGGGCAAGATAACGAACAACATGCTCCTGGTTCTCGATGTCGGAAATACGAATACTGTGCTGGGCGTATTTGCCCGGGTAGCCAAGGTGCAGGCAGGCGCTGCCTCCAGCGAAACGCCGCGCTACGGGCGGCTTTTGGCGCACTGGCGTGTCACCACGCGTCAGACCAGCACGGTCGATGAATATGGAGTGCTCTTCCGCAACCTGTTTGCCATGGCCGGTCTGGAAGCGGCGGGAATCCATGGCATCGTGATTTCATCGGTTGTGCCTCCGCTCGACCCCGTGTTGCGCGAGGTGTGCGAAAAATATTTCAATTCCAAGCCGCTGTTCATCGAGCCGGGCGTGAAGACGGGAATGCCGGTGCAATATGACAATCCCGCCGAAGTGGGCGCCGATCGCATCGTAAACTCGGTCGCCGCATTCGAAAAATATGGCGGGCCAGGTGTGATCGTCGATTTCGGCACGGCCACAACTTTCGATTGCGTTTCTGCCAAGGGGGAATATCTCGGCGGAGTGATCTGCCCGGGCATCGGAATCTCGGCGGACGCGCTGTTTTCCCGCACGGCCCGCCTGCCCCGGGTGGAAATCCGCAAGCCGTCGCGTGTGATCGGTTCGAATACGGTAGGCAGTTTGCAGTCCGGACTCTATTACGGATATCTGGGGCTGGTCGATGGCATCCTTGCGCTGCTTCTGGCGGAACTCGGCAACGAGACTCGCGTCATCGCCACCGGCGGCCTGGCCTCCATGATTGGACCGGGATCGAAATACATCAAGACCGTCGATGACTTCCTTACCCTCGAAGGCTTGCGCATCATCTGGGAACGGAACGCAGCCTCGCGTCACGAGGGAACGGCGAAAGCCGCGCCCAAAGCCACATCCCGGGTAAAAAACGGAGCGCAGGCAACTCCTGCCACCCGCGTCGTCCGCTGACCCGCCGTGGAAAACTACTTCAACTACTTCACCGAAATTGAAGAGCGCTTCCTGCGACGCCGCGGCGGCGGCCTGCTGCTCTCCACGCTCGACTGGGCGCTCATCGAAACGTGGAAAGATGCGGGCGTTCCACTCGCGGCCGTGCTGAGCGGAATTGATGCGGCCTTTGACCGCTATGATCGCCGCCCGTTGAAGACGAGAAAAGTCAACAGCCTGGCATTTTGCTCGCAGGAGGTGCTGGCGGCGGCAGAAGAAATGAAAGAAGCCGCCGTGGGGGTCGCCGCCGGGGAAGAAGCGCCACCGGCAAAACGCGGCATTGCCGCCGGTTTTGAGCCGGAAGCGATAGCTGCCTTTCTGCGGCACAACGCGCAGTTGCTCGAGGGCGCCAGTCTGCCGCGGCATGAAGCGATCTCTGTCGAGGCCGTCGCCCGGGAAACAGCCGCCACGTTGCGCAAGGTCGCCGAGGAAGCTGAGGCCGGGAAATCCGCTCTGCGCCTTGAGGATGTGGAGCGCAGGCTGACCGCGCTGGAAGAAAAGCTGTTTGCCGCGCTGCTGGCTGCGACCCCGGATGATGAAATCGTCACCGTGCGCGCGGAGGCCGATCATGATCTCGCTCCTTACCGGCGCAAGATGGCGGCGGCGCAGATCGAGCAGTTACAAAGGCAATATGTCCACAAGCGGCTTCTGGAAAAGTATCGGCTGCCGCGGCTGAGCCTTTTCTATCTCTAGCACCCGCGTTGAAATGCAGCGCAGGCGGGCGTAGACTCGGAAGTTCGCCTGCAAGCCGCGGTAAAACCGGGGATACGGCCCCGCTTGCCGCGCCGGCAGACCCAATCCATTCGGGGGCCCAAACTCTGATGAGCGCGAGAAACCTTTCCCGAAAAACCGGCCTTCGGCAAAAGGCGCAATTGATGTCGGCCTCGGAAATCGAGCGCACGCTGGTGCGGCTCGCCTACGAAATTGTGGAGAAAAACGACGGCGTCGAGGGTCTGGGGTTGGTGGGCATCCGGCGGCGAGGCGTACCCCTCGCCGAGCGCCTGGGCAAGATCATCGCCCGCATCGAAAACGCGCAGGTGCCCGTGGGCACCCTCGACATTACTTTTTACCGCGACGATCTTTCCACTCTCGGCCCCAAGCCGGTGGTTCAGGAAAAGGAAATCGGCTTCCCCATCGAAGACAAGAACATCGTGCTGGTGGATGACGTTCTCTTCACCGGCCGCACGACGCGGGCGGCGCTGGATGCATTGTTTTCGCACGGCCGTCCGCGGCGGGTGCAGCTTTGCGTGCTGATCGACCGCGGCCATCGCGAGATTCCCGTGGAGGCCAGCTTCGTGGGCCGGAATGTGCAGACCACCATGGATGAGGTGATCGAGGTCAAACTCACCGAAATTGACAACGCGGAAAAAGTTCTGCTGATGGAAAAGTAATGGGCTGCGAAGCTTCGATCTCGATGGCTACTTGGCCGGCTGATTGATCTGCGCCAGCAACCTCTTCGCTTCGGAGTAGTCAGGTTTCAAATCCAGCGCGCGCTTGTAAGCGAACTGCGCCTCCGACGCGTGTCCCGCTCTCTGGCACAGCTCACCCAGTTGCAGAAAACCCTGCGCCGTAGGCTGTGCATTCACCGTCTGGATGAAGTTGGGCAACAACGCCTGCGCGATTTGGGGATCGATCGCCAATGCTTGTTCCAGGTTTTTCTGGGCAGTCGTAAAGTCCCCGAGCTGGGTGTAAATCGTCCACAGATTGACATACACCCCGGCTCTGAGCTTGGGATCGGTGCTGCCGGCCAGCGCCAGTTCGTAAGAGCTGATCGCATCCTGCAGGTCTCCCTTCTGCTGCAGTTCCGCCGCAACGTCAACCTGGCTGGTGGGATTCTGCGGATCCATTTGCAACACGTTCTTGAAATGAGGCACTGCTTCCTCGAAACGGCCCGCTTCCACCAGCGCGCCGCCCATATTGGCCTCCGCCACATCGTTGTTGCGCGTTACCGCCAAGGTGTGCGTCCACAGGTCAATCTTGGTGTGCCAGAAGCCCAATTGTCTCCAGGTGAGAAATGAAAAGACGATCAGAACGATTGTGGGAATCGCGATCTGCCAGCGGCGGCCGCCGGAGACGTGATCCAGGAAATCGGCAGCGCCCCACACCGCCATCACCATGACTCCGATCATAGGAATGTAGGCGTAACGGTCCGCCATGGCCTGCTTTCCCACCTGCACGATCCCGATCACCGGCACCAATGAGCCCAGAAACCAAAGCCAGCCCATCAGCAGGTAAGGAGCGTTTTCGCGTTTCACCCAGGCCCAGCAACTCACGGCAATCAGAAAAACAGCCGCGGCGGAAATCTGCCAGAAGGTGAGACTATCGCCGGGATGCGGGTAGATCGGCGCCAGCCCAATGGGAAAGAACGCCTTCCACACATACATGGCGTAGGCGTGGATGGCATTCTCAAAGCGCACAGACAACGAGATCGCCTGCGTGGAGGGCATCGCTGCCCGCTGCGCATAGATCGTCACCACCGCGCTCACCGCCGATAGCGCCAGCAGAGGAAGCTTTTCCACCACAGCTCTGGAAAACGATATGGCCGGGAGAGTTTCTCCGGTGCGCATCTCAAGTTCGACCTGCCGCCGCTGCTGCTTGCTTTTCGCCGACGAGTGAGCTGCAAACCGGATTCGCCGCAGCGGCCAAATGTCGAGGAACAGAAGAAGACACGGCAAGGTAATGACCATCGGCTTGGAAGCCAGCCCAAGCACGAACGCGGCCGCTACCAGCAGATACCGGCCGGCATTGGGCCTGCGGACGTACCAGCCGTATGCGCCGAGAGCCAGCAGAAAGAAAAGGGTACAGAGCACATTTTTGCGCTCAGCCACCCAGGCGACCGACTCCACGTTCAGGGGATGGATGGCAAACAGCGCGGCCACGCAAAAGCTGCGCCCTGCTTTGCGGGTCGCGCCATAAAGCAGCAGAAAGAGCAGTAATACGTTCGCGAGGTGCAGGAGCAGGCTCGTAAGGTGATGCCCGCCGGCGTTCAGTCCGAAGAGACGATAGTCCAGCGCGTGCGACAGCCACGTCAGCGGATGCCAATTCCCCTCGTGAAGCGTGGTGAACGCCCAGGTTACGGTCTTCCAGTTCAGGCTCTGTATGTTCTGGTTTTCGGTGACGTATTGTGGGTCGTCGTAGTTGATGAAGGGATTTCCCAGCACGCGAATCCACACCACCAGAGTCAAGACCACCAGGGCGAGGGATGGAACGACAAGCCGCCAGCGCTGGCTCCGCGGCGCCTCCTGGGCAGGAACGGCAACCTGGCGGATCACCTCCACCGGCGCCGCTTTCGTGCCCGCTGCTTTTCGTTTTTCGGTTCGATTCTTGACCGGCATCGGCGTACTGATGATCCCCATTTCCCTCAGACAAAAGAGGACGGTGAAGTGATCTCCACCGTCCTGGCTGAGTCGAAGCCAAACCTTCAGGCGATTCTGGCGCACACCGCTTTGGTCTGGGTGTAATTGTTGAGTACGTCGTGTCCCATTTCGCGGCCCCATCCTGACTGCTTGTAGCCGCCAAAGGGCAGCGCCGCGTCGAAGATGTTGAAGCAGTTGATCCACACCGTCCCGGCGCGCAGGCCCTCGGCCACGCGATGGGCTTTGCCGATGTCGCGCGTCCAGACGGCGGCCGCCAGGCCATATTCGCTGTTGTTGGCTCGGGGCAGGAGTTCTTCGGGATCGTCGAAGGGCATAGCCGCCACGACCGGCCCAAAGATCTCCTCCTGCACCACCTTCATATCTTCGCGAGCGTCGACCAGCACGGTGGGCTCGACAAAATAACCCTTGCCGCCCATCTTGTGGCCTCCCACGACTGCCTTGGCCCCCTCGGAGATGCCGGATTCCAGATAGCGGCAGACCCGATTCAGTTGCTCTTCCGAAACCAGAGGCCCCATCACGGTCTTGGGATCGAGGCCGGATCCGACGCGGATTTTCTTCGCCTGCTCGGCCACGCCTTCGACCACGCGGTCGAACACGGGTTTCTCCACGTAGAGACGCGATCCGGCGCAGCAGCACTGCCCATGGTTGAAGAAGATGGCGCTGGCCGAGCCGGGAATAGCGACATCGAGATCAGCATCTTTGAAGACGACGTTCGGCGATTTGCCTCCCAGTTCGAGGGAAACCTTCTTTAAGTTGCCTTCGGCGGCATGAACGATCAGCTTGCCCACCTCGGTCGAGCCGGTAAAGGCGATCTTGTCGACGTCAGGATGGGCGGCCAGAGCTGCCCCTGCCGTTTCGCCATAGCCGGGCACAATGTTGACGACTCCGTCAGGGAAGCCGGCTTCCATAATCAGATCGCCCAGCCGCAGGGCGGAAAGCGGCGTTTGTTCGGCGGGCTTCAGCACCACAGTGCATGCCGTGGCCAGAGCCGGTCCCAGCTTCCAGGCGGCCATCAGCAGCGGGAAATTCCAAGGAATGATCTGCCCGGCCACGCCGATCGGCTCGCGCAGGGTATAGGCCAGATACTTCGCTCCCGGCGTGTAAGGCACCGAGATTGGAATCGTGTTGCCCTCGATCTTGGTAGCCCAGCCGGCCATGTAGCGAAACAGGTCGACGGCGAGAGGCACATCGGCCACGCGAGCGACGACCAGCGGCTTGCCGTTGTCGAGACTTTCCAGATACGCGAACTCTTCGGTGTGCTCCTCGAGCAAGTCGGAGAGTTTCCATAGCAAACGGCCGCGTTCGGAGGCTGTCATCTTCCGCCATGGGCCGTCATCGAATGCCTTGCGGGCGGCGCGCACCGCTTCGTCGATATCTTTGCGATCTCCTTCCGCCACATCTGCCAGCACTTCGCCGGTGGCGGGGTTATAGGTGGGAAAAGTCTTGCCGGAAGCGGAGTTCACCCACTTGCCGTTGATCAACATTTTTCGCGGCTTTTCGAGGAACTCCGCGACCAGCGGGTGGATTTGCGGGGAAACAGCGACGCCCATAAGCCCTCCTTTTCAATCAAGAAGATTAGGCAGAACCTGCACGATGCGCACCCTGCGATGCCGGGCGGAAGAAAGTGACCTCGACTATGCTAGTCCCGCCGCCAGGCAAAAGCAATGGCGGGATGACCCGCGGGAGAGACAAAAATCTGCCCGCCTTCACCCAGGGTTTACAATGACGCACGATTTGCACCCGCCATGATTCTGCGGCCAAAAACGAAGGGCTTGGCATGAGCCACGCTCAATTTCTCGCGGAAGGATTATGCCTCGCGTGACTCCAGCCGCGTCTCCCTCTGGCTTTCGCGCTGTCGACGTCATCCGCAAGAAACGCGATGGTATTGAGCTTTCTCCCGCCGAGATCGAATTCCTGGTAACCGCCTACACCCGTGGTGAGATTCCCGACTATCAGGTGTCCGCCTGGCTGATGGCGGTTGTATTGCGCGGCATGACGCGGCCCGAGACCGCCGCGCTCACCGACGCCATGCTCCGCTCGGGCGAAGGTCTGGATCTTTCCTCGCTGGCGGCGAAGAAAGTCGACAAACATTCCACCGGGGGCGTCGGCGACAAAACCTCGCTGGTGCTTGCCCCCGTCGTCGCCGCGGCCGGGCTGGCGGTTCCTATGATCAGCGGGCGTGGCCTGGGCCACACAGGTGGAACCCTCGACAAGCTGGAAGCGATTCCCGGTTTCAACGTAAACCTCTCGGTCGCGCAGTTTCGCAGCGTGCTCGAAGCCTGCGGCTGCTCCATGATTGGGCAAACGGCCGAGATTGCCCCCGCCGACCGCAAACTTTACGCCTTACGCGATGTGACTGGAACGGTCGAGAGCCCCTATCTGATTTGCGCTTCCATCATGAGCAAAAAACTGGCCGAGGGCATCGATGCGCTGGTGCTTGATGTGAAAACCGGCTCGGGCGCGTTCATGAAAAGCGAGAAAGACGCTGCCTTTCTTGCCGAATTGATGACGGAAACCGGCGAGCGCATGGGCAAGAAAGTGGTTGCGCTCATCACCGACATGGATCAGCCCCTGGGGCACATGATTGGCAACGCGCTGGAAGTCGTGGAGGTCATCGAAATCCTGCGCGGCGGAGGTCCGGATGATTTGCGCACGCTCTGCCACGAACTGGCGGCTTGGATGCTGCGACTGGGCGGAGCTTCAAAAACTGTAGAAGATGGCAGGAGCCTCAGCGAGAAACTGATCGCTTCCGGAAAAGCATTGGAAACTTTCCGCCGCATGGTCGAACTGCAAGGCGGCGATCCGCGCGCGATCGACGACACCAAACGCTTGCCGCAGGCGCGGCAGACAATGCAAGTCACCAGCTCGCGAACCGGATATATTTCCGCGATGCAATGCGAACAGATCGGAACTGCGTGCGTGATTCTTGGCGGCGGGCGCGAGCGCAAGGAAGACTCCATCGATCCGGCCGTGGGGATCATTCTGCACAAGAAAGTCGGAGATGCCGTCGCCACCGGCGAACCTCTGGCCACGATTTATTACAATGCGGAGGCTCGCGCGGCCCGCGCCGAAAAGATTCTTTCGGAGAGCATTCAAATTGCCGACGCGCCCGGCGAGAAACGGCCGCTCGTGCATCGCGTGATCGGGGGCTGATCAGCAACTTAAGGGAGTAGAACTGAATGGGACATTACACGGGAATTCTGGGCCTTCTGACCATGCTCGGGCTGGCTTTCGCGTTTTCCACCAACCGCCGCGCCATTCGCGGAAAAACTGTGGCATGGGGTCTGGGGCTGCAGATCGTGTTCGCGATTTTCGTACTGCGCGTCGACTTTGGCCGCCGCCTGTTCCAAATCTTTGGCGATGCGGCCAACCGGGTTCTCGCTTACTCCTTCGTCGGCTCGCAATTCCTTTTCGGAGATCTGGGCAAGCAGAATTCGCACATCGGTTTCATTTTCGCCTTCCAGGTGCTTCCTGTCGTCATCTTTATCTGCGCGCTCTTCGCAATCCTCTATCACTTCGGCATCATGCAGTTCGTCATCCGGATTGCGGCGTGGGCCATGACGCGCATCATGGGCGCCAGCGGCGCCGAATCGCTCAACGTCGCCGCCAGCATTTTCATGGGACAAACCGAAGCCCCGGTTACCATCCGCCCGTTCCTGCCCGATCTCACTCGCTCCGAATTGATGACGGTAATGACCAGCGGGATGGCCCACGTTTCGGGCTCGATCATGGCCGCCTACTTCGCTTTCGGCGCCGAACCCCGCCACGTTCTCAGTGCGGTGATCATGACGGCTCCCGGCACCATTCTGATCTCGAAAATGCTGGTGCCGGAAACCGAGCAGCCGAGAACCGCCGGCCGCGTGGTGATGCCTGAGAAAGAAGAAGAAAGGGAAAAGAAAGAAAACCTGCTGGGAGCCATCGCCCGCGGAACCGGCGACGGGCTTCATATGGCCCTCAATATCGGCGCAATGCTGATTGCGTTCCTGGCCCTGATCGCTTTGTGCGACGGCATCCTGCTGGGAATTCACACCGGACTGGCGCACCACGGCTTTGCCTGGTTTCCAACCAGCCTGGAAAGAATCTTCGGCTTCCTCTTCGCGCCCATCGCCTGGCTTATCGGAGTTCCCTGGAAAGACTGCGCTGCTATCGGCAATCTCCTGGGAACGCGGATGGTGCTGAACGAACTGGTGGCGTTCTCCATGCTGGGACCACAAAGAGCGGTGCTGGCGCCGCGCTCGTTCACTATCGCTACGTTCGCGCTGTGTGGCTTCGCGAACTTGAGTTCGATCGGCATTCAGATCGGCGGTATCGGCGCCCTGGCGCCCAACAAAAAAGGCGAACTCGCGCGTCTGGGCCTTCGCGCCATGCTGGCTGGAACCATGGCGAACCTGATGTCGGCCTCGATCGCAGGCATGTTGCTCTGATCAGGCTCGCGAATGCAAGCACGCTGGCGTCATCCCGATGCCGCGCGCTTGCTCCAGCGCTGCGAGGGATCTCCCGCATGTGAAATTTCTATGGAAAGGGAACTTCTATGAAAACGGTCTTGTTGATCGTGGCGGTCATTCTCGTGGCTCTCGCAACACTGCTTCCCTTCGCCCTGGCTCAGTCTCCCCAGCGCGTCATCATCGATACCGATCCTGGCACCGACGATGCTCTCGCCATCCTGCTGGCGCTCAACTCTCCGGAACTGAAGGTGGAAGCGTTGACCGTGGTTCCCGGCAACGTGGTAGCGAAGCAAGGATTGGAAAACGCCTTGAAATTGGTCTCGCTGGCCAACCGCTGCGACGTGATCGTTGCCGGCGGTGCGCAACATCCGCTCAATCAGAAGCTGATCACGGCCGAATACTGGCATGGACTGAACGGCCTGGCCGATATCGAACTTCCTGCCTCGAAATGCAAAGCCGATCCGCGCTTTGGCCCCGATCTCATCATCGAGATGGTTCACAAATATCCGCATGAGATCACCCTGATTCCTGTTGGCCCGCTTACCAACATCGCGCTGGCGGTTTCCAAGGACCCGTCGATCGTAGGCCTGGTCAAGAATATCGTCATCATGGGCGGATCGATCACCGGGGGCAACGTGGATGGCGCCGCAGAAGCCAACATCTACAACGATCCCGAAGCGGCCTCAATTGTGTTCAAGGCTGGATGGATGGTCACCATGATCGGCTCCGACGTCGGCGAGCGCACTCTCCTGACCCGCAAAGAATTGACCCAACTAGAATCAACCCACGGTCCTGAAAACGATTTCGTTTCCAAACTGGGCGAGTTCTATTTGTCGCGCAGCGAAAAGAGCGGATACAGCGGCGCCGCCATGTACGACCCGCTGGCAGTCGGCACCGTTATTGATCCCACTCTGGTTACGCTGAAAGACATGCATGTGGATGTCGAGACCAAAGGGGAATTCACTCGCGGAGAAACCGTGGCCAATCGCATGGGCTATGACGAACTCAACGTTCCGCACGGTGATCACCTGTGGATCGCGGGTCTGAAGCCTCTGACGCCGAATGCGCGGGTTTGCCTGGGGTCGGACGCCTCGCGATTCCTGCAGTTATTCATCAGCCGAGTCGCGGGCAAATGACGGGGTCAAGCCTCAAAACCTGTCATTTCGAGCGAAGCAGCATTTCCTGCGTTGAAGGAAATCCTGTGCCGTCGAGAAACCTGCTTTTCCTGAAGTCACCTGCCGATGAGCTACCTCATCCGCTCGCCTTGGCCACCAGAAAAATCGCCAGCCCATAGAAAACGAACATGAACGCCAGAAACACATTGGCGCGCGGCCCTGCGCCTTTGAATTCTTTCCAGGCGAAGATGCCCCATAGCGCTCCAACCATCGGCGCGGATTGGCCGATCGCATAGGAGATGGCGAAGCTCATGGCCCCTCCGGCAACCACGTTGAATACCGTCCCAACACCCCAGATCACCCCGCCAAACAGCCCCAGCAAATGCCCGGAAGCAGGGGCAGTAAAAAAACCGCCGAAGCCGACCGGTTCGCCGGCCAGCGGCTTTTTCATGAAGTATATATTCCAGACGAAGCAGGAGAGCAACGCGCCCAATGTGAGAAACACGCAGGAACTGTATGGAGTGAGCGCGTGGCCGCGAGTCGCTCCGTAGGCGACAAATGGATCCCACAGACCCATCAATACGCCCGAGATAATACAGATCACAATGCTCTTGCGCGACGCCGCCCGGCCAGAACCGAGGCTGCCGAATGCTTTGCCATCGAGAATCACCGCCACCAGCGCGCAGGCGACGCCCGCGGCGAGAAACACCAGATTCCCTTTGGGCTGCAGGATGTAACTCAGAACCACGCCGACCACCAGCGCGATTCCAATCGACACTGGCAGCGCAACCGCCAATCCGGCCATGTCGATCCCGGCAACCAGAAGCAGGTTGGCCAGATTGAAGATCGCCCCGCCTACCATTGTCCAAAAGATGTTGGCATTATCGGCGGAGTGCACGTTGTTGAGGAAGCTGAACGAGTCGTGGCCCGTGCTGCCCATGGTGAGTGCGAGCACCAGGGAGATCACAAAAATTCCCACCGCATAATCCCAATAAAAAAGCTCGAAGCGGTAATTCTTTACACCCTTGTACGTGTTGGCCCAGGAACCCCAGCAGACAGCGCTGGTGATCGTCATCAGCAGCGCAATACCCAGACTCGGCGGCGTGAACATTGTCTCTCCTCGATTCGGTTGGCGAGGTAGGCTAGCCTTGCCGGGGAAATTGTGTCAAGGGCGAATTCAGCCTGTGCCGTGACCGAATCTTGCGCATCTAACGTACAATGCAAGGCGTGTCGAACGAGAAATCAAGCCGCTACGCGACCGCCGTTCATCTGCCGGCCAGTATCCCCGGGCTCTCTGTTCCCGACGCCGATCAGCCTATCGCAACGCTTTCCGGCCGGCCGCTGCTCTCCAATCGCGGCATTCCGTTGAATCTCGACTGGGTAAAAGAAGTTCGCGTCAACACCAGCGCGGTAGAACGCCGTGCGCAGTCGCATGTTGCACGCCGTACGGTGAAAAAAGAATGGCAGGCCGCTTGGCTGCTGCGCGCCATCACCTGCATGGACCTCACCACGCTCTCCGGCGACGACACCGAAGAACGCGTGCGCCGGCTGTGTGCCAAGGCGCGCCAGCCGCTCGAACACGATCTCGTCAGGCAGTTGCACATCGAAGAACTCGAGATCAAAGTCGCGGCCGTCTGCGTGTACCACCGCTTTGTCGAAACCGCGCGCCGCGCGCTCGAGGGAAGCGGCATTCGAGTTGCCGCGGTTTCCACCGGGTTTCCCGCGGGTTTATCTCCGTTCGAAGAGCGCGTAGCCGAAATCCGCCGCTCGGTTGAAGCGGGCGCCGATGAGATCGATATCGTCATCACCCGCGCTCTCGTCTTCGGCGGCAAGTGGCAGGAACTCTACGACGAGATCGCCGAATTCAAGCGCGCCTGTGGTCGTGCCCACATGAAAGCGATTCTCGGCACGGGCGATTTGATGACCCTGCGCAACGTGGCGCGGGCCAGCTTCGTCGCCATGATGGCGGGCGCCGATTTCATCAAAACATCGACCGGAAAAGAGCCGGTCAATGCCACACTGCCTGTTGGTTTTGTGATGACGCGGTGTATTCGCGAGTACGCGCAGGAAACGGGCATGGCCGTCGGCTTCAAACCGGCAGGCGGAATTCGCACCGCCAAACAATCCACAGAATGGCTCGCCCTGATGAAAGAAGAACTCGGCCTGCCATGGATGAAGGCCGATCTGTTTCGCTTCGGCGCCAGCAGCTTGCTGAACGACATTGAGCGGCAGTTGGAGCACTTTGCGACGGGACGCTACTCCGCGGATTACCGGCACCCGATCGCATAAATTGCTTTGAAAGGTGCGCCTTCCAGGCGCGCTGCAAAGAGAACAAATACGGGGCGGCTTTAGCCGCTGGTGGGCTTAAAGTACCAAATCATCACCATGTCCATCGCTGAAAAATTTCTGACCATGGAGTACGGCCCAGCGCCGGAAGAACCCAAAGAGGCACTCGCCTGGCTCGACCGCCATAAGCGCTCCTTCGGGCACTTCATCGACGGCGCATGGCAGCCGCCGGTCGAAGGCAACTATTTCGATTCCAACGATCCTGCCACCGGCGAGAAAATCGCCAGCATTGCGCAAGGCTCCTCAGCCGACATCGATGCAGCCGTCAAAGCCGCCCGCAAAGCACTTCCTGCCTGGCAAGCCCTTTCCGGTCACGATCGAGCGCGCTTTCTCTATGCCATGGCTCGCGCCGTGCAGCGCCATTCGCGCCGTCTCGCGGTGCTCGAAACCATCGATAACGGGAAGCCCATCCGCGAAAGCCGCGATATCGATATTCCCCTGGTCGCGCGCCATTTCTATCATCACGCCGGCTGGGCGCAGTTGCTCGATTCCGAATTTCCCGGCTACGCCGCATGCGGCGTCGTGGGCCAAATCATCCCGTGGAATTTTCCTCTGCTGATGCTGGCCTGGAAAATCGCACCTGCGCTCGCCGCGGGCAATACTTCCGTTCTCAAGCCCGCGGAATTCACTCCGCTGACCGCGCTCGCCTTCGCAGAAATCTGCCAGGAGATCGGCCTGCCCGCCGGGGTCGTCAATATCGTCACAGGCGATGGTTCCACGGGTGAAGCGCTGGTCGGGCATCCCGACGTCGACAAGATCGCCTTCACCGGTTCCACCGAGGTCGGACGCGCCATCCGCCGCGCCACCGCCGACAGCCACAAGAAACTTTCGCTCGAACTCGGTGGCAAGTCACCCTTCGTAATTTTCGAGGATGCCGATCTCGATGGCGCGGTCGAGGGCCTGGTCGATGGCATCTGGTTCAATCAGGGACAGGTCTGCTGCGCCGGCTCGCGCCTGCTCATGCAGGAAAGTATCGCCGTCCCGCTGATCGAAAAAATTCGCGACCGTATGGGCACGCTGCGCGTCGGTCCGCCGCTCGACAAAGCCATCGATATCGGCGCCATCGTCGCGCCTGTGCAACTGGAGCGCATTCGTCGCCTGGTCGACCAAGGTGTCGCCGAGGGTGCAACCTGCTGGCAGCCGCAACTTGACATGCCATCGCGCGGCCTGTATTTTCCGCCGACGATTCTCACGAACGTTCATCCGACTTCGGTCGTAGCGCAGCAGGAAATTTTCGGCCCGGTGCTCGCAGCGATGACGTTTCGCACTCCCAGCGAAGCCGTCGAACTTGCCAACAACACGGCCTACGGCCTCGCTGCCTGCGTGTGGAGCGAGAGCATCAATGTGGCGCTGCAAGTCGCCTCTCAAATCAAGGCCGGCGTGGTCTGGGTGAATTGCACGAACTTGTTCGACGCCTCCTGCGGATTTGGCGGCTATCGCGAGAGCGGATTCGGGCGCGAGGGCGGCCGCGAAGGCATGCTGGAATATCTCGAGCCGACGTGGTTCAAGAACGCGCCGGCAGGTGTGGGGCGGGCACTCCTGCCCGCCGAATCTAATGCGCCCACGGAGGGGCGGACGCCCCTGTCCGCCGCCCAGACCCCTGACGAACCCGCGGCCCATCTCGCCATCGACCGCACCGGGAAGCTCTACATCGGAGGCAAGCAGGCTCGTCCCGACTCCGGCTACAGCATGGAAGTTCGCAGCAAAAGCGGAGAGCTTCTTGGCGAAGCTCCGCTCGGCAATCGCAAAGACATTCGCAACGCCGTCGAGGCCGCACGCAAAGCCACGGGCTGGGCGAAAGCCACGGCGCACACACGCGCGCAGGTGCTTTATTACATGGCGGAAAATCTATCGCTGCGCCGCGAAGAGATCGCGCGCCGCCTGGCCGCCGCTGTGGGAGAAGTCCAAGCAGCAAAAGAAGTCGCCGCCAGCATCGAGCGCACGTTCTCCTACGCTGCCTGGGCCGATAAATTCGATGGCGCCGTGCACAACCCGCCCTTCCGAACAATCTCGATTGCAATGAACGAGCCCATTGGCACGGTTGGTATCATCTGTCCCAACGAAACGCCGCTGCTCGGCCTGTTGTCGCTCGTGCTGCCGGTGCTCTCCATGGGAAACGCGGCCATCGTGGTCCCGTCGGAAACCTACCCGCTGATCATTGGCGATCTCTACCAGGTCTTCGACACCAGCGATCTTCCCGCCGGAGCAGTAAACCTTATCAGCGGCTACACTTCCCAACTTCTCAAAACTCTCGCCGAGCACGATGACGTCGACGCGCTCTGGTGCTTTTCCGACGCCGCCAGCGCCGCCACAGCCAAGTCGCTTTCCGTGGGAAATCTGAAGCAGGTCTTCACCAACGAAGGCCGCGCCATCGACTGGTTCGACGCGAAGCAAGGCGAGGGCCGCTGGTTCCTGCAGCACGCTACGCAGGTGAAGAACATTTGGGTGCCGTACGGCGAGTAAGTCCTGCTGTGGATATCTCACCCTTCGGTACCCTGCGCCTTTGTCTCCGGTGTTGCACGATGTTCTGAAAAGCAGCGACGCGCGTTGACATGAACATCCCCACCAAATAAACTCTGCCTTCTTTCAGTTCTCTGTAAGGTTCCATGTCGAAGCGTCCTCGCATCGCCGTAGTCGGGAGCGCCAATGTCGACCTCACCACCTTCACCGACCGCTTCCCCAAGCCCGGCGAGACCATCTTCGGGCAGAAGTTCGACCTCGGATTCGGCGGCAAGGGAGCCAATCAGGCCGTGGCTGCGCGCCTCTGCGGCGCAGAAGTCTTCATGGTGGCGCGCGTGGGCAGCGATCTGTTCGGCCCCGCCACCATCGAAAACTTTAGAAAGCTGGGCATCGATCCCACGCATGTCAAGCAGGTTGAAGGACTCTCCAGCGGCGTCGCGCCCATCTTCGTCGAGTCGAACGGGCAAAATCGAATCCTCGTCGTCAAAGGCGCCAACGACGCGCTCAAGCCCGCCGACGTCGATGCCGCTGCCGACATGCTAAGGACAGTGGACTGCATCGTTCTGCAGTTCGAGATCCCCCTCGAAACGGTTTACTACACGGTCGCCTTCGCGCGGAAAAACGGCATTCGCTGCATCGTGAATCCCGCTCCGGCGCAACCAATCGATATGAACGCACTGAAGGGGTTGGACTATTTCATCCCGAACGAAAGCGAAGCTGAAACCATCACCGGCCTCGCAGTGCACAACGTTGACGACGCAAAAAAATGTGCCGCGAAGTTCACATCCTCCGGAATTCGCCGCGCCATCATCACGCTCGGAGCCAACGGCGCGCTTGTGGCGGGCGGAGGTGGCTGCGAACACCTCGCGGCGTTTCCCGTGAAAAGCATCGACAGCACCGGCGCCGGCGATGCTTTCATCGGCAGCTTCGCGGTTTTTCTCGCGGAAGGAGTCCCGGAAGAAGAAGCCATCCGCCGCGCGAATTTGTACGCCGGCCTCTCCACCACCGGCGTGGGAACGCAAAAATCGTTCTACGACCGCGCCCGCTTCGACAGCGAGTGGGCTGCGCGCTCCGGCCGCTGAATCCGTTAACCGCTTTAACCCCATTGAAAATTTGCGCCGTCACGCTGCTTGGGGGAGTTGCTTCAGGAGTGTCGATTCGAAAAGCCTGCCACACCGCGGCGGACGTGCTTCCGCGGGGTCGCTGCGGTTTTTTGGCAGTGCCGTTGCGGAAATTTGGTGCGGGCTAATGCTTTCCTGCTACGGAAATATCTTGACTTCGACCGGAAAACCCATATATAAGGCCGTCCTACGGTTCTCGGGCATATTGCGGTCAAAAAACCTCCCGTTTTTTGTTTGGGGAAGGATGAAGCCCTTTTTTTGTCGTGCGGTGAAGGGCCACCGATGGGGAGACTTATGTCGAATAGGTTGAATAAGAAGACGTTCGTAGCGGGACTGTTTTGCTCGCTGCTGTTTTTTATCTGTCCGCTCCTGTATGGGCAGGCTACCGGCAGCTTTGCCGGAACAGTTACCGATAAGGCAGGCGCGGTGGTTGCCGGCGCCAACGTCCGCGTCACCTCTGAGGCGACAGGTCTCACCCGCGAAGCCAAGACCGACGACACCGGCCACTACCTCATTCCGTTGTTGCCCGTCGCCACTTTCAACATTCATGTCGAAGCGCAGGGCTTTGCTCCCGCGGAACAGAAAGACGTCCGCCTGCAGGTCGATGAACACCGCGAACTGGATTTCAGCCTGCAACCCGCGTCGGTGACTTCTACAGTGGAAGTTAGTGCAACCCAGGTAGCGGTGGAGACGGCAAATCCCAGCCTTGGTCAGGTCATCACCGCTGAAGAAGTTGCCGATCTTCCGCTTAACGGGCGCAACTTCGTGCAGTTGGCGACCCTGACGCCGGGCACCACCTCGTCCACCAACCCCAACAGCTTCTTCACCAGCGGCGCCAGCAGCGAGGCGGCCACGCGCGGCTCATTCTCCCTTTCATCTGGAGGTTCGCGTGAGCAGGAGACAGACTGGCTGCTCGACGGCAACGACAACAATCAGCTCGACGAAGGCGGCATTGCGATTTTCTCTTCGATCGATGATATCCAGGAATTCAAGGTTTTAACTTACAACTACTCCGCGGAATATGGAGAACGCGCCGGCCCGACCGTTCTGGTCACCACGAAGTCGGGATCGAACCAGTTTCATGGTTCTCTGTTTGAGTTTTTCCGTAACACCGATCTTAACGCCACCCGCTACTTTTCCAGTTCGCCCCAGAAGTTTAATCTCAACCAGTTCGGCGGATCGTTCGGCGGCCCGATCAAGAAGGACAAGACGTTCTTCTTCATTGATTATCAGGCCAAGATGCAACGCCAGGGCGTGCCCTTCACAGGCTTTGTGCCGACGCCCGCAATGACAACACCCGACGCGAATGGAAACTACAACTTTAGCGGCGACCCATTGGGCATAGTTCCCACAAACCCTTACGCGGGCAATGCGCCGTTCACTTGCACCTCCGGCACCACACCGGCACCGGTGAATCCCGATGGAACCCAAACTGGTGGCACTCCCTGTCCGGTCATCCCCGCCGCTCTGGTCAACCCCATCGGGGCCAGACTGATTCAGCTTTATCCCACGCCCAACGCAAGCGGAGCCGGGTTCAATTACTCGAATCAGCCGGTGCGGAAACTTAACCAAGGCACCTGGGACATCCGGCTCGATCACAATTTCACCAACAAAGATTCGGCTTTCGCCCGCTTCAGCTACGACCAGGCTACCAACTATGTCCCCGGGGGTTCGCCGACCTGGTCCGAACAGAGCGCCTTTGGCAGCAATCAGCACATCGAAAACCATGGGCGCAATGCAATGATTTCGGAAACCCACGTGTTCAATGCCAACATCGTCAATCAGGCGAGTTTTGGCTACAACCGCATTTTCAATCACATTCTTTCCTTCGGTACCGGCAGTTGCGAGGCTGCCATACTCGGGATTCCCGGCGCAGACCTGGCCGCAACCTGCGACGGCATTACGGGCTACCCCGCCAGCCTGAACCAGTCGCCGCAGGAGTGTGTAAGCTGCGGCCTAACCTCCTTCGACATGACCCAGTATTTTGCCGTGGGTGACCGCGGATATGCGCCCTACCAGGGCGGCACCAACGTTTACTCGGCTTCCGATACGCTGGACCTGAATCGCGGACGCCACAACATCAGCGTTGGGGCAGTTTTTCGGGCTGAGGAAATGAACATCCGTAACAATGCCTTCCAGGACGGCATCGTGTTCGCCGGCGGCTTCACCTCAACCGGAGAGAACATGGCTGACCTGCTTCTTGGCACCATGGGATCTTTTGCCGCGCACGATCAGACCTTCTTGGGGGCCACCACCGGCCGCCGCTGGAAATTGTTCCGCCCGTTCATTCAGGATGACTGGCGCGTATCCAATAACCTGACTTTGAACCTCGGACTCGCCTGGGCTTTGGCGACCCCTGAAACCGAGGAGGCCAACCGGCAGGCAAACTTCGATGTCCAGACACTCAAATGGTACGTCCCCAAGGGCAGCCCCGGCCTGGCCGGCTGCACGAACTGCGTGACGACCGATGGAGCCGTGGGCATTCAATTTGATAAGACGGCTCTGGAACCTCGCATTGGATTCGCCTGGAAGCCCACTGGAAGCGACAAGACCTCCGTTCGCGGCGGTTACGGAATTGTGCACGATTCAGCTTGGAACCAGGGAGGGCAGGGACTGTGGCAAAATCCGCCGTTCTACGCAGAGGTTGACTCTTTCACCGACTGCGTGACTCCGATCACTCCTGTTCCTAGTTGCGGCCTTTCCAATGGCTACCTTGTACCGGCGGGCACTCCATCCTCCACGCCTGTGGCCGGGGGAGCAGTTTTAAGTTCGCCTATTAACCCGCAACTCTACGAGGGCTCGATTCAGTCCGAGAATCGCAACTTCAAGCAAGGAGTCATTCAGCAATTCAATCTCAATGTGGAGCGGGAGCTGCCGGGTAATGTCGTCCTGACGGTGGGCTATGGCGGCTCGCGAAGCGCGCATATTCTGGTAAGCCAGGTGAACCAAAATATCAGCTCGCCGGGCGCCTGCGGTACTCCCGGCTACACAGTGGGCTGCGGCTTCCCGTCATTCCCCTACGCCAACCCGTTCCAGATCGTTTACACCAACAACAGCATCGGCCAGGCCCGGTACGATTCGCTGCAGGTAAAGGCTGAGACCAAGAGCACGCGGCATGGCCTGTATGCACTGATCGGTTATACGTGGGCCCGCAACTTCGATTCCGGCCTAACCGACGGCTTGGGCACAAATCCCGGCGCATTGTATTACCCGCTGCCCGGATTCAACAAACTTGATTGGGGCCTTTCGCAGCTAAACCTCAACGACACCTTCACAGCAAGCGTCCTTTACGAACTACCCGTTGGGAAGGGTAAGCGCTTCGGTGGAAACTGGAGTGGTGCGACGAATACCCTCCTCGGCAACTGGCAGGTCGACGTGATTGAAAGAGCGACCTCCGGTTTCCCGTTGTTTGTGGTGGATAGTGCCGACGAATCTGGAGTCTTCTTCAACTACAACGTGGGCACTCTGCAGCGGCCAAACGAAGTGGGCGATCCCAACAAGGCCGGAGATGAAGGCGGCCAAACCGGTTGCCCGACCAAAATCCACACGCTTCAGAACTGGTTTAACCCCTGCGCGTTCGCCAAGGCGCCCCCCGGAGAACTCGGTACTGCTCCCCGCGCCCCCGTCTACGGCCCGCGCTTCGTCAACACGGACTTCTCGATCATTAAAGACTTCCGGCTGCGGGAAGCGATGAATCTGCAGTTCCGTGCCGAATTCTTCAATCTCCTCAACCATGCGCAGTACTACCTTGAAGGCTACGCCGGTACTGGAGAGCAGGACATCAACACTCCCTCCAGCTTCGGTGTGGTGAATAACACGGTCAACAATCCGCGACTGATTCAGTTTGCCTTGCGGTTGGATTTCTAGCGGATTGAGCACCCGGGTTTTAATCGGGCAGACCGGACTTGTCCGGTCTGCCCTTTAACTTTGCGCTTCAAAAAAAGGTTCGGGGGATATCATGGGTCGCGGTTCAGCAAAGTTCATTTCTTTCTTGCTCTTGGTGCTCGTGTCACTCTCCGCTTTCGCGCAGAAGCTCAAAGTCATCGTCGATCAGGACGCCCGCGGACCCGGCACCAGCGACCAGCAGGCCATTCTCGTCTTCCTGCAGGCGCCCGAGAAGTTTGATGTCCTCGGCATCACCACCGTCAGCGGCGATCAGTGGGTAAAGGAAGAAACGCAGCACGTTCTGCGCCTGCTCGAAATCGCCAACCGCACTGACGTCCCCGTGATCGAAGGCGCCGAGTTTCCATTGATTAACTCCAAAGAAGAATCCGAACGATGGGAAGCGCTTTACGGCAAGCTCGAATACAAAGGCTGCTGGACGGAGCATTTCAACGCCAACCGCTCAACCATTTACGACCAGCCTTATCATCCGCCCGACGTCGTGCCTCCCATGCCGGAAGGCGAGCCACATATCAAGGCACAGCCCGGCACCGCCGCTGAATTCATTGTGGAGATGGTGCACAAGTATCCCGGGCAGGTGGTGCTTTGGGCCGGTGGTCCGCTGACGAACTACGCTCTCGCGCTCAAGCTCGATCCCGAGGTTGCCACGCTGGCCAAGGAATTTGTGCTCATGGGCGGAGGCCTCTACGCCGATAAGGGCGCGATCGATCCCGGCGCCATTGACGGCCGTCGCGAGTTCAACTGGTGGTTCGATCCTGAAGCGGCGCGGATTGTGCTGCGGGCTCCCTGGAAAAAACTCACGATCACTCCCATTGACATCTCGGTGAAGACCCGCTTCACCAACGAAATGAAAGCCACCATCGCCAAGGCCAACACTCCCATCACCAAATATCTCGACAAGTATTCGTTGCCGGGCTACATGTGGGACGAAATTGCCGGCGCCGCGCTAATCGATCCTTCCATCATCACCGGCGAGCAGCAGCTCTACATGGACATCGACATCGATCACGGCCCCAGCTACGGCAAGACGCTTTTCTGGAGCCCCAAGACGCAGGTACCGCCCTATCTGCGCCTGGCCACCGTGCAGTTCGATATCGATGCGCAAAAATTTTACAGGCTCTATATTGATCTGATGACTCGGCCTCCGCGCCCCTGAAACTATTCGCTCATGAAAAAATTCATCCGCTGCTCCGTTGCAGTTTTCGTCGTGCTGCTCGCCATCCTCTCGGCTTCGGCCCAGCAGCGCCGCAAAGTTATCGTGAATGAAGATTTCTCCGGCCCCGGCGGCAGTAACCTGCAAACCCTGCTGGTGATGGTGCAGTCGCCGCAGGTGGAAGTGCTGGGTGCTACCGTGGTGAGCGGCGATCAGTGGCGCGATGAAGAAGTGGCCCACACTCTGCGCCTGCTCGAACTCATCGGCCGCAGCGACATTCCGGTGGTTCCGGGAGCGGTCTTTCCCCTGGTGCGCCGCCGCGAAGAAACGCAGCTTTGGGAGCAGCGTTATGGAAGGGAAGCATATTCCGGCGCCTGGGACGCGCGCTGGTGGCACGAGCCCTTTGTGGTTCCACCGTTGCGCGAAGGCCAGCCCACCACCAGGCCTTCGGAGGAGGATGCCGCGCATTTCATGATTCGCATGGTGCACAAGTATCCGCACGAGGTCACAATCTACGAAGGCGGACCGATGACGAACCTCGCGCTGGCGATCTCCATTGATCCCCAATTCCCAGAGCTGGCCGAAGGGTTGGTTTTCATGGGCGGAAGCCTTAATCCGCAGTCGGATTACGCGGAGTGGGTGAACAATCCCCGCCATGAATTCAATTTCTGGTTCGATCCCGAAGCGGCCGAGATCGCTTTGCGCGCGCCATGGAAGAAGATTGTCTGCACGCCGGTCGATATCTCCATCAAGACTCACATGACCGCGGAGATGGTGAAGCGGATTGCAGCTAGTAACTCAGCGGCGGCCCGTTACGTGGCACGCTACGCCATGTTCACGCCCGGAGCCGACATCATGTGGGACGAACTCGCGGCTGCCGCCTGGATCGATCCCAGCATTATCACCAAGACAGAGACGCGCTACATGGGCGTGGATCTCGACAAGGGCGCGGGATACGGAAACACGCTTACCTGGACGGAAAGCGACAAGCCTAAATCGGTCGGTCCGCCGGTAGAGATTCAAGTGGATCTGGATACAGCGCGGTTCAACCGGATGTTTGTGGACCTGATGAGCGCTGGCACGCCCGGCGCGCGATCATGCCAACAGAGTGCCGCGAAGTGAGTTGGTTTGTCATTCCGAACGCAGTGAGGAATCTGGGTCCTTTTTTTCTTTATTTCTGCGGCGGAGCCGGCGAATCGTCGCGCAGCTTGTATACAAACTGCTTGATCTCGTGGCGCTCGCGGTCTTGTTCGGCTGCGTCTTCTTTGGCCAGCTGCTCGTAGATCTCGATTTGCTCATTGGCCTGCAGGTTTTCTCCGCGTTGCCGGTAGATCTGCGCCAGCCGGTAATGCGCCTCCTCCAGTTTGGGAGTAACCGCAAGCGCTTCCTGATAGGCGGAAATCGCCCCGGGCAAATCCTTTCGCTCCGCATCCAATATCCCCAACTGCAGCCACGCTTCGCCCATCTTCGGATTGAGGTGTATGGCCTTCTGCAGCAGCGATTCCACCTGCGCCAGATCGTTGGAGTCCTGCACGGTGTTTCGATGCTTCCACAAGCTCACCGCATAGTAATAGTTGGCCTGAGCGTTCGCAGGCTGAAGTTCAGCGAAGCGGCGCAATTTTTCCGCGGCTTCCTCCGGCACGTTCGATTCCGTCGCTTGAATTCTGCCCAGAAACAAATAGGGATCTGGATCGAAAGGCTTGAGATCTGAGGCCTCGCAGATAATCCGGACTGCATCCGCGGTTGCGCCGCTGGCATAGCGCGCCGCGCCCAGTCCGATTTTCATCCGCACGGAGCGCGGAAATAGCTGAGCGCCCTTGGCGAACACTTCGATGGCCGGCCCCGCCGCGCGATGCAACAACAGCTCACCTCCCCAGTCGAATAGGTTGGACTCACTTGGATTGAGCTCTGCGGCCCGCTGGAATTGGCGCACCGCTTCAAGCGGATCGCCTGCCTGCTCGTCCACCCGGCCGAGCAGGTTATGAACCTCCGCAACGTCCCTCAGTTGGGCGGCGCGTTCCAGATAAGGCACAGCTTCTTTCGGGCGGCCTCGACCCGCGAGAAATCTTCCAAGGTACAGGTTCGCCGCGAAGTCTGAGGGCCGTAGCTTCACAGCTTCGCGCAAAGCGTTCTCGTCTGCAGAGATTTTTGCGGACCGCGTCGCTGAGGGTTCCTTGCCTAGCCCGGCGGTCTGTTTCGCCAGCGCCTCGCGGCTTCGTACCACGGTATCCGAGCCATGCCCGCCAAGGCTGGTCGTGTCGGTCACGCCGGCCACGGTAAACTGGGGCTGATCAAAAAACTGAGGCGCATTGGCGCCCGAGCTCTCAGGCGAAGGCTCCAGCGTCAAATCGATCGTCTTCAATTCTCCACGCGTCAGAGCCACCGGCCCAAGATTTGCCTTGCCGACCTGCGGCTTCTCGACGCGGAGGGAATACGCGCCGGCAGCGAGCGATGAAAAGCGATAAACCCCGCTTGCATCGGTTTGTGCGCTCAACCTCTCTTTATTGCCCGCTGTGGTCAATTCGATGGTCGCGCCCGAAACTGGCCGGCGCTGCGCATCCCGCACTGTTCCCTGTAATGTCGCCGAGCCAGTTGCAGTTTGCGTCTGACCAGCCGCAGTCAAAACCGGGCAAAGCGCCATCGCAGCGCAAGCTGTCAACAACCGATAACGAATTGGTCTTGCGATCAGCACCGCTCTCTCATCGCGCATGGCTAATGAAATTCGAGGCTCGCCACCGCACGCTTGCCCCGCTAGTTTACAATGCACATTCTTTCGATGTGAGTGCGCAACTTGACGGAGAGAAATCGTGAGGCCAACAACCCCGGGGAGCCCTTGCCATGCGAAAACGTACTTTCGCGCTTATATCAGTTCTTTTCCCAGTCCTGTTAATCGCCGGTAGCGCGCAGGCGCAAAAAATCAAAGTCGTCGTCGATCAGGATGCGCGTGGTCCCGCCACCACCGATATGCAGTCGATCCTGATTTTCCTGCAGTCCTCAAGGTTTGACGTCCTCGGCATCACCACGGTTAGCGGCGATCAATGGGTGAAAGAAGAAACCCGGCGCACGCTGCGGCTGCTCGAAATCGCCGGACGGACCGATGTCCCGGTGATTGAAGGAGCCGAGTTTCCGCTGCTGAATTCCAAAGAAGAGTCAGAACGCTGGGAGGCGCTCTACGGCAAGCTTCGCTATAAGGGTTGCTGGAGCGACTTTTCCACTCGTCCCGCGAATACTGTCCCCGCTTTTCGCGAAGGCTATCACGGTCCCGACGTTGTCCCTCCGCTGGTGGAAGGCGAACCGCATACCAAACCTCTCGACGAAACCGCCGCACACTTCATTGTTCGCATGGTGCATCGCTATCCCGGAGAAGTGGTGATATGGGCAGGCGGACCGCTTACCAACATCGCCCTCGCCCTGCGGCTTGATCCCGAGGTGGCCACGCTGGCCAAAGAACTCGTCCTGATGGGCAGCGGCATGTATGCCGACAACGGCGGCATCACCGGCGTGGATGCGCGGCGCGAGTTCAATTGGTGGTTTGATCCGGAAGCTGTGCGCATCACCATGCGCGCGCCGTGGAAAAAGATCACCATCACTCCTGTCGATGTTTCGATCAAGACCAGGCTCAGCCCCGAAATCAGAGCCGCCATCGCCAAAGCCGACACGGCCGTCGCCCGTTACCTCACGGAATATTCCGTGGACAGTTTCATGTGGGATGAACTCTCCGCAGCCGCTCTGATCGATCCTTCCATCATTACCGCGGAAAAACAGCTCTATGTAGACATCAACGTCGACCACGGCCCCCTGTACGGCGAGACCATGTTCTGGGCGCCAGGAACCGAAGTCCCGCCCTACGAACATCTGGCCACAGTTCAATTCGATGTCGATGCACCGAAGCTGTACGATCTCTACATCAAGCTGATGACGCAACCGCCACGGCACGAACCGTAGTGGGCGCTTGAAGCCAGGAGATACCTGCATGAAAGCGAACTCGCCATTCCGCATGACCAGGCGCGACTTTGTGACCACGTCCGCTGCGACCCTCGCTGCTGGCAAACTTGCCCTCGGCGCATCCGGAGCCCCGGTTCCGGAGCAGCCTGCCGGCAGTTCGTTTCGCGTCATCATCGATACCGACCCCGGCGTGGATGATGCGCTCGCCTTGCTGTTTGCGATGCGTTCGCCGGAATTGAAGATTGAAGCCATCACTCCGGTCGCCGGCAATGTTCCGCTCGATCTCACTCTTCCCAACGCGCTGCGCATGGTGGAGATCGCGGGGCGAAAAGAAATTCCCGTGGCTGCGGGCGCAAAACAGCCTCTTCTGCGCCGCCTGGTTACGGCGGCATACGTGCACGGGCAAAACGGGCTGGATGGCGTGGTTTTTCCCGAGCCAACAATCAAGCCGGTCTCTCAGCCGGCGGCGCAACTCATTTGTGAGATTATCCGCAAGTATCCCGGCGAAGTTACTCTGCTCACCATCGGTCCGCTGACCAACATTGCCGCTGCGCTGAGCAGTGATCCCGTTCTCGCCGGTATGGTGCGCAGCCTGGTAATGATGGGCGGATCGTTATCAGGTGGCAACATTACGCCGGCGGCAGAATTCAATCTCTACGTCGATCCCGAAGCGGCGCGCATCGTTTTTCAGTCGGGCATGCCCATCACTATGGTGGGGCTTGACGTGACCCGCAAGGCCACGCTGACCGAGGAACATGTCCGTGCGCTGGAAGCGGGACAGAATCCGGTCAGCCAGGCAGCGGCAAGGATTGCACGCAACGCCATTGAGCATACTCGCGAGCACGGGTTTCTGGCGGGGCCGAACATGCACGACCCGCTTGCCATCGCCGGATTTCTCGATCCCTCCATCTTGAAGTTGGAAGATTATTACGTGGATGTGGAAACCATGGGCGAACTTACCGCGGGACAAACTCTGGGCTACAGCCCCGTCGCGGGAGACTTGCGCCGCCGCCCCGGGATGGAGAAAGACGCGGCCAAACTAAACATGCCGATTCGCGGCTCGGCGCCGACTCTTGCAGGAACAAAGAGCTCGCCGGTGGTGCGCGAGAACTATGTCCCCAACGCCAAAGTCGCCGTCGATGTGAATTCAGCAAGGTTCTTTGAATTGCTCATCGGACGTTTGTCGGGCGCTACGGTCCCAATTCCTCGAGCATCTTTTTCGCCTGGGCGTCATCCGGGTGCTGTTTGAGCAGTTCGAGCAGAACGGTCCTCGCCTTGTCCCGCGTTCCCTCGATGGCATAGACCCTGGCAAGATTCAAATACGCCTGATCGAAGCCCGGTGCGACCCGGATACATTCTTCGAAGCTGGCAACCGCCTGATCGCGGCGCTGGGTGCGCAAGTAAAGCACGCCCAGGTTGTTGAGCGCCTCGGGATAGCCGGGGCGAAATTTCACCGCCTGCTGCAAATAGCGATCGGCCTGCCCGGTATCTCCCGTCTGCGCGAATACCATTGCCAGGCCAAAGCAGGCTTCGGCATCTTCCGGACTCACCGCCAGCGCGTGCTCGAAGGCCTGCCGCGCTTCCTCCCAATTTTTCTGCTGGCGATAGGCATTGCCCAGATTCTGTAATGCGATCACATGATCGGGGCTGAGTTTGAGCGCCTGTTGAAAGAAGCCAATGGCCTGCTCCGTGCGGCCTTCGCGGGCAGCAAGCAGGCCCAGGTTATTCCACGCGTTGGGCAACGTCCCCGGATAACTCGCCTGCGCTTTCAGCGCGCGCTCAAAACTTTCCTGTGCTTGCGCATTTTTGTTCTGGTTCAGATACACGCTTCCCAGACCGTATAGCGCCTCCGCGCTGGAAGGATCGTCGCGCAAGGCAGCCTGAAACCAGGTTTCCGACGGCTCGTAGTACCCGCGCTGAAAAAATATCGATCCGATAGAAAGATAGTTACGCCCAAAATCGAACGTGTCGGCGACGCCCGGAAAGGGCAGAGCCTTCGCCAGCAGCGCTGCGTTCGTTGCCGGAATATGAAGGAAGTCCTGCTCAATCTGACTGGGATCAATCTGACCCTGATAGATTTTTACGATCTCCCCGCGGGCGTTGACCAGGAAAGAAGTCGGCAGGCTCAGATCGCGATGGCGGTCGAACAAGTAGCGATAAAGAATGTTGTAGAGGGCGGTTACGTCTTCGGTTGCGCGCAGGAGCGGAAACGGAGCGCGCTCGCCGCGGGCAAAGGCGCGCAGCCTCTCTTCTGCGCCGGCGTCGTCTACGTTGATGGCGAAGCATCGCAAACCCTGCGCAAGCCAGCGCGCATCGGACCGGGCGAAACCTTTTAGATCATCACGGCAGGCCGGCGAATCGAGAGTCCAAAAATAAAGCAGCGATGGTTTCCCTTGCAGCGCGGCCAGCGAGTGAACTCTGCCGGCGAGATCGGGAAGAGAGAAGTCCGGAGCCGGCACAGGCGCCAGCAGCCAGGTTTGGACTTGTTCCGGCAGGAGTTCCATGCCTAGGCGGGCAGGCTCGCCAGGCGCGGCAGATTTCGTGCGCCGGCTTCCGAACGCCTCTTGACGGTTTGGCTCAGACCCTTCTTCCACCCACACCCGATGATTGATGGGTAGATCGCGAAGTTCCTGCACAAGTCCGCTCGGCCAGCGAATCGAGGCGCGCACCGGGTCCTTGACGTCGCCAAGTCCAAAAAAAAGCTCTTTGCTGTGTTGCGACAGAAATCCCGATCCTGCCTGCAGCGTGCGCACTTGCTTGCCTGTCTCAGTCTCCACTGTGACTATCGCTCCGATCGCATCCCGATTGCTTTTGGTGCCTTGCAGGCGAAAGGCAATTGACGGTGGCAGCGGCTCCATCATGTTTTTCAACAGGCGCAGTTGGGGGCTGGTGCGATTCTTCAGAAAAACTTCCTGGCGCCCATCGTGATCGAAATCCGCGAGAGCAAAGCACCGGCCGTCTTCGGGAAAGTCCATCCCGATCGCCGCGGAAACATCGGAGAACGTTCCGCCGCGGTTGTTGGCATAGAAGACGTTGCGTTCGTAGCCGCTCCAGGTGCCATCGGCACGGATCAGTTCGTTAATGGCGTTCCATCCCTGCTCGTAGTCGAGCGAGGGTTTCGTATTATCGGGCGATCTGGCCACCACCTGCCGCCAGAAAAAGCTGTTGAGGTCATCGCGCGACGGCCCCGAAATCATTCCATTGGCGATGTAGAGATCGGCAAAGCCGTCGTGGTCAAAATCGAAAGCGTCGCTCGACCATGACCAGCGTCCCATGCGGACTCCAGCCTGGGCCGTTGTATCGTCAAAGGAGCGCCCGCCGTTTCGGAATAAAGAATTGCCCATGGCATGTTTGCGATAAAAAGCACGCACTGGCTCAGGCGAGTCCGCCTTGAAAATATCCTGCGTAGAGACGCGCTCGCCCGCGGCCGTCCACATGTCGGCCACGTAGAGATCCTCTTTACCGTCATTGTCGTAATCGGTCCAGCAAACGCTCATACCCGCGCCGATATCTTCTACTCCCTGCTCGGCCGCGACGTCGGTGAATGTACCGTCGCCATTGTTGCGGTAGAGGTTCTTCCTGCCGAAATCGTTGACCACGTATAGATCGGGCCAGCCGTCGCGGTTGTAGTCGTTCCAGCCGCAGCAAAAGCTGTAACGGGTGTTGTTGCGGTTAAGGCCGGATTCGGCGGTCACGTCGCGGAAGGTTCCGTCGTGCTGATTGCGCATCAGGAAATTCGGCGGGCCGTTTTCGGCGGCGTAGTAAGGCAGCGGGTACTTGTACTGATCGGTGCCCTGGTAATAAGCGTAAAGGCAAAAATAAATGTCGAGCCAGCCATCGCGGTCGTAATCGGCAACGGCCGCGCCGGTGAAGGTTCCCTGCGGAGGATTTTCGAAGTGAAACGCATCCGGTTTGCGCCGAAACCTGCCGCCGCCCTGGTTCACAAACAATTGCGGACCGGCCGCGCACACCACGACCACATCCTGCCGCCCATCGTTGTCGAAGTCGGCAAACAGCGCGCACGCCGTGTTGTCGAGCAATCCCAGCCCCGAGGATTCCGTAATATCTTCAAACGTTCCGTCGCGCCGGTTGCGAAAGAGCCGGTTGGGAAGACCGGCAGGCTGGCAAATGTAGAGATCGTCGTAGCCGTCGTTATCGATATCGGCGAGCGAAACTCCGTTGTGCCCGTAGATGTCGATGCCGCAGGCGCCATCGAGCACCGTCCGCCAGTAATCGACGCCGTGCAGCAATTGCTTCTCGAAAGATGAGTTGCGCCTCAGCACCTGCGCAGCAACATCCACGAAAACCGGAGACGCAGCGCGACTGCGAGTTTCCTCGAGCACTCGCCAGCCGAGAAGAACAAACGGAGTCCCGGAAGAGGAAGCGGTCTCCCAGTCAAGCTCCCAATAACCTACGCGTTGCTCGCGATGGAAATCCCGGCCTGTGCCAACCAGTTCGTAGCGGACGCGAGTCTGCAGCCGGCCTGAGATTCCACGCGCTGTCGATGCCATCGAGCTCGCGTCGATTCTGGTGATCTGAAATTCCGCGCTGAAAATACGGGAGAACTCGGCTAGCGAAGTTTTCCATTGCTGAAGAAAAACTTCGTTGCCCAAAGTTTGCTCCTGGGAGAAGCGATTGCGCCGGACTTCCACCGCTGGCCCTGCGCGCACCAGCTTCGATTCCACTGGCCGGAGGTCCGAGCCGGAAAAGCCAGCTGCAAGAATCTCTCTAACCGCTTGCGCCTGCTGCGGAGATTCGAGAAGTCCTAGGCTCCATTGGCTGAGAGTGGTGGCGATCTGTGCGGCATACTTTTCGCTGATGAATGCGTCCAGGCCGGGCTGGGTCCTCGCGAGAACCGCATCCAGAGGACGCGGGTTGCGATAGCGAGGGTGCAGATGAAATTCGTGGCCGCTCGCCGCAGTCGGACTCTGAGATTGCTGCCAAAGAAAAGGAAATGCCAAACCGCGCAAGCCCGCGGGAATGAAAGTAGCCCCCACTCCCTGACAGCATCGGATAAGAAAGTCGCGCCGCCCACGATCTGCCGGGACAGAATCTATGGAATGATGCGTCTTCCCTGACCGGCTCAGAGCGATAACCCCTGCGCGTTCACGTGTGCCCCGAACTTAACACTGGCTCCGCGTGGAATCAAGAGAGGGGCGTGGGCTACTTGCGAGTCCGAGCGCAGCGCTGAATCTGAGTTTGCATCGGGCGAGAAAACCCGGACCTCTCACGTCGTTAGGGAAGACACGAGACGGTCCGCGCCCGCCGGACGGATCGTATTCGTTGTGTTAGGCTACGGCTTCTCTGGTCCACGGAGATTTTGTTCCTGGAGCTTCGCCGCTTGAATATTCCCAAGATCGCCGTCGTGGGCAGCTACGCGACCGGCCTCACCATGAAAGTCAACCGCCTGCCCAGCGCGGGCGAGACGCTGCTGGGCTCAGGCTATCGCATCGACCATGGCGGAAAAGGCTCGAATCAGGCGGTGGCCTGCGCCCGTCTGGGCGCGCATGTCAGTTTTGTGGCGAAAATTGGAGAAGACAGCTTCGGCGATTCTGCGCTTCAGCTTTACCGCGAGGAGGGCGTCGAGATGGCTCATGTCGAACGGGCTGCGAAGGCACCCACCGGAGTGGGTTTTATCATCGTGGAGGCAGCCCACGGCCAAAACTGCATCGCAGTCGATCCCGGCGCCAACGAATTGCTGAGCGCAGCCGATGTCGCCCGCGCCTCCGGCGCTTTCGATTCGGCTGCGGCGGTGCTTTCGCAGCTGGAAATTCCGGTTCCGGCCGCCGAGGCTGCCATGGCGCAGGGCCGCTCGCATGGGGCGGTGACCATCCTGAATCCTGCTCCGGTGCGGTCTCTGCCGGTTTCGGTTCTGCAACTCGTGGATATTCTCACTCCCAACGAGACGGAAGCGAAAGTGCTGGCCGGGCACAATCCAGCCGAGGCGGCCGATGCTGAAGTGGTGGCGCGCGAGTTGATTCGCAGCGGAGTCAGGCAGGTAGTAATGACGCTGGGCAGGAAAGGCGCCTTGATCGTGACCGCTTCGTCGGTGAGGCACGTCCCAGGCATCGAGGTTTCTCCCGTCGATAGCACCGGGGCCGGAGACGCTTTCAACGCCGGCCTGGCCACCGCGCTGGCGCATGGAGCGACTCTCGAAGCGGCAACCCAGCTTGCCGTGATTACTGGCGGCCTATCGGTCACCAAGGAGGGTGTGATTCCATCATTGCCTTGTCGCGGTGACGTCGTTTCGTTCTGCCGGAAGGAAGGGCGGACTTATCCGGAGTGGCTCGCCGCCTGAAATGCCCTCCAGGCCCGTTTGCCGCCCGCTGCAGCGGGTTTTTCTCACCGTGCGATCTTTTGCGTCTCGGGGGTTTCTCGTTAATTCACCGAGCGGTTAAATCGATTTAACTTGCGGCTGCATCCTCTTTGGAATGAGGTACTTGGCGGATCCGCAGTATAGCCTGAAGATATTAAAACACAGCTTCCGCAATGTAAGTTCGCTTTCAATGACTTACGAAGCGCCGTGCCGCGATCCGTCTGGAAAGCGGCTCCGCTCGGGATGACGCCGCACCGAAAACAGTGTCAGACATTCGGACGGCACGGCAGCCACGATATCCCCGTGGTGACTCCGTTGGCAGGGCAGTCTTAGAATGGAGCAGAACAGGCTTGCTTTCTGGTCCAAGCGATCAGGCGGTGGTCCGCAAAAGTCCGAGGAGAAATGGCACAGGCATCCGGATTTCTTTCCAGCACACAAGCCAGGGCGCAGTGGATGCGGCTGGATACGGCGCAACTTCTCAAGCGCTTCTTCTTTTGCGAACGTGCGTTGCTGATCTGCGAAGCGGCGTGGATTCCGAGCGCCGCTCCTCTGGAAATCAAAACCGGGCTGGCGCGATTTGTTTGGCAGAGCGCCGAAACGGCCCAGGCTCTGCGGGAACGCGTCTTTGAACTGCGCTTCCCCAGCCGGCTGCTGGAAGAAGAAGGTGCGGACCGGGCTCTGATCGAGCTTTTCATGGCGACGCAGGATTCGCCGTCGGTTCCGGCATTTTTGCTGTGTGCAGACCGTGTCCTGCTGCCGGCGCTGCGCGACGCGTACCGCGATTATCTGAAAGCGTCAGACGTGATCGCCGATGGTCCAACCCACCGCTTTCTGGCGCTTGCACTTTCGGAAAAAGAAGAACAGATTCATGCGTTCCAACTATGGGCGGAAGCGGAGCTGTCACGAAATCCAGAGCTTCGTGAAAGTTCCACCAGTTGGGTGCGCGCGGTTGCGGAGCGGCTGGCCGATGCGGGCGGCGTGGGAGTTGGCCCCTCGCCGGCGGCCGGAATTGCCGGGCCCCTGCCTGGCTCGAAAACTTATGTGATCCCCGACCATCCCGCCCGCGACTCCCGCTTCTGGCCCTGCCGCTTCTATTGGCCGGACATTGTGGACTCGACCTTTCTGTACGGCGAGGGGGTGCAGCTGCAGTTGCGGTCGGCGATCAGTCACCTGAATGAGGTTTGGGCGATTGAGACGGGAGGGGTGATTCTCCGTGCTTTCGCCAACGTGCTTCCCTGGGAGTGGATTCGCGATTCCGCGCGCTGGACTTACGATGAATCTCGGCATTGCCGCATGGGTTACGAACGGCTTATAGATTGGGGATTTGACCTGGCTGAGATTCCCCTGGGAACCTATATATATGAAAGCGCATCGGGGCAGGATCCCATCTACCGCCTGGGAATGCTCTATTTCTTTGAGACCAAAAACATCCGGCACAAGCTGACGCGAGCGCAACTCTTTCATGGTTTTGGCGACGCGCTGAGCGAGCACGACATGGATTTCGACTGGGCCGACGAAACCATTCATGCGGGATACGGCAAACGCTGGCTCAAGGAGTTGCTGGCGCTTCGCGGCGAGGACCCGGCGGCGCATGACCAGATTCGCGAGCGCTGCGGCCAGCTGGTGAGCAACTGTGTGAGCACGGCCACGCTGGAGGAAGTTGCCGGCATCAAACGCGTGGCGGCCGCCCTTATGGCGAAAGCGGAGCAGAAACTGCGATGACGACCGCGAGGATCTTACGGTGGGCGCTGTGGAGAAAAGATCCGGCTGCAATTTTTTAAGGGCAGCGAGCGATGACCCCGGAGCATCCAAAGAACATAGAACCGACACGGGTTCTCCGTAGCAGAAGAACCGGGGACGCCGGCTCGGATAAAACGGATTATGAGCGCTGCCAACATGCCGCCATCACACACCAGTGAGCCGTTTTATTTCAATACGTCCGAGAGTCTGCTGCGCATTGGCCGGCAGAAGGCGGCCACTCTTTCCGAATTTCTGCAGGCGCTGCGGGAATGTCCCGACGATTCGATTTTTCAACACACCTTCCGCACCCTGCAGGAGCATCATTTCATCCGGGAAGGTTTTTCCAATGACTTTGCCCATTGGAGTCTCTCGGCCTGCCACGAGCCGATTCTGGCCGAGCAGCTGGCCAGTGTGGATGTGCGGGAGTTTACCGTGATCGCGGGACTGCGCGAGAGGATGGTGGAAATCGTCGATGAGTTTCTGAACGGGCACTCCGCGGCGGGCGGACGGCCGGCGCATGAGCCCTTTTACTTTTGCGCCTCCGACATTGTGGTGTTGCCCACGCCCTACGTGGCGGATTCATTGTCCAGTTTCGTGGACGCCTTACAGCAGGTCAGCGTGCACTCGATTCACCACCACTTCATCGAAGCCCGCTTGCGGTTGCGGCGCATGTCCAACGACTTTTCCCAGTGGCTGGAAGAAGAAGTCGGCCTGGCCGATACGGCGCAGGCCATCGAGCGCATCGACATTTACACCGACACCATGGAGGGCGTGAGGCAGCAGATTGCGCGCATCGTGCGAAGAGCATTGAACTAGCAGGCGAAGATGAAATCGCAGGAACAATACGCCGAGCCCACGGCTGACGAATCGGTCGCTTCGCGGTCACAGGAAAAAGCCGCGGTCCTGGGCACAGCCGCACCAGCGGCTGCAGGGCCTCCGCCCTCGCGTGGAAATGGAAGACCCATTCCAGCCAAGCTTCTGACTCCGCCCGCTCCGCCGCCACCGCCGCACCTGGAAGACTATCTCCCGATCATCGGGCAGCCGCAAATCAATGCGCTGCGGTTTCTGGCGCGAGAACTCAAAGGCAAAACGCTCAAGATGGTGAACTCGACGGCGGTCGGAGGCGGGGTGGCGGAGATTCTCAACCGCCTCGTTCCCCTGCTGGGCGAACTTGAGGTGCCGGCACATTGGGATGTGATCACTGGTGGCAACGATTTCTTCGAAGTCACCAAGGCCTTTCACAACGCGTTGCATGGCGCCCCCTACGAGCTCAACCAGCAGGCGCGGGAAATCTTTTTAATGTACAACGAGCAAAACCGGGAGCGGATGCGATTTGAAGAAGAACTGGTTGTTATTCACGATCCGCAGCCGGTCGCGCTGATCCGGGCGCGCAGCAGTGATTCGGCGCATTGGGTGTGGCGCTGCCACATCGACCTCTCCAATCCCAATCCGGAGGTGTGGGAATTTCTGCGCCCGTTCGTGGAGCAGTACGATGCGGCAATTTTTTCTTCGCAGTCATTCGCGCGTCATCTGCCGACGCCACAGTATCTGTTCTATCCCTGCATCGATCCGCTCTCGGAAAAAAACAAAGAGATCGATGATCAGGAAGTTCAAAAGGTGTGCGAGGAGTTCGGGATCGACCGCTCACGGCCCATCGTCACGCAGGTGTCGCGCTTTGACCGTCTGAAAGATCCTGTGGGGGTGGTGAAAGCCTACAAGCTGGCGAAGAAATACGTCGACTGCCAGCTGGTGCTTGCCGGCGGAGGGGCGACTGACGATCCAGAGGGCGCGGTCGTGCTGCAGGAAGTGAGAGAGGCGGCGGGAAGCGATCCCGATATTATCATTCTCGATCTTCCTCCCTGGTGCGCCCATGAGATCAATGCCATCCAATGCGCGTCAACGCTGATCATCCAGAAGTCGATCAAGGAGGGATTTGGACTCACGGTGACTGAGGCGCTGTGGAAGGCAAAACCTACGATTGCGGGCGCCGTGGGCGGAATTCCCAACCAGGTCATTCACAAACTCACCGGCGTGCTGGTGCACTCGGTGGAGGGTTGCGCCTTCCAGATCCGCTATTTGCTGACACACCCGGAGTTCGCCCGCCGGATCGGCCAGAACGGCAGAGAGCATGTCAAAGAAAATTTTCTGATCACGACCAATGTAAAGCGCTGGCTGCTTTTGTTCCGCATTCTTAACAAAGCTTAGCGGCTTGAAGCTGTGCCGTTTCAAACGCGCTTGCGCCCGCGTTTTTTCAGGAGCGCGCTAAACAACGCATCCGATTAGTCGGCCCGCCTTGTGCTGAACTCGAAGATGGTTACGCTGTGGAACTTCTCCCCTGGCTTCAGCTCCGTCGTCGGGAAACTGGGATGGTTGGGTGAGTCGGGGAAGTGCTGCGTCTCCAGGCAGAATGCGGAATACTGGCGATAGACGTGGCCGTGCTTCCCCGTGATCGATCCATCCAGAGAATCTCCTGTGTAGAACTGCACGCCGGGCTGGGTGGTGAGCACCCTGAGAACTCGCCCGGTGGTCGGATCGAACACTTCAGCGGCTTCGGCCAGTTCGCCTTCGGGGTGATCGAGGACGAAGTTGTGATCATATCCCTTCGCGAGCTTCAATTGTGGATCGTCCGCGTGGATACGCTCGCCAATGACATGAGGAGCGCGAAAGTCGAAAGGAGTGCCTTGCACCGGCTTCAATGCTCCCGTAGGAATTAGATTCGAATCCACCGGCGTGAAACGGGAGGCGTCGATCTTGGCGACGTCGCCCAGGATATCGCCGTGGCCTTCTCCTGCCAGGTTGAAGTAGGAGTGGTTGGTAAGATTGACGACGGTGTCCTTGTCCGTTGTCGCGGAATATTCGATGCGCAAGGCGCCGCCATGCAAGGTGTAGGAGACGGTGGAGGTCAGCGTGCCCGGAAAGCCCTGATCGCCGTCCGGGCTGACGTAAGTCAGCTCGATGCCATCTTTAATCTGTTGGGCAGTCCAGACCACTTTGTTGAAGCCCCGCGTGCCGCCGTGCAGAGCATTGTCTCCATTGTTCTTCGGGATGGAATAGGTTTTGCCATCCAGTTGGAACGTGCCGTGGGCAATGCGGTTGGCATAACGGCCAATGATGGCTCCGAAATAAGCGGGATTGGTGAGGTAGGGTTCGAGCGAGTCGTAGCCGAGCACGATATCGTCCATCTTGCCGTTGCGATCGGGTGTGCGCAGCGACACGATGATTCCGCCGAAGTTCATGATGCGGGCTTCGACCTTTCCGTCATTCAGCGTATAGAGGTCGATGGTGGTTCCGTCGGGAGTCTTGCCAAATGGTTGCCGGGTAACGCGGGTCGCGGCGGTCATGACTGCTGAAAGCATAAACAGACTCGAGAAAATTATAAACGTGCAAGTCATCCTGTTGGAAAGCATCCAGCCCTCCTTGCGGCGCCCGAGCTTCAGCGTTTTCGAGTTCACAAACTATGTATACAACAACGGGAGTCCTGGCCAGGGCTCTGTCCTCCTCGAAGATACGCCTGAAATGCTATCCTCGCACGATGCAGCCATCCTCCTTGAAAAGATGCATGTGTCTGGTTGTATTGTGCCTGGCGACTACGGTTCTGGCTCAAACGGGCGATGTAATCGTGGTCGATGCCGCAGCGCCGGCGCATCCCTTTCCTCATTTCTGGGAACAGATGTTCGGTTCGGGCCGGGCGATCCTGAGTTTGCGCGCCGGCTATCGCGACGATCTCCGGCAGGTCGAACAAATCACTGGCTTCCGTTACATGCGCTTTCACGCCATTCTTGATGATGAGGTCGGCATCTACGAAGAAGACAAGTCCGGCCAGCCAATCTACAACTTCTCCTACGTTGATCAGATCTATGACGGCCTGCTGGCCGATGGAGTGCGGCCGTTTGTGGAATTGAGTTTCATGCCCAAGAAACTTGCGGCCAAGCAGATCATTCAGGCTTTCTGGTACAAGCCGAACGTTTCGCCGCCGAAAGACTGGGGCAAGTGGGATGATCTGATCACGCACCTTGCCGAGCACCTGGTCGAGCGCTATGGAATCGATGAGGTGAGCCATTGGTACTTCGAGGTGTGGAATGAACCCAATATAGATTTCTGGGGTGGAGAGCCCCGGCAATCCACCTATTGGGAGCTTTATGACCACACCGCCCGCGCTCTCAAAGCGGTGAATCCCAGGCTGCGCGTGGGCGGGCCGGCGACGGCGCAGGCCGCATGGGCCGATGCGTTTATTCAGCACTGCGCCACACATCACGTCCCCGTGGATTTCGTTTCGACTCACGTTTACGGCAACGACAAGTCGCAGGATGTGTTCGGCACGAACGAGACAATTTCCCGCGACCACATGGTGTGCCGCGCCGTGAAAAAAGTGCATGACCAGATTCAGGCTTCCTCTATGCCTGATCTGCCGCTGATCTGGAGTGAGTTCAATGCCAGCTATGCCAACGAACCCGATGTGACCGACGCAGCTTACATGGGCCCGTGGCTGGCGGATACGATCCGGCAGTGCGACGGGATGGTGCAAATGATGTCGTATTGGACTTTTTCGGATGTGTTTGAAGAGCAGGGAGTGGTGAAGACGCCTTTCTATGGCGGATTCGGACTGCTCGCCGAGGATGGAATCCCCAAGCCCTCCTTCAATGCGTTTAAGCTCCTGCACGATCTGGGAGACGAGCGGATTGAATTGAATTCCGATTCCGCACTGCTGACGAGAAAGAAAGACGGGACACTGGTTCTGGCGGTGTGGAATTACGCTCCTCCGGAAAAAACCGGAGAGGCGAAGACTGTCACATTGCGCTTTCGCGGCGTACGGCGCAAACACTGCTTGATTTCCATCGTCGATCCGCTTCATGGCGATGTTCACGCGCTTTACCAGAAAATGGGATCGCCGCGCTATCCGACTCAAGCCCAGATCGAACAACTGAAAAACGCTGCTTCGCTTGCCGCTCCAGAAAAGGGAACTCTTCGCGGAGGCGAATTGACTCTGACTCTGCCGTCGTATGCTCTGGCGTTAGTGGAGTTGCGGTAGAGTTGCCGATCGAGGAGCGGGAGATTCGGCCAGCGATAGAATTGCTCTCTCTTCCTATATATAATCGCGCATGGACTTCGACCAACTGGTTACCTTCCTGGAAGTCGCGCGGCAAGGCAGTTTTTCTCGCGCCGGCGAGAAAGTATTTCGCTCGCAATCCGCAGTGAGCGCGCAAATCCGGCAACTGGAGCAGGAATACGGCGACCGCCTGCTCGACCGCTCGGGCAAGACCGTAAAGCTGACTCCGGCGGGCCAGGTCTTCTACGACTATGCGCAACGGCTGAAGGCGCTGCGCGATGAGTCGCTGATGGCAGTGGCCGACCATAGCCACATGCCGCGGGGCACGCTGCTGGTGGGCGCGAACGAAGCCACGTGCCTCTACGTGCTGCCCGATATCTTCGGGGAATATTGCCTTCGCTATCCGGATGTGCACATCAGCATCTACCGCAATTTCACCTACAAGATCGTGGAGAAGCTGGAAAATGGCTCGGTGGACGTGGCCGTGCTCTCTCTGCCGGTTCAGTCTCCCAGCCTGAGGATTCAGCCCATTTTCCGCGACAAGCTGATGCTCATGGTCAGTCTCAAGAATCCTCTGGCCAAGCAGA
>DATKPV010000073.1:0-4693 GCA_035523915.1 Candidatus Aquilonibacter sp. | reverse complement strand
ACGTCCTCGGGCTGCAGCATCTTATTCGGATCTTTGCCGGTATGCGGGCTGAGTTCGGTCTCGACCGATCCCGGACAGACCACCGACACACGAATGTTCTGTCCGCGCAGTTCTTCCGCGACCGAATAGCTCAGGCCATTCAATCCCCACTTGGAAGCGGCGTAAGCCGCGCCGTTGGGCACGGGATTTTTCCCCGCGAGCGAGGAGATGTTGATGATGTGCCCGGAAAAGGCGCGAATCATCAGCGGCGCAAACGCGCGAATCGCGTAATACACTCCGCGCAGGTTGGTGTTGAGAATGCGGTCCCAATCTTCCGGCAAGAGATTGTGCACGGGCTCGTTGAACCGGCCCACGCCGGCGTTGTTGACGAGGATGTCGAGACGTCCGAAGGTGCTGTTGACGCGGGCTGCAGCGTATTCCAACTGATGCAGCACGGTCACGTCGCAGGGAATGACTTCGACCTTCCCTCCGCTCTGCAGGATAGTTTGCGCCGTCTCATCGAGCGTCGACTGGGTGCGTCCGCAAAGGACGGATGCAGCGCCCAATGCAGCGAGTTTGCGGGCGATGGCGGCTCCGATGCCGCGCCCCGCGCCGGTTACGACTGCCACTTGCCCGTGGAGAGGCTTTGCGGTGTCCATACTTGCTAGACTCCGGGAGTGAGTCGCGGCGAAACATCCACGCAAGCCGCTGCCCGCATCTTAGCAGTAAATCGGGTCAGCTTTGGGAACTTGCTTGCCTTCGGCAGTCGAGGTACTTATAATCCGGCCAACCGGGAAACGGGTTCGCGGTGCCCGTGCGTCAGTCCTAACTTCCCGGGCTGCCTGCCAGGAAGCGGAGCATTCCAAAGCAGGATCCGAACATGCGGTCCAGTCGGAATGCAGTCACCGTTTAGATTTACGAAAATGTATCCCGGAAAAAGCTATATTGCCATGGTCAAGGAGCCATACTAATGACAAGACTTCTGCTTGCGGTTGTGCTTGGGGTTTCTGTAGGAACAGTGACCCAAGCCGCGCAGCCCGCCCTAGGACAAGCCGCCGCGCCCGCTCAAGGACAATCCTCCGCGCCCGTCATTAAGGATCCGGCGGAATACAACGCCTACGTGGCGGCAGTGCAGCAGACCGATCCCAACGCCAAGATCAGCGGCTTGGAAGCGTTCCTCACCCAGTATCCCAACAGCATCATGAAGACGCAGGCGCTGGAAATTCTGATGGGAACCTACCAGCAGACCAATAACGTCAAAAAAACCTTGGAGACGGCCAATAAGCTGATCGTTATCGATCCCTGCAACGAGCGCGCCCTGGCGTTGCTGGCGTACTTCGACCGCATGCTGGCCCAGGGCGGAGACGCAAACGCGAAACAGGAACTGGTCGACGGTAAGAAAGATGGCGAGCAGGGGCTGTCATGTTTCGATAAGGTGACCGATCCCGAGATCAAGAAGATGCAGCCGCAGATGACCTCCATTTTTGACTCGGCGATCGGGATTGCGGATCTTCAGGACAAAGATTACGCCGATGCGGTCAAGGCTCTAAAGCCCGCGGTCGACGCCAATCCCACCGATTTCAGCGTTGTCTATCCCTTGGCTCTCGCGTACCTGAGTCAGACGCCGCCCGATTATCAGAATGGAATCTGGTTCGCGGCACGAGCTGCCGCAGTCGCCCCACCGGCCGCCGCCCCTCAGATTGAAAAATACGCAAAATCGCAATACGTTAAATTTCACGCTGGGGAAGACGGTTGGACTGACGTCCTTGCAGCGGCAAAAGCCAACGGCGCGCAGGTGCCGATCAAGCCCGCGCCCACTCCGGCCGAACAGGCGCACAACATGATCACGGCCACGTCTCCCGACAAGATGGACTTCGCCACGTGGGAGTTCGTCCTGACGAACGGCTCGCCGGAAGATCAGGCGACCGTGTGGAACGCGATTAAGGGCAAGGCGGTGCAGATGAATGGCACCGTCATCGGCACCACGCCCACACAATTCATGATCGCGGGCAGTTCCGACGACATCGATGCCAAGAAGGCCGACATCACTCTCAACTTTGAGGAGAAGGTTCCTCCCAAACTCATCCCGAAAGATGGAGCCAGCTTCGACTTCCAGGGTGAGCCTTCTTCCTACACCTCCAACCCTTTCATGATGGTTATGGATAAAGGGCAATTGTTGCGGACCAAGCAGGAACCTCCCGCTCGAAAGCCGGCGCACAGGCCTGCGTCGTAGTCGGGGGACTCGGTTTCAGAAACAAGGCAGCCTATTTGGGCTGCCTTTCACTTTTCCGGGGAACTTATCGGAGGCGGACTCTTCTGGGCGAGCGTTAGCGAACGATTTTCTTGTCGAGGCTGACCGGGCGGGCGCTGCGCGGCGGCCGCTTCTCGCCATCGCGCAACTGGCGAACGTCGATGCGCAGTTCGTTAATAGTCCGGCTCAGGGTGTTGCGGTGCATGCCCAATTCGCGCGCGGCGCGGCACTGGTTGCCTTTGTTTTCCTCGAGCACGGTCAGAATGAAACGTTTTTTGAACTCACGCACGCCTTCCGCGTACAGGATGTTGCTGCGATACATCTGCAGGACGAGTGCTTCCAGTTGATCTTTCACGATAGCTCTCTTTTCGCTTCGAAATTGTTTTCTGCACTACGTCTATTTCGCAGACTCTGCGGAAATGCCGGTTACATTTTGCGGAGCATGATGAAGCAGGTCCAGCCCCTGATAGAAGCGCGCCCGCAACTCCGACGGTGCCAGCCAAATCGCCGCCCGGCCGACCACCAGAAAATAAGGAGCGAGTTGCGAATTCTGCAACAGTTTCGAGGTGGGCGTGAATGCTGTCAGGCCCATCAGGATCACTGCCACCATCAATGCGCCCTTCACTAAACCCAAAACTCCGCCCAGCAACCGGTCAAAACCGCTGAGCCCGGCTTGCTTCATGACCCAGCGCGCGATCCTGGCCGCAAGGCCGAAGATCAATACCACCGCAAAGAAAATTACAAGAAATGCCAAAATCTCACAGAACCACACATTCTTTAAGTACAGTTCCAGCCATTCCGACACGGTGCGATATTTCCAGGCAGCGACGAGATAGCCCACAACCAGGCCTGCTATGGTCAAAGCCTCAGAAAAAAAGCCCTGAATCGCCGCGGCCACAACGTTCAAAACCACCAACGCACAAATGAACCAATCCGCCAGGCTCATGGGATGCTCCCGGGGTTGGGGTGGCAGATTGTCAGTTCGTCGATTCTCAGTTCATCCCTCCAGCTTGCGCCCCGTGAGCTGGAAGTACGCCTCAAGATATTTTTCGCTGGTCCGCCGCGCGACGTCCGGGGGGAGGGCCGGCGCGGGCGGCTGCTTATTCCAGTGAATTTGCTCGAGGTAATCGCGAACGTACTGCTTGTCATAAGACTCCTGCGCCCGGCCCGGAGCGTACTTGTCGGCGGGCCAGAAGCGGGAAGAATCGGGAGTAAGAACTTCGTCGGCCAGAGTGATGCCCTTGGTCGTGCGTCCAAATTCGAACTTGGTATCCGCGATGATAATACCGCGCTGGCGAGCGTAGGCCGCCGCCTTACTATAAATGCCCAGCGTCAGGTCGCGCAGACGAGTTCCATCCTCGCGGCCCACGATCCTGCACATATCCTCGAACGAGATATTCTCGTCATGGCCGGTTACGGCCTTGGTTGCGGGGGTGAAGATCGGCTCCGGGAAGGCTTGCGATTGCTGCATATTGGGGGGCAGCTCGATTCCGCAAACCGAGCCGGTAGCTTTGTATTCTTTCCACGCCGAGCCCGAGATATACCCACGGACCACGCATTCGACGGGAAACATTTCCGCGCGCTGCACCAGCATGGAGCGTCCGCGCAATTGATCGGCGTACTTGCGTACCTGCGGAGGGTAGGAATCCACGTCGGCGGAAATGAAGTGGTTGGGAACGACGTCAGCCAGGAAATCAAACCAGAATAGCGAAATCTGCGTCAGTACCCGGCCCTTTTGCGGGATGCCGGTGGCCAGGATGTAATCGAATGCGGAAATGCGATCGGTGGCCACGAACAGCAGTCGCTGATCGTCGACCGTGTAGACGTCGCGAACCTTGCCGCTGCCATGAAGTTGGAGATCTGGAATTTCGGTTTGCAACAGAACGGGATCGAGAAGATTGGAGACCATAAGCAAATTTTACAGGCAAGGAGCGTGGGGTATTCTAGCGGGTCACGAAATTTTGTCAACGATTCTGCGCACGTTTCTTGTGACGCGGAATACAGCGTCGAATGGAGAAACATTGACAAGAAGCATGTAGGCTGGGATGCCATGCCCGGCAGCGGCTCCGGGAGGCACGAATTGTGGAAAAGCTGAGGACCGCAGTGGATAACGTGGACGATAGGTCACTACACTATTTCTGCAACGCCACCTTTCACGGGAGAGCACACCATGGCAAAACCAGCAGCCCGATTTGTCGGGGTGGAACTGTACTTTGAGAACCTCGACCGAGCCAGAGAATTCTACGTCGAAACCCTCGGTCTGGCGGTCACTGACGAGGAATCTGGCCATCACGCCAAATTTGGGGGTGAGGCTGGTTTCGTTTGCCTGGAAAAGAAGGGCTCGGAGAACTATCCCTCGAAAGATAAAGCGGTGCTGTTTTTTGAAGTCCCCGACCTGGAGTTGGCAATCGATGCCATCGGACGCGAGAAGATCGTGAAGAGGGAGGCGACATGGGCCGTGCT
>DATKPV010000072.1:0-14345 GCA_035523915.1 Candidatus Aquilonibacter sp. | reverse complement strand
CTTGAGGTACTCGTCGGCGCTGTTGCCAAAAAGCTTTGAGCGGCCGGGCCCGAAGTCGGTGAGTCCGGCGATGTACTGCTCGGGCGTCAAGGTCGTTGTCTGGTGCAGGTGAATCGTGGACATGTGCGTGCCTCCTTTTCGCTTCGCGGGACAACCGGCATTCTGAGTCTGTTTTTGACTACTGCGGTCCCTACTGCACATACTGACTTCTGTCGCTAGGCAGCGACCAACTGCTGTCCGCCATCGATGTCATAAGTTGCGCCCGTAAGGGCTGTGTTGGTCATAATGTGTACCGCGAGCGCGGCCACGTCGGCGGGCCCGACTACGCGCCGGATAGGAAGCGTCTCGCGAAGCTGGCTACGGCGGTTTTCGAGTTGATCGCCGAGCAGTTCGGCAGACAACGGTGTGTCAACGAAGCCGGCGGCAATAAGGTTAACCCGCACCGGAGCGATCTCAAGCGCAAGGTTCCTTGTCATCGCTGGCAGCGCCGCCGTGATGGCTGAGACGAGGGTGAGACCCTTCGCCGTCTTGCGGCCACCCGTACCACCCATAAACAGCAGGGTCCCGCCTGGACGCACTTTGTCTCTGGCGCTCCGCGCCACCTGCAGGGGAAGTAAAAGGTGGGCCTCGATGTCGCGGCGCCCCTTGTCGAAATCGAACTCCGCCAGCGGCGCGTAGTACGGACCCGGGCCGGTGACCAGAATGTGATCCACCGGCGTCGCAAGGTTGTCGAAGAATTTCTCGAGCAGCATGAAGTCCGTGGCGTCGAAAGCGGCTGTGCTCCTGGCGCCGACCTCGGCTGCAGCGCGATCAAGCCGTCCACGATCCCGTCCGGTAAGGATAACGTTGGCTCCTTCATCGCGCGCCCGTCGCGCCGTTTCAAACCCGATGCCTGCGCTGCCTCCGATCAGAATTACGGTTTGCCCGAGAAGTTCCGGCTCGCGCTGCATGAAAGAGGGGTTGGCGGCGGCGTTCATGATTCCCTCCGGTCACTGGAATGGTTTTCGCGGAATATTCTATTCCTTTCCCGGCGTCATGGCGCGTAATGGGTGAATACGAGACCGCTCTGTTCTGGTGACAGGGGAAACATGCCTTCATGAAGGCATGGCGACCGGCTTGCCATCGGCGTTGAAACGGTGCAAGGCTGGGCCCAACTCTCCACCACCTTCCGGCCGGCCAACCATCAACCCGAGGCCAGCCTATCGGGAAGCAGAAACACGCTGCGCGCAAGATCAGATCGCAAAGTACTTTCCCGGTAGTAGCGTGCGAGGATACCACCTTTCCAGACCAGCAGATCAGGATTCCTTCGGGCGAATTCCTCCCAGTCTGAGCCTTGGCAGCGGGCCATGCGCTCGTGGATCAGGAAAAAATAAGCGTGGGTGATGGTTTCGTGATAAAGCTGCGGTTTGCCGCGCGCGCCGGCGAATCGCTTGAGGGCGGCGCAAAACCTTTCCAGCGCAGCGAGCACCGGATATTCCGACAGATAGGCAAACGCCAGGCGAACATGATCGGAATGATGAAAAGAACCTTCGACGTTGCCGCCTTCAAACCAGCGAATGAGTTCGTGGTTGTTCATGCTTGGGCGCCGGGCCCGTGCGCAACGCTTTCGGCAGCCAGTGTCCACGCCGCCGCCGCGTAGACCAGCAGATTGCCGACGTTGTACATGCCGTGGAGTAAGTGGATGATGACCGCCAGCACGAACACTGCAAGCAGAAACCAGGCTCCGCGGATGGCGGTGCGAGGAATCAGCAGGAGAATGCAGCCCACGATCTCGCCCCAGCCCAGCACCGGCTGGATGACGTTGGGGAGGTGCGTTTTCGCAAAGGCGTGACTCGACTGCGGCAACAGGAACACCACCGCCTCAGCCAGGATGACCAGGCCCAGCGCCCATCGCAAAATCGTCAGCGGCGGCTGACTCTTTACCTCGTTCATGGTGCACCTCAATGATCGGCGCTCATTTGGCCGCGCCACGCCGGCGGGCGCCTTGTCCCCTCGTCTCTTTCAGTTTGTGGCTGGCGTTCGAATCCAGGTCGAGCTCGTAGAACTTCTTGAGGGCCTGAATGCGTTCGATCGAAGCCGGACTGAACGGAGTCTTGCCGTCGAAGGCGTGCAGCACAATGCCTTCCAGCAGATCCCCAAGAGTAATGTCGTGGTAGTCGGCGAAGGCTTTGAGCACTTTGAGAATGCGCTTTTCGATGCGGACGCCGGTCTGCACCCGCTCCACCAGCAGCCTGGGATCGTCGGCCATGTGTACCAATGTACCATGGTACATCCAACAAAGCAATACTTCCCAGGAGACAGCTCGGCCCTCCACGCGCATTGTTTATAATCGCAATTCGCTCGCCGAAAGGACCGCTTGGCTCTCGACGAAAACATTTACGACCTGCGCCGCCAGAAGTTGGATCAGATCGAAGCTCTGGGCCAGTCTGCCTATCGCAATCAGTACGAGTTCACGCATACGATCCCGCAAATTCTGAGGGAATATTCCGACAAGAGCGCCGAGCAACTGGAGGACCCGCGCATCAACGTGCGTATCGCCGGACGCATCATGGCCATCCGCCTCATGGGCAAGGCAGGATTTTGTCATTTGCAGCAGGGCGGCCAGCGGCTGCAGATCTACGTGAAGAAGGACGCGGTCGGGGAGAAAGGATTCGAACTTTACAGGCTTCTCGACCTCGGCGACCACATCGGCGTCAGCGGATATTTATTCCGGACACGGACCGGCGAACTCACCGTTCACGTCGAGGAGATTACCTTTCTTACGAAAGATCTGCTGCCACTGCCCGAGAAGTGGCACGGACTAAGCGACGTGGAGCTGCGTTATCGTCAGCGTTATGTTGACCTCATAGTCAATCCTGAGGTGCGCGAAGTCTTTCTCAGGCGCAGCCGGCTGATTCAGTCTATGCGCCGCACGCTCGACGCGCACGGATTCATCGAAGTCGAAACTCCCATGATGCAGCCCATCGCCGGCGGCGCCGTGGCGCGGCCCTTCGTGACGCATCACAACACACTCGACATGGATTTGTATCTGCGCATTGCTCCCGAGCTTTATTTGAAGCGCCTGCTGGTCGGCGGATTCGACCGCGTGTATGAAATCAACCGCAACTTCCGAAATGAGGGACTGGGGTGGCGCTGGAACCCCGAGTTCACCATGCTCGAGTTCTATCAGGCCTACACCAACTATCAGGGCATCATGGATCTCACCCAGGAACTGATCACGCAGTGCGCGAAGGATGTAAATGGCTCTACGAAATCGACGTGGACGATCCAGGAAGATGGGAGGGAGGTAGTCCACGAACTCGACTGGTCAAGCTGGCAGCGTATGACCATGCGCGAGGCGATCATAAACTTCTGGCCTGAAGGCGCGGGGGCAAGACCGCAGCTCAACGAGTTTGCCACACGAGTCTTAGTTGAAGACATGGTCAACCACCTTTGGAGTTCGGGTTTTAGGCCAGCCTATGATGCTGCCGAACCGGTGGGGGCAGCGGTTGCAGCGATTTTCGAAGCCGTTGCGGAAAAGCATCTCATGCAGCCCACGATCGTCTATGAGTTCCCTACGGCCGTCTCGCCGCTCTCGAAACAAAAGCCGCATGAGCCGGACTGGACCGAACGCTTCGAGATCTTTGCCGGGCAAATGGAAATTTCCAATGGCTTCAGCGAACTTAATGATCCTGAGGATCAGCGCCGCCGCTTCGAAGTGCAATTGAAAGAGCGGGAGCGCGGCGACGAAGAGGCTCACCAGATGGATGAAGACTACCTTCGGGCGCTCTCCTATGGCATGCCGCCGGCCGGAGGGTGCGGCGTAGGAGTCGACCGGTTGGCCATGCTGCTGACCAACTCGCCTAGCATCCGCGACGTGATTTTGTTTCCCTTGCTTCGTCCGGAGAAAAACTCGACAACGGACGACACAGAGTCAAAATCCTGATCGGCTGTTAAGAGTGCAGGTATTAACCGCCCAGTACCCTACAAAGCACTAGAATCAGGGCGAGCGGGTTTCTATACTGCCCACAGTTTTGGGCTCAGCATTGGCCGCGCTGCCGTAGTGTCCATACGGGACATTGGGTCGGCAGCGCGTTGTCATGTCGTAATCAATGTCCGGTACAAGCTTACTTCCATTGTCCAGAATAACTCCTGCCCTCTGCCTGCTTCGAGAATCAGCGGCTTTGGTGTCCTTTATTGGTGTCCTTCAGAAGATGAAAATTGTGTCGAACTGCAATCGTTCGAGCCAGTCCTGTTTCGGTCCCAGCGGGCGGCCGACCAGAGCCGTAAAGCCCAGCTGGACGTTGCGGTCAAACTGATAAAACGAATCGAAACGATGCTGGCTGACGTCGGTTCCCTGGTAGATTTCGCTGTAATTAAAGTTGGCGAGGACGGCTTCCTGCTCGATGTAGATGCGGGTATAGCCGAACTGCATGTCTCCCTTCTCCTGCAGGCGGCCGATGCGGCCTTCCAACCAGTATCCCCGCCGGTAATGCGAGTTGCAGGGGGAACTCAGCTTTTGCTTGTAGGTCTCAGTGGATGTATCTGCCGGCGCCGGGAGGATGTTGGGCAGGTTCCCGCAAGCCTCGGTGTTCTGCACGTAATCGCCGATGAAACTCAGCGGCCATCGGGGATGACCGATATCAAGGTCAAGCCGGGCGATGTTATCAAAAAGACCAAACTTGGAGGCGAACTGGGCATTCGTGATCGAGCTGACTCCGGTGGGATACGCTTTGCCGGCTATGGTGATCACAGTCGTCCCAGTCGTGGTATAGGTCGAGTTCGGAACCGTATTTCCGGAAGTCAGGGGCAGTAATCCCACCAGAGGGGTCTGCGGATTCTTGCTACTCGCGCGAGCCAGGGCAAGAGCAATGGAATCAGCACCGTGGAAATCGTAGTAGCCCGAGTACGCGCTGAGGACTATGCGAGGCGCGATTTGCCACGTGGTTTGCACTTGCCCGCCGTAGGTGATCTGCTGGGCAACTCTCTCATTGTCCGCTTGAGTCCCGGCCACTTCGGCGAAGGGCAGTTGAAAGCCGACCAGCGCGAATCTCTTCAGAACCGGCGTGTCCAGTTTGAAGGCCAAGGTTTCGCCTGCCCCTTCAGGATTAAGGTCTTTATCCCAAGTGAGTTCGGTGTTGTACCAGGGATAACGGAACTTGCCCCCCACCAGGGTCAGCTCGTTGAACTCACGGGGCGTAAACTCCACGAACGCCTGATCCAGCGCAATTGGCTTGCGGGTATAAAAGCCGGTCAAGGTCTGATTCGTCGAAATGGGGTTGTTCAGGTCGCCGCTGGCCAGCGTCAGGCCTGCCCGAAACTGTGAACCCAGATCGGCGTCCACATTGAAGCGGGCTCGGACGCGGCCGCGAACGCGATCCAGCGACTCGTCGCTGGGTCCGCCGAAAAACGGTTCGGCGCGTAGCCGGATGTCTCCGCTGAAGGAAATCGGTCCCAGACCTTTAATCTGCCTCTCGAGATTGCGAATGCGTTCATCAGTGCTTCCGGCCTGCAGATTCACCCCGACGGGCGAGGTTTGCGGAATACCGGCAGAAGGAGCCGGGTCAGGGATCGTCGCACCGACCGGCGCCTCAGCAACCGTTGGTGCCGCGATGGTGTTGGCTGGCTGTGTTGTTTTGTTGGCTAGCGCCGGCGTAGCCGATTTGTCTCTCGCATGCGCATACAGCAGTTCCCGCAGCTGCTGAATTTCCTTCTGTTGAGCGGCCAAGGCAGCTTTCAGCGCTTCGATATCCGCCGAAGTGGCGGGGGAATTTGGCGGTGCGGCATTGGCCGCAACGGAGGATTTGCCGGTTGTATCACCCGGCGCTGGAGCGGCTGCTGGGGTCTCAGCCCAAGATTGCACGGTCAGAACTGCCAAGATCAGGCTGGTGAGTAGAATGGTGCTGTGGCCTTTCATGAGTTTGGAGTCCTCTCGTTCCTGGAGTTTTGAGATTCAACGTTCACTTGCCGGGGGAGTGAAATCTTCGCGCTGGAGCTCAGTCGCGTGGGCGTCTCGCGGCCCACCGCGATCGCGCTTTCTTCATTTACATTTATCTCCATAGAGTTACTTGTGATTAGAAACATTCCATCACATTCCACAAAACGTCTGCTTACAGGAAAAAGTCGCAGTACGGCGCTTTACGTCGCTACGCCCCACTTACGTTGCAGGCGGCGCTCTACCGAGCGGAACACGACGCCATTCGTCACGTATCCGATCGCAACGATCAGGATCATGACCGCGATCACAGCGTTCATGTCGTTCAGGTCCCGGCCCATCATCAGGATTTGTCCCAGACCAAGACTCAGGTAGAGCATTTCGGCGCCGATCAGCGATCGCCACGCAAAGGCCCACCCTTGCTTCAGCCCGGAAACAATAAAGGGCAAGCTGGCGGGCAGCAGCACATACCAGAACAGCTTGAATCCGTGTGCACCCAGGTTGCGCCCGGCCATACCGAAGATTCTGGGCATCTGCTTGCGGCCATCTTCCATGGCCAGAGTCACCGACAGCATCGATCCCATGACAATCACAAACAAGATTGCGTTCTGGCTGAGGCCGAACCAGAGCAATGCCAGGGGCCACCAGCAGATGCTGGGCAGGCTCTGCAGGCTTACCAGCAGTCCCCCCACAGTCTCCTCAAGGAATTTGCTGCTGGCCACGCCCAAACCGAGTGCAACGCCGAGGGTTACCGAAATGCCGTAGCCAAGAAGCATTCTCCTCATGCTGACTACGATTGCGATCCAGAAGGAATGATCGGCAAACCCAGCACGCAGAGCCTCCCCGACACCCCACGGTGTGGGAAACAGATACGGCGGCCAAATCCTCAGTTCGGCCAGAAGTGCCCACAGACCAAACAACAGGCCATAGAAAATCACATAACGGAGTGCGCGCCTCATTGCTCAACCTCAGGTTTCACGCGTGGTTTCACACCCACCCGATATTCCACCTCGAGAGAGCGGTTGATTTCTTCCCGCAAGTCATCAAGGATCTGGCGGGCGGCGCGCAGCACCGCACCATCTTCCATCATTCGGGGATGCGGTAACTCGACGGGAAACTCGCGCTTCACCCGCCCGGGCCTGAAAGTGAGAAGCACCACCCGTTCGCCAAGCCGCACCGCCTCCCGTACGTTGTGAGTCACAAAAATGATGGTGCGCCCGGTCTGGGCCCAGATGCGCTCCAGTTCATCGTGCAGCAGGTCTCGAGTTTGAGCATCAAGCGCGGCAAAAGGCTCATCCATCAGCAAAACATCGGGTTCCGTGGCAAGCGCACGCGCCAGCGCAACCCTTTGCCTCATGCCGCCCGACAGCTGATGCGTGTAACTCTTCTTAAACTGGGCCAGATGAACCAGGCGGAGGTAATGCTCGGTCTTCTCTTCCCTCTCAGTTTTTCTGACGCCGTTCATCTTCATGCCGAACTCGACGTTTTCTCCGACGGTCAGCCAGGGAAACAGTCCGAGTTCCTGGAAAATGAGAATGCGGTCGGTCCCAGGTCCCTGCACCGGTTTGCCATCCACCAGAATCTGCCCCGCGGTTTGCCGATGCAGGCCGGCAATCAGGTGCAACAGAGTGGACTTTCCACAGCCCGAAGGGCCGACGATGCAGAGAAACTCTCCTGCCTTCACTTGGAGATTGATGTGGTCAAGGGCCAGCAGCTCTTCGCCATGCTCCGTTCGGTAGCTCAGGCAAATGTCCGACAAACCAACCTTCGGGGTTGCGTGTGGCATTGGCCGTGAAGGAATGACTACTGAAGCCGGACCGAATTTCTCAGGCGGCTCGCCGCTGAGAGGCGGAAAGCGATGCTCAAGGGGAACAGGAAACCCCGCCGTGACATCTTGAGTGTTGGAATTCATTGAATCGCCTTTCTTCGCTTCTCCGCAAGAACCTGGTTCAGGATCGTCAGGTCGTAAAGACCCGAGAGATCGGGCATTTGCCGCCCGAGAAAACCATTTTCGAAGGCTTCGCGGGCTGCCGTCGTAAGAGCGTTGTGCAAGGGGTCGTAGGTAACTTCCATTCGGCCAAAAGCTTCATTCAATACGGCTTCGGGCAGCGCTTTGCCGGTCTCGGCCTGAATCTGCCGGTTGAGCAGTTTCTTGGCATCGTCTGGGTGCGCGTTGATCCAGTCCGTGAGATCCACATGGGCGCGCACCCAGTTTTTGACCAGGTCAGGGTGCGCTTTCAGAAATCTGGTATTTACGATGAGCAGCGCGCTGACGAACTGCCCGTTGGGCCACAACGTGCGCTCATCGACAAATAATCGCCCGTTGCCCTCGTGAATCAGCCGCGTGGCCCAGGGCTCTGGGGCCCACGCCGCATCCAGGTCCTTCCTGAGGAACATTGTTAGTTGGTCGGGATTGTGTATGGGGATAACCTGCACGTCGCCGCCTTTGTCGGTGGTTTTCAATCCGTGATCCTTGAGCCAATTGCGCAGAGCAACGTCCTGCGTGTTGCCAAACTGAGGAGAAGCCACGCGCTTGCCGCGAAAATCCTCCGGTCTACGGATTCCACTGTCGTTGCGGACCACAAGAGAAGCCCCGCCGCTTGCGGCACCGGCGATCACGCGCAATGCTTCCCCGTTGGAGCGGACGTATCCGTTGATTGCCGGATTCGGGCCGACGTAAGTCATGTCGATCGCGCCGGCGAACAAGGCTTCGATCGCCGCGGGACCAGCGTTGAAACTGGTCCACCGGATCCTGACGGCCGGGCCCATGGCCTTCTCGAACCAGCCGTTCGCTTTGCCCACCATGGCTTGGGCATGAGTGATGTTGGGAAACGCACCGACACGAACCACAGTCTGGGCGCGGCCAAGAAGCACACATGCGAGGCACAACAGAAAAACCAAGCCGCACCTGCGGAGCCTGCTTTCTCCCTGGGTCGTCATTGCCAGCATTATGGCATAATTGTCCATCGACATACTAGACTTTATAGACATAGGAGAGAATTATTTGGGGGAATCTTGGCTCTCATCAACCAGGTTTCTGAGTGGATTCCGCGGAGCTTGCCGGCTGCCGTATGCACCGGGGGTGTGCAATTTGTTGCAGTCCGAAGGTCCGGTCTGCGCTGCCTACGGATACCGAATCGAGAGCTACTCTGGCGTGATCCGCAGCACCTGTACCGTGATGTTGTCCGGCCCGCCGCGCTCCAGGGCGAGGCGCACCAACTCCCTACAGGATTCCTGCACTGACTTTTCCTCTCGCACGGCCTTCACGATCTCGTCTTCACTCACCACTCCCCACAGTCCATCGGTACACAAAACAAGCGTATCCCCGTCTTCGAGATCGACCTCAGGATCGGCAGAGTCCGCCGAGACTTCTGTGCCCGCTCCCAGAGCAGCGGTAAGGATGTGACGCTGCGGGTGTTTTTCGGCATCCTCGGAGCGCACAATTCCGCTTTCGACCAATCTGCCCACATAAGAATGATCGCGCGTGAGGCGTGAAATCTGCGGGCCACGGACCCGATAAAGGCGGCTATCCCCGACGTGCGCCACGTAAAGCCGGCGACCGAGCACGACCAGTGCCGTGCATGTGGTTCCCATCCCCAGAAATCCGGGATGCTTTTCGGCGAAGTCCTGTATCCGCCCGTGAGCAATGGCGAACGCCTCCTGCAAGGTGGTTTGCGGATCACCGCGAAAGTCCTGGTCATAGACCTCGCGAACGGTCTCCACGGCCAAGCGGCTGGCTTCCTGGCCTCCTTCGTAACCACCCATGCCGTCGGCGATAACTGCCAATCGACCCTTGCGAGCAAAGTCTGCGTCGCTGGTCGGCTCCCAGTACAGGAAGGCGTCCTCGTTGTTATCCCGCTGGCAGCCGAGGTCACTCAGGCTCGCTACTTCAATGCCAGGCTTGATGTTCATGACATACACGGCAGTTCTGGAGCACTGTAGAGCGACGGCACCGGGAAGAGACAGGGTCGATATGCAGCGTGCTGATGATCGGGCTTTGCCCGGCGAATCCGTGCTCGTGCCCGGCCATTATAGACAGGACTCTGTGTCCCGATGCAAGCATCCTCGCACATTACGAACTCAGAACACGGGAGAGACACTCGAAGAACCGCGTTAATTCGAAAAAAAGAAAAAGCCGCGGCAAATGAGCGGCTTTCGTGCTGAACCGGCGATTCTACGGCTAGACTTACTTGGAGTGCTTGTCGACTGCGATCCGCTTGCTCATGCGGTTGGATTCACGATTCAGCTGGCGCTGATCCTGTTTGGTCAGGTGGCCATTGTCGGCAGCCATATCTTTTTTCTCGTTGTGTTGCAGCCGCTGCTCGCCGCGCTCCAGACGTGCAGTCTGTCCCGGCGTGAGCTGGCCGTTCTTCACTCCGTTAGCAATACGATTCTGCTGACGGGTTTCCCGTCGGTTAACCTGGTTCACACGCGGATGGCCTGGATCTACCTGTCCCGCGCCTGCACCAGAAGTGTTTTGGGTTTGAGCCGAGGCGGCGCCGGCAAATATCAGCCCGCCCGCTGCCAGAATTAAGAGAGACTGCGTGAGTTTATTGGTCATGGAAAGGTAAACCCCCGGGCCGAAGCTTAGTTGCGGGACATTACGGTTGCCAGTTACGAAGGTACGTCGAACATTTCACAGCAGGAAAGAAACAGTAACCGCGGGCCGGTTACCTGCAATTGCTCTGTAAGCCCGCACCTCTGGCAGGCGCCCTAGAAGGCTTGCTGCAAGCCACAACTGCAGGTTCTTGCATCCGCCCGGCGCCTACTGTTCCAGAACGATCACCGAGGGATGCGAATTGATCGGCGACTCGTCAATGTAGAAAGTTACGTTCCCATTGGTAACTGCTACCGTTCCGCCTCCGATGCTCGCGCTGCCATTGCTGCTCACTGAATATACTCCGGATGCAGCGATGGTTTCGTTCGGGATCAGCAGTACACAGCCGGGCTGCATGCAATAGCTTGAGTTGGGATAGCTCGCGCTCTGGATACCGGTGTAGACCGAACCGGTCGGATTGGGGCTGGACACTCCGGCAAGCAGCGGGGTCGAAGCATCCAGCATCTCATCGGTCCCGAAGAAATAGTATCCCGTCCAGAACAGGTTCGAAAAAGGAGGAGGCGGCGCAACGCTGGGAGTTTGAAACTCCATTTGGCCGGCTTGTACGGTAGCATCTGTGCTCAACAGAAACCCGGTCACGCAGCTGGCCAGTTGCACGCAACTCTGCCGCGTCAGGGTGTTGGAGATGGGAATGATATAGCCCACCAGCGGATGATCCCCGACGTTTTGCAGCGGACTCGTCGCCCACACCCTAAACCTCCCGGTAGTGGAGTCTACGGAATAAGCGCCGGAGAGCGGAATTGTGCCGATGGTCCCGGCCTGGTCTTCATACTGCGTGCCGGCAAAACTACCCGCTCCGTCGAAATGCAGCAGGCCTACGTTTGGATCAGGCCCTGAATCAGCCAATCCCCCGGTGTGAAAAATATGACTGTTCTGTAGGGTGGTAACACTTAACGTTCCGCTTGAACTGATTGCTTCTCCCCCAATGATCGGATTGTTTGCGCCCGGTGTTCCCGTATCCGCGACAATGGCCTCGCGAGCGCTTACCACATAAATGGCGAGATTCCCGAGGGAGGTATTTCCTACGCTCATGGTTGCCCCGGCTCGACCGGTCGTGGTGTCCAGTGTGAGAGTTCCTGTTCCTCCGCTGAGAGAAGACTGCAGAACTCCACCATCATTGATGTCAGCCGCGACCGACCCCAGGCTGGAGGAATTTGCGCTGAAGGAACCGGCGGCGGCGTATCGCCCGCCGCTCGAATCCCATCCACTCAGGCCGAATGCATATCGTCCGCTCAAGCCGGAAGAAAGCGCGGCGCTGTCCTGCCGGCGAACGATCCCGGAAGCCCGCGTGCCTGTGCCGGTGCTGTCGTCAAATTCAATCAGGCGGCCGGTCGTGAACACTCCCGGCGTGCCTTGAGCATCGTTCTTACACGCACCACCTGAAGTCAGATCGGGGCCGGTCGAGCAGCCGCCCATGCTAACGGCAAAGGCTGTCGTACCCGACGAAGTCGTCAACATCAGGCAGCCTGCCTGCTCAAAAGGCGCCAGGAAGGTGCTCTGCGTGATGATCTGATAGGAACCGCCGCTGATCGTATCCTCGGTCTGCGAACCGGTAGTTCGCATAATGTCTGCCACTCCCCCGCTAATATTGCCGGCGCCATCCGCTACAAAGCTGCCCGCCATCACCACCGGTCCTTGGGAGTCAAAGCCGCGGAGCAGGAACGCGTACGAACCCTGCAGGTTCACATTATTTAAGCTGGAATTCCCCCCTGCCGAGTTGCACGCATCCGCAGGAAGTGCCGGCCACTGGAACAAGTTAAGCGTCACCGACCCGTACGCCGGATAGGGTGTCTGGCTATCTTCCACCTGCACGCTGGGGTTGAAGGTGCGGCATGTCACGAAAGTACACGGAACGGGCGCGCCTGACATGACGGCAGCCGATGAATTTTGCGGATCGGCCGCCAAACCCATGCCCCCTGGGAGTTGGTCGCCGCCCGGTAAAAGACCCCAATTCCTGTATGGCGGCGCTCCACCCGTCACGCCAAACGCCGTCGGAGGATAAGGCGTGGACGAGAAAGCATCGGGGTAATCGGGTTGCTGGATCTTCAGCGGCGGCGGAGTGATAATCACGTAGAAGGTGGTCGAGCTTGCCGTCGCCCCCGTTGAGTCCGTTAACTGCAGGGTAATTTGCGAGCAACCGGCGCTCGTCGGGGTTCCATACAAGTACGCTTCGCTTGGGATGTTCACGACCGCGGCCGAACCCAGCGTCAGCCCCACCGGCAACAAGCCAGAACTGACCTTCCAGGTGAACGGGCCCGTTCCTCCTACCACAGAAGGCGGGCCATTGCCGGGATTGGGATATGCCGCGCCGACCGTTCCATTGCTTTGACCGATTTGGTTGATCGGATCGTAGTCACAGCTCGTATTCTCGGAAAGCGTACCCCGGATTGCGGGCAGAGGATTGATCGTGATGCCGATGGCTGCCGTCTGCGTCGCATCTGACACCAGGGTCGCCACCACCGTAACCTGCAGCGTCTTTGTGACGTTGTTGCCCGGGGGCGCAGTGTAAGTTGCACTGGTTGAAGTCTCGTTACCTAGTGAGCCTGGCGGCTTGCCAACGCCTTGCAGGCTCCACGTAACCGGCTGATTCACCGTCACGGTCACCGATTGCCCAGCATCAATCGCCGGCGCGCTGGCCGGAGAAGTAAAGTGCAACCCGGATTCCATGCCATTGCCGCCATTGCTGTTGCTGGATCCGCTGCTGCATCCCAACATCAGCAGGCTGAGTGAAAAAAGAAGGCCCACACCTAAAACCTTGAATTGATTCGCAGAAAATTGCTTCACAGAATAAACCTCGTCAAGAGACACTTACTTCCCTGCGCGCCCGCATTCTGTGCGAGCACTCGATGTTTCTGGATTTCTTACCGCAATGGGGTGAACGACCGGTGCAGCGCTGCGCGGAAGTTTATCACACCGCCGCGCTGCAGTCGCCGAAGCATTCTCTGCCGGCCGCCCCCCGGGCGTCATCTCCGCACCGGATGATTCACCCGCCTTAGCGATCGCCTGCCGGCCGTTCTGCTGTCCCTGAAGCCTGGGTGTGGGCCTGGGTCATCAAGGATTGATTTTGCCCGTGGGACGGCAGACTCTTGAGCTGCTGTTTGATCCAATCGAACAATCCGCCACCGCCTTCGGACGCCCCCAGTTCGCTGACGTTTTCGAACTGAGCCAGGTCGGCGCGTTTGGGAGCCGCTGCCCGCAGCGCCTTCTGGCAGGCCGCCGGAGTCGCCGGATTGTCTTTCACCTGCTGGATTCGCACTCGCGTCGAAGTCAACGTTGGCAGCCACTTCACCGGATCGAGCGGCGCAACTTTCTTGAGAAATTGCGGGCTCGTGAAATCGGTATGGCTCGAGTCGTCCTGCAACACAGGGGAACTCTTCAGCCAGACCGGCCAGTCGCCCCAGGGATCCAATGCGTCAACAACTTTGATCCGCGGATCTGCTGCGGCCGACAACAAGGCAATCGTGCCTCCCGAGGACTGGCCGAACATGCCCACGCGGTCCATGTCCAAGTCGCCTCGCTGCGCCAGATAATCCAGGATGAAATGCACGTCATGCACCGTGCTGCCAAGAGACTCCTGCAACTGACTCACGAACCATTGCCGCATGGGCCGGTTCCGAAAACGCGATGTGCTCAGCGCCGAAACGAATCCCACCGCAGCTACCCCGCCGCTGGTTACATGCGTGCACCATCGGTTGTTGCGAAAACGGTCCGTGTCTTCCTGGTAGCCGTATAGATACAGCACTACCGGAGGCTTTTTCACTCCATCGGGTACGATAATGTACAAGTCCACCGGATCGCCAGGCCGCCACTGCA
>DATKPV010000071.1:0-28868 GCA_035523915.1 Candidatus Aquilonibacter sp. | reverse complement strand
CAGCCGCGCCATCTCGACCGCAGGAAGAAACGTGGGCTCGTTCATGCGGACTGGCCTCCCAGGGCGCGATCCAGCTGCCGTTTTTCGTTCTTGGTGAGGCGGCGCGAAGCGCCCTTGGCAAGATCACCCAGTTGCAGGGGGCCGATCGCGACGCGTATGAGCCGCATCACCTCGACGTTCAGAGACTCCATCATGCGGCGGATTTGCCGGTTCTTGCCTTCGTCGAGGACGATCTCGATCCAGCAGTTCTTTTGCCCCGAGCGCAAAACGGAAGCTCGCCTTGCGCGGAGCAGCTCACCGTCCTGCATAGTCACGCCGCGAACCAGCGAGTGAGTCAGCACGTCGTCTGCGACCGTTGCAATCTGCACGTGGTAGGTTTTTTCCACATGCGTTTCAGGATCGCTAATGCGTGCGCCCCATTCCGAATCATTGGTGAGCAAGAGTAGGCCCTCGCTGGCTTTATCAAGGCGGCCGACGGGAGCAATCCAGGGTTCGAATTTCTGGCCAAAAACGTTGCCGGACTTTCCGTATTGGAGCAGCGTGTAGACGGTATTCCTGCCTTTTTCGTCCGACGCCGTAGTCACGATCCCGCGCGGCTTGTTCATTATCAAATAGACTTTCTCTCTTGCTCCGACGAGTTGACCATCGACCGCAATCCCATCCCGACCCAGTAGAACTGGCGTCTCAGAATTGCGCCGTGGGGTGCCGTTCACCGATACGCGGCCAGCTCGAATCAGCCTGCCGGCTTGCGAGCGCGAGCAGTATCCCAGCTTGGAAAGCGCACGCGCCAAGCCGAAGTGGCGCGTGCTCCGGGTCCCAGGCATGGGTTCATGCTAGCCGAAATGTGACACTCAGGGGCATCGTCGCACGGCAAATTGATAGGATGTAACCGTCAGCGAGGTTTCTGGAGGAGAAAGAATGGCCCACCAACACTCTCCGCGGTTTCTCAAGATCGTCGATGACGCCAGGACGCGCGTGCGCGAAACCACAGTGGACGCCGTTAAGTCGCGACTGGACCGCGGCGACAAGTTTTTGCTGGTCGACGTGCGCGAAGAGAGCGAATTTGCCAAAGATCATTTGCCCGGGGCCATCCACCTGGGCAAAGGCATCATCGAGCGCGACATCGAAACGCGCGTGCCCGATTTCAACGCCGAAATGGTGCTTTACTGCGGCGGCGGCTTCCGTTCGGCCCTGGCCGCCGACAATTTGCAGAAGATGGGCTATACCAACGTGATTTCCATGGATGGCGGCATTCGCGGTTGGCGGGAGAAAGGTTATCCGCTGACGAAAGAATGAAAAAGCCGGCTTCAGGCGTCAGGCCTCGGGCATCAGGGAATATCCTTGCTTTCAAGCTTTTTTATCTGAAGTCCAAAACCTGGAACCGGCGTTTACGCCACGTGCAGTCTCTTTTGCATTTCTTCCAGAGTTACGCCCTTCGTCTCAGGGTAGACAAACAGAACCACGAAGAATTGCAGCACCATCATCGCCGAGAAGAAGACGAACGGAATGGACTTCGACCAGGCGGCGACCGCAGGGAATGCGAACGAAATGGTTGCGTTCATCAGCCAATGCGACAGGCTGCCAAGGCTCTGTCCCTTGGCGCGCACGCGGTTGGGAAAAACTTCGCTGATGTAAACCCAGATCACGGAGCCCTGCGAAAATGCGAAGCTGGCGATGAAACCGACCAGCAACCAGACCAGCAGATTCTGGTGCCGGTGCAGGGAAAAAATTGCCGCCACTCCCGCCAGGCAGGCGGCCGTCCCTACCGCTCCAACCAGAAGCAGTTTCTTGCGCCCCACTTTGTCGATGACTGACATGGCGATCACGGTGAAAATCAGGTTGGTAAAACCCACCACCACCGCCTGCAGATCGCCTGAAACTTTGCTGAAACCCGCGCTGGCAAAAATGTCGTTCAGGTAATAGAGAATCGCATTGATACCCGAAAGCTGATTGAAGAAGCCGATAGTTACGGCAAGAAAAATCGGAAGCCGGTACTTGCGCGAAAACAGCGGCTCATCGGCGCGGCCGTGTTCGGCGTCGATCGATTCGATGATCTCGCGCAGGTCCTGCTGGTAATTTTCCTCGCCCGTGAGCCGGAGTATCTCGCGGGCTTCGTCCACCTGCTGTTTCTTTACCAGCCAGCGGGGACTCCGCGGAATGGTAAAGAGCAGGAGAAGAAAAAGCGCGGCCGGAACGGCGGAAACACCCAGCTTCCAGCGCCAGTCTGCATCCGTGCTGAAATGCTGAATGCCGACCAGAAAATTGGAAAAGTAAGCCAACAGGATTCCGGCGACCACGTTGAACTGAAACACTCCCACCAGCCGCCCCCGCCAGCTGGCCGGTGCGATTTCGGCGATGTACATGGGGCCAAGCACCGAGGACCCGCCGATCCCGAGCCCACCGATGAAGCGAAAGATGACCAGCGCGTTCCAGTTCCAGGAGAACGCGCAGCCCAGCGCGGAAATCACATAGAGAACTGCCATCACGCGCAGGCTGTCGCGGCGGCCGAATTTATCTCCGGGGATGCCGGCGAACATCGCACCGAGGATCGTTCCGATGAGCGCGGCCGAAACCGTCACGCCCAGCAGATGCGGACTCAAACGATAGACGAGCGTGAGGTCGCTGGTGGTGCCTGAGATTACGGCGGTGTCGAATCCGAACAGCAGCCCGCCCAGAGCCGCAACCACCGTACTCTTGATGAGGTATGCGTTCAGTCTCATTCGGGGTAGCCGATCATCACCAAAGCAACGGCCCGAATGCTACCACGCTCAGCCCGGCGGCAGAGGTGGCAAAGCAGTTTTTTGCTGGATTCCTTTGCCCTCGACAACGGTGTAAATGAAATCCGCCGCGACATCTTTCAGGATTTCCGTTTCGCCATTCGGCCAGCGAATGTCGACTTCGTTCATTTTGCTGTTTGTTCCCAAACCAAAGTGCAGGCGCAGGTCATTCTGCGAGAGGTAACTGGACCCGCCACGTACTTCGCTGAATTGAACCAGATTTCCCGCCTTCGCGGTAACTCGTGCTCCAATGGCGGCTTTGTTGCTTTTCGTTCCCACCAGTTTGAAAACCACGCGATGATTGGGACTGGAATTGAGATTCAGAAGCAGGGAAGGCGGCTCGCCAACATTGAGCACGACGATATCGACGTTGCCATCATTATTGATGTCGCCAAAAGCCGCGCCCCGCCTCGATTGAGGAGGCATGCTGGCAAATGCGTTGGAAACATCCTCAAAAGTTCCGTCACACCGGTTACGGAACAGCAACATCGGCTGCCGGTAGGGCGTGCCTCCGGGAATGGTATCGACCTGTGGATATACATGGCCATTGGCCACGAATAAATCGAGCCAGCCGTCGTTATCCATGTCGAAAAAAGCAATGCCCCAACTGACGAAAGGGAAGGTCGGTTTCATCACTCCGGAGTGCACACTTACGTCGGCAAACGAATCGTTGCCCAGATTGTGATAAAGCGCCGATCCCTGCTCTACAAAATTTGTCACCATCATGGAGAGCCGGCCCTCATGCAGATAGTCTCCCCAATCCACGCCCATCGAGCCCTGCTCCGCGCCGTCTCCGCTCAACGCAACTCCATCCAAAAGGCCGACATCTTCGAAGGTTCCATCATGTTTGTTGTGATAGAGAAAATTTGGCCCGGCATCATTGGCCACATAAAGGTCGGGCCAGCCGTCGTTATCGTAGTCGCCCCAGGTCGCACCGAGCCCGTAGTAATGATGGGGATCGTCTACGCCGGCTTTCTTCGAAACTTCGTCGAAGGTCCCGTCGCCCTTGTTGTGAAAGAGCAAATCGGATTCGCCCGGCAGCCCCCACGGCCCGCACTGCACCAGCACCCCTTTGAACCGGCAGAATCGGGGATCGTTGCCGAACACTGGGAGTTTGTCGATGTCGACGTGCACGTAACGCGAAACAAACAGATCGACCTTGCCGTCGCGATCGTAGTCCGCCCAGGCCGCTCCCGTGCTGAAGCCTCCGGCGCCAACTCCGGCTTTCTCCGTGACATCTTCGAATTTGCAGTTGCCCAGATTGTGATAGAGCACGTTCCCGCCGTAGCCGGTGACATAGATATCCTGCAGACCGTCGTTGTCGTAGTCGGCGACCGCCACGCCCATACCCCAGCCCTTGCGCGTCAGCCCTGCTTGCCGGGTGATGTCGGTGAATTTGAGGTTGGTGCCGCTGGAGTCTCCGTCCTGGTGATAGAGCGTGATCATCAGATCGCCGCCCGCCCGATACCGGTCCACGGTCGATCCGTTGACCGTGATTATGTCGAGTCTGCCGTCATTATCGCAGTCGATCAGGCCAACCCCGCCGCTCATGGATTCGACAATATATTTTTTGTCGGGCGAAGAAATGTGGGAGACGGTCAAGCCGGCTTCGCGGGCCACATCTTTGAATTGCGGGACGGGCGTTTCCGGGATGGAAAGTCTTGCGGCTCTGGGCTGGGCCCGCATCGTTTGCGCCTGCACGATCGCGGCCAGAAACAGGACGATCGCCAGGCAAAAGCGGTTTGGCAAAACGAAAGGAATGCAGCGATTATACCGGGTCTGCCAGCCTATAATGGCTGGCGCTCATGGATTGGCTACGGTCCGCTATTCGCTGGCTGTTTGACTCGCAGCGTGGCCCTTCGGACTGTCTCATTCCGCGGTGGCTTTTCCTGCGGGCCCTGGGCGGTATTTACTTTTCCGCCTTCTTCTCTCTCGTCTTTCAGATTCGCGGGTTAATTGGACCGGACGGAATTCTTCCCGCCGGCCCTTATCTCACCGCAGTGGCAAGTTCCTTCGGCTATCTTCGCGGGCTGTGGTTTGCTCCGTCTCTGCTCTGGCTGTCCAGCGGTTCCCACATGCTGACGGCCCTGTGCTGGGTGGGGATGGCCGCTTCGCTGTTATTGGTTGTGAATCTTTGGCCCCGCGGAATGCTGGCGATCTGCTTTGTTTGTTTTCTCTCTTTTGTCACTGCTGCCCAGGACTTTTCCAGCTATCAGTCGGACGGCATGCTGCTGGAAGCTGGTTTCATTGCTCTTTTTTTTGCCCCTCTGGGATTAGGGCCGGGATTCGGCCGGGCGACGCCGCCGTCGCGCGCCAGCCTTTTCCTGCTGCAATGGGAGTGGTTTCGCATCTACTTCGAATCTGGCGCGGCCAAGATCATCGGCGGCGATCCCGAGTGGCGCAACTTCACAGCCATGGACGAGTACTATCAAAACGGTCCACTGCCCACATGGATCGGCTGGTACGTACAGCATCTGCCGCACTGGTTCCATGCTTTCGCAGTGTTCGCGACGCTGTCTCTCGAGTTGGGTCTGGTGTGGTTGTTGTTTCTGCCGCGGCGCTGGCGCATCTTGGGCTTCTGCATCGTGACCATTTGGGAAGTGCCGGTGATTCTCACTGCCAACTATACGTTTCTGAACTATCTGGTTTTGGTGTTGGGGTTCCTTCTGCTGGATGATCGCGCGGTGTCGCGTTGCCTGCAGAAACCATGGAGGAAGCACCTTGCAATCGGGAACGAGGCCGGGGAGATCACAAAGACTTCAGAAGCTGCCCAGCGGGCTGAGGCAAATCCTGCAATGCAGGCGCCATCCAGAAACGCTCGAACGCAACTTCTGAAAAGTCTGCGGCGGCCTTTCGGCATAGCAAAATTGTCGCTGGCTGCCGTCGCGTTGACCTGGATCTTCTATGCCACCACAGCGCAATTGATCTGGATGTTTTCTCCGCTTCCACTGCCAACCTCTCCGGTCGAGGCACTCGATCCCTTTCGCATCGCTAATCGATACGGTCTGTTCGGCATCATGACCCGCGGCCGCTATGAGATTGAATTTCAGGGTTCGGAGGATGGAAAGATGTGGGCAGCTTATCCATTCCGCTACAAACCACAGGCTCTGAATAAGCCGCCCGGCGTCTACGCGCCCTACCAACCGCGGTTCGATTGGAATCTTTGGTTTGCCTCGCTGGGCTCGTGGCGGGACTACCCGATCGTACCCAGGACCGAAGTGCAGCTGCTCTCGAATGATAAGGACGTCCTCGATCTTTTTGCGGGAAATCCTTTTCCCCAGCAGCCACCTCGCGAAATCCGGGCGGTGCTTTGGCAATACTGGTTTACGACGATGTCCGAGAAGAGAGAGACCGGGCTTTGGTGGCGACGCCAGTTCCTGGGACTCTATGCTCCGACTCTCGAGCGCGAAGCCGATGGTTCGATCCAGGTTGTCGAGTGGCCTACGGTCGCTCCGCGGGAATAGTCGCGATCCGCCTCACGCTGTCACCGGACTTCCAAGAACCCGCGCGGGCGGGTTCTTGGGAAGAATGTCCAGATACTTCACCGCGTAATGAAATGCAACCACCGCCGCCGTGACCGTAGCCATGGTCAGGGCAAATTCCGTCCACTTGGGCACGTAGTAAAAACCGGAACTGGCCTGGAACGCTGTGATGGAGACGTTTAGCCGGTTTGCTATGAAGCCCATCACGACCAGGGCGCAAGCCCAATAGAGGTATTGCGGATTGCCGCGAACCTTTTCCTGACTGAGCAAAATAATTGGTATGAAGACGAATAACCCGATTTCAAGCCAGAAAAGCAGTGTTTCTCCTCGCCACATCCAGAGATAAGCTGCTGCGCCGTGGGTAAACAAGTCGATACCGCGGAACAAAGCATAGACGTAAAGCAGGGGTGCTATTACCTGACTCATTTCGGACAAGACACGCGTGCTCACGCGAGTATTCAACGAGCGGTTGCAAAGGAAGACGGCCATGATCGTCGCGGCCAGACCGGCGGGTACGGCCGACAGGTAAAACAGAGTAGGAAGATACTGGCTGTACCAGAGAGGATCAAGTTTGCCTTTCGCCAGCAAATACAGGCCGCCGAGGAATGACTGATGCAGCGAAGAAAGCACCGCCCCGGTCAACGCCAGGGCCACCAGAATGCTGTGATGCCACTTCAGATAAAGCTCGCGGAAGCGAACCCACGGAATCTTTTCCACCAGCGCCGGGGAAAACTCCAGGGCCAGCACGGTGGTGTATAGCATGACGCACCAGGAAACCTCGAACAAAACGGATCGGCGGTTCCACATCACTATCGGATGCCAGATCCTCCACGGCAGGCCGAGTTCATACATCATGCCGACGATGACAGATAGGTAACCGAGGAACGACAGCAGCACCGCTACTCTGACCACAGGACGGTAGCGCTCGAATCCCAACAGATAAACGGCTGCGGCAATGGCAAAACCTCCGGCCGAAATTCCAACGCCGCACAACGTTCCGAGGCCAACCCACAAACCCCAGGGCTGAGCGTCTGTCAGATGGGTAGATTGGTGAAATCCGAGAAAAAATCGCGCGTATGCCGCATAGGCTCCCGCCGCAAAAATCAAACCCACGATCACACGCCATAACGTGATTTCGGGAAATCGATGCTTTGACATAACTCAACTCCTTTCCTTCTGGGTCGTCATCGATGCAGCCGCCTGCTCGTTAGCCTCGGCCCGGGCAACTTGCTTGCGCCGATTCGTAATCCAGTACAAGCCAGCCAGGAGGCTTCCGCCAACCAACACAACGGTCGGGATGTCTCCCAGGGCGCTGGCCGTGAGCAGCGGCATCGGTTGCATGGCAGGGACGATAAAACCCAGCTTTTCGAAGGGGACATCGGAGATAAAGAATACGGATGTGCCTCCGGCTTCTTCACTGCCGTAGATGTGCTTGACGTATTTCGAGTCCGTCAACACCCGCCTCTGCGCCTCTTCCAGAATTTCGTCGCGCCATCCAGCGATCGAAGCCTGCACGGGGCAGGCTTCCACGCAGGCGGGCAGTTGTCCCTTCGCCTGCCGCTCGTAGCACATGTCGCACTTCTTGACGAAAGGGACCAGCTTCGACCATTGATATTTGGGTACGCTGAAAGGGCAAGCCACAATGCAGTAGCGGCACCCGATACACTTCGATGAATCGTAGACGACCGGTCCCAGCTCGCTCTTCTTGAGCGCTCCTACCAGGCAGGCCGATGCGCAGGCTGGATCCTGGCAGTTCATGCACATGCGGCGAACGTATCGATCGCCGTGGTCTTCCACCACAGTCAGGGCGGTAGGAGAAAGCTTGCTTTCGTTTTCTAAAGGGAAGCCGTGAATCTGTTTGCAGACTTGCTCACAACTGCGGCACCCGATGCATTTGGTGATATCCACCAGGATTGCCTTCTGCCTCGCCATCTTATTTCCCTCCTTTCGCCTGTTTCCCGGCATATCAGTTCAAGAAGAATTCCTTGATCAGTCGGCGGCGCAGTTCCGGATTCACCTTAAGCAGGAGACCTTTGAGAGGCACTCCTCCGTCTTGCGCCAGGCCAGGATTCACCGTTTCCAGGGATTTGTTCAGTCGGGCGACGTTGTAGTGCATCCAGGGCGCAACCATCGAACCCTGCAAGAGATTCTTTTCATTCATCAGGAAGTCCCAGGACTTGAGCATGGCGATCCATCCATCTTTGTAAGGGTCGCTTTCGGCCAGCGAGGGATTCTTGACGACGTCGTCGTTGACTGCCATGACCACACCTTCCACCGGGGAGAGCAGATCAAAGGTTGTTCCGTCGGCGGTGATCGTCATCAGGCGCTGGCCTTGCCGTACCCAACGGCTTGGCTGGACCACCTCGATGCGATCGATCTTGCCCGCCAGTTCAGTGGCAAAGCTATCCAGACCCACCCGGACGTTTTCTCTCCCCTCTCGCATCGCCCACGTGTGACCGGGATGAAAGCGGTAGTCTTGGGGAACCGAAAACCCGAACTCCTTGATCATCACCGGTGCCTGCGGACGGGGAATCGCCGCCCTCAGTTCGGGCGGCGCCGGCTGGGGAGTACGAATGTAATAGTTAACGGCGATGATTACGATGTACGTCAGCAGTACGAAGAGTATGGACATGTTCTCTCCATCTGCGGTGTGGTTCTAACTATCGGCCGGCACCGCCGAACACCGGATCAGTGCACGCCAGTGACAAATCTCGATATTTCCGTAAGCTCTTTGATACGAGGGAATTGCGCCGCGCGCACGCCGCAGCCTGAGCGCAGAAGCCAGTGCGCTTTGCAGTATGCTATTGCGTTTTGCAGCCCGAGCCGGCCGCTTCGGAGGGAGATTCGGCGGGCGATGCCAGTTCTTTCTTTAATCGGCGCATCAGCGAGGTGGGATGGATTCCAAGAATTTTGGCAGCCTGGGTTTTGTTATTACCCACAGCCTTAAGTACTTTTGCGATGTAATCCTCTTCCAACTTACGGAGGGTGGAGAACAAATGTTGGTTGTTGCCGTTACCATTCGTAGCCGGTTCGGTTCTTGGAGAGCGTTGGTGGTCTCGAATTTCCTCGGGCAGTGAGACGGCGTCGATGTTTCCCTCTGGAGCCAAAATCATCGTGCGCTCGATGACATTCTTCAGTTCGCGGATGTTTCCCGGCCACTCGTAACGGACCAGCAAGTCCGCGGCGGCCGGGGTGAAGCCGGTGAAATTCTTCTTCAGTTCGCGATTGAACCACTGCACCAGATCGAGCGCCAGAGGCAGAATATCCTCCTGCCGGTCCCGCAAAGGCGGGATATAGACCGGCACGACATTCAGGCGATAGAACAGATCCTCGCGAAAATGCCCCAGCGCGACAGCTTCTTTCAGGTTCGTATTGGTGGCCGCAATCAAGCGAACGTCCACCTTGATCGATTTAGTTCCGCCCAGGCGCATGAACGTCCCCTCCTCCAGCACACGCAGCAGCTTGGCCTGCACGCTGGCGGACATGTTTCCAACTTCATCCAGGAAAAGGGTTCCACCGTGTGCCCGCTCCAGCAGGCCTTCCTTTCGGCGGCGGGCATCGGTAAATGCGCCCGGCTCAAAGCCGAATAGCTCGCTCTCCAACAGCGCATCGGGAAGGGTGGCGCAGTTCAGTTCCAGCAGAGGCTGGCTGGCACGGGGACTCGCGTAATGGATAGCCCGTGCAAATACGCCCTTTCCGGTGCCGCTCTCGCCCTGAATCAGAATTGTGGTGTGGTCCGTCTCGGCGGCTTTATGCACGATTTCCAGCAACTCGCGCATGGCCGGATTTCTGGTGACCACACGCCCGAAGTCGTACTGTCCCTTGGCCGTCTCCACGGTATCGCGTACGCGCACGCGGAGGGCAAGCATCTCCGACGCCCGTTGCAGAGTGGCGGCCAGATCGGCAAGGTGGAACGGCTTGATCAGATAGTCGTAAGCGCCCAGCTTCATTGCCTCCACCGCGCGATCCACCATGTGATACGCGCTCATCATTACCACGATGCCGGCGGGATTGGCCGCTTTAATCTGGCGCAGCACCTCCACTCCGTCGATTCCGGGCAGGACGATATCCAGCAGAACGAGGTCGGGTTTTTCCTGATCAAATAGCTTGACCGCCTCTTCCCCGGATTCCGTGGTCAGGACCTCAAACCCCTCCGCAGCTAATCCGCGGCTGATGGTGCGCAAGGTCAATGCTTCGTCGTCTACAACCAACACGGAGTAGGGCATAACTATTGAATGATTACCTCCTCCCGAACGCCGTTGTCGGTGCGAAGTTGGACTGACTCAGCTTGCCGGATGGGAAGCGTGATGGTCACGGTGGTTCCTTGCTGAGGCGCGCTGGCGATCTGAATTTCCCCGTCATGACTGCGCACATAGGCCTGACTGATGCTCAGGCCTAGTCCCGTGCCTTTGCCGCGCTTGGTGGTGAAGAACGGCTCGAAAACATGCGGCAAGACTTCAGGCGGAATGCCGCAACCCGTGTCAATCACCCGGACTTCGACCGCCTCGCCCGAGGGCACGCGTTCGGCGGCCACGGTGATGCGGCCTCCTTCTGAAGTTGCCTGAGCTGCATTCAGAAGGAGATTCATGAGGACCTGGGAAAGTTGATTGGCATCGACGCGGATCGTCGGTAAATCCGGTGGCACCAGATTTTGCAGGACTTTGCTGTGCAAAAGCGGCTGGTGCTGAAGAAATGCCAGCGTATCGGTCACGAGCCGATGAAGATTGATCTTGCTCAGGACAAGCGGGCCGGGCCGGGCGTAGTTCATGAGGCTGCGCAGGGTCACTGAAATGCGCTTTGCCCCCTCAATACACTGCTCTATTTCGATGCGATCTTCCCCTTGAGCGCTGCGCTGCTCGAGTTCCAGGTGGGAGAGGATTCCGAGTAGGGGATTGTTGATCTCGTGCGCTGCCCCGAGTGCAAGCTGAGTCAGGGCAGCGTATTTTTCGTATTCCGCGAGTTGCGCTTCAAACTGAGTCTTCTCCTTGCTCAGTTGTCCTTCCTCGGAAAAGCGGTGGAACAATTCCCGCAGAACCTCCTCCTTTTCTTCTTCCCGCTCCTGCAACCTCGCTTTGGCCGCTTCAAAATCGACGGTCAGCCGCTCCCGGCTGCGTCGTTCCACTCTCCAAAAGGCAAACATTAATGCGCACGCGGCTAAGAGAAGCGGCAAAACATAAATGGAAAGCACTCGGCTGTGACCCTCCTTTCTTGGGGGGCGATCTTCGTGACCATGGTCACGCTCGCGAACAAGCGTGTCTTCCCCTATATATAAAGTGAACTGATCGGGTCGGTAATTCCGTGACCGAAGTCACGGAAGTTGGTTTGGTGCATCACAGCTGCGGAAGATGGCCTGCAAACCTACGTCGGCAAACGATTTGCCGGCGCGACTGAGATCCATCTGCGACCAGCTCAATATCCGCTACGCAACATCAAATGCCGGCATCTATCATTCAAGCTAAAGGGGCGATCCCATGTTTAGTCTGCAGGCGATTGGATACGTAAGAAGCCCATACAAGAACACCTCGGAAGTTCCAAGGGGTCTTGGCGCAAGGCACGAGGCAGAGGGAATGCTGGAGGTCCTGCCTCAATTTGAGACGGGCCTGACCGACATTGAAGGCTTTTCGCATTTATTCGTTCTCTGGATGTTCGATCGTTCCCAGGGATTTGAGTTGCTGGGAACACCGCCCAGTGACAATCGGCCGCATGGAGTGTTCGCCACGCGTTCTCCAAGGCGGCCCAACCCGATCGGCCTTACGGTTGTTCAACTGCTGGCCCGCGAAGGCCGATTCGTGCGAGTTCGTGGCCTTGACATGCTCGACGGAACCCCCATCCTCGACATTAAGCCTTACCTGTCCAGCATTCACCCGAGTGAGTTACGGCGAGGTTGGCTGGCAGAAGCGGAACAGCGTAATGCGAAACGGCAAAAGTAAGCAGGAGATAATGACTATTCCGTTCTGTGATTTCCAGCCGTTTAACCCCCACCTTGGCAGGCGCAGAAAAAGAGAAGCCGACTTTTTTTGTGCAACCAATCATGCGGACGGTCATCTTAACGGGCGAAACCTGATTCACAAGGAGTACGTATGCCTGCCCTGCAGGAACATCTGGAAGAGGCCAATTCTCCGCCTCCGTTTCGCCTCGATGTTCAGCTTCATGATCTGCTGACCAAGGCTCCCGCTCCTAGACCGGAGTTAATGCCCAGCGACGCAGAAGTTGAGTTTCCGGAGCCGGTTTTTCCCCAGTACCCGAAGTTGATGGCGCAGGACGACAATTATGTTGAGAACCTGGCGAGAGCTCGCGCCGGAAAGCGGCGTTGGACGGCTCCTCTGGTCCTGCGCGCGATGAACGGGTGGCTCTTTCCCTACGTCAAGTCGCGCGTGCTGCCTGGGCCGTTTCATCCCATCATTGCGTACTTATTTACGGAGTGGAAGTGCAATCTGGATTGCCATTATTGTTGGGCGTTTGATAACAGCGTTAAGGGCATGACGGAGGAAGTGGCCAAGCGTTCGATCGATTGGCTGCACTCCACGACCTGCCGCGTGTTGGCGTTTATGGGAGGCGAGCCGCTGCTGCGTCCGCAGCTGGTGCACAAGGCGTGTTACTACGCGGCAAAGAAGGGCTTCTGGATCTACATGCCCACCAATGCTCGCCTGCTGCGTCCGGAGGTGATTGATCGGCTGGCGGATTCGGGGGTGGCGATCTTTAACTTCGCAGTGGACGTTGTCGATGAGAAGCCCGGACTGGCCAAGGCTCTTACCCCGGTGCGGAAGTACTTCGATTATCTGGTGCGCAAGCAATACAAATACGGCTACACCGTATTCTTCAACATCAACATCTGCCGAAACAATCTGGAAGACGTGAAGCAGCTGACCGAGATCGCGCGAGAGAACGGCATCGCCACCGACTACCACATCAATGAGTCGCCGATGATCGAGCAGAACCACTTCAAACACTACGATGATAATGATACGTTCATTTATCCCGAGGACTGGCCAAGAGTCGATGAGCTTGTCGATTGGCTGATCGAAAAAAACAAGTCCGGCTACAAGATGGTCAACTCGGTAAAGCGTCTTAACGATATGAAGCAATTCATGCGCGGGAAGGTGGAACCCTGGAACTGCCGCGCCGGCCAGAATTCCATCATCATCCGGGTTGACGGGACGTTGGCCCCTTGCTTCCCCATGTACTCGGCGACCCACGACTGGGGGGTCATTGAGAATCACAAATTTGACGTTTCACAATTGAACGAAATGAAGAAGTCTTGCCAGACCCATTGTTTCTCGACCTTGAACCACAACCTCGGTTTCTGTTACAACGATAGCAGGGTCATTAAGTGGGTTTTCAAGCAAGCTGGCCATGGTTTTCAAGGAGTAAGTGGCAGCTTCGCTTGACACTCGGGCAGCCGGGTGTTGCAATCAACAGTAGCTTTACGATTGCGCGCAAACTGGGGCAATAGCTTTCTGTGGCTATCCTGCGCTTCGGGATTCGCAGGTGATGCGAGTCTTTTGGCGTAAACCTCGAACCTCCTGTAGCAAGTCTTAGGAGTTTCCGGTGACTCTGTACCGCAGGTTTGAAGGCAGCCGAGCCAGCAACTGGCAAACGCCTGCGCCTTTCGTCTGCCGCCGCGTCGCGGCTCAACATCCCGCATTTCGTCTTTTCGTCTTAGATCCTGCAAACATCGCGCACGCCGGAGGAACATAATGGCGACCAATCTCGTGCAAATCGACAGCGACCAGGAAATCCAACAGCGCCTCGAAGCCGAGCGCATTCGTCTGCGCAAGATCGCTGGCCTGGACCAGCCCACCCATTTCCATCGCCCCGTAGAACGGGCGTTTACCGCCGACGAGCGGAACCGCGTCACCATTTTGTTTGGCGGCTTCACCTGGAAGCACGAAGATCTAATTCGAGCCGTCTTTCAGGGCTGCGGGTACCGGTGCGAGAAGCTGCCCGTGCCGAACGTGGCAGCATTTCAAACCGGCAAAGAATACGGAAATAACGGGCAATGCAACCCCACCTACTTCACCGTCGGCAATCTGGTGCAGTACCTCCAGTTCCTGGAGAAGGAAGGCCTGTCGCGCGACCAAATCCTGAATAACTACGTTTTCTTCACCGCCGGCTCTTGCGGCCCCTGCCGCTTCGGCATGTACGAGGCGGAGTATCGATTCGCCCTGAAGAATGCCGGCTTCGATGGCTTCCGCGTTTTGCTCTTCAAGGACAGCGACGGTATCAAAGCCGCTTCCGGCGAGCCCGGCTTGAAGTTCACCATCGACTTTGGACTGGGAATGCTGAACGCCATGCATCTTGGCGACGTCATCAATGACCTGATTTATCAGATTCGTCCTTTCGAAGCGAACAAGGGCGAAACCGACCGTGTTTTCCGCGAGATGGTGGATGGTCTCTGCGACGATCTCAAGAACCGCGACTCGTTTGAGATCGAGCAAAGCGCCCCGAACTGGCTCAAGCCGAAATTCAAGAGCAACAAGATTCTGAGGAACACGGCCAACGTATTCGGCAAGATGCACGAGCATATGTGGGGCAAAGACTATCTCGATGCTCTCCACACAGCCCGCGACCGGATGGACGCCATTGAGATCGACCGCACGAAAGTAAAGCCGGTGGTAAAAATCACAGGAGAATTCTGGGCGCAGATTACCGAGGGCGACGGCAACTTCCACATGTTCGATTTTCTTGAGCGGGAAGGAGCGCAGGTCCTGGTGGAACCGATCGCGACCTGGGTCGCCTATTTGATGTATCAGGCAAAAGCGCACGCCATCGCCAAATGGCCGGTGAACCGCCCGCATCGCAATCCGGAGTGGTATGAGGTGAAAAAGAATTTTGCCAACTATATCGGTCTGCGCAAGAAACTGTGGGGAATCGGTTTCGGTGAGAGGGCCTGGCGGTTCTTCTATCACCGGACCATCGAGAACATGGGCGGCCTCACGCATCACCTGGTCCCCCAAGCGGATCTGGCTGACCTGGCCCATCCGTTCTACAACCAGTTCGCGCGCGGCGGCGAGGGACACCTGGAAGTCGGTAAGAACGTTTACTACACCATTCACAAGCTGTGCCACATGGTGCTGGCCCTGAAGCCCTTCGGTTGCATGCCTTCTTCGCAATCCGACGGAGTGCAATCAGCCGTCATCAACAAGTTCAAAGACATGATTTTCCTGCCCATTGAGACTTCCGGCGAAGGCGAAGTGAACGCCCATAGCCGGGTTCAGATGGCCCTTGGTGAAGCGAAGGTGAAGGCCAAGACTGAGTTCGAGCAGTGCCTGAGATCAACGGGCAGGAGCCTGGATGAAATCCGCGAGTACATCGCCGAACATCCCGAACTGAGGCGGCCGTTCTATCACGTGCCGTACCGCGAAGGGATTGCCGGCACTGCCGCGCAATTCGTTTTGCACGTCAGCGACCGCATGGACAAGAGCACTCAGTTGTGGAAGCGCTCGCGCGTTCCTGGAGTCGCCGTGCCCAATGCAGCATAGCGCGTCAACGTGACCGTTATCTCCTCGGACTTCGGTTGCGGAGGGCATAACGGTCCGGGGTTCATTAGCGTCCACAGTCCTGGTTTCGGAGATACGATGCACGATCATCAGCACGAGCAGCCGAAGGCGCCGCTACTGCAAATCGCTCCTGCACCGCTGCAGAAGCCGCACGATCATCACACGGAATTCATGGTGGGCCTCGATGTGGGCTCAACCACGGTCAAAGCCGTGGTGGTGGAAGCGGCCACCGACAAGGTGCTATGGCAGGATTACCAGCGCCACGAGACCAAGCAGCCGGAAAAAACACTGGAATTCCTGCGGCGCATGGAGAAGGAAACCGGCATCAGTCGCCGCAACACCCGCATGTTCATGACGGGCTCCGGCGGCGGCGCGATCGCCGATCAGATTGGCGCCAAGTTCGTGCAGGAAGTCACCGCCGTATCTCTGGCCGTCGAAAAGATGCACCCCGAGGTTTATTCCGTCATTGAACTGGGCGGCCAGGATGCGAAGATCATCGTGTTCAAGGATGACGACGAGACCGGCCGCAAGAAAAAAATCCCCTCGATGAACGATAAGTGCGCCGGCGGCACCGGGGCGGTCATCGACAAGATCAACGCCAAGCTGAAAATCCCGCCAGTAGAACTCTGCGAGCAGAAGTACCACGGAATCAAGCTGCACAAGGTCGCAGGGAAGTGCGGCGTCTTTGCCGAGACTGATATCAACAGCCTGCAGAAAGTCGGCACTCCGTCGGACGAATTAATGGCTTCGCTGTTCGAAGCGATCGTTTTGCAAAACCTGAGCGTGCTCACCCGCGGCCACACCTTGCGGCCTCACGTGTTGCTGCTGGGCGGGCCGAACAGCTTTATCCGCGGGATGCGGGAGGCCTGGCAAGCAAATATTCCGCGCATGTGGCAGGAGCGCAAGGTCGAGATTCCAGAAGGAGCAAAGGCCGAGGATCTGATCAAGGTTCCGCAGAATGCTCAATACTTCGCGGCCATCGGCGCGATCGAATTCGGCAAAAGCGAAGAGGATTGCGTCGGCTGCTATCAGGGATACGAAAAGCTGGTTCACTACATCGACTACGGCCGCCAGGAAGAGAAGGCCAAATCCGGCGCCAAGGGCCTCACCACGGGCGATGCCGAGCTGGACGAGTTCAAGACTTCATACCGGCGCAAGAAGTTCACTCCCGCGACCTTCGGCATCAATCAGACGGTCGGCGGCTTTATCGGCATCGACGGCGGTTCCACTTCCACCAAGGCCGTTTTGCTGGATGAAAAAGGCGACATTCTGTGCAAGGCTTATCAGCTCTCGAACGGAAATCCGATTCAGGACACAATCGAGATGTTCGAGAACCTGCGCGGCCAGGTGGAAGCGCAGAAAGCGAAGCTGGAAGTCCTGGGAGTAGCTACAACCGGCTATGCAAAAGATATTCTGAAAGATGTTCTGCACGCCGACGTGGCTCTGGTCGAGACGGTGGCGCATACCGAGTCGGCGCTGAAGTTCTACGACGACCCGCACGTAATCGTCGACGTAGGCGGGCAGGATATCAAGATCATCATCCTGCACAACGGCCGCGTCAAGGATTTCAAGCTGAACACGCAATGCTCCGCGGGTAACGGATATTTCCTGCAGTCAACCGCCGAAGGCTTTGGGCTCAGCGTTGAGCAGTACGCCGATCTGGCTTTTTCCGCGCAATCCATGCCGCTTTTCGGTTACGGATGCGCCGTTTTCATGCAGTCTGACATTGTGAACTTCCAGCGGCAGGGCTGGCGCGCCGAAGAAATTCTCGCCGGGCTCGCCGCCGTGCTGCCCAAAAACGTGTTCCTGTACGTGGCCAGCATTCCCAACCTGGCAGCTTTGGGTACGCGCTTCGTGTTGCAGGGTGGCACACAAAACAACATGGCGGTGGTAAAGGCAGAGGTGGATTTCATCCGCAACAGCTTCCGCGCCGCCGGCAAAACGCCGGAGATCATCGTTCACCAGTTCTGCGGCGAGTCGGGCGCGATCGGCGCTGCAGTGGAGTCTGTGCGGTTGTGGCGAAAAGGCCAGCAGACCACGTTCGTCGGCCTGGACGCCGTGCGCAAAATCGAGTACCGCACCACCCGCAATGAAGCCACACGCTGCAACTTCTGTAAGAATAATTGCCTGCGCACGTTTATCGATATCCGTACGGTTCCCAAAGACGATTTGAGTTTCGTGCCCATCCAGAAGGTCACCAAAGTCCCGCTGATGCATGGCGAGCAGCGGCTGATTATTGCGACCTGCGAAAAGGGCCTGGTCGAGGATGTCAACGACATGAAAGACATCAAGGCCGGCCTGGATGAAATTAAAGATAAGCATCCGAACTTCGTCGACATCGCTGCGCACGAAGTCTTCCGGCCAGTAAATGCCAAAAACGTGGCCGACCCGATTCCAACGGTGAAATTCTGGAACAAGGCGGGCAAAGACCGCATACCGCTCATGCAGAAGCGCAAGAAGCTGCGCGTGGGCATCCCGCGTGTACTCAACATCTACAGCTACGCGCCGCTCTTCAACGGATATCTTGAGAGTCTGGGCGTGCAGCCGGAGAACATCATCTATTCCGACTACACCAGTTCCGATCTCTACCGCGCCGGCGCCAGCCGCGGCGCTATTGATCCATGCTTCCCGGCGAAGATCGGCATCTCTCACGTCTACAACCTGATCCAGGAAAAGCATCGGAAGAAGCCGCTCGATGTGATCTTCTTCCCTATGTATGACGTGCTGACTTCTCCGTTGGTGAAAATCGTGGGTGCGAACGCCTGTCCGACGGTGACGGCGACTCCCGAGACGGTGAAGGCCGCATTCACCAAAGAGAACGACGTTTTTGCCGAACACAACGTCAAATACGTCGATCCGGTGCTGAATTTTGCCGACCGCAAGCTTTTCGCGCACCAGATGTTGCAGGCATGGCAACCGATTCTCGGTCTCTCGCAGGAAGAAAACGACCGTGCGGTCGAAGTTGGCTACCAGGCTTTAGCCGATTATGAAGCCGGCATCCGCAGGCGCGCGCGTCAGGTGCTCGATCAACTCGAACGCGAAGACCGCATCGGCATTGTTATGCTGGGCCGTCCCTATCACCACGATCCGGGTCTGAATCACGAAATTATGGAGGAGTTCCAGAAGCTGGGCTATCCCATCTTTTCGCAGAACACGCTGCCGATCGACGAAGATATGCTGGAGCGGCTGTTCGGCGAAGAGGTTCGCGCCGGCGTCATCAGCCACCCGCTCGATATCAGCGACGCCTGGAAGAACTCGTATTCCTGCAGCACGAACCACAAGGTTTGGGCAGCGAAGTTCACCGCCCGGCACCCGAACCTGGTGGCGCTGGAGATTTCCAGCTTCAAGTGCGGCCACGACGCGCCTATCTACGGCGTAGTTGAGGGGATTATCGAGCAGTCGGGTACGCCGTATTTCTGCTTCAAGGATCTGGACGAAAACAAGCCGACCGGCTCGATCAGAATTCGCGTCGAGACGATCGACTATTTCCTGCGCCGCTATCGGGAAGAAGTTATCCGCAAGCGCAAGGCTGCGGAAGAAATCGAAGCTCAGCTGGCCGCACTCGAAGCCCGGTTGCGCAACGAGGCGCAGGGCTCGGTGGCACAGGCCGGCCAGGAAACCTGGGAGCCGGAAGCGCAGGGCATGGCAGCAGACTAGGACTGCTTCTTTGGGCCAGGATTCTTTGCTCCCGCTTGTGGGCGCAGGCGTCTGATCTCTTCCAGCCTTTCGCGGATCTGCTTTTCTACACCCTCCAGCGTTGGATGGTAATAGACACGGTCGCGCAGATTATCTGGCAAACACTGCATGTCTGCGACTTTGCCTTCGACGTCGTGAGCGTACTGATAGTCTTTCCCGTAGCCTAAACCTTTCATCAGCCGAGTGGGGGCATTCCGCAGATGGAGCGGCACGGGGTCGGCGGCGGTCTGCTCCACGTCTTGCTGCACGGCCCCGTAAGCCGTATAAAGGGCGTTCGACTTGGGGGCAACGCACAGGTAAACAACAGCCTGGGCTAGAGCCAGATTGCCTTCGGGCATGCCAATGAAGTCCACTGCATCACGCGCCGCCATGCACAGGGCCAGCGCGTTGGGATCGGCAAGTCCGATATCCTCGACTGACATGCGCACTACGCGGCGCGCAACGTAGAGCGGATCTTCTCCTGCTTCGAGCATGCGTCCCAGCCAGTAAAGAGCCGCATCGGGATCGCTGTTGCGCACCGATTTGTGCAACGCGGAGATCAGGTTGTAATGCTCTTCGCCGCTCTTGTCGTAAAGTAAAACGCGCTTCTGCAGCGCGTCGCGCACGATATCCTCGGTGATCTCCGCCAGTCTCTCGCCGCTGGAGGGGCGCGCCAGTCCCGCTGCCACTTCCAGAACGTTGTAAGCGCTGCGGGCGTCTCCGCTGGTGTAGCTGGCAATCTTTTTCAGGACTGCGTCCGAAGCAATGAGACGCAACGCTCCCAGACCGCGCTCTTCGTCCGACAAGGCGCGTTTCAGAAGCAGCACAACTTCCTCTTCCGTCAGCGGGTTCAGAACATAGACTCGGCAGCGCGAAAGCAGTGCGGCATTGATCTCAAACGACGGATTCTCCGTAGTTGCGCCGATCAAGCGGATGTTGCCCTTCTCCACGTGAGGCAGGAAAGCGTCCTGCTGCGCCTTGTTGAAGCGGTGAATCTCGTCAATAAAGACGATGGTTCGCGTGCCGTACCGGCGTGCCCGTTCGGCATCGGCCATCACCTGCTTGATTTCTTTAATGCCGGCCAGCACGGCAGAAAATTCAATGAAGTCGGCTTTGGTCATGTTGGCGATGATTTTGGCCAGCGTGGTTTTGCCTGTCCCCGGAGGACCCCAGAACAGCAGCGAGCCCATGTCATCGCGTTCAATTTGCGTGCGCAGCGGTTTGCCCGGTCCGATCAGATGTGCCTGGCCGACAAATTCTTCCAGCGTTCGCGGGCGCATGCGATCGGCCAGCGGACGAGAGCGGCCAGCTGGATCCTCTACGCTGGGAGTGGATTGGAAAAGATTCATAGTCTGTGAATTTCCCGACGCTTCGCCGCTTCGTACAGTAAGATGCTCGCCGCCACTCCGGCGTTCAGGGACTCAACCTGCGGCGCGTGGGGGATAACGACAACTTCATCCATTCTAGCCATCATTTCACGAGGCAATCCGGAACCTTCACTGCCCACGAAACCGGCAAACGGAGTTTCCAGATCAGCTTCGCCGATTGGGACGCCTTTGTGCGAGGTAGTTGCGATGAGCCTGATCTTTTGTGCCCGCAGTCTGGAGAGCAAGTCTTTGATGCCTCCCACGGTTGAGTCCGACCCGACAACCGGCAAGCGAAACGCCGATCCTGCCGAAGCTCGGATGGCTTTTGCATTAAAAGGGCTTACCGTCCCCTCGCCGATCACGATTCCCGCGCTCCCGAAAGCTTCCGCCGACCGCAGGATCGTGCCCAGGTTGCCCGGGTCCTGCAGGCCAACCATAACCACAACCGGACCCAGTTGCAGCCGTTCGAACACATCTTCCAGGGAAAACGCCTTCAATCGTACCAACGCCGCTACGCCCTGAGGAGATTCGGTCCGAACAACGCTGTCGAAGAGCCTGTCGGGAAGAAGAAGCGTTTCCACGTGCGCTCCGATCTGCGGCAGCAGGCGCTCAGCGCGTTCCTCCGCAGATTCTCGAAAGAAAACGGCACTGAACTTCAAGCCGCTGCGAATCGCCTCCTCCACGATGCGCAAACCCTCAATGGCACAGTCGCCGTCGGTGCTTTGTCCGGCGTGCGCGAACGCCAGGCGCAAGCGCTTGACCCAGGCGTTGTGGCGGCCCTCGATGTGCCGCAACCGGTACTTCGTGTTTTCTGAGACTTGTCTCATATCCTCCGCGGTGCCTGCATCATACCCGGTTCCTCGTTTTTCGGGTTTTTGCCGTATTATGATAGTTTTTGCCTCACAAATACTCCATGCGATCTGGCTGGAAGGAGCGCTGTGCGCGCCGAAATTCTCAAGATTAGCTGTGAAACTCCCGAAGTTTCCCTGGTGAAGTACGCCGCGGATCAGATTCGCGCCGGCGAAGTGCTGGGCATGCCTACCGATACGTTCTACGGGCTGGCAGCGGATCCGTTCAACCTGCGCGCCGTCGACCGTGTTTATGACATCAAAACACGGTCGCGGCACAAACCGCTGTCGCTGCTGATCGAGAGCGTTGACCGGGCTGAAGAGCTTTCCAAAGATCTTCCCGAGGAGTTCTACGCCCTGACGCGAAAATATTGGCCGGGGCCGCTGACCATCATCGTGAAAGCAGGTTCGCGCCTTCCCCTGAAGGTGACGGCTAATACCGGCAACGTGGCCCTGCGAGTGCCCAACGCCAAGATTCCGCTCGCTGTGGTGACCGCCGCCGCCATTCCCATCACCGCGACTTCGGCCAACCTGAGTGGAGCTTCCGAATGTACCAGCGCTGACCAGGTGCGCGACCAGCTGCAGGGCCGCATCAACATCATTGTCGATGGAGGGCCTTCACCCCGCGATATTGCGTCCACCATTGTCGACCTCACCGATGCGGGCGCCCGCTGGCGGATTATTCGCGAAGGCGCGATTCCCGCGGAGGAGATCTCCACCTTTTTTGCCCAGGGATGAGTGACACGTCTGCCAACTGGCGCGTGCGGCTACGCCGGCTCTTGTGGCTGGCAGGGTTGGTGGTATTGGCAGTGGCGATCTTCCTCACAGTAACCGGCATCCGCATCATGCACGAGGGTTCCCTGCAGCAGCTCCACAAGGCGGATGCCATTGTGGTTTTTGGCGCGGCCGAATACTCCGGTCATCCTTCGCCGGTGTTGCGGGCTCGCCTCGATCATGCCCTGGTTCTGTTCGAACAGGGGATCGCTCCCATCGTGATCACGACCGGAGGCGCTGCGGCTGACCCCAGTTACAGCGAGGGCGGCGTGGGCCGCGACTACCTGATGAAACTTGGAATTCCCGAGCGCAACCTCATCGCCGAAACTCAGGGTTCGGACACCGCACAATCCGCTGCGCGCGTGGCCGTTATCATGCGGGCCAATAATCTGCACAGTTGCGTGGCGGTAAGCGATGCCTATCATGTGTTCCGCATCAAGCAGCTGCTGGAGCACGAGGGAATCGCCCCGGTCTACGTTGCGCCGCGCCCTGATTCCCGCCCGCACGAAGCGCTCGAGAGGCTGATCGCCGTTCTGCGCGAGGCTGCAAGCTACCTGCTTTGGAAACTCGGAATTACCTGAGACTTGAGGCGTCTCTACCAACCATTTCTTTCCCGCAAGCTCGTGATGTGAGCCACGTGATGACGCCCATGCCAGGAGTACAGGACGAGGTTTTTCTCCAGACTCACCACGCCCATCTCGGGATGGCGGAAGGTGCGTCTCCACTCCTCCGGCTGAAGCGAACGCAATAGTCTTGCCCAGCGGTCGTGCAGCAGTTCGAGCATGTTCAACGAAATTTCGATTGGGGTCGATTTGGCATCGGCGAGTTCGGCCCAGCGATCTTCCGCGTAGGGCTTGATCGTAGGTTCTTGCTCAGTGAGGGCAAGCTTGAAACGAATATACGCGTTGAGATGGCTGTCGGGGACGTGGTGCACCACCTGACGCACCGTCCATCCGCCCGGACGATATGGAGTTTCCAGTTGTGCTTCGTTCAGCCCTTTCACGGCGGCGCGCAACCGGGCTGGCGTCTCCTCAATATTAGCCAGCAGTTCTTGTCTTTGTTCGGGCGTGGGCGGGCCATCATACGTAAACTTGCCGATTGGATAGCGCAGGTCGTTCATCGTGATCTCCGCATTTTGCTGCTGTTAGGACACAGATGAGGAGCTGTTCCAGAAAGCTGCAGGAAATAATGTGAAATTCGGATTTCCAAGACTGTTTGTCCCTGACCCGGGGTTAACTCATATACCAGCCGCCATTCACGGATATCGTCTGCCCGGTCAAATAGTCATTTATCGCGAGCATGACCGTAACCGAGGCGATGTCTTCCGCCCTGCCGAAGTGCCCCATCGGAATAAGAGCCTGGCTCGCGTTTGGGTTGCTGGTTACCATGTCTGTCTCAATCAGAGCGGGAGCAATGGCATTGACCGTGATTCCCTCCCTAACGAAAGCGGCGGCACAGGAGTGGGTCAGTCCGATGATGCCAGCTTTGGACGCCGCATAGTGGGCTCCCACAGCCCCTCCCGTTTGAGCGGCGACCGAGGACAAGTTGATGATGCGTCCCCATTTTCTCTGCCGCATTTTGCCGATCACAGCCTGCGTCACCAGGAAGACCGATTTCAAATTCACGGCGAGCATTTCGTCCCATTCCGCCTCGGTGATTTCCTCCAATTTGCGGGGGCGGGCGATTCCCGCGTTATTGACAAGGATGTCGACACTACCCAGGTCCGCTTCAACGCGCTCAACCATGCGCTTTACGTCCGCAGAAACTGACACATCTGCCTGGACGGCGACCGTCTTGCGTCCCATACCGGTTATTTCTTCGCAGATTGCATTTGCAGCCTCGGCCCGTTGCCGATAGTTTACGGCGACATCGGCGCCAGCCCCAGCCAGGGCCAAGGCGACGGCTGCCCCGATTCCGCGGCTGCCTCCAGTGACCAGCGCTATCCGATTCTTCAGGTCTTTCATGCATTTATTCTATGGCCGTCGCTCCCATAAATTTCCGGGACAAGCCAGACTCCGGGAACTTCATCGCCCTGGGCTCGCCGATCTAGACAAAATATCAAATTAGATATAATCTAAGCTTTCGATGGATGCCGAGGCGGTTAAACAATCGTTAGTAGACCGTGGCTTGCGGTGTACCACGCAGCGTTACGCGGTGATGGCATTCTTGATGGAACATAAAGGGCATCCCACGGCCGCGGAGATCTTCGAATGGGTGAATCGCGTAGATCCACGCTGTTCCAAGGCCACGACCTATAACAATCTGCGGGACCTGGTGAAGGTGGGTTTGGTGCGTGAGGTGGCGGTCGAAGGCCGCGCCGCGCGATTCGATGCGAAAGGCATGCGTCATCACCACTTCATCTGCGATCGCTGCGGCAACGTTGAGGACGTGAAGTGGTATGACGTGCCCAAGCCGGCCTCTCGTTCTCTCGGCAAGCGAATTGTTCGCGATTGCGAACTCATTTTCCGGGGCTTGTGTTCGAACTGCGCTCCGCGGCGCGCCTCGCGCTAGAGTCCTGAACGTGTTTGGTTGTGCGTTAGTTAAAGGCGATAAAAGAATCAGCGGCTCATATTCTGCGAACCGCAAGTCCAATGGGTTCGTAAATCATCACGGTTTTGACTAATTCAAAGGAAGAAACTTATGGAAAATACACTCGCGACTTCATCAGGAAGTGTTGTCCCCGAAGCTAAAGACAAGAGCACCCTGTCGGAAGCGAAATGCCCGTTCAACCACGGAGCCTCGGCGCACACAAACCGCGACTGGTGGCCGAACCAGGTAAACGTGAACGTTCTGCACCAGCACTCGCCCAAGTCCGATCCCATGGGCGGGGCCTTCGATTACGCCAAGGAATTCAAGAGTCTCGATCTGAAGACCGTGGTCAAGGATCTTCGTGCCTTGATGACGGACTCGCAAGAATGGTGGCCCGCTGATTTTGGGCACTACGGAGGGCTTTTCATTCGCATGGCCTGGCACAGCGCAGGCACCTACCGCATCGGCGACGGTCGCGGCGGCGCCGGATCAGGCCAGCAGCGGTTTGCTCCGCTCAACAGTTGGCCAGACAATGTGAACCTCGACAAGGCTCGCCGCTTGCTGTGGCCGATCAAGCAGAAATACGGCCGTAAGATTTCCTGGGCCGATCTTATGATTCTCGCCGGCAACGTCGCTCTAGAATCGATGGGCTTCAAGACCTTCGGTTTCGGCGGCGGGCGCGCCGACGTTTGGGAGCCCGATGAGGACATCTATTGGGGTCCTGAAGGTACGTGGCTGGCAGACGAACGCTACAGCGGAGCTCGTGATCTGCAGAATCCTCTGGGCGCAGTGCAAATGGGTTTGATCTATGTGAACCCGGAAGGGCCAAACGGCAAGCCGGATCCGGTCGCGGCGGCCACGGACATTCGCGAAACCTTCCGCCGCATGGCCATGAATGACGAAGAGACCGTTGCCCTGATTGCCGGCGGCCACACTTTCGGCAAGACTCACGGGGCTGCCGTTCCCACTCAGTATGTCGGGCCCGAACCGGAAGCTGCCCCTATCGAGGAACAGGGGCTGGGCTGGAAGAACGAATTCGGCAAAGGATGCGCCGGCGACACGATCGGCAGCGGCCTGGAGGTCACCTGGACCACCACCCCGACGAAGTGGAGCAACAACTTCTTCGAGACTCTGTTCAAGTACGACTGGGAACTCACCAAGAGTCCGGCGGGCGCGCACCAGTGGACGCCGAAAAACGGCGCCGGCGCAGGGACGGTGCCCGACGCGCACGATCCTTCGAAGCGTCATGCGCCAACCATGTTAACCACGGACCTCTCGCTGCGCTTCGATCCGGTGTACGAGAAAATTTCGCGCCACTTCTACGAGCATCCCGATGAGTTTGCTGACGCGTTTGCCCGTGCGTGGTTCAAGCTGACCCACCGCGATATGGGCCCAATTGTTCGTTATCTCGGCCCGCTCGTCCCGAAGGAGCAACTCCCATGGCAAGACCCGATCCCGGCTGTGAATCATCCGCTGATCAACGAGAAGGACATTGCCGGCCTGAAGGCGAAAATTCTCGCCTCTGGCCTGACCGTTTCGCAGCTGGTGTCGACGGCATGGGCGGCGGCCTCGACGTTCCGCGGTTCCGACAAGCGCGGAGGTGCAAACGGAGCGCGCATCCGCCTCGCTCCGCAAAAAGACTGGGAGGTTAACCAGCCGGCTGAACTGGCGAAGGTCCTGCAGAAACTCGAGACGATCCAGAAGGCGTTCAACGGCGCACAATCCAACGGCAGCAAGCGCAAGAAGGTTTCGCTTGCGGACCTGATCGTTCTTGGCGGCTGTGCGGCCATCGAGAAAGCTGCCAAGGATGGCGGGCATAACGTGAAAGTTCCATTTGCACCGGGGCGCGTGGACGCGTCGCAAGAGCAAACCGACATCGAATCCTTCGAACCGCTCGAACCGAAGGCCGATGGATTCCGCAACTATTTCCACGGCAGACTGCGCCTGTCGCCTGAAGAAATGCTGGTCGATAAGGCGCAATTGCTTCGGCTGACCGCGCCGGAGATGACGGTTCTGGTTGGCGGCCTGCGCGTGTTAGGGGCAAATGCCGGGAAGTCCAAGCACGGCGTCTTCACCAAAAAGCCGGGGGCGCTGACCAACGACTTCTTCGTCAACCTGCTCGACATGAACACCCAATGGCAGCCATCGACTGAATCCAATGGCTCTGGAGCTGTGTACGAGGGACGCGACCGCAAGACGAACAAACCCAAGTGGACCGCCAGCCGTGTCGACCTGATCTTTGGCTCGCACTCGCAGCTGCGCGCTCTCGCTGAGGTTTACGGAAGCTCGGACGCGAAGGAAAAGTTCGTAAAAGACTTCGTGGCGGCATGGACGAAAGTGATGAACGCTGATCGCTTCGACCTCGCTGCCTGATTTTTGCGAAAGGGTTTCCGGGTCCCAGAACCAGACCGCCCCAGCTTTGCCGCTGAAGCAAAGCTGGGGCAGCATCACTCAATCACAAGCAAACTGTCTTTTCCTAGCTCGCTTTCTCCTCCGCCTCACGCCTCCGGGCTGCTCCTTGAGGATCGGTAAGTATGTCGAGCCACTTCGGGTGAGGCGCGGCCTCGGCATCGTAGTTGTCGTGCCAGTTCCACCACTTGTACGGGGCGGTCTGCGGAAAGCCCTCTGGCGAGTCCTCCCAGGTTTCCTGACGGCCAAGCGCAGTCATGTCAAGGTAACTCCAGACGGTCCCCATTGCTTCGTCGCCTCGGCCGTTGATGAAATATGTGCGGAACACCTTGTCGCCGTCGCGGATGAATGCATTGTGGCCGTGCCATTCATCGACGCCGAAATCCTTGTCGAAGCTGTCGGTCATGGTGTACCAGGGCATCTCCCAGCCCATGCGAGCCTTCAGGCGCACAATGTCCGCCTGCGGGGCGCGCGAGGCCCAGGCCAGCGTCGTGTCGCGAGCGTTCAGGTGTGCCAGGTGGGAGACTTGATCGGCGCCCAGGGAGCAGCCGCGGCACGCATGTTCGGGCCAGCCGAATACCCCGGGTTCGAAGAAGGCGCGATACACGATCAACTGCCGGCGGCCCTCGAACAGGTCGGGCAGGCTAACCTTACCCTTAGGTCCGTCGAACTCATACCTCTTCTCCACCGCCATCCACGGCATCCGTCGGCGCTCGGCAGCCAGCGCATCGCGGGAGCGGGTCAAGGCCTTCTCCTTCACGAGCAGTTGCTGCCGCGCGGCTTCCCATTCCTGCTGCGACACGATCGAGGGTGTCTTCATCGCGACCTGTGCGTTGTTGTCTTTCTCTTTGCTGGTTGCCATTTCATTTCTCCTTTGCATTCTGAAGCAGACTGAAACCGCACGATCTGAAAAGCTGTCTAAACCTGCCGACACATGCGGCCACAATTCCGCCGGTGGATCCAGCTCCGGCGATTATCATTACTGTGCTTTGGATGCACGCTGGGCACGTACATCCTCCTCTTGATTTTCATTATTTTGAGCTTCTTTATCCCTCCAGCGGATTGGGCGGGAGTCATGCTGACGATGTCCGGGTATCCGTCGCCGTTGACATCGGCGCCCACCATCGGACCGAGATTCGGGAAAAGGACTTTGCCCGTTTGAAAGGTTCCGTCTCCATTCCCAAACTCACAGACATCAACAAATAAAGTGTAGCCGTTGTTATGCTCCAGCAGAAAAAGTAGGTCCAGCTTTCCATCCCGGTTAAAGTCGCCAACGCCGATGATTCCGGCGGCGTTCGTAGAGCTTGTGATGCTCAGTGGTCCGAAGTGGCATCTTGCATCGCAATCCGGTGGAGCACGGCCGGGTGCTCGAACCGGAACACTGGCAGTGGAGCAGTCATCGGCACTATGCCTGCGACGAACCTGGGATCGTGCTTGGCAACCAGATGCGTCCAGCGAAGCCTAAGATTCGCAAGATCGCGTGAAACGGAATCGAGGTTCGTGGTGC
>DATKPV010000070.1:0-19033 GCA_035523915.1 Candidatus Aquilonibacter sp. | reverse complement strand
CAGAAAGGATGCGACACCGGAGCGATGATGCCGATTTCACCGATGCCGTCGTCAAAGCGGTAGCGGCGCGCAGTTTCCGAGCGAGCGTGCGGGATTTCGACCAGCGGCCGATACTCAGCCATGCGGACGAGGATTTCATCGAGCGTCACCACGGTTGCCGGTGACCATACGCGGTCTTCTTCCAACGGCATGAATTCGATGAAGCGCACGATGACGCCCTCTTCGCGCGCGAACATGCCAAAGGGAATGATCTGATCTTCGTTGAAACCGCGCATGAGCACACAGTTGACCTTCAACGGCCACAACCCGGCGCGCCGGGCGGCGCGAATGCCGGCGAGAACGTTGTCGAATCCAGTGGGCACGCGGGTGATGCGGGCGAAACGATCGGGATCGACCGCGTCCATGGAAACTGTGACCCGGGTCAGGCCGGCCGCCTTCAGAGGTTGGGCGAGATCGGCAAGGAGATGGCCGTTGGTGGTGAGGGCGATATCGAGTGGATCGGAGGTGAATTGCACGGCCTCAGCCGTACCATTATTCGAATGGGGCTTCAGCCCCTGCGGTCGCAGCTTCGATAGCTCGCGCACGAACTCGACCACCCCTTTGCGCAATAGCGGCTCGCCGCCGGTAAGACGAATCTTGGTGATCCCCATCTCGATGAGGATGCGAGCCATGCGCAGGTACTCGTCGAAGGCCAGATCGCCGTACAGCGCCCCTTCGTTTCCGGTGCGGCAGTAGACGCACTTGTAGTTGCAGCGGTCGGTGATGGAAATCCGCAGGTCGGTGATTCGGCGGCCGAATTTGTCGCGCAGAGGCATGTCCAGGTAGTGCCGGCGTCTCGCCTGCTGTCCCGTCTGGGCCGCCGAGACGACGGCGCTACCAGTATAGGACGCTCTCGAGGTTTGCAGGATTCAGGGCCTCGTCGCCAGTACCTTCTCAATCGCCGCTTCCGCCAACGGGGCCATGACTTTGAACCCGGCTGCGTTGGGGTGCAAGCCGTCGTCGGCAAGATCTTTCTTCATGTGGCCCCGATCGTCAACCATGGCACTGAAATAGTCGAGATACATGCAACCGGTTCGGGCGCAGTAATCGTTCAGCCAGCGGTTCAGCACGAGAATTTCTTCCGGTGGACGCTGAGTGTACATGTCTCCGGCGGCCTCGGTGTACTCGTGTACGGGAAGCACGGAGCAGTAAATCAGCTTGATATCGTGGACTCGCGCGAGCTCCGCCATAGAGGCGTAGTTGCTCTCGATCTGATCGAGGGTCTCCGGGCCGGTGTTGCCGGCGAGATCGTTGGTACCGGCCAGAATGATCACAACTTGGGGATGCAGGTCGATCACATCCTGCCGGAAGCGGATCAGCATTTGTGGCGTAGTCTGTCCGCTGATGCCGCGATTGATGTAATGCTTGCCGGGAAAATATTCGTCGAGCTTCCAGATGTCGGTAATGGAGTCGCCGTAGAAGACAACGCGATTCTCGCCGGGCATAGGAGCGGGCAGGGTTGCGTCGGCGTCGCGGTACCGCGCGAGTTCGCCGAAGTCATCCATGAGCACGGGCATGCGCGAGAGCCGCCACTGATTCAGGCGTTGGGCGCCGGTGGGTTTGGGTGGCGGGGTTCCAGCCTGCTGGGCGAGAGCGGAGAACACAAGAAAAAACAGAGACAGAAACTGGGCGGTATATCGCAGAGGTTTCGGCTGGATGCTCATCCTGCGTCAAGCATAACGCAACCGGCAATTCGGAAGACTGTTGCGCTTATGTCAGGTCAATCCACGATGTTCGCTCTCCACCGGTTTTCCACGCCAGCCTTCTTCTACGTTAGACTGTCAGGTTCTTCCGGAGCCCTTTTCGATATGAACTGGCCTGGACGCGTCGTCCTGCTGCTTGCCATTGCGGTTTCCGTTTACTTTTTCTGGCGCAAGTTTGGCCGAGCGTTGCGCATTATTCGCGAGGCTAAGCCGGACGCCGACTTCCATCTGCGGCCGATCTGGCCGCGCGTTCGCAAGGTGCTCTGGGAAGTGGGCGCGCAGGGGCTGGTGATCGCGCAACGTCCGCTGCCCGGACTGGCACACGCGTTCGTGTTCTGGGGCTTCTGCGTTTTCGCCCTGGTCACCGTCAATCACATCGCTCTGGGATTCGGCCACCCGTTTCTTTCGCGCAGCAGCGGATGGGGACCGATCTACTTCCTGATCGCCGCCATCTTCGCGGTCGCGGTTGCGATTTCCATTACGGGGCTGGCAATTCGTCGATTCGTTATCCGGCCGAAGTGGCTGGAGCCGCTCTCACCCGAGTCGGGGCTGATCGCGTTCTTGATTTTCGCCCTGATGATCACTTACCTCGCGACCTTCTGGGTGCCAGAAGGCGATGCCGCGGGATGGGCATTGTGGTGGGCGCACACCGCCGTGCTCTTGTTTTTTCTTCCCGTGATTCCGGGCACCAAGCACATGCACCTGGTGGTGAGTCCGCTGACCATTTTTCTGGAGCGGGACAGCTTCAGCAAAATCCCGCCCCTGGTGGGCGATGAAGACTTCGGCCTGATCGCGGGAAAAGATGTGACTCAGCTCGTCGCGCTGCAGGCCTATAGCTGCGTGGAGTGCGGCCGTTGCACGGAACATTGTCCGGCGAACAATACGGGCAAGATTTTGAACCCGAAAGAAATCATTTTGGGCACCCGGCACTATCTGAACGAGTTCGGACCGAAAAGTGAAGAGCCGCTGTTGGGCAAATATCTATCGATGGAGGCGGCCTTCCAATGCACGACATGCGGGGCATGTGAGTTTCAGTGTCCGGTGGGGATTCAGCATCTGCCGGTGATTGTGGGCCTGCGGCGGGGAGCGGTAAACACTGGCAAGTGGGAGAACAGCTACGGCGCCGAGATGTTTGTCACTCTGGAGCGGCAGGGAAACGTGCTGGGATTTCCGCCGTCAGATCGCGAGAAGTTTATCGAGAAAAACGGTTTGCCCTATTACGACGGCACGCAGGAATATTGCCTGTGGATGGGCTGCCTGGGATCGTTCGATCCAAACGGGCGCAAGATACTGCTGGCGCTGGTGGAGGTGATGAACCATTTGGGGATCACCTTCGGCGTGTTGAAGCAGGAAAAATGCAGCGGCGATCCTGCAAGGCGTCTGGGAAACGATTATCTGTTCGGCGAACTGGCGCAGAACAATCTGGAGCAGATTCGCGAGAATGGGTTGAATGGAAGCGGCGCTAACGCTGATGGGGTAAAAGCAAAAAAGATGGTTTCAATCTGCCCCCATTGCGTGCGCACCATCGGCGAGGACTGGAAAGAGCACGGCGGAAATGTTGCCATCGAGCACCATAGCGAACTGCTGGCTCGCTACCGGGACAAGTTGCCGCCGAATGGAGGCGGACAGAAAAGCATGGTGTTTCACGACGCCTGCTATCTGGGCCGCTATCGCGGCGTGTACGACCAACCCAGGGATGTGATTGCCCGTTATGGAAAAGTGGTCGATCCGCCGCGCGCGCGGCAACGGGGCTTTTGCTGCGGCGGAGGCGGCGGGCTGATGTTTCTGGGCGAAGAATCCGGCAAGCGCGTAAATCTGGAGCGCGCGCAGGAACTGGTGGCAACGGGTGCGAGCGTGGTAGCGGCGGCGTGTCCGTTCTGCAATTCGATGCTGCGCGATGGATTGGCAGCGACGACGTCTACCCCGCCGGAGTTGCTGGATGTGGCGCAGATCGCGGCAGCAGCGATTGGAGGGAAAAGCGCCGCGAGAAGTGACTAGCCACATGTGTGCGCCATTCAAAGCTCACGGCTCGCTCAGCGATTGTCTAGACACTGCACGTCTGGCAATCCGAGCAGATTGCGATCAGCGGTAACCAAAGTTAATTTGAGCACCTTGGCTGTAGCAGCGAGGAATCGATCCGCTGGATCGGCGTGCAGGAACGGCATTGCCATGCCCATGCTCACGATTTGGCGAGTCAGCGGCGCTTCCTGCATCTGCTCTGCGGCTCGATCCACCCAGGCAAACGGATCCTGCACTTGAATCCGCCCTTTCTGCATCAGGGTCAAGGCTTCCCACACGCTGACTGGAGACAGCCACAGTTCGTTACCCGTTTCCGATAACACCAACCGGACACGCTTGCCTAACCGGTCCGGCTGAAGCTTGCTCCAAATCCAGATATGCGTATCGAGGAGCAAATTCAATCGCGGTAGGCCTCGATTTCAGTGAGATCTATGACGGGGGAAACGATATCGCCGACAATCTTAGCGGTACCAATCATGTCTCCAAGAAACTTTCGTTTTCGATCAGGTCCCGCAGGCACGACTTCGGCCACGGGTCGCCCGTGTCGTGTAATGCGCAGAGGTTCGCGGGTCTTCTGAACCTTATCGATCAGACCCAAGCACTTGGCTTTGAATTCCGAAATGGGAACATCTTTCATGACCTCTATTTTAACCATAGTCAAAATACAGGTCAATATCACCTACCCTCCCGCTTTCGTCTTCTTCACTTCCTCAATCAGCGGCGGAACGATGTCGAACAGATTCCCCACCACGGCGTAATCGGCGATCTCGAAAATTGGAGCTTCCGAATCTTTGTTGACGGCGATGATCGCCCGTGAGCCTTTCATGCCAACGATGTGTTGAATCGCGCCACTAATTCCGAGGGCGAAATAAAGTTTGGGCGCAACCGTTTGCCCCGAAGAACCGACCTGGCGGTCCATGGGCAGCCAGCCAGAGTCACAGATGGGGCGCGAGGCTGCCAGTTCCCCGCCAAGAACATCGGCAAGCTGCTTCGCCATTTCGATATTCTTCTGTTCTTTGATGCCGCGGCCGACGGAGACGATGATCTCAGCTTGCGTAAGATCGACCGCCTGCTTCACTTCCTTGAAGACTTCCTTCGGCTTGTTGCGTACGACGCCGTCGGCAATCTCAACTCTTACAGTTTCCACCGGTGCTGCCGCGGTCCCAGCTTCCGCTTGATCGCCGCGGAACGCTCCGTTCTGAAACGTCGCAAACCACGGAGGGTCGCTGCTGAAGCTGACATCCGCCACCAGCTTTCCCTGAAACATCTGGCGCGTGAAATGCGGTTTGCCGCTTTCATACTTGAAACCGATGCAGTCGCTAATGACAGCCCGCCCCATGGCCGTGGCGAGTTTGGGAATGAAGTCGCGGACCTGATAAGTGTGGGGCATCAGCACGAGCTTCGGTTGCTTCGTGGTCAGAAACTGCTTGAGCGCTGATGCGAAGGCATCGGGAGTGTAAGGCTCCAGCCTGGGCGCTTCGATCGCGTAGACTCTGGCGACCTTTTTCGCCGCGATCTCGTTCGCGGCCGAACTAATGCCTGAGCCGGCGACGGCAGCTTCCACAGTCCAGCCTGTCGCGCCTGCAACGGCCTGGCCCGCGGCGATGGTTTCCCAGGAGACGCGATTCAGCTTGCCTTCGCGCTGTTCAACGACAACGAGAATGGTATCGGACATAGAGTCAGCTTCCAGCTATCGGCTTCTAGCTCCTGGCAAGGCCCCGCGCGTGTAAAGGGCGCCGAGCTTCACAGCACCTGGAGTTCGTTGCGCAGTTTGTCCACCAACTTCTTCGCAACTTCGGCGGGCGGGCCTTCGATCACCTCGGTTTTCTTCGTCTTCTGCGGCACATAAAGCCGCTCGATCTTCTGCAGGTTCTCGCCGATCGCCGACAGCACTTCCCCGAGCGTCACTTTGCGCAGCGGCTTGTTCTTGGCCTGCTTGATGCCGATGAGCGTGGCGTAACGCAGCTTGTTGATGCCCGACTGTATGGTGAGCACAGCGGGCAGCGGCATATCCACAAACTGAAAGAAACCGGCTTCGAGTTCGCGCTTTACCCGGATGCCGCTGTCGGTCTTCTCGATCTGCATGATGATGGTCGCATGCGGCCAGCCCAAAAGATCCGCCAGAATCACGCCGGTCTGCGCGTAGCCGTAATCGTCCGACTGCAATCCCGTAAAGATCAGATCGAACGGCTCATCTTTGATTGCCGCAGCCAGGGCCTTCGCCGTGTTGAAGGCGTCGAGGCCGACAAATTTTTCGTCTTCCAGGTGAATGGCGCGATCAGCGCCCTTGGCTAGCGCCTCGCGCAGCACCTGCTGCGCGCGGGCCGGGCCGGACGTGATGACCACAACTTCACCCTTGTGCTTCTCCCTTTGACGCAGAGCTTCTTCGAGAGCATAGGCGTCCGGCTCATTGACTTCGTAGGCGACGTCTTCGCGGATCCAGGTTCCGGTGTCGTTGAGCTTGAGCGGTGCGTCTTTCTGCGGCACCTGTTTCATGCAGACGAGAATTTTCACATGAGTGCTCCGTGACCCGTGGGTGGGAAGGGCTACAGGAAACTTGCCAGTATAAATGAGCGATTGGCAATTAGCACTTGGCCGTCAGCATTCGGTATTTGGCATTCTCGCCCTTGGTATCCGGGTTTCGGCTTAACGTGAAGGGAAGAATCCTAGGTTGTGAAGTGGTGCGGCGGCTTACTGACGGCTACTCGGTGAACACGACCGACTGCAGTCCTGAAATCTCGAATCGCTTGCGGCAGCGCATGTTCTTGCACGCCATCATGTCGTCCTTGCGAAGCATATAAGAGCGGGCTTTGGCAAAGCGCGCGCGGTCGCGCTCGTCGGCGCGACCGGGAAGCTGGCGTTTCTTGGTGCGGATCAGCCAGGTGACCTCGTATTCGGCGGCCTGCTGGCAGTGCGGGCAGTTCAGCGTGGCGTTCTTTCTTTCCTGCCGTTCATCAAAAAAATCGCGTTCGTCCATAAGATTACGTGGGCCGCGAGGTCGGCACTCCGCCAGCTCAGGGGAGCGTCTCCAACAGCCCGCAGCTGCAATTATTGCAGCTTTGCCGCCAACAAGCTATGGCAAGATGGAGCAACACACGAGAGAGCGATGGCAGGCAAGAGGAAGAAAGCAAAGCGATTTCGCGCCGTCGAAGCGGTGAAGGCTCTGGCGCGTGAACGAATCGGCGCTCCGCCGGCGGAGAAGATTGTGGTTGAGAAAAAGAAGAAGCCGGAAAAGCACAAGCCGACGCTGGGGAAGTTGCTGAGCGACGCGGAACAGAAAGATGAGTGACCCGGGCTAGTTGAAAGTGGCCGTGATGCCGCGATCGCTGGCCAGGTGGCGTACGGTGCATGTAAGCCCAGAACGAGATACCAAATCACATCCGGTCCATCCGCCAAACGTTCCGTCCGGTGCGGCGGTCAGCGTGACGTCAGTTCCAGAGGGGAAACTGTCTCGGCAAGACTTTGCCGTACTCGCGCAGCTAAGACCCAAGGGAGCGCTGGTCACGGTTCCAGAACCCGCACCCGCAAAATTCACGGCCAGCGCCATACCCGTCCCGGTGAAGCAAACCACATTGGCAGTCATGTAAGCCGTGACTATGGCTCCTGACGATCCGACTCCGCCGCTGCTGCTGTTGGTTTGCACCGTCGCCGAGATTAGAGTATTTCCGCAGTCAATGCCCGCCGCGGTCAGCACGCCAGACGAGTTCACGTTGGCAACATTGGGTGAATTCGAGGACCATGTGACCTGATTTGTAATATCTTTCGTGACCGGTGGATGAATGTAAGAACCCAGAGCCCGCAGCTGAACGTTAAGGCCGGCGTCCTCACTTACGAGAATGTCTGAGGCGCCGAAGGTTTCCGAAGCTGGGGTAATCGAGATCGACACTAACTGCTGGTCGTGTCCGCAACTGGAGAGGTTCAGCGCCAGGACTCCGGCCACGACAAGGCTGAAGATGCCAGACCATCGATTGAGCCACTTCCGATTCATGAGGACTCCAGAACGGGCTTTTCGCGCCCGCAAACTCGCAGCTGGGGAAGGCTCAATTTAGTCAATGGCGAATTAAAAAGCAATAGCAAGAACGGGCCGCGCGGCAGCCTCAAACGGTACGGAAGTCACGGGCGTACCGCCCGGCCGACCACCCCAGCGAAGTCGCGGACATCTTCTTCTGTCGTGTCGAACGAGCACATCCAGCGCACGATGCATTCTTCCTCGATCCACATATAGAAAAAATAGTGCTCCATGATGCGCCGAACTGCGTGGCGCGGAATTTGCGCGAATACGCCGTTGGACTCCACCTTCCATACGATTTTCACTTCGGGGATGCGCTGCAACTCGCTTTCCAGCAGGCGCGCCATCCGGTTGGCGTGACGGGCGCCGCGGAGCCACAGGTCGTTCGTGAGCAAAGCTTCAAACTGGGCTGCGATGAAACGCATCTTGGAAGCGAGCTGCATGCTTTGCTTGCGGAGATAGAGGAAGTCCGAGGCAAGGTCGTGCCGGAAGAAAACCACGGCCTCGCCGCCCAGAATGCCGTTCTTGGTGCCGCCGAAGGAGAGTACGTCCACGCCCAGATCGCGCGTCGCCTGGCGCAGGCTTTGGCCGAGGGTAGCTGCGGCATTGGCAAGACGGGCGCCATCAACGTGCAGAAACATGTCCCGCTCATGCGCAAAACGGGCGAGAGCCTCAATCTCCTGCGGCTGGTAAGCTGTTCCCATCTCAGTCGACTGGGTAATCGAAATCACGCGAGGCTGCACGTGGTGCTGGTCGCCGATCCCGTGGCAGGCATGACGAACCAGTTCCGGAGTGATTTTTCCATCCTGATGCGGCACGGGGACGAGCTTGCAGCCGAGGTGCTTTTCGGGCGCTCCACACTCATCGGTGTAGATGTGGGCGTAGTCGCTGCAGAGGATGGCGTGGTAGGGGCGGGTCAATGCCTGCAGGCCAAGGACGTTGGCTCCGGTTCCGTTGAAAGTGAAGAAAACTGCAATGTCAGGTCCGAACTGCTCTTCGAACTTTTTTGTCGCCGAGCGGGTATAAGGGTCGTCGCCATAGGCAATCACATGGCCCTGGTTGGCACGCATAACCGCTTGGAGCACTTCCGCATGAACACCGGCATTGTTGTCGCTGGCGAAACTGCGGCTGGGCTGGGCTGGGGTATCCATAGCGGACCAATTTAGCAGAGTGGCTGAGAGTACGAGGGTCGCTCAAAAATATTCGCTTTTATTTCGCCCACAAACCAGTTATTATTTTGCGTCCTCGGCGGCATGAGAAGAATCTTCTACTAAGTTTTAAGACGCCGGCAGTATTGGATCGTCTAATTCTGTCGGGTGCTCCGTTGTTTGACCCAGGGTAAGAGATTGGCTTGCCCGCTGGCAATTTTGTTGAGATCTGTTTTAAGGGTGTTTATGCTCAAGGGCTTACAAACTTCCAGAACTAAGATATTGTTGGCATCAGGACTCATCGCAGCATCCGGCCTTATGACGGCGTGCTCGGGAAACGGGCCGCAGAGCGCTCATGCCCAGGCCCCGCCAGCCATGCCGGTTAAGGTCGAAATCGCTCGTCCTGTCCCCGTAAATGATGCCAGCGAGTATGTGGCTACATTGAAATCGCGCGACTCCGCGGTGATTATGCCCCAGGTCGAAGGTCAGGTAGTGCAGATTTTTGTGCATTCCGGCGACCGGGTCCCGGCGGGCAGTGCGTTGATGGAGATCGATCCTCTCAAGCAGCAGGCCACCGTCAAGAGCCAGGAAAGCAGCAAGGCGGCTCAACTGGCGAACCTGACCTGGGCCCAGCAGCAGTATGAGCGCACGCAAGGGCTATACGCGGCGGGGGTGGTGAGCAAACAGGACCTCGACCAGTCGAAGGCAACCCTCGATGCTGCCCAAGCCCAGATGGAATCGCTGGATGCCCAGGTGCGGGAACAGCAAGTGCAACTCCGCTATTACAAGGTGACCGCGCCACGCAGCGGTGTTGTGGGAGACATTCCGGTTCGGGTGGGTGATCGCGTAACTACAAGCACGCAACTGACAACAGTGGATCAGCCGGGGAGTCTCGAAGTTTACGTCTATGTGCCGGTCGATCGCTCCGGCGAATTGAAGATGGACCTGCCCGTCGATCTCCTCGACAGTTCAGGTAACGTCACTGCCAAGAGTCGTATCACCTTTATCTCTCCGCAAGTGGACAATACTACGCAGACGGTTCTGGTGAAAGCGCGCATTGCCAACCAGAATGACAGCCTGCGCCAGTCGCAGTTCGTTCGCGCCCGAGTCATCTGGGGCACTCACCAGAGCCCGGTGGTGCCAATTCTCGCGGTTTCGCGTCTCGCCGGCCAATATTTCGCTTTTGTCGCCGAACCACAGAAGGGCGGCACCTATCTGGCGCGGCAGAGAGCGCTAACGATCGGTCAAACCGTCGGAAACGACTACGAGGTGCTGCAAGGCCTCAAGAGCGGAGACAAGGTGATCGTCTCGGGCACGCAGTTCCTGGTGGATGGTGTGCCGGTGATCCCGCAAAGCTGAGGGTTGGGCTTTCAGCGGGAAGGCTTGGGGCCCGGTTTTCTTGACTTTCCCGCAATTTGTGACAGGTGCAGGCGGTTTTGCTTGGCGGTGTTGCCTGCTTCGGCAAGGCTGCGCCGGTCAGTGGCCAGATCGAATCGAAAGAGGAAGTTGGGCCGAAGCCCGAAAGCTGAAGCCCGAGGCCTGATTTCTTATGTTCGTTGGTTTCTTCATCCGGCGTCCGGTGTTCGCGACGGTATGCGCGCTGCTGATTGTGCTGGCGGGCGTGGCCGTCATTCCCACTCTTCCCATCGAACAGTTCCCTGATCTGGCTCCTCCGCAGGTTGCGGTGACCAGCTCCTACATCGGGGCCAGCGCGCAGACAGTGGAAAGCGCGGTCACCATCCCGCTGGAGGAGCAGATCAACGGCGCGGAGGGAATGAAGTACATCACTTCCACCAGCGGCAATGACGGAACCAGCAGCATCGTGGCCACTTTTAACCTGAACCGCAATCCCGACCTGGCCATGGTGGACATCCAGAACCGGGTTAACACGGCCCAGGGACGCATTCCGGCGGCAGTAAAAGCCGTTGGCATCACCACGGCGAAGACCTCGCAAAACTTTGTCTTCGGCGCGGCGATCCTCTCCGATAACAACAAGTACTCCACGCTCTTCATGAGCAACTACATCGACATCTACGTCAGGGATTCGCTCAAACGCATTCCCGGTGTCGCCGATGTGATCGTCTTCGGGGAACGCAAGTACTCCATGCGGCTATGGCTCGATCCGGTGCGCATGGCTGGCCGTGGCCTGACCGCCCCCGACGTGGTGAGCGCCCTGAGCGAACAGAACGTGGAAGTCGCAGCCGGCCAGGTGGGTCAGCAACCGGCTCCGGCCGGGCAGCAGTATCAGATCAGCGTGCGCGCGGTGGGGCGACTGAGCGAGCCTAGTGAGTTCGGCAACATCATTCTGAAGACCAACACCGATGGGACGCTGGTGCGCCTGAAAGATGTGGGGCGGGCAGAGCTGGGCGCGGAGGATTACAGTACCGACCTGAAATTTGACGGGCAGGACGCGATCGGCATTGGGGTTACGCAGCTTTCCACGGCCAACGCGCTCGACGTGGACCGGCGGGCAATCGCCGAATTGGCACGGCTTTCCAAGAGCTTCCCTCCCGGGATGCGCTACAAAGTTGCGTTCGACACCACCGATGCCGTCGGCGAATCGATCCGTGACGTGACCTTCACCGTGGGTTCGGCAATTCTGCTGGTCATCCTCGTCATTTTCATTTTCCTCGGCGACTGGAGAACCACGATGATTCACTTCATCGCGACTCCGGTCTCGCTGATTGGCACTTTCGTCTTTGTAAAGTTGCTGGGCTTCTCCATCAACACGCTGACGCTGTTTGGCATCACGCTCGCGACCGGTCTGGTGGTGGATGACGCCATTGTCGTCATCGAAAATATAGAGCGCCACATCACCGAGGGCGAGCACGACTCCAGCAAAGCGGCAGCGGCGGCCACTGCCGAGATTACCGGCGCGGTCATTGCGACATCGCTGGTGCTGGTTGCCGTGTTTGTGCCAGTTGCCTTCTTTCCCGGCACGACGGGCATTCTCTTTCGCCAGTTTGCTCTGACCATTGCCTTTTCGATTTCGATTTCCGCCTTCAACGCGCTCACACTCGCGCCGGTGCTGGCCTCGATTCTTTTACGCGAGAGCCACGGCCGGGACAAATGGTGGTGGCTCAGGAAATTCGACCAGGGCGTCGGCGCCGCTACCCGCGCCTACCGCGCGACGCTGCACCACGTGCTGAAACACCGAGTGATCATGGTGGTGCTGTTTTTTGCCGGCCTGGGCGCAACTTACTATGTGCTGCGCCACGTGCCCTCCGGCTTTGTGCCCGATGAAGACCAGGGTTATTTCATCATCGTCGTACAAGCTCCGGCGGGCGCCTCGCTGGAATATACCGAGGCTATCGGAAAGCAGATTTCCAACATGCTCAGCGACGTATCGGAGGCCGAGGGAACATTCTCGGTGGCCGGTTTCAGTTTCTCGGGGTCGGCAGCCAATCAGGGCCTAATTTTTGTGCCCTTGAAGCCTTATTCCCAACGGAAGGGAGAGCAGCATACGGCCGAGGCGATCGTGAACCGGGTTCGGCCGCGCTTGTTTGGCATCTCAGGGGCAATCGTGTTCGCAACCCTGCCCCCCACCGTTAGCGGGCTGGGCCAGTTCGGCGGGTTTCAGTTCGAGGTTCAGGATCAGGCAGCGCACCGGCTGGACGAATTGGCCAGCGCGACGCAGGGCATCATCCGCGAGGCACGCCAGCGCAAGGATCTGGTGTCGCTTTATACACCATTCACAGCCAACGATCCGCAATATGTTGTGACCATCGACCGCGAAAAGGCCAAGAGCCTGCACGTGCCGCTCTCGCAAATCACCGACACGCTCGGCGTTTACATGGGGTCAGCGTATGTGAACGATTTCGATTTCAACAACCGCTCTTATCGCGTCTACGTGCAGGCCGACAAGCAATTCCGCTCGCAAGCCAGGGACATGAAGGAATTCTACGTGCGCTCCGATAGCGGAGCCATGATTCCGCTGGAAAACCTCATCAGCGTCACGCAGACCACCACGCCTCAGGTCATCAGCCATTACAACCTGTTCCGCTCGGCTGAAATCGATGGCTCGGCGGCGCCGGGATACAGCTCCGGCCAGGCGATCGCCGCCATGGAGGACTTGGCGAAAAAGCTGCCACAAGGGTTCAGCTACAGTTGGACTGGCCTCTCTCTGGAAGAACTGCAAGCCGGCAGCACCTCCTTGATTCTTTTCGGACTGGGCACTTTGGTCGTCTACTTGACGCTGGCTGCGCAGTACGAGAGTTTCGTGCTGCCGTTTATCGTTCTGCTGGCTGTTCCCATGGCATTGCTGGGCGCGCTCGGAGCGCAGTGGATCCGCGGCTTACACAACGATGTGTTCTGCCAGGTTGGACTGGTCATGCTGGTGGGACTGGCCAGCAAGAATTCGATCCTGATTGTGGAGTTTGCCGAACAGTTGCGCGAACGAGGAGTTCCCCTGGTCGAATCGGCGATACAAGCCGCAGGCATTCGCATGCGCCCCATTTTGATGACTTCCCTCGCGTTCATTCTGGGCGTGGTACCGCTGGTGTTCGCCACCGGCGCTGGAGAAAACGGACGCCACTCCGTCGGCACCACAGTCTTCGGCGGAATGATCATGTCCACGGTGCTGAATCTGTTCTTCATTCCGGTGCTTTATCTCATCATCGAAGGCTGGCGCGAGCATGGCAGAGGTCCCATGCACAAGAGGTGAGAATCATGGCGCCGGCTGTGCTCGATATGCGCGAAATTCTGATTCTCCGCGAGCACGACATTCTGGAGTTGCTCGATCCCGCGGGCTGCATTTCGGCGATGGAAAAGGCGTTCGCTGCCTATTCCAGCGGCCGGGCTGAGCTTCCCGCGGTTATTCATCTTGACGTTCCCGAGCATCGTGGTGAGATTCATATCAAGACCGGCCACGTTCACCACGGCCCTTACTATGCGGTCAAGATTGTCTCCAGCTTCCCCGGCAACTCGCAGCTCGGCTTGCCGGCGAATGACGGCATGGTCGTTGCCTTCGACGCTGCCACGGGGGCTCCCGCGGCTTTCTTGCTCGATAACGGGATGATCACGGACATCCGCACGGGCGCCGCCGGGGCGGTCGCAGCCAAGTATCTCGCGCCGAAGAATGTCCGCCGCGTCGCGATCCTTGGTACAGGCGGACAAGCTCGTTATCAGGCCGAGATGCTGGCACACGTGAGGTCATTCCGTGAGCTGCGGATTTGGGGACGCAACGAAGATCATGCCCGAACCCGCGCTGCCGAGCTGGAGCAGCGGGGAAAGCTTCCGGCGAACTGCCGCATTTCCGTGGCCCATACTGTCGCTGACGCCGTCGCGGACAGCGACATCGTCGTTACCGTAACCGCGGCTCGCACACCCATCGTGAAGCTTGAATGGCTGAAGCCGGGCGTCACGGTGATTGCCGTTGGATCGGATGCTCCCGAAAAACAGGAGCTCGACAACGACGTTTTGGCGCGGGCCGACCGGATTGTTGCCGACAGCATCGCGCAATGCCTTCGCCTCGGTGAAATTCACCATGCGGTTGAAAAAGGTGTGATGCCCGTAGAGAGAATCTCAGACGAACTAGGAGAGATCGTTGCGGGGCGAAAACCCGGACGAGTGCGCCCGGACGAAACGATTGTTTGTGATCTGACCGGGGTCGGCGTGCAGGATGTTGCCGCTGCTTCCCTTGTGATTGAGCGGGCGACGGCGGCGGGAATCGGCGAGAAGATTCGTCTGTAGAGTGCTTTTCAGAACGCGGGTCAGGCGGCGCCGCGCCTGGCGGCAACCTCTGGAACTGGCTTTGAAATCCTGCCTCGGCCTTTCCGTCCGGACTTTTTCAGCTCCTCCAGGGTGATATCCACGCGCGCCAGACCGCGCAAAGTGTAGTCGACATCGTATCCGTAGCCGACGCGTATATAGCGGCCAAAACCGAAGTGCGAACCCGGAGTAATCAGAACCGATTGTTCCTTGATAAGCCGGTCAAACAGCGCAGAGGAAGAGATCGGCAACTTATAGCGAAAGAATGTAATCGCACCCGCCACCGGGGGAATGTAGCTGAACAGCTCTCCGTGGGCTCGAATCCACTGCTCCAGCCGGGGCAGGTTCGTGTGGATGATGCTGCGCGTGCGCTCCAGCACTTTCTCGCGACGTTCTGGCTTCATCACAATTCGCGCCAGCCGGTCCGAGACAATGGTCGGAGTCAACGTGGTGTAGTCGTGGTATTGGCAAAGTTTGGCGATGAGTTTCTTCGGAGCAACGATCCACCCCAGGCGAAGGCCCGGCAGGCCGAAAGCTTTGGAGAGCCCCGAGGTAATGATGAGCTTGTCGTAACGCCCCCAAAATGTAGGAGTGAGGTGTGCGTCGACTTCTGCTCCACGATAAATTTCATCCACCAGCAGCCAGGCATTGGCACGGCGTGCAGCCCGAATTACTTCCGCCATTTCTTCTTCACTGAGAACGGCTCCCGTGGGATTGTTGGGGTTGGTGAGGACAATCAGCCGCGTCTTGCGCGTGACCGCGCGATGCAATCCTTCGATGTCGAGCGCCCAGCGGGGGTTGCGGCCGCGTTCGCGTTTTTCGACGAGATAAAATGCCTTGGCGCTGGCCGCGAAGGCCCGCGACAATCCCCAGGTTTGCAGATAATTGGGCAGCATCACGGCGGCGTGATCGCCCTTCTCCAGGATTCCCCACACGGCGGTGAAGTTTGCTTCGGACCCTCCGTTTGTGACCATTACGTTTTCCGCCGCGGCGCCGTACCAGGCTGAAATATGCTCTCGCAGTTCCAACGATCCGTCGGATTCCGGGTACTTGAGACCGGTGGACAAGAACTCGGACGCATTGCCGGCTCCCTGCAGCACTTCCTCGATGCGCAAAGGCAGCACCCCGCTTTCGGACAGATTGAAGTCGACTACGTTTTCGTACAAACACTGCGTGCGTTCCATACGAAAAAGGTCAATGCGCACGGCGTCCTCCCCATGCGGCCAATCGGCCGGGTGCGGCAAATTTAGCAGAGGTTGTTAGGCGAGTAAATCAGCCAATCGAGGAAATTGTGACCCGAGGATAGTCTCTGTGGCCGTTTGGGTCGAAATCCTCGCGGCCATTGATCGAGGCCAGATCTCGAGTTTGGGCAATTGGCTTCTTCTTCCGCGCTGCCCTTCGACGCATTTTGGCCGTCCATTCCCTGGAGTACATCGTGCCCCGGCATTTGCGCGAGCCGCAATGGCAAGGAGCAGGCGCTTCGTCGTCGTAGAGGTTGTAATCCCAGACCAATTCTTCGCCCTTTTCGATATCGCGCAGCGCGAAGATCCACACCCGGCCTTTGATTTCATCTACCTCACAGTTGGGATCGCAGGAATGATTCAGATACGCACCCAAGCCTTCGCCATCGATAATGGTCTTTCCATCTTCCAGACCATAGAGGTAGGTGCGAGACGTTCCATCGTAGCGGCGGTCGGCTTCCTCCACACTGATGCGCGGGCCGGCGTACTCCACGATGCGTGCGCCCTTGCGGATGCGAGCGGTGGCAAAAACACCAACGGAGTGGATGCGGGATGGGCGCACAACCAGCGGCATCCCATTAATTTCGCATAGATGCCAGAAGGAGGAAAGCCCCAAAATCAGGGCAGGCTATGGATCGTAGACTGAACTGCCATAGCCCTGTTTGCGGGCTGTTTCCTGCAGATCTTCGAGCCGCTTCTTCTGCTCCTCCAGCAGTGAACGCAAGTGCTCGACTTCCTCTTGCTTCTGCTTCTGAAGCTCGTTCCATTGCGCGCAGTTCTGAACGCAGTTGGCCGGGGCAAAATGGATGGAATCGTTTAGTTCGTCGCTCTGGTGCTGTAATGCATCGATCTGACTTTTCGCGGTCTGAATCTGCGATTTCCATTGCTCGGCGGACATCTTGCCGCTTTGTGCTGGCTTCTCCGCGGTGGCCGATGCGTCGCTCGGCGAACTGTTTTCGTCATTTGCCGCCGATGCGGCACTGTGCTGAGGAAGCTGTTCGTTGGTAATTACTTTGACCGGTTTTGCGCCCTTGCCCTGAACCGCTTTTGCCTGCTTTTGCTGACGGACCTGGCGGGCCACGTCGCCCAGAGATGGCTCATCCTGCGCAGAGCACGCCGCCATCGCGAAAGAGACTGCCGCAACGATAAGAAAGAAACTTCTGCCGGTTGTGCACATGGGATGCCTACATCGATCTCCAAACACATCACTGGAGAAATGCTAAAGCGATCCATCGAAGTCCAGAGATTACCTTGGTAGGAGAGACCTTCGGGGAAAACCCTGCAGTTCTTACGGCTGACCTTACAGGAAAGGCGAGAATCAAGCGTGGTGCTCGGCTAACCGGGCGAGACGCCGGCGAGAGCTTCCAGCGCAGGAAATGTCTGAATCTGAACCAGTCGGGGCGCAGTTGCAGCGGTCTTCTTTGCCAGGAGATTTGCCGAAGGAATGCCGGTTCGCGCAAAGGACTTCTCGCAATCGGCAGTGGAAGGCCCGCGCATATCGCCTTCCATGAATGCCAGCCCAGGGCAGCGAGGGCAGGTCGACCCATGAACGCACTTTGAACAGCCGGGCATATCTTTGAGCCGAATGGAGCGTACTTCCCTTAATTGTTCCGAGTTTCGCCAAATATCGACAAACTTTTGCCTCCGCACATTGCCGCAGGGCAAAGGAAATTGCACGCAGGGATAAACATCTCCGTAGGGAGAAACATAGCAGGCAGTGTGGCCTGCGCTGCAGGGTACAGACTGCAGGCTGTTTTCATCCGGCGGGGAAGGAAGCGCGCAAAATTCTTGGGCGTTGCCTACAAACCGTTCATCGCGGAAGAGGCGGCGCAACGCGTCTTCACCGGCATTCAACTTCAAAACAGAACGATCGCCATTCATCATCGGCGTTACCGTGGGGTCGAGCGTGCAATCGACACCCAACTCGTCGGCCAGCGCGCGTACCCCGTGATAGTCGTGCATATTTTCCGTCATGAGCACGTTGGCGATGACAAGTTTCAGTCCGTGCGACTTTAGGAAGCGGATCGCGTCCAGCGAGCGCCGCAGCGAGCCGGGAATCTTGGTGACGGCATCGTGCACCTCCGGCCTGTGTGAATAGATGCTGACCTGGATCGATTCCACGCCCAAGTCGCGAAGGCGCACCGCCTCGCGCTCCCGGATCAACACCGCATTTGTTTTTAGCTTGACGCAAAAAGTGAGCTCGCGAGCGCACTCGAGAAGTTCGAAGAAATCCTTGCGCAGAAAGATCTCGCCGCCGCTGAAGGTGAGAATGAAAACGCCGGCGTCTGCCATGTCACCCAGCAAATGCTTAATCTCGGCCGTGGTCATCTCGCCGTGGTCATCGTGATCGAGATAGCAGTGCACACAGCGCTCGTTGCAGCGGTAGGTGAGGTCGAGTTGAACGCTCAAAGGCACGCTGAGCTGCAAAGCGCGCTCGGTCATCTCCAGCAAAAGACCACTCATCGCTGAACCTGTGCAGAAGGACTTGTGATCGGCTCTTCAGAAACCACCAAAATTCCGTGCTGCGCCAGACCTTCAGCCAACTCTTCGGCATCGCGCAGCGCCTGCCCCGGCTCGACGTCAAACTGCGAGCAGATGTGGCGTTGCACAATCTCGTCGAGCGAGGTTGCGCCGTCAGCCGCTTGCCAGAGAACAGTCGCGGTCGGGTTCAAGGTGAAGAGCGTCGAGCCCTGGCCCGACATCACCAGCATTTCCTCGCCCAGCTTGCGGGCGGCGATCCGAGAACTGCGCGCAATGTAGAGCCTTCGAGTCATCTCAAACTCCAATCATCTCCCACACCCGCGCATTGGGCAGAAAGGTCAGCCGGTGGACGGGCACGCGATTTACAAAATCGCAGGCCGACTGGAACACACACTGCACCAACGCCGGGTCCGCGGCGAAGAAAAGCGTATTGGCCATCAACTCGCGGCCAGCCTGCGAAGCCCCCACCGGCTCGCTGCGATTCTCCGGGCCTTGAGCCAGCAGATAAAGGGCGGCCACCGGCGCTGACGTGTTTTCGCCGATCTTGGCCAGTTCGCCGGTAAACGGCGTTCCGTAGGCGACGTAGCCGTTCACCTCGACATTCTTGCGCACGTAGGAAATCTCGTCGGTCAGCAGCGCGGCATCGGGCGGAGCCAGCCGGGAGATCGTCGTCTTTCCCGCGCC
>DATKPV010000069.1:0-15804 GCA_035523915.1 Candidatus Aquilonibacter sp. | reverse complement strand
AAGCATGGGCGCACACCGCCGCCGGAAGAGACCTATGAAGAGGCCAGCTTTCTCAAATCGCTGGGGGAAAAGCAGAGGGCGGTGTCGGTGAAGCTGATGGACGGGCAGACGGTCTCGGGCTGGATCGAATACTACGACAAGAATATGGTGCGGCTGACGCGTGAGGGCGCTCCCAACCTGTTCATCTTCAAGCACGAGATCATGTACATCGCCGAAGACGGCAAGCGGAAGTGAGGGAAAGGCTTTCGGCTTGGGCTTCCGGCGTCTCGTGTTTGCTTGGTTTGTCGGTTGCGAGCCGCCACAAAACTGCTTTGTTGCTAAAACGTCAACGCGAGGCGCAATTCAGCTCTCCAAAGGAACACTGATAACACCGCCAGAAGCCGGACCCCGGAAGCCGCTCTTGAAACCAAGCATGAACTCTAGCCTCAACTCAACCTTCCTGCCCACGATGTCGGCGATCGCCCGCGAAGCGGGCGCGCTGCTGATGCCGTATTTTCATCAGCACTTGAAAATCGAATACAAAGGCGAGGCCGATCTGGTGACGGCGGCAGACCACGCTTCCGAGAAGCTGATTCGCGAACGCATTGCAGAGCAGTTTCCCGGGCACGATGTGCTGGGCGAGGAGCAGGGACTTTCCGACCGGGGCAGCGATTATCGCTGGTATGTCGATCCGCTGGATGGGACGACGAATTTCGCGCACGGGTATCCGGTGTTCTGCGTGTCGCTGGCCCTGGAACACCGTCCCGCCGGAGCAGCAGGTGAACGAATTGCAGCGGTCGTGTACGATCCGACGCGCGATGAACTATTCTCGGCTGAGCAAGGCAAAGGCGCGCAGCTGAACGGAGCGGCGATTCACGTTTCGAAAACTGCGCGTCTGGAGGAAAGTTTGGTGGCGACGGGCTTCCCCAGCCACAAGCGGCACAAGAATCCCAATATTTTTTTCTACCATCAGATCACATTGCACACGCATGGCGTGCGGCGCGCAGGATCGGCAGCATTGGATTTGTGCAACGTTGCCTGCGGACGGTTCGATGGGTTTTGGGAATTCAATTTGAATCCGTGGGATACAGCCGCGGGCGTGCTGATCGTGGAGGAAGGGGGCGGCAAGGTGAGCCGCTTCGATGGTTCACCGTTCGAACTGAACAGCCGCGAGACCCTGGCCTCGAACGGGCTGGTACACGGCGCACTGATCGACGAATTCCAGCAGATCTTCGCGGGAAGAGGTCTGGAGCCGCTGCCTGACCCACAGGAATATAAGACCTAGAATTCGCGGAAATTTGGCAACGCGCCGCAGGAACTCGCTGTCCGCGACGAAAATTGATCGAAGATATATAGCCGGAAGATAAGGATAAAGGTGTGGCGGACTGAAATGCAGGATCGTTCGCCCGCGGCAGGCGTTACAATTAGGAGGAACTGCGGAGGGTAGACGGATTATTGGCGCTCCTAAATTTCCCGGTAGGTCCACGTGATCGATTCTCTTCTCGAGCGCAAAGTTGAAAAGCGGCCGGACAAGGTTCGGCTGGCAGGCCGCATCCTTTTTCTGACGGAAGATCCGGAACTCATCAAGCGCCAGCTTGCCGGCGAAGATCTTCCCTGGGACGTGAAAAATCCCGCCAACAATTTCAAGCTGCGCGACGATATTTCCACCGACGAGATCACGCCTGCGCATTATTGCTTTTATTTTGACGAAACGCTGGGCGAGATTCCGTATCTTGGCCTGAAATGCGGGGGCGTCACACCGATCGGGCGCGGCGACGTGAAGCGCGGCGGTTTTGTATGCGCAGTGAGCGGAAAGCGGCGCGGCAAGGGATCGAGCCGCGAGCAGTCACCCTATGCTGAGATGTGCGCCGGCATTCGGGTGGTGATTGCCGATAACATCGAGCGTATTTACAAGCAAAACTGCCAGAATCTCGGGCTGCTGACTTCGACGAATTTTGCTCTGATCGACAAGATTCGTGCCGGAGAAGAGATCGAACTGAGCGAATTCACCGCCGGGGAAGATGAGATCACGCAGCAGGTGATCGAGTATGGCGGTTTGTTTCCGTTCAACGTGGCGAGGATGCAAAAGAAGGTTTTTCTGCCTGCGGTGAATACGGCAAAGCGGCCAATGACCCTGGCCGAGAAGATTTTTGCGCGGCATATGGTGAATCAGGAAGGCGATGCCGGGGTTACGGCCGTGAAGCCGGGCGATACCGGCTTTGCCCGCGCCGATCTGCGTTTCAGCCACGAATACGTCACGCCGATGGCGGCGATTTTCTTTGAGCGCTATATGGGCAAGGACGCCAAAGTCAATGATCCAGCGAGCATCATCTTTTTCCGCGACCACCTTACGTTTCTTGACGAAGTCATCTCAGAAGAGAAGAAAAAACTGGGCCTGCTTGACCTGGCCACGCAGCTCAAGCTCAAACAACAGGATTTTGCGGCGCGGCAGGGTATCAAGCTGCACGGCGAACTCAGCGACCGCAAGGGATCCGAGGGTATCTGCCACTCCATTGTGCTGGAAAGCTATGCGCTGCCCGGGCAGTTGAACATAGGCTCGGATTCGCACACGCCGCACGTGGGGGCGATTGGTTGCGTTGCCTTTGGCATCGGCACCACGGACGTTTTCAATTCGTGGATCACCAAGGATGTGCGGGTGAGAGTGCCGGAGTCGGTGAAGATTGTGATTCGCGGCAAAAAGCAGGCCAACGTCACGGCCAAGGATTTCATCCTGAAGATTCTCAGCCTCGACTATGTGCGCAGCGGTAAGGCGCTGGCAAAAGTGATGGAGTATGCGGGCGAGGCCATCGAGAGTTTGAGCGTTGACGAGCGCGCCACCATGACCAATATGGCGGCCGAGATCGGCGGCTTCACGGGCATCGTTGCGCCGGACAAGAAGGCGGTGGATTTTCTGGCGCAGCGGCGCGGCATGGATCGCAAGCAGGCCGAGGAGATGATCGAGGGCCTGTATAGCGATTCCGGCGCGGAGTACGCGCATGTGATCGAGCTGGATGCCGCCGAGATCACGCCCATGGTGGCTACGCCCGGCGACCCGGGCAATGGAAAGTATATCCGCGAGCTAAACACGCCCGTGCCGGTGGAGATTGCCTACGGCGGCACTTGCACGGCGGGAAAAAACGAAGACATGGACATGTATGCCGCAGTGCTGGCCGATGCGCTCAGGCAGGGCAAACATGTGGCCGATTCCTGCAAATTCTACATTCAGTTTGGTTCCCAGGAGACACGCGAATATTGCCTGCGCAAGGGATATCTGGACATCTTTCGAAAGGCCGGCGCGCGTGTCATCGAGCCCAGTTGCGGCGCTTGCATCAATGCCGGGCCGGGAGTTTCCACGCGGCCTGATCAGGTGGTGATCAGCGCGCAGAACCGAAACTTTCCCGGCCGCAGCGGCCCGGGACAGATGTATCTGGCGTCGCCGTTGACCGTCGCCGCCAGCGCCATAGCCGGCCATATCGTGGAATACGAGCCGAGCGGCGAAAGAAAGCTTGTGGGGGTTTAGAACGGGCCCCAACGCTCCCTGGAAAAGTGGCCGAAATCTGCCACCCTGGCTGAAATCAGCCACTCCTGAATTGCAACTTTTCAAGGTATGCTGAGTTCCAATAAATAGGCGCCTCTGAGCGGTGGCGCTCTGAGGGCTTTCCGGTCCGCAAGCTTGCCGAGTCTTGCAGACCAGAGCGGGAGGGGAACAGATGCGACATCTAAAATATTTAGCGTTGCTGGCGGTGCTATTGGTTCCACTGACCTACTCGCAAGCTCAGGTCGGTGTCGGGATCGGCTGGGGGCCTGGCGCCTATTACGGCCCGCCGAATTGCGCTTATGGATACTACGGCTACTATCCCTACGCGTGCGCTCCCTACGGTTATTACGGGCCTGACTGGTTTGCAGGCGGCGTATTTATCGGCGCCGGTCCCTGGTATGGCTGGGGGCGCGGCTGGTGGGGCGGCGGCTGGGGACGCGGCTGGTACGGAGGCGGTTGGTACGGGCGTGGCTGGGGCGGACGGGGCTGGTATGGATCCGGATGGGGCCACGGCTGGGGTGGTCACGGGTACGCCGGCCATGGCTACGTCGGCGGACGGGGCTATGAGGGACATGGTCCGGCCTATCGTGGCGCATACGGTGGCGGCGGATTTCACGGTGGCAGCGGATTTCATGGTAGCGGCGGATTTCACGGAGGTGGTGGGTTCCACGGTGGGGGTGGATTTCACGGCGGAGGCGGCTTCCACGGTGGGGGCGGCGGTAGGCGGTAAGAATTTGTAGCCTCCTCAACGCAGGTACGGTGAAATGGCACGGCTGGCAGAATTGCCAGCCGTTTCCTTTGTGATGCCCTGTACCGCGAGACTCATTCTTGCTAGAATGTGCGGTCGCCGTGACCGTCCGGTAGTAAAATGACTGCATAGATCTCAGGAGAGCCCAACCTTTATGGCCTACGTAATTGCCGAGCCTTGCATCAACACCAAAGACACAGCTTGCGTGGACGCCTGTCCCGTGGATTGCATCCATCCCAAAAAAGACGAGCCCAACTACGCCACAGCGGAACTACTGTATATCGACCCGGTGGAATGCATTGATTGCGGTGCGTGCGTGCCCGTCTGCCCGGTGTCCGCTATTTTTGCGCTCGACGACCTGCCGGAGAAGTGGAAAGAATTTACCGCCAAGAATGCCGCGTATTACGGGCGGTAAAGCTTGGTTGCGGCGGAGTCAGTTTAATTTTGCAAGGGAAATTTAAGGCGCGCATCTCTTCCCACATGCGCGCCTTTTCTCACCTTCGAACGATCCCGGCGCGAATGATTTCTGAAATCTGCTAGCGATGGGTCGCGCTATACGTAGCTGCGGTTGCGGAGGCTCCAATATTAACCAGCGCCGCTGCGCGTTCCAGCCTGTGATGACCGGTCCGGTGAAAGAAGTAACTGAGTCCGATCACTCCTGCGGTTTGGCCGGTGAAGCTCAACGCCAATCCGGCCGTGCTGCCGCAGAATAGCCGCGTAACCGGATTCAGTTCTCTCCCTCCGCTGGCCAGATTTTCGTGAGTGAAGTAGAAATCGGCGGCGCTGGCGGCGGCGACCGTCGCGAACAGGCTGCGATTCTCGGTATCCCAGAAACGGTGATGAGGATGGGGTACAGGCTGCACGGGTGCGAAGGAAACAGGCGTAGCCGGCGACAGAGCGGGCTCGATAGAGGCGGTTTTCCAAAGGGCGAGGTCTGGTTTTGGTCCCTGCGCGAACAGGGGTTGCGCAGGGGCCATTACAAGGGCCAGGAGAAGCAAGCTGGTTCTGAAGGCGCTGGATAAGAATTTTGGCATGATGACTTTGGTAGCAGACCGCAATTGTCCGCCAGGTCTAGTACTACCGTGTGGCCTGTACCCGTGAAAGAGTCCGAACGTGTGGTTACCCGTGTTACTTAAGAAACGCCGGATTGGGTGGGGGACAAGCGGTTTGGAGCCATCCGCTCTCTCGGCCACCGCGTAGGGCCTGGGCCCCGTAATGCTGTTAGCATTATTCGGCTTCGTCACTAACTGCCATGGCCCTGCATGAGTCAGAAGCGATCGTGCTGCGCACCTATCCGCTACGTGAAGCCGATCTGCTGGTCACGCTATTCACACGAGCGGAGGGAAAAGTGCATGGCGTGGCGCGGTCGGCAAAAAAGTCGAAGCGGCGGTTTGGTGGAGCGCTGGAGCCGCTGACATACGTTCGGGCTTATTACGATGTCCGCGAGCGGCAAGAACTGGTGCGGCTGGATGCCTGCGAAGTACTGGAGTCTCCACTGGCCACCGAGGTGAGCTACGCGCGGGCCGTAGCTCTGGGGCACATGGCGGAGTTGCTCGATGAATTGCTGCCTGACCACGAGGCCAACGACGCCATTTTCCGGCTCACGCTTTCGGTGCTCCACGCCCTGCAGGGACCAGACGTGTGGATGCCGGTGACATATTTCGAGCTATGGTTGACGCGGCTGGTTGGATTTCTGCCCGAACTGACAGAGTGCATCGTTTGCGGCCGCAGTCTGAACGGCAGCCGCGCCTATTTTCACGCCCTGGCTGATGGCCTGATGTGCCCCGAAGACAAGCGGCTGGCCTCATCGGAGATCTCAGGCGAGTCGCGGATGCTGGCCGCACGCATGTTTCGCGCCCCGATCCAAACTCTTGCGGCAGAATCTTCTGCTGGCGGCTGGCCGAAGACGTGCTGCGCCGATCTGCGAAAATTTCTGATTCAGAGTCTGCAGCGGCATATCGAAAAGAAACTCGTTACAGCAGGCATGCTGGAGAAAGGGGGCTTTTAGTCCCTCCGTCACATTCCTTGTCCCGAGCCTTCGTCAGTTTCTATCTCCAAAACCGTGCTTGCCCCGGCACAGCTTGCAGTAACGCGGCGGCTCCGTGTTGTCGACGCGGTGCTGCACCGGCTTCAGCGTCCGAAGATAGGAAAAGATGGCCTTCAGATCCTCATCGCTGAGGTTGCGGAAAAACGCCCAGGGCATGATGTTGGCGAGGGGACGGGCTTTGACTGCTCCTGTGCGAATTACCTCGATGAACATTTTCTCGTCGAAATAGGAAATTCCGGATGGGTCGGGTGTCAGGTTCAGTGAGGCAACGGTGATCACTTTTTTCGGGTCCGGTCCCCAATTTCCTATCAGCAGCGTGCCTCCGGCAAAATCCATTCCCGGAAGATTGTTGCCCTGCTCATCCTCCGGTGTGTGGCAGCCGTCGCAATGCCCCACTGTCACCAGGTATTTCCCATATGCAACACGATCCGAACGGTCTGGGTCCGGGACACGCGCCGACGGCGGAAGGGGCTGAAATGTCTTCTTCAGGTCGTCTGTGAGGACCGTCTGCGGCCTCTGAATGTGTACCGGCGCGAAGGAGCGTACGTAAACGATCACGGACGCCAGATCCTCGTCAGAGAGATTGCGAAAATAGTGGTAAGGCATCATGGGATAAAGTGTGCGCCCGTCGTGGCCAATCCCCTGGCGTAAGGCCCGCACGAAATCCGCGTCCTTCCATTTTCCTGCTCCGTACTCCGGGTCGGAAGAGATGTTCGGCGCTACCACACGGTTCGGTTCGGGCAATCCCATTTCAACATTGGAGAAGACCTGTCCACCGCCCTTCCTGCCCTCAACCGGGCGGGCGGGACGCCGTGTGAAATCGTAGTCGGAATGGCAGAGAGGACATTGCAGCAGACCCTCGACCAGGTACTTTCCCCGCGCCAATCGCTCCGGGGTGCGGGGAATGACCTGCATCTCCAGAACCGACGGACCGGCCGCGACTGCCATAGGTTGCGATACTCTCTGACAATCGCTTGCTGAATACAGCAGGAGAAGCGCAATTGCGCCCAGGTGAATTCTTACAAGGATATTCTTCGCCGCAAACAAGCAGTCACCTCCACACGTTCGATTGAATGTGGCTCCCGCCCCGTTTTTTTGGCTTAAGCCGCCCCGGACCCGTTCTTACGGGTCAGAACCGTACACCAAAACGTGGGCTTTTTCTACAAAATAAGTCTTTTGATTGAGCGGCGAGCTGAGCATCCGATGCCGATCCGGTTCCACATTTAGATCGAGACCAATGCCGGTCCCGTTGCGTGGGCGCAGTTTGCAGTGATAACATCCGTGAAACCCTTGCTGGCCGCGGAGAACCGGCGCTGTGAGCGAAGCCACCATTCGAATTGCCAAGGACGACGGGGTGGTCGAAATCCGTCCGAAAAACGGTAATGGCTTCGAAATTGCCTTGCTTCCCAACAACTCCGAGCTATATGTCCCGCGCAGGACCTGTGAAACAACCTTGCCGCTGGAATTGATCCGGTATTGGCTGGACCGCTCCGAGCTGGCCTGGTTCTGCGACGCCATTTCGCGCCACGAGGATCAGACCTCGGTTCCGGGCGCGCTCAAGCGTCAGCTCTTCGCCTACTTTCCGCCGGAATACTATGCCGGCAAGAGAATGCTGGATTTTGGCTGCGGAACCGGAGCCTCCACTTTTGCGCTGGCCCGCATGCTGCCGCAGACGCAACTGGTCGGAATCGAGCTTGATGCCGAGCGGATTGAGACGGCAAACCGTATCAAGTCCTGCCGCGGTTTAAGCAATGTGGAGTTTCAGTGTTCTCCCGCGGGAGACCAGCTTCCCCCCGGCACTCGCGATTTTGATTTTGTGATGTTGAGTGCGGTCTACGAGCATCTTCTGCCCGGTGAGCGCCAGACTCTCATGCCCCTGCTCTGGCAGGCCATGAAGCCGGGAGGGGTGATTCTCGTGAATCAAACGCCATATCGCTACTCCCCGTATGAAGCGCACAGCACAGGTTTGTGGTTTATCAACTATCTGCCCGACAAAGCGGAGCACTGGGTAGTACGCCACTTCGCGGGACGGAATCGGAACATTAACAAGTCGCGGGACTGGAACGTTCACCTGCGAGGGGGGCTTCGCGGCGGCACCGAGAAATCGATTATCCGGAATCTAACGGGCGGGAGGATGCGGTCCGCCCGGGTTTTGCAGCCCCAGCAGAACGGATTGCGGGATCGGGCTGATTTCTGGCTGTCGTGCACCAACCCGCGCCGTTACCGCTCACTGAAAAAAGCGATTGCGGCATTTTTCCGCTTCAGCGACTTGACTTGGGGAACGGTACCCGGGCTTAATCTCGAGGTCGTGATTCAGAAAGTGGCGGCATAGCTTTTCTCCGTGCCCTCCTGCAATCTTTTCTGCGCATCTGCGAGAGACGGCATCAAGGCTGACGGCCTGAAGCCGCTTCCGTTACAATCGTGTGGTTAAGGTAGTGCAGTTCCCGGTAAGACGGACCTCGCGGGAAGCCTTTAGTTTCAAGTCGGCCGATTTTTTCATGATTCCTTCTTCTTCCAATTCGCTTACCTTTCAGGAACTTATCCTGCGGGTGCAGACGTTTTGGGCCGAACGCGGTTGTGTCCTGCAACAGCCCTATGACGTTGAAGTGGGAGCAGGAACCATGGCGCCAGAGACTTTCCTGCGCGTGCTGGGCGCCAAGCCTTACAAAGTGGCTTATGTGCAGCCTTCGCGGCGGCCGGCCGATGGGCGCTATGGCGAGAACCCGAACCGTCTCTTCAAGCACATGCAGTTGCAGGTGATCCTGAAGCCTCCGCCGGAGAATGTGCAGGAGTTGTATCTGGAGTCACTGACGGCGATTGGGATCGATCTGCGCCAGCACGACATCAAGTTCGAGGAGGACAATTGGGAAGCGCCCACCCTGAGCGCGTGGGGAGTGGGCTGGCAGGTGATGCTTGACGGCCTGGAGATCACGCAGTTCACCTATTTCCAGCAGTGCGGCGGAATGGATCTGTTTCCGATTTCAGCCGAACTGACCTACGGCCTGGAGCGCATTACGGCGTTTCTGCAGGACGTGGATTCGATTTACGACATCATGTGGGCGCGCGATCCGGAAACTGGACGAGCGGTGAAGTATGGCGATGTGCGGCTGGCCGATGAACTGCAGTTTTCCGTTTATAACTTCGAGATGGCGGATGTCGCGAAGACGTGGAAGCACTTTGAGCTATACGAGGAGGAGTGCAAGGCGCTGGTGCAAAAGATTCGAGGCAACCTGACGTCTTTATCAAACCGTGGGGGCGCAATTTCGCCCGAAGTTCTTAAGGCTATGGAAGAGGGGGGCGAGGCCAATGCAGCCCGCTCCTTACGCTCCCCGATCCTGGCAGCGTATGACCTCTGTCTGAAGTCCTCTCACTTGTTTAATATCCTGGACGCCCGCGGGGCGATTTCAGTGACCGAGCGTGTGGGCGTGATCGCGCGTGTTCGGGCGTTAGCCGTTGATATCGCGAAAACCTATGTCCGCCAGCAAGAGCTGGCGAGCCAACTGCCCGAGTCCTCTCGCTCCGCAGACATGGCGGCTTGCGAGCCACTACCGGAGTTTCAAGCATAGAGGTCTATGCCAGATTTTCTGCTAGAAATCGGTTGCGAAGAGATTCCGGCGCGGATGCTTGACGCCGGCTCGCAGGAATTGCTTGAGCGAGTGAGCGCATTGCTGAGCCGTGAGCGTCTGGCCGCCGAAGAAATCCGACCGTTCGATACACCCCGGAGACTGGCTGTGCTCGCCGCCGGCATTCCCTTGGCCCAGGGGGACGTTACCGAGCAGATCACTGGACCGTCACTCAACGTGGCTTACAAGGATGGCCAGCCTACGTCCGCGGCGCACTACTTTGCCAAAAGGGCGGGCCTGGAAGTTGCACAGCTTGAGAAGGTGAAAACTCCCAAAGGCGTATATCTGGCAGCGAAGGTTACCAAGAAGGGAAGGAGCGCGGCCGAGATTCTTGCCGAGAGCCTGCCGAAGGAAATTGCCACCATTTATTGGCCCAAGAATATGTACTGGCGGAAACAGACGGAGCGCTTTGTGCGTCCAGTGCGCTGGCTGGTGGCGATGCTCGATGGAGAAGTCATTCCGCTGGAATTTGCCGGAATTCAAGCGGGGAGGGTTTCGCGAGGGCACAGGATTTTGTCGGATAGCGCGGTAACCATCCCTAAGGCGGGAACCGCTTACGTGGATACTCTTCGTGCGGCCAAGGTTTTAGGCCGAAGCGAGCGCGGGCAGCAGATTCGCAAGGCGCTCGACGCCGCCACGCGCGCAATCGCCGGTGCCCGCTGGCGCGAAGACAAACCACTGCTCGATACGGTGATAAATCTTACGGAGTTTCCTTCCGCAATTCTAGGCAGCTTCGATCCACAGTTTCTTTCGCTGCCGGAAGAAGTGCTGGTCACCGTGATGCGCGACCACCAAAAATATTTTGCGGTCGAAGATGCGGACGGCAGGCTGCTGCCGCATTTTTTGGCGGTGCTGAATACCGACAGCGACCCGCAGGGGCTGATCCGGCACGGCAACGAACGCGTGTTGCGGGCGCGCTTCAACGACGCGCGCTTTTTCTGGGAGACGGATCAGAAGCACTCGCTGCTGGAGCGGCTGGATTTGCTGCGGCATGTAACTTTTCAAAAAGACTTGGGGAGCTATTACGACAAGACCCTGCGCGTGCAGCGACTGTGCAGCTGGCTGAGCGAAATCCTTAAGCGCAACGAAATCGCCGTGCGTCCCGGAGTGATTCACAAGGCGGCATGTCTGGCCAAGACCGACCTCACGACCGAACTGGTGAAAGAGTTCACCGAACTGCAAGGCATCGTGGGCGGGCTTTATGCGCGAGCCCAGCAACTGGATCCGACTCTGCCCGAGGCGACGCGATTCGCGGTTGCGGAGGCAATCTACGACCACTACAAACCAGAGTCGACCGAAGACCGTGTGCCGCGCTCAACCGAAGGGGCTGTGCTTTCGATGGCCGACAAGGCCGACACGATATCGGGCATGTTCGCCCTGGGGCTGGTGCCGACTGGATCCAAAGATCCCTTCGCGTTGCGGCGCCAGGCGAATGGAATTGTCAAGGTGATTGCAGAAAAAAGCCTGCCGCTGAACTTGCTGGAATTGATGCGCGATGCACGGAAGGGTTATGCCAAGTCTTCTGCGGAAGGGAAATTTATCAGCGGCGAAAAATTCGACGAGGCGGTGCAAACTTTCTTTCGCGAACGGCTGGAGTTCTATTTGAAGGATGTCCGCGGTTACGCCTACGATGTAGTCAAGGCCGTGTTGACCGCGGATGCGCACGATGTGGTGGACGTGCTGGCCCGAGCCGAGGCGGTAGCCAAGGTGCGGCCGTCGGCGGATTTCGAGTCCATTTCGCTTGCCTTCAAGAGGATGAAGAACATTTTGCGGCAGGCGGCAGAGGCGGGCAGCAACCCAGCGAATGCGATCGATAAGGATGCTCTGCAGGAAGATGCGGAGAAGCGCTTGGCGGAAAGAATTCCGCAAACCGCCGCGGCGGTTGAAACGCTCCGCAGCGCGCGGAACTACCCGGAAGCATTGTTGGAAGTTGCCAAACTGCGGCCGGCGATTGATGACTTCTTCGACCAGGTGATGGTCATGGTCGGAGATCACAAACTGCGAACGAACCGGCTGGCGCTGCTTCAGACGTTGCTCAACGAATTCTCGACCATCGCTGATTTTTCAGAAATCGTGACCGAAGGCAAAGATTAAACGCCCGGCACAAGCGAATTTCGATTCAAGCAAAACTCGAAGCAAAGGACTCATATATGGCGACCACAACTCTCCCCGAAACTGAAGTGGAAGTTAGCGGACAACAACAACAAAACAAGCCAGCCACCAAGTACGTCTACTTTTTTGGCGCGGGCAAGGCCGACGGACACGGCAAGATGAAGGACGAACTGGGCGGCAAAGGCGCGGGCCTGGCGGAAATGACTAACGCAGGACTGCCGGTTCCTCCTGGTTTCACGATTCAAACCGAGGCATGCCGCGAGTACATGAGGAATGGCGGTGTGTCCAGGGAAGTTGACCGCCAGATGGAAGAAGCACTTGCCAAACTGGAGGCCCTGCAGGGACAGAAACTGGGTGCAGGCGAAAATCCTCTGCTGGTGAGCGTGCGTTCGGGCGCGAAGTTTTCCATGCCCGGCATGATGGATACGATTCTGAACCTCGGATTGAACGACAAGAGCGTGGAGGCGCTGGCCAGGCGCAGCAATAACCCGCGGTTCGCTGCCGACTCCTACCGGCGTTTGATTCAGATGTTCGGCAACGTCGTCCTCGACATCGAAAAAGCGGCATTCGATGAAGTCTTCGAGGCAAAAAAGAAACAGAAGAAAGCGAAACTCGACACCGACCTCGATGCCAGGGCCTTGAAGGAAGTGATCGAGGAATACAAGAGAGTCGTCAAGAAGCACGCCAGGCGAGATTTTCCCCAGGATCCACATGAACAGCTGGTGATGGCGCGAGATGCAGTGTTCCGCTCGTGGCAGAACGAACGCGCCAAGCATTATCGCCGCATCAACAACATCGATGACATGCTGGGTACCGCGGTGAATGTGCAGGCCATGGTGTTCGGCAACCTGGGCGAGACCAGCGGCACAGGCGTGGGTTTCACGCGCAATCCCGCCACCGGAGCGAAGGAGTTCTACGGTGAGTTTCTGATGAACGCCCAAGGCGAAGATGTGGTCGCGGGCATTCGGACGCCGGTGCACATTTCCGAACTGCACAAGATCATGCCCAACGTCTACGATCAGTTGCGCGACATCACCACGCGGCTGGAAAAGCACTATCGCGACATGCAGGACTTCGAATTCACCATCCAGGACGGCAAGCTTTACATGCTGCAGACGCGGAACGGCAAGCGCACAGGGCTGGCCGCCGTGCGCGTCGCTCTTCAGATGGTGGATGAAGGCCTCATTACAAAAGAAGAAGCCATCTTCCGCGTAGAACCGAACCAGCTTTATGACTTCCTGGTGCCGCGGCTGGACGAGAAGAGCACCAAAGTTGAAGTTCTTGCCACGGGCCTGCCAGCCTCGCCGGGAGCGGCGGTGGGACAGATTGTTTTCACGGCAGAAGAGGCGGTGAAGAAAGCGGGCCACGGAACCAAGAAAAATCCCGTGATCCTGGTGCGCGCGGAAACCACTCCTGAAGATATTCAGGGCATGGAAGTGGCGGTCGGTATTCTCACTTCGCGCGGGGGAATGACCAGCCATGCTGCCGTGGTCACGCGCGGCATGGGGAAATGCTGCGTCGCCGGAGCGGGCGACATCACGGTTGACGAGAAGAAGCGCGAGATGCGCGTGAAGGGGCAGACGTTTAAAGAGGATGACTGGATCTCGCTGGACGGAACCACCGGCCGCGTGATCAAGGGCAAGCTGAACACAATTCCTCCCAAGGCAGACGATCCGGAGTTGTTGAAGCTGATGGGTTGGGCCGAGCCGTTCCGCAAGTTGAGAGTGCGCGCCAACGCCGATATTCCGCGCGATGCCGTTCAGGCGCGGGCCTTCGGCGCCGAAGGCATCGGCCTGTGCCGCACCGAGCACATGTTTTTTGGCGAGAAGAAGATTCCCCACATGCGGGCGATGATTCTGGCCGATAACGAGAAAGATCGGCGCGCGGCTTTGAAGAAGCTGCTGCCCATGCAGCGCGCTGACTTTGCCGGCGTTTTCGAGGCGATGGACGGCCTGCCGGTGACGATTCGCACGCTGGATCCGCCGCTGCACGAATTCCTGCCGCGTCGCGAGGAGTTGATGGTGGACATCGCGCTGCTGCCCCGATACAGCGCGAAGCAGAAGAAAGAGTTGGTGGCAAGGTACAAGGATTACCGCGTGAAGGGAGTTGGTGACCTAAAAACGGTTTTGCCTGCGCTGCTGGCGCGGGTGGAGCAACTGCACGAGTTCAATCCAATGCTCGGCCATCGCGGCTGCCGGCTGGGAATCACTTATCCCGAGATTACTGAAATGCAGGCGCGCGCAATCTTCGAGGCGGCAGTCGATTGCACCAGGAAGGGTATCAAAGTGCATCCCGAAGTAATGATCCCTCTGGTCGCCACCCTGAAAGAGATGGCGAATCAGGCCGCCATTGTGCGCCGAGTGGCTGAAGAGGTCTTCAAGGAGAAGGGCACCCGCGTCGAGTACATGGTGGGGACCATGATCGAGTTGCCTCGCGCCGCTCTTGTGGCCGACGACATCGCGAAAGAAGCTGAGTTCTTCTCGTTTGGCACGAATGACCTGACGCAGACAACCTTCGGTTTTTCGCGAGATGACGTCAATAAAGTGCTGCCTACGTATCTTGCGGAAGGAATTCTGAAACAGGATCCGTTCGCGGTTCTCGATCGCGAAGGAGTTGGGCAACTGGTCAGGATGGCGACTGAGCGCGGGCGCAAAACGCGGTCCAACCTGAAAGTTGGAATCTGCGGTGAACACGGCGGCGAGCCATCGTCGGTGGAATTCTGCCATCAGGTTGGGCTCAACTATGTTTCGTGCTCGCCCTTCCGAGTGCTTACGGCGCGACTGGCCGCGGCGCAGGCGGCGGCAACCGAGAAGCTGAAAGTGGAAGGCGGACGAACGAAGTAAAGCCACACAGAATGCCAGGGATAGGCTTTACTGCACTTTTTGCAGGCGGGCGATCAGTTTCTGCGCCAGATTCTCTTTTGATTCTGACCACAACAGCCGGGAGCTGGCGCGGGTGTTTTTTTCTGCCTTCACGGTGAACTCAACCAGCCTGGCCACGTTGTCGCGGATCTTGGCCTGGCTTTCTTCGGTGAGCGCAATCGTTTCCTGAAGAAAAGGCGAGTCGAGGCCAAAATCGATCTGTATGTGACCAGTCTCTTTCTGCACCCCTTCGTCGAACTCCTCGCCTTGCGCCATAAACTGGACAAGCGCCGGCGACAAGCGCCACTGTCCGTCCGCCTCGTCTTGAGTCCACAAATCCCAATACGCGTCGAAGATGTAGGCATAGTCGTCGTGCACGAGGTCGGCAGCGATCATCACTGCTTCTTCCGGTGAAATTCCGGGAGAGAAACGCCGTTCAAATACTGTGGCCTCGTTGTAAGAAACCGGCTGCACCGCCAGATATGCGATTCCGGGACGCTGCGCGGAAAAAGGGAATTGCTGGAGCACGGCCAGGATGTGAGGCAACATCTCTGGACCGGAGAAGTCGGAGAACCACAGACTGAGATAGAGAGGATCGGACATACGCAGTGCTCATTGTAATGCGCGACGCGAGTGCATGTCGGTAACCGACTGCATGCTTAGATTGCGGCGTAGTGGCATTCCTGATCCAGCGAAGCGCTGAAGTTGGCGTACCAGCCAGGTTGAAGTTGGCGGCAGGAGCGCTCCGCTCGCGGCTTTGACACCTGCCAGTGGCGCTGTTACCATCGGTTTTCGCAGAAATCCTGCCTGGAACGAGGTCCCCGTCGTCTAGCCCGGCCTAGGACATCGCCCTTTCACGGCGGTAACACGGGTTCAAATCCCGTCGGGGACGCCAA
>DATKPV010000068.1:0-55032 GCA_035523915.1 Candidatus Aquilonibacter sp. | reverse complement strand
AGACGGCATCGGTGCGCGACATCATCAAATATCCGCTTCTGCTGCCGAAAACCGGCCACACGCGAAGGCTGCTGGACAAGCTTTTTCGCGAACACAGCAGTGAACTCAAAGTCAGAATGGAGTTGCCCAGCATCGGCATGATCAAGAGTTTCGTGGCTGCCGATCTGGGTATTTCACTGATCAGCGCTTCGTTCGCCAAGGACGAGGTGGCTGCGGGGCGGGTCAAGCTGGTCGATCTGGAAGATGCCGAACTCTGGCGTGAGCTCGGTCTCGCCTACCGCCGCGACCGCACGCTCTCGGTTGCAGCAAAGGCGTTCATCGCGATGTTCCGCCATCACACCTTGCCGGCGAAAAAGGGAGATTCGGCAGCACAGACGTAAAAGCGACGGTTCTCTCTCGGCATGATCCGTTCTACGCGTCGGCTCCGGGCGTGGGAAACACAGGCGCGATAAGATGCAGCCCGCATTCCGTCTTGGCGGTGCCGGGCCAGCGTCCGGCGCGCGGATCCTCTCCCGGTCTGACGGCGCGCGTGCAATGAGTGCATCCAATGCTGGGATAGCTGCGATCGTGCAGCTCGTTGTAATCGAGATTGTGCTGGCGAATGTAGTTCCAGACCTGCTTCGACGTCCAATCGGCGATGGGATTGATCTTCACCCTATGGAAGCGCGCGTCCCATTCGATTTTGTGCGCGGAGGCGCGAGCAGAAGTTTGATCGCGGCGAATGCTGGTGATCCAGGCCTGCAGTTCGCGCAGTTTTCGCTGCAAGGGCTCGACCTTGCGCAACTGGCAGCAGCGGTCCGGATCGCGGCCCCACAGCGCGGAGCCATACTCGCGCTGTTGCTCCTCCGGAGAAAGAAGCGGGTAGACTCGTTCAATCACGATCCCGTAGCGCTGCTCGATGCGGTCCATGAGGCTGTAGGTTTCTGGAAAAAGAAACTCGGTATCGACGGTAAAAACGCGGAAGTCCTTGCGCAGCCGTGAGGCGACATCGATGAGCACGATCCCCTCGGCGCCAAAAGCCGAAGAGACCGCCACTTGATTGCCGAACACCTCAAACGCCCACTGCAGAATGCGGACAGGACTCCACGATTCGGCGGCGGCTTGCAATGCCTCGACCTGCTCTTTCATGCGGGAAGCTCCTGTTGATTTGCCGAGTCGATGCTGTGAAGTGAAAAACTGTGAGGGACCGGGGTTGGGATCGTTTTCGGTTCGAAATTCTGAGCGGATGCCGCCAGCGCAGTAGGATCGGCCAATCCCACAACCTCGCCGACGATCAACAACGCGGGAGCCGGAAGGTGCGGCCCGCGGTGCAAGTCCGCAAGCGAAGCCTGGTGGATCTGCTGGGCTGAAGTTGTAGCGCGCGAGACGATGGCGCATGGAGTGCTTGCAGACAACCCGGCGTTGGTGAGACGCCGCGCCGTTTCCGCATAGTTGCGGCCCGGCATGTAGATGGCAAGCGTCGCTCCGCTGGCCACCAGCTTGCTCCAGTCGGCTTCGTCCTTGCCTGGAGCGGAGTGGCCGGCGATCAGGACGAGTGCAGACGAAATGCTGCGATGAGTGAGCGGAATTTCGGCTTCTGCCGCAGCGCCCAAAACCGACGTCACGCCGGGAACGATTTCGAATTCGATGCCGGCACGGCGAAGAGCCTCAACTTCTTCGCCGGCGCGGCCAAAGATCAACGGGTCGCCGCTCTTCAGGCGGACCACTTGCATCCCAGACGCGGCCAGCGTCACCATCAGAAAGTTAATTTCTTCCTGCCGGATGTCTTTCCGGCCGGCACGTTTGCCCACGTTATGGAGCCGGGCCAGTGGCGAAACCAGTTCTAAAATCTCCGGCGTCACCAGATCGTCATGCAACACGGCTTCGGCAGTTTGCAGAAGACGCAGAGCCTTCACCGTCAGCAATTCCGGATCGCCGGGGCCTGCGCCCACCAGATATACTTTTCCGCTCATGTGGTTTCTTTCCTTCCGTTGGACTGGTTATGTTCGGCCAGAGCGGACTGAAATGCTTCGCGACTGGCAAGCGAGTGCAACAGGTCACGCTTGCGCTCCGGCTGCAGATTGCTGGCCAGCACTTCCTTGCGTATCTTTCCCAGCTCGGCTACCCAGCTGGCGTATCCCGGGCCAAACTGGCGTTCCAGCTGCTGGCGCAGTTTTTGCGCCAGTGATGGACTCTGGCCCGCCGTCGAAACAGCGATCTGAAGATCGCCGCGCTGCACCACGGCGGGATAGAAAAAATCGCAATGCGGAGGGTCATCGACCACATTGCACAGCACGCCGCGCTGCTGCGCGTCGCCATAGACGGCGGCATTAAGCGCGCGAGAAGAGGTGGCAACTACCGCAAGAAATATGTCCTGCAGGTCCCCGGCGCGGTATTCACGAAGTTCGAGCTGGATTTTTCCGCAGCCGGCCCACTGGCGCACGGCAGCGCTGGCTTGGAGCGCCACCACGCGAACGCATGCCCCGGTATCGGCGAGCCCGCTGATCTTGGGCTCGCCGACCCGGCCTGCGCCCACCACCAGGCATTTCCTGCCCTGCAACTTCATGAACATTGGAAACAAGCGGTCCATTGCTTTCCCCAGTTCTCCGACTAACCTTCCAGCCCTGCGGGCACGCGGCCCTCCGGCAGATCACGGGCCACCGCATCCACTATTTCTCCAGCCAGAAATTCGCGCAGCTGCACGTCGCTGTGACGGGCGAAGAACTGCCGCAAGTTCTCGCCTTCCGTGCGATCGCTGAGATACCGGCGCAGCAGCCGCTCAATTGCTTCCGGTACCTCAGTGGCCGGGCAGCGGTATCCCACGGGCCGCGCTGTCGACTGATGCAAGCCGAGTGCGCCGCCCAGGCAGAAGTAATACGCGTCGACCATGCGGCCCTCGATTTTCAACTTCTTGCCCTCCATGCCGATATCGGCGATCCAGTGCTGGCCGCAACTGTTGGGGCATCCCGTAACGTGCAGCTTCAGATGCTGATCGAAGCCGGGCATGCGCTCTTCCAGCTCCTCGACCAGCCAGCGGGAAAAACTCTTGGTCTCGGTGATGGCCAGCTTGCAGAACTCGGTGCCGCTGCAGGCGATCGCGCCCCGCCAAAACGGAGAGCCGCCAACGCGCAAGCCAACCGACTCCAGTTCCTTGGCAAGTGCCTCGGCCTTGAGGCGGGGCACGTTGACGATCAACAGATTCTGCATGTTCGTGGTGCGCAGTTCGCCAGCCGCGAAGCGCTCGGCGAGACCGGCTGCCGCTTCCATTTGTTCCGGGGTGATGCGGCCGCGCAGAACCGCCGCTCCCACGTAGCAATATTCCGGCTGTTTTTGCGGATGAATTCCAACGTGATCGCGGTACACATCGGAAGGCGGATCTTCTGGAACGGCGGGATCGAGCTGGAAGCCGAGGCGGCGTTCGAGTTCCCGCTGGAAGCTCTGCACGGTCCAACCATGGCGGAGGAAGAGAAATTTCAGGCGGGCGCGTTCGCGGCTTTCACGGAGCTGGCCCGAGTCGCGAAAGAGATGGGCTATGCCCGAAACGACCGGCAAGACCTGGTCCCAGCGCACGAAGGCATTCAAGCGTGCGCCCAGGTGAGGTTCGGTCGAGAGGCCGCCGCCGACGCGCAGGGAAAATCCGGTTTCTGTGTTTCCGTTGAGCGTGCGAGTGGATGCGGTGAGTCCGATGTCGTTGATCTCCGGATAAGAGCACCAGACGCGGCAGCCGGTGATGGAAATTTTGAACTTGCGCGGCAGGTTGTAGAACTCGGCATTTCCGGCAAGCATTCGGTCGGCTTCGAGCGCGAGCGCAGAGGAATCACAAATTTCATCGGCATCGACTCCGGCCACCGGGCAGCCGGTGATGTTGCGCGTGACATCTCCGCAGGCGCTAATGGTGTTGAGCCCAACCCGCCAGAGCTCTTCCATCAGGTCCGGCAGGGCTTCGATGGTGACCCAGTGCAGTTGGATGTTCTGACGGACAGTGAGATCGGCAATGCCACGCGCGTAGCGGCGAGTAATGGATGCAATGGCGCGGAGTTGATGGGAGCGCAGCAGCCCGTTGGGAATCCGGATGCGGACCATGAAGTAGGGAATGGCACGGCCTTCGCCGCCCTGGCCGCCGACTACTCCGGCTCCGTCGCCCTGGGTGTAAACACCCCACCAGCGGAAATAAGTGCCGAGCCACTCCGCAGGAATGGAGTCGAAACCCTCGCGGGCAAAGCGCCGGATTTCGTCGAGACGCTCCCACGGGTTCATGGCCCGCTTCAGGCGTTCGGCTCGTTGCGCCTTGGTTTCCTTGACTGTGTTTGCCATAAAAGAAAAACCCACCGCCAGATTCGCTCTGGCGGTGGGTGATTAAGAGTGCCGGTGCTTAAGAAACGATCAGATCAGCGGCTTCCCCTCGCCAGAACACACGAATGCGCAACAACAACAACAAGCGCAAACCTGGCGATTGGAGCTGCAACTCATAAACATTCCGATTCTAGTCGGAGCGGCAGAAACCGTCAATCCGCTCCTTCTGCAACTTCGATGAATAATTTCGATGGAAGGAATCAGAATTTCTTCGAAATGGGCTCGGGCGGCACAAAGACCGAACATCTGTTGCTTGTTATCACCACGTAAGTGGCTGGATCGGAGGGACTAGAAGCCATATTTTCCAATCACAGCCTTCTGTTGCCTCCCAATCAGGGCGATGGCAGCCTGCTGCGCGGGGAGATCGAGAGTGAGCCGCACTCCGGTCGATTTGTCTTGAAGGTCGATTCTGGAATGCTGTGCCGAGTCGGAAACCATCACATAAACCGCTGCATCCTCGAGCACGGTCGGATAAATGAGGATGCCCGGCGAAACCGGAGAGAGCAGATCATACATTGGAGTAATGCCGATTCGGGCCGTGACAAGTGCGTACAAGTCCGCCGCCGGCCGCGTGCCCTCGGCCAGTTCAACCGGATATGCCGTCCAGAAGATTCGTCCCCTGCCGTAAGAAACTTCCTTGAAGGTGGATCCGTCTTGGAAGCGCACGGCGTCGAGCCAGCTTTGACTCTGTTGATCGAAGGCGAGGGGAATGGCGTGGCCGTCAAGGAGAAGCTCTGCGTTGTGGCAGGTTAGCGGTTCGACCTGCGCGTCAACCTTCAGCTGTGTGAACCGCGCAGCGTTATGCCAATGTTCATCTTTCTCTACAGGGCCGGTGATCAACAGATTGCCGCCGTCATTGACGTATTCCAGCAGCAGACGCCATGCAGTATCGGTCAAAGCCTGCGGCGAAGGCAAAATCGCCAGCCTGGGTTGGCCGAGTTTTGCCAGCCGATTCTCAGCGATGGCGTATGCGGTGAGATGGTCGTAATAAGCCAGGGCGCGCACCGCATTGCGCTGCGCCGCCAGCTGAAAATCCTGCATCACGGAAAACTGCGCGGCTTGTGACGTGACAAGCGCAATCGGCGGGAGCTCAGGGTTGCGCAGGTATGGGCTTAGCGTTTGAGCGAAACTCGCATAGTTTCTGAGAACGGTGGCGTCGGGCTTTTCGGTTTGATCAGGACGCACGGCTCCGATCGGAGTCTCGTTACTCTCGGTCATGTAGGAGTTCGTGTTCCACAACCATTCAAGGGCGCCGGCTCCCTGCACGAACGAGCTCGCAATCTTGCGCCCGAGCAGCGCCGCTTCATTTTGCGGGTTGCGCCGCGCGGTCTCGTCGAGATTCAATTCACGCTGCAGCCCTGTTTCCTGGATCAGCATGGCCTCACCCGGTTGCTTGGCGAGCAGCGAATCCCACAAGCCGTAGTCGATCTGCCACCAGGTGTGATTGGTGGTGAAGTCGACCGACGGTCCCCAGAAAGCCGGGGACAAGCGGTCCTGGATGCCGCCTTCATCCTGGCCCACAGTGACCAACTGCCCGGAGCCTGTGTCGCGGATGGCGTCGCGCATGGTGCCCACCCATCCGGTAAATACATCCTGGGCAAACAGGTAGTAGTCGTAGACTTGGAGCGAATTGTGGCCCGCGTACATGCCGCGCGGGGTGAAGTCGATGTCTTCGGGTAATGGGATGGTTCCCTGAACAGCGCTCACCGGAAGATTCCAAGCGGCCGCGAGGGCGGCGCGGTCGGGATATTTTCGGGCGATCCACTGATTCCACTTTTCCAGCTCAAAGGGATCGCCGTTGGGACGCATCGTCCACAGGTGTTGCGAGATGCTGGGCTCGTTGACCAGATCCCAGGCCAACCAAGGCACATCGTGAAAGCGGGCCACCACCGAGGAGATCAGGTTCCGTTCTCTTTGCACCGCCGCCGGATCGAGGTATGCGTTCATTCCCCCGAGGACGTCCGGGAGAAAAGCAAAGAAGGTGAACTGAACGGGCAGGCCATTCTTGCGCGCGGTCATGAGATAGGCTTCCAGCGTCCGAAGCGTGCGTTCGTAGGGACGGCCGGTTTCGTCGCAGAGCTTGTCCCAGCCGGTCCACCAGCCGGTGCGGATCATGTTGAGTCTGGCGGCATGAATCTGGGCGAGATCGCGGTTCCATACGTAGGCATTCGGATGGTCGAAATACAGCCGCTGGACCTCGCTTGACATGTACGTGGTACCCACGATGGCGAGGGGACGGCCATCCAGCTCGAAATAGTTCTGGTTCACCGTCAAGCGCGGGCCGGAGCGCAGGTAAGCTTCGTCGCGAATCCAGAAGCCGGAGCGGTAAATCGCCCTGACCCGATCCCCGTCGAGCAGACTCGCCTCGATAACGTGAAAGCCTCCGGTTTTCGGCGGGGGCAGCAGTAGAGGCTGGGAAGCCGAAACCGGACCGCTGATTTCGGAACGGACTTGTGGCTGGCCTTCGGGGAAGCTGATGACTTTCACCGTGAACGCCGATTCCGCCTGCTCTCTGGAATGCCAGGTCACTTCCAGTTGTATGGGTTCGCCGGGAAGGTACAGTGGAAGAACTGGCCGCACGACAAATTCCTCGGCGCCGCAGAGCGCGCGGCCCGCCAGATCGCGGACTACTTCCTCCGCCGCCGGAGTTTGGTAAAACTCCGACGCGAGATCGGCATTCAGAAAGATCCAGCGTCCGCCGTCGAACCCATCCCGCAAATGGTCGATTTCAATCACGGGAGCGGCCAGCTTGCGGCCGTCCTGCACACCCCAGGCGAGCGCATCGAGGCGCGCGTCGATGGCGCCTGCCGATCCTTCACGCCGGTAAAGGGCAACCGCGCTCAGGCGAATGACTGGACTGAAGGCGCGTCTCCATGCGAAGGCGGGCAGGTCGAGCAGCGAATCAGGATTGCTTTGAAATTGCAGATCCTCCGAACCAGGGGTGGTTTCATACTGATCGATCATCAAAGGGCGTGTGAAACGCACGCTGTACTCGCGAAGCTTCCACTCGCTGCCCTCCCGGTAGGCGCTGCGCGTGAAGGGCCTTCCGCCCAGCACCAGCAGATTTCCTCCCTTTTGCAGGAAGGCGAAAATCGCGGGCCATGCTTCTTCAGGAAAGGCCGACCCATAAGGCAGAACGAGCAGGCGAGTGCCGCCATTTTCCAGCGCGGCCGGGAGTTGCTCCGCTGATGCGAAGCGGGAGCCGCCCAAAATTGACTCCAGCTGACGCTGTGAAGCAGCCGGACAGTCCGCTGCCGGAAAGTCGCGCTCGCTGAATACGACGACGCCGGAGAGTTTTTCCGCTGCCCGGCAACTGGGGCCGAGAAAGGCGAAGGTTGCTGAGAGAAAGAAAACGAAAAGATTCCTCATTGCCAGGATTCTTGCAAGACCATCGGCGGTCCGGGCTCCAGGAGAGCGCGTACGATGCCAACCCCTGATTATAGTCTGCGAAGGCGCGCAACAAGCTGGAGGGGCTCAGACTGGTGAAAATCTCAGGCCTGCGAACACTCCGCAGACCGCGGGACAGGTGGAAAGCATCGAAGTCCAAATGATGGACCTCTCTTCAGAATGCAGCGGCTGCGGCTGCAGCCGTGGGATGCAGCCCCACGATCTGATCTACATTCGTCATCTTCAAGACATGTTGCACATGGTCGCTGGCGCCGGCGATGCGTAGCGCGCCGCCGGCCTCCCTCATCTGGCCGGCGATTGTCACAATGATCCCAATTCCTGTGCTATCCACGTGAGTGACGTTGCTGAGATCAAAGACGATTTTTTTGCGGTTCTCCTCCAGGAGCTTGCTCGCGGTCCATTCCACACGGCGGCAATCATTCCCCATGGTGATGCGGCCCGTCAGCTCCAGAACCACAATGTCAGGGTCCAGGTGTTTCGTCTCAAGGGTTAGAGGCATAGTTCCTGCTCCGGTTCATAAAATTCATACCGCGGAGGATTAAGGCCGGGAGACCCGACACGATTTACGCCGCGCTCCCCGCAGTACGGCTGCGGATGATTTCCAGCAATTTGGCGGTGGCTTCTCCCGGGTCCTGCTCGCCAAAGTTTTCGTCGAGACCGATGACCGCCAACTCGGGATCAATCTCTTCGAACGCTTTTTTCGTCGAGGCCCCGTACACCGACTGCAAGCTCGCGCCCAGCACGATCAGCTTGGCCTTGGTCGCCGTAAGCAGAATCTTGGCGTCGTTTACATTGCCGGTGGTGACCGCCTGATAGCCGGCGCGGCACAGAACTTCTCCCAACAGAGCGCGGACGTCTGCAGAATCGTAGACGCACAAAATTCTCGGCCGTTTCTCGCCCGCTTCATCCCGGAAGCGCGAGCCCAAATAGGCAGCCACAATTGCTTCCGCTTCCGTGTCGTAAGTCCGGAATAAAGGAAGGAGGTTCGTCAGCTGCAAGGTTTTTCTCACCGCGGACGGCACAGCACAGAGTTTGAGATCGCACCCGTGGGCCTGCGCCTTGGAAACCAGGCGCACCAGAGCTCCGAGCCCGCTGCTGTCGACGAACTCCACCCGCTCCATCTGCAGGACCACGTCATGATGCTTGGGCGAGATCTTTTCCAGGTGGAACTGTAGCGACTGCACTTCTGGCCCGGCTACGATGCGTCCATCGCACCGCACCACGATTACGTCCCCCACAGGGCGGCTATCCATACGCAGCGGCATGGCTTCTCCTCCGATCGGCCTGTAGTGGCTAGGAGACGAGGCTTTGCATCCTTAATCTCCCTGATCAGGTTCGCCAAAAAACGGAAGGTACAACCGGAATTGCTACAGCTTGACCCCAGTCACGCGCGGCAAGTATACACGCGGAAAGCCCGATTGCAAGGGGGGCGGGAGGCGATCGAGATGGTCGGATTGTACTTCGCAAGCGGGCAAGCTACTTGCTAAGTTTTCCCCTTTCCTGGAGTCCGTTGTTTCCTTTGATCAATCCCGGGGCCAGTTCCTAGCATGTTGCGATTCTCCGCGGTAGTGTTCTGCTAAATTCGGCATACAATCTTCGCCAACGCCGGCATTCGAGGAGGGATGTCATGACTTCTACCCGCAGGTGCTTTCAGCATATTTTGCGCCTCAGCTGCATGCCGTTTCTGCTGTCGATTGCAATGAGTGCGCAAGCCGGCCCCCAAGGCAACCAGACCCCCGCTGTGGCTCCAGTCGAGGTGGATCACAAGAGCTTGTTTGAAGTGCAAGGAGTGCTCTCATTTCCGGCTCATGCTCGAGCCGCTGCCATCAGCCGGCGGATAAACGATCTCTCGAAAGACATCACCTTCAAGCCCGATTCGCTCACTACAGCCGATTCCGGTTCTACCACAGACATTCTGGCGAATGACCTCGTGGTCATGAGTGTCACGGATCAGGACGCCAAGGCGATAGGGCAATCGCGTGAGACAGTGGCGAAGGACTACGCAGACCGTATTCGCAATGCTCTCCTTACGATGCGAAGGGAGTACAGCCTGAAGAGCATTCTGCTGGGCATCCTGTATGCGATCGTCGCGACATCAGTTCTGTACTTCCTGTTTCGGGCTCTGAGTATCCTCTTCGCAAAACTTTACCGCACCATCGAAAGCTCACGACGAATTCGGTCCATCAAGATTCAGCGGTTCGAATTGCTGGCAGCGCACAGAATCACGGAGATCATGACCGGTGTTACGAGACTGCTGCGCTTAGCCATTTCTATACTGGCACTCTATTTCTATGCTTCGCTGGTTCTGAGTTTCTTCCCCTGGACTCGTGGATATGCGGAGATTCTTCTATCCTACGTATTGTCTCCTCTGCAAATGGTGTGGCAGGGTATCGTTTCCTACCTGCCGAATGTGTTCTTCATTGGAGTGATTGGACTCGTGTCATTCTATGCGATCAAGTTCATCAAGATAATCTTCACGGAACTGGAACGGCAGACTATTACGGTCAGCGGCTTTTACCCCGAATGGGCCGAGCCCACCTACAAAATCGTGCGTTTCTTGGTATTTGCATTGACTCTCATCGTGCTCTTCCCGTACTTGCCAGGGTCACGCTCGCCGGCTTTCCGGGGGGTTTCGATCTTTTTGGGAGTTCTGGTCTCGCTTGGTTCCACTTCGGCGGTTGCGAATATTGTCGCCGGGGTCATCCTCACCTACATGCGTCCATTCAAGACTGGCGACCGAGTGAAAATCGCAGACACCGTGGGAGATATTGTCGAAAAGAATCTACTGGTAACTCGCGTCCGGACGATCAAGAACGTGGAAATTACCATCGCCAACTCGATGGTCCTGGGAAGTCACATCGTCAACTTTAGCTGCTCCGCACAGCAGGAGGGCCTAATTCTTCACACCACGGTCACCATTGGCTACGATGCGCCCTGGAGGGTGGTCCACAAGCTTCTGATCGATGCGGCGCTCTTGACAGAACACGTGCTTCAAGAGCCCAAACCGTTCATTTTCCAGACGGCTTTGGATGATTTCTACGTGCATTACGAGCTGAATGCTTTCACAAATCAGCCAGGTCTCATGGCGGGAATCTATTCGGATCTTCATCAGAACATTCAGGACAAGTTTTACGAGGCAGGAGTGGAAATCATGTCGCCCCACTTTTCATCGGTCAGGGATGGGAACCAGGTAGCTATCCCCCCTGAGTACCGGCCCAAGGGCTATTCTGCTCCGCGCTTCCGGTTAGGGATATTTGAAGATCCGGCGGGCTAAACCAGGTCGGGGGCGGGCCCATCCTTTCCCTAGGTTAGTTTATCGTGCGGTTGCCCCGCCCTTTCGCCGGTTTTTGGCGAAGGGTAGGCGATGATCGTAACCGGTGGGATGCGCATTCGTTCCCGCAGGCAACCGTGCTGATGATATCGTTCGTTTTTTGGGCCATCACGGAGATTGTAGGCCCACCCTCTTTTCGCCCAGAACGCGAAAAGAAGGGTGGGGCAACTCGAAGTCCTAAAATGAGGAACGGTTGGGCCAGTTCCCCGGCGCTTTTCAGCGAGCCTGCTAGACTGAGGCGTTAGCTGCGCAGATTGAAATGTCCATCGCTTCTTCTTCCTCAGACAATCTGGCAATCGGCGTGGATGTGGGCGGTACGAAGGTTGCGGCCGCGCTAGTCGATCAACAGGGGACGATCCTGTTTCAAACTCGCAACCCCATGGTTTGCGACCGCGGTCCGGAGAACGGCCTGCTCGCGGTGATATCGGCGATTGAAGCGGTCATGGCTAAGAGCAAAGGCTCTCTGGGAAAAGCTATACAGGGAATTGGAATCTGCGCCCCGGGACCGCTCGATCCGGTGAGCGGTGTGGTTCTGAATCCTCCCAACTTGCCTTGCTGGCGTGACTTCCCTTTGGCCGGGGAAGTTTCCCGACGCTACGGCGCTCCCGTCGCAATCGATAACGACGCCAACGCTGCTGGCCTGGGAGAAGCCATATGGGGAGCGGGCCGGGGGTACAACAACGTTTTCTACTTCACCATCGGCACCGGCATCGGCACGGCGATCGTGCTCGACGGCCGCATTTTTCACGGCAGAACCGGCGGCGCCGGGGAAGGCGGACACCTGAGCATCGACTACAAGGGCCCGCTGTGCGCATGCGGGAAACGCGGTTGCATCGAGGCCTTCGCCTCCGGGCCGTCGATGGCCAGAAGGGCGCGCGAAAAGATGGACGCGGGCCGCAGTTCCATGTTGCTCGATCTTGCGGGCGGGAAAGCCGAGCACATTACCGGGAAGATAATCGGGGAAGCATATTCCGCGGGCGATCCGCTGGCGATTGAGATACTCAGTGAAACCGCAGAATTGCTTTCTTTCTGGCTGGGCAACATCGTCGATCTTTTGGATCCCGAGGTGATGATCATGGGGGGCGGGGCGGCTGCCATGCTTATGCCGTTTCTGGACGAAATGAAAAAGCGGCTGACCGACTGCTGTCTGAACTCCCGCAGCGGCGAAATTCCTCTGGTGCCGGCACGCTACGGAGAGGATGCTGGAGTGGCAGGAGGGGCGGCGATTTGCTTTGCCGCCGCCCGCCGGCGTTCCTGCTGAATCGCGGCGCCGCTTGCAGGCAAAAGATGCCTAGTCGACAACGACGCCAAACATGTGAAGAAAATCGTTTCTCTACTTGACAATCCCGCACCGCTGCCGCAGACTCTGAATCTTCCGTTCTCGCCTGATTTCGGAGGCCAGACAATCGAGTATGCGAAGCTTCGTCTGTTGTGGCGTGCTGGGGGCGCTGCTGCCGCTGATGCTTTGCGGAGCGCGGGCCGACGATCACATCCCGGCAGTTGCCTGGCGCATTCCCATCGGCCAGCCGCCGCCCGATCCCGGAGGCCGCAAGCCGGAGCTCACCAACATTGACGATGGTTTCTGGCAGGGCGCCCCGGTCGGCGGGTTTGGAGCCGGCACTTTTTCCCGGACCTACCGAGGCAATTTCGAGCGCTGGCATGTAAAAGCAGGAGTCCACAAATATCAGGATGTTCCCGCCGACCAGTTTGCGGTGTTCGCTCAGCCGGAAGGCGGAGCAGCCGTAGCCGAAGTCCTTTCTACCCAGAGACCCGAGGGCGACGCTCTATCTGCATGGAATTGGTCCTACCCTGCCGGCCGCGGCGAATATGCAGCGCTCTATCCCAAATCGTGGTTCGTCTACCGCTCTGCCGAACTGCCGGTGACGCTGACCGTCGAACAGTTTTCGCCCATCCTGCCCAACAACTACAAAGAGACCAGCTTCCCGGTCGCGGTTTACAACTGGTACGCAGAAAATCCCTCCGGCCAACCGGTGACCGTTTCGCTGCTTTTTTCCTGGACCAACATGATTGGCTGGTTTCGCGATTTTTCGCGAAATTTCGACAACGTACTCAACAATCAGAACAAAGACGTTTACCGGTCGGAGCGTCTTCACGACGGAGAAATGCAAGGCATCGTCTTCGACCGTTTGCGCAACGGGCCGGTCGCAGAAGAGTGGGATGGCCAGTTTGCCATCGCGGCGCTCGCCGGGGCGGGCGTGGAGATCACCTATGTGACGGACTTCGATCCGCAAGGATCAGGGGCGGAAGTCTGGCGTACTTTCGCCGCCACCGGAAAACTGCCAGATCAAGCACCCGAGGTTGCCAGCGCGGGGGAACAGATGGCCGGCGCGATTGCGGTTCGTTTCGTTTTGGCGCCGCATGAGAAACGGATGATCCCGATGGTGCTTTCCTGGGATCTGCCGATTATCCAGTTTGGCGGGGGGCGCAAGTGGGTTCGGCACTACACCGAGTTTTTTAACGCTTCCGGCGCCAACGCATGGGCCATCGCGCGCACGGCGATGGAAAACGATCAACAATGGAGCCGCGAAATCGATGCCTGGCAGCGCCCCTATGTGGAGGACGATTCGAAGCCACCTTGGTATCGCGGAGAAATCTTCAACGAACTCTATTCGCTGGCGGATGGCGGGACGGTCTGGGCGCATCCACTCGAAGAAGCGGCGTCCGATTCCGGGGATTTGACGAAGAGCGACATCTTTTCCTATCTGGAGTGCTTCGACTATCTCTTCTACGGAACGTCGGACGTGCGCTTTTACAGTTCGTTCCCACTGCTTAAATTCTGGCCGGACGTGGAAAAGCGGGAGATGCGGGAATACACCGACACCATTGCGCAAAGCGATCCGCAGCACTATGAGTGGGGCTGGAAGCTTCAGCATGAGCACCAATTCGCCACCTTCTCCCGAAAGGTTTCCGGGGCGGTACCGCACGATTTGGGGTCACCCCTGGAAGACCCCTTTAGCAAAACGAACCAGTACAACTACCAGGATGTTTCGCAGTGGCGCGACCTGAACAGCAAGTACGTTCTGATGATCTGGCGCGACTACGTCTGGACCGGCAGCCGGGACGAGGAGTTTCTGCGGTACTCGTGGGATGCCGTCAAACGGGCGATGGAGCATCTGCGGCAATACGATACCGATGGCGACGGCCTGATCAAGAATGCCGGCTTTCCCGACCAGACGTACGATGACTGGGTGGCGCGCGGAGAGAGCGCTTACTGCGGCGGACTCTACCTGGCAGCCCTGCGCGCGACTGCGGAGATGGCGCGCGCGCTCCAAGATAACGGCACAGCCGCCGACTACGACGCGCTTTTCAACAAGGCCCAGGCTGCCTACATCAAGCATCTGTGGAATGGCAAATACTTCAACTACGATCAGGGCAGCGCGTATCACGACAACAGTATGGCCGAGCAACTCGCCGGCCAGTGGTACGCGAATCTTACGGGGCTGGGAGATCTGGTTCCCAGGTCGATGCGTCGCTCGGCCCTGCAACACGTTTTCGACTACAACGTCATGAAGTTTCACGATGGCGAGATGGGTGCAATCAACGGCGTGGGCGCGGATGGCCAGCTGCTCCACGACAATAACCAGGTGGAAGAGGTCTGGGTGGGAACGACCTTTTCCGTTGCGGCCGAAATGCTCGCCGAGGGCATGCGCAACGAGGCCTTCAAGACGGCCCGGGGAGTTTACAACGTGGTTTGGAGAGACCGCGGCTACTTTTTTCGCACGCCGGAAGCTTACGATGCCCGGGGCTTGTATCGCGCCAGCATGTACATGCGGCCGGCAGCGATCTGGTCGATGGAAATGTATTCAAAACCGAACTAGCCGGACCGCGCCCAGCATAATTCCACTTCTACGCGCTAAATCCGAGCTGGCACACGGCACGAGACGACACGGCACGCACCCCACATGGAGTCTCGCGTACTCCGTGAGCTGTTTTTCGCCAGGGAAGTTTTTTGACGAATCCGCGACCAAAAGCCGTTTTTGGTATCTAATTAGACTATTCAATCAGTCAGCCAAACCACGACCTTCTAACTGGGACTTTTGAGCCGGTAAAATGCCCAAACCAATCCTGCTCACCGTGGATGACGATTCTGACGTGTTGCGTGCGATTGAGCGCGATTTGCGTTCGAAGTACGGTGCGGAATATCGGATTATCGGCAGCGATTCGCCGCTTGGCGCGCTCGATCTTCTGAAACAGTTGAAGGTGCGCAATGACGCCGTAGCGCTGCTGCTGGCCGACCAGCGCATGCCGCGCATGGACGGGATCGAATTCCTGCAGGAGGCGATGAAAATTTTCCCCGACGCCAAGCGGGCGCTGCTTACCGCTTACGCCGATACCAACGCCGCCATCAGCGCCATTAATCAAGCGGGCATCAACTATTTTTTCCTCAAGCCGTGGGATCCTCCGACGGAGCACCTATATCCGCAACTCGATGACCTGCTCGATGACTGGCAGGCTTCTTACCGGCCAACCTTTGAGGGAATTCGGGTCCTGGGCACGCGCTGGTCTCCGCGCTCCTACGATCTGCGCGACTTCCTGGCGCGAAACCATGTTCCCTATCAGTGGATTGACGTTGAGGCCACGGCCAGCGATCCCGAGACCAAGCGCCTGCTGGAAGCTCTGGAGCAGGACGCGACGAGCCTTCCGGTTGTGCTATTTGCGGATGGAACAAGGCTCCTGGAAGGCACTCCGGCCGATGTGGCGCAAAAGGTCGGTCTGCGAACTCGCGCACAGACAAGCTTCTACGATCTGGCGATCGTAGGCGGAGGACCGGCCGGTCTAGCCGCGGCCGTCTATGGAGCCTCGGAAGGACTGCACACGGTGATGATCGAGCGCGAAGCGCCCGGCGGGCAGGCGGGGATGAGTTCGCGGATCGAGAACTATCTGGGATTTCCTACCGGCCTCAGCGGCGGCGATCTGGCGCGGCGCGCGGTGGTGCAGGCGCAACGCTTCGGGGTCGAGATTCTGTCGCCGCAGGAGGCGGTCGCCGTTCGCGCCGAGGGATCCTACCGCATCGTGAAACTGAGGGATGGCAGTGAGCTTTCCTGCCACGCTTTGATGATCGCCACCGGAGTGCAGTGGCGGCGGCTGGAGGCTCCGGGAATCGATCGCTTGCAGGGTGCTGGGGTCTACTACGGAGGCGGCTCGACGGAGGCGCTTTCCTGCAAGGGTGAGAACGTCTACATCGTGGGCGGGGCCAACTCGGCCGGTCAGGCGGCGATGAATTTCGCGCGGTATGCGGATCGCGTAGTGCTTCTGGTGCGGGGCGACTCGCTCTCGAGCACGATGTCGCAATACCTGATCGATCAGGTCAAAGAGACGCCCAACATTCAAGTGTGGGCGCACGCCAGCGTGGCCGAGGCGCATGGCGACACACATCTGGAAGAGATTTCCGTTCTTTGTTCCGATACCGACAAGATCGAGCGCGTGGCCGCCAGTTCCATGTTCATCTTTATCGGCGCTCTTCCGTGCACTGAGTGGCTGGGCGATGTGGTGGAACGTGACGACCGGGGATTTGTTTTGACCGGTCCCGATCTGGTGCGCGACGGACAACGTCCGAAGGGCTGGAATCTGGATCGCGATCCTTTTCTGCTGGAAACCAATCTTCCCGGCCTGTTTGCCGTAGGCGATGTGCGCCACGGATCGGTGAAGCGGGTTGCCTCCGGCGTGGGCGAAGGCTCTGTGGCGGTGCAGTTTATCCATCAATATCTGAGCAAGGTCTAAATGGCCGAAATTTCGGATTTGCGCCGTGTGGAGATGCTCGCGGATTTGCCGGACGACCAACTGGCGTGGTTTCTCAGCCAGGCACAAGATATCCATCTGAAAGCTGGCGACGTCAGCTCCCGCCAAGGCGATCCTGCGGACGCGATGTTCGTGATCCTCGATGGACAATTGCAGGGCCGCGGCGAGATTCAAGGAGAAACATTCAACTTCTCCACTGATGCGGGCGAGATCACGGGAACGTTGCCATTTTCGAGAATGAAGCAATTCGGCGCCACCTTCCGCGCCTCGGTTGATACGCGATTATTGCGATTTCCGGCGACGAAATTTCCTGAACTCGTGCAGAAGATGCCGGAACTGGCCAAGCGGCTGGTCGGCATGATGTCGGACCGAATCCGGGAGGTTACGCGGCTGGAGCAACAGCGCGAGCGGCTGGCTGGGCTGGGCAAGCTTTCCGCGGGCCTGGCCCACGAACTGAACAATCCCGCTTCGGCGGCCAGACGGGCTGCGAGCCAGCTGCGAACCATGCTGAAGAAGATAAGGGATGCCAGCCTCGAGTTGGGCCGGCGCGTTCTGACTCCACAGCAGAAAGCGGAAATCGAAAAGCTGGAGACTTCTTTTGTGCAGGCTGACGCCACGCCGGGCGATGCGCTCGCCATCGCCGACCTGGAGGACCAGATTGATTCCCTGCTGCGCAGCCACGGACAAAGCGATTTATGGCAACTGGCTGCCGATCTCGCACGCAAGAACATCAAGCCGCAGATGCTGGAATCGCTCTTTGCCACGCTCGAACCGCAGACGGCCCGCGCAGCTCTGGTGAGGATTGCGACTTCCGTCGAGATCGGAAATCTGCTGAACGAGATCGAAAGCAGCACAGCCCGAATCTCAGACCTGGTCAGGGCCATCAAGGAATACACCTACATGGACCAGGCGCCGGTGCAGAATGTGGACGTGGTGAAGAGCCTGGAAACCACGCTCACCATCCTGAATCACAAGCTGAAGCAGGGAGTGGTAGTGCAACGCGACTACCACAACGTTCCTCTTCTGGTGGACTCCTTCGGCAGCGAGCTCAACCAGGTCTGGACCAATCTCATCGACAACGCTATCGACGCCATGGGGGGAAAGGGAGAACTGCGAGTGCGAACGTATCGCGACGACTCCTGTGTGGTGGTGGAGATCGGCGACAACGGCCCGGGTATTTCCCCCGAAATCAAAGCGCACATTTTTGATCCGTTCTTTACCACCAAGGGCGTCGGCGAGGGAACTGGACTCGGCCTCGATACGGTTCAACGCATCGTGAAGAAGCACCACGGCAGCGTTCAGGTGACCTCAAAGCCCGGGGACACACGCTTTCAGGTTTCCTTGCCGTTGGCCGACGCTTCGGTATGATTCCGGCTCGGGCTGAGCCACTGGCAGATATTTCTTTCGAGCCGCGTTAGCAAATCAGGACACACAGCAGACGAAAAGAACGACAATCACTCGATAGAAAGGACTACCTAGTGTCGACCAGCGTTCTTATTTTCCCTTCTGCTTTGAGCGTTCCAAGGAGCTACCATGCCTAAGATGCGTGCCGTGCAAGTCGTAAGCGCCAAGGGCCCGTTCGAAGTCGTGGAGCGGGAGATTCCCCAACCCGGAGCGGGAACCGTGCGGATCAAAGTCCAGGCATGCGGAATCTGCCATAGCGACGCGGTCACGAAAGAGGGACTCGCGCCGGGGATCAGCTACCCGAGAGTTCCGGGGCACGAGGTTGTCGGCCTCATCGATGCCCTCGGTCCGGGTGTGGCAGGATGGACGCCAGGCCAGCGTGTTGGCGTCGGCTGGAACGGAGGATATTGCGGCTACTGCAATGCCTGCCGCCGGGGAAATTTCTTTGCCTGCCAGACGTTCACGCTGGTCACCGGCATCACCAGCGACGGAGGCTACGCGGATTTCCTGATCGCGCGAGTGGAGGCTGTGGCTCGGGTGCCCGAAGATTTGTCCCCGGTGGAGGCTGCACCGCTGATGTGCGCCGGCGTGACCACCTTCAACAGCCTGCGCAACAGCGGCGCGCGGCCGGGAGAAATCGTAGCCGTGCTCGGCCTGGGTGGGCTCGGCCATCTGGGCGTGCAATATGCCGCGAAGTCGGGTTTCAAGACCGTTGCCATTGCCCGCGGTCAGGACAAAGAGCCGCTGGCGAAAAGTCTTGGCGCGTGGCGCTACGTCGACAGCCAGGCGCAAGATCCGGCGGCGGAGCTCAAGAAACTGGGCGGGGCCAAGGTGGTGCTTGCGACTGTGACCGCCGGGGATGCAATGGGCGCTGTTCTTGGCGGCCTAGACGCCAAGGGCACGTTGGTGGTGTTGGGCGCTGCGCCGACACTGACATTCTCTCCAGTTGGTCTTATTTCCGGATCTACGTCGATCCAAGGCTGGTATTCGGGTACCGCGATCGATTCCGAGGACACGCTTGCCTTCAGCGGGCTGACGGGCGTGCGCTCGATGAATGAGGTCCTTCCGCTGGAGCGCGCGGCGGAAGGTTATGCGCGTATGCTGAGTGGCAAGGCACGCTTCCGGGTTGTTCTAACCACGGGTAATTAAGAAAGAGATTTCACTACCAGGCAGAGCGGGCTCGCGTCATCCAGGGAATCTCAACCGAAGAACAGGTCAAGGAGGACCTCATGAGCACAATCACGACCAAAGACGGCACTCGCATTTACTACAAGGACTGGGGGACGGGACAGCCAGTGGTTTTCAGCCATGGCTGGCCACTCAGTTCAGACGCTTTTGAAGACCAAATGATTTTTCTCGCTGATCGCGGTTACCGCTGCGTGGCGCATGACCGGCGCGGACATGGCCGGTCCAGCCAGCCCTGGAACGGCAACGAGATGAACACCTATGCCGACGACCTGGCCGAACTGGTGGAAAAACTCGATCTGAAGGATGCAATCCATGTTGGCCACTCGACCGGAGGCGGCGAAGTGGCGCGCTACATCGGCCGTCACGGCACCAAGCGCGTTGCCAAAGCCGTTCTCATCGGTGCAGTCCCGCCGCTGATGTTGAAAACTCCTGCCAATCCCGGCGGCCTGCCTATTTCAGTGTTCGATGAAATTCGCTCTGCCGTTCTGGCGGACCGCGCCCAGTACTTCAAGGACCTCAGTGCACCCTTTTACGGAGCAAACCGCGCCGGAGCAAAGGTCTCGCAGGGTTTGCGCGACTCATTCTGGCTTCAGGGTGTGCAGTGTGGGATCAAAGCCGCATACGAGTGCATCAAGGCCTTCTCCGAGACCGACTTCACGGAAGATTTGAAAAAAATCGACGTGCCCACGCTGATTCTTCACGGCGACGACGATCAGATCGTGCCCATCGGCGATTCGGCCATGCTCTCGTCGAAGCTGGTGAAGGGAGCGACGCTAAAGGTGATTCCGGGCGCGCCGCACGGCATGTGTTCGACGCTCAAAGAGCAGATCAATGCCGAACTGCTGGACTTCTTCAAGCGAGCCGAACGGGCAGCGGCATAATGTCTCAGCCCGGCCGTCCGCGCACTGGCCGTGCGGCCGGGCAATCTGCAAATTGTGAAGGCCGAGAGCAACGCAGGGAATGAGGTCCCGGGCCGAAGCTCAGGCTTGTCGCTTGCGAACCGCAGAGTTCGCCAAGCGATTGGCTTCAGTATTATGCTCGCGCCGGATATGAGAGATGGAGAACTTCAACGATCCAGCCAGTTTGCGACAAATCCAGTTCAGGGAATGCAGGCGCGGGCTGCGGCAGGTGTATTCTCCACGCATTTGTTTGACGATGACTTCCGAATCCGAGTAGACATGGAGCGACTCTGCTTTTAACGCCAGCGCATGCTGCAACGCTTCCAACAGGGCAACGTATTCGGCTACGTTGTTATCCTGACAGCCAATCGCCTTCGCGATGGTGATTCTCTCCTTGCGCGCGCCATCGATGACCACCCCAATACCCGCAGGCCCCGGGTTCCCCAGTGAGCCGCCATCGACGTAAGCTACAAGATTGGACATGCAGAACCCGTCTGTACCAAAATGCGACAAGTCGGTTTCCCAGTCAAGGTAATCCAGCAGATTCCTTTTCCGCTGGTTCCGAGATGCCAAATGTTCTCTGTGCAAAAACCTGTGGAAACATGAGGAAATTCTGCAGAGCTATTCACAAAGAGCTATTTTCTAATGAATTATCTCTTGCGATATACACAGGCGAGATTCACTCCATGCACCGAAAACAGGCGTTGACATTTTCTGTCACGAGGTCTAGTGTTGCGCCCGTCGACGATCGAAAGGAACGGCACAAATAATATTGGCCGATCCGAAGTAGATTGAGTGATCCGCCGGGCGAGGCGACTCGCCAGGTAACCGGACCCGAAAAAACCGACTGCCCTGCGAGGGACAGTTGGGGTTTGGAACTGCGAAAGCAGTGATCGCATCAAGGGGCTGTGACGGTGCATGCTTCCACGCTGTTGGCTCTCTCGCAGGAGCGGGCAGCTAGGGCATAACCAATGTCACGGCCCTTTCAATTTTTCCCGCCTGCTTTGTCTTTCCCGCACATGTGATGTGACCGGCTGCTGGCTGGATCGTCAGGTTTGGGATCGCGATTAGTGACTGTGTTCGGCGGTCTGCGAAGCTTGCCACCGCTTTCGGTGTTCGTGGTCACAGCGGAGCAGCGATTCCGGCGGATGCAGCCTGGCTACTTCCCGCGGACCGCGTGAATATCGAGAAAATAGCTCTTGGAACTCGGATCGAAAAGTAGGCGATAGTACATCGTGTGTCCGGTGGCCTGCAGGGTGCGAGCCAGCAAAGTGCGCGCCTGCATTTTGTTCCCGCCCACTTTCACCTCCTTGTGATCCATCAGGAGCCGGGGGGTGATGCCGAGGGTGAACTGAACGTGAGTTTCACGGCTCAGGTTCTCGCAGATCAGGTGAGCCGTTTCGGTAGCGGTTCGCTGCGTTTCCGGCAGGGTGAGTTGCTGGTCGAGAGCGGGCGCCTCGATGGAGATCTTGCCAGCATCGTCTTCAGCGCCGATCCCTACCACCGCGAAACTGCCGTCCTCGTTCTGGCGCAGAGCGAACCTTCCCGGGTTCTGGCCCTGGTTGTAGGCATCCACAATGGCTTCCAAGGTCTTGTCCTCGGGAGGGGGCGCGGTTTTTCCGGCGGGCACGTCGGCGTTGAAAACGCCGCCATCTGGCAACGCATAGGTCGTGCCGTTCATCCCGGGCCGCTCCACGATTTCGTGCTTCGACAGATAACGGGGGTCCTCGTAATCGACAAGCCAGCCGTATTTCTGCTGGAGTGCCTCCAGCACTTGTTCCAGAGGCCGCGGGCTGTTGGCGGCAATGTGGATGGCCCCGGCTGTCTCCGTGATCGAGGCTTCCCTCGTGTAGTGGCCTCGTTCCGGAGCCTGGGTCTGAGGTTGTGGGGGGGAAATCAACGCCGGCAGGAGAACAGCCACAAAAACCGGATAGCGAATCAGATTCATGCAGCTGGGATTCTAGCACTCTCCCGGCGTTTTCCGCCGCTGCTCTAGTCCGAGGAAGTAGTTCGTTCGGAGCTTTGCCAATCTGCTGCAGCGGAGTTATAAAGCTAGAAAAGAACGTGACCGGAGATCATGGGGCGCCCCCAATGCCTGCTGACCGGAATCTGGCCGAAGTCGAACTGGAGTGGATCGCAAAGTATCGTGCCGCACTCAACAGCGTACCGGTTGAGCAACCCCGCGGCTTCTTGCCTCTTCTGCGGAGCGCCAAGGACGCAGTTCTCACTAAGATAAGCAAGCTTTTTACGAACAATAGACGCGAGGCGTCATGCGATCACGTCCTGGAAATTCGGCCCAAGGCCGCCCCCGCGCCGCGGATGGCTGCCGCCACCGAGAAAAAGATTCGCAAGCAGCCAAAGCATGTGAGCCCAGGCGGCGAAGCTGGCCTCAAGCGAGTTTCTGGGGAGCTGAACTGATTTCACGGGTTAGCCTTGGCACTAAGCTCGTTCGTGGTAGCATCGCCAAGTGATTTCTGGCGGCGCTTCTCTTTCGGGGCGAATGCAATTCTCTGCAAAATCACTGCAATAAATCCTGATCTACTACCCAATTTAACTAATGCAAACGGGGTAAAGCCATCGCATAACGACAAAAACATCGGGCGAAACAGGGCTTTGCCCTTGACAAGCCGTTCTAATATGGCAAAATGTTCGCGGTTTGCCCCTTCTCCCGAAGTCTTGGTGTTCTTTCCTCCCCCGGGAAAGTGCTTATCTAACCGTCACACGTAACTGGAAGGTTCTAACTGCAGCAGGTTCGGGCACGCCTGTGGACGTGTCGGAATCGTTGGTTGCCTGACTATGTAGCGGGGGGATCCCGAAACAAGGCCACATCGGCCAACCATCATTTCGTCTCAGGCGGCGGCCACTGTGGAGCCACCGTCCGAAGGGGAAGCAAGTGCATGTTGCTACGACCCGACCGGGTCTGATTGTGGTGGACGCGTCTTTGAATCTGGTGGCTTCGAATTCCGAGGCAATTCAGATTCTTACGTTTCCCGAGCAGGTGGATAAGCTCCGTCACGTCGACGCGCTTCTTGCGAACAAGATTCGCTCTCAGCTGGTGGAGCGGCAGTCGGCCCGTCCGCCCGGATTTGTCGACGAATTCCGTTCCGCCAAGCGGACGTATCTTTGCCGGTCCTTCCCTCTCGACGTCAGCGCGGGACGCAGCAACGGCTCTGGCGCTTCCGTCGGACTGTTGATCGTGATGCTGGAAAGAAAGAGCAATGGGGCGGTTACCATTGCCGAGATTGCGCAGCGTTTTGGCTTGACCGCGCGCGAGCGCGAGACCGTGCAATTTCTCCTGCAGGGCCTCACCAGCAAAGAAATTGCTCAACGCATGAAAATTAGTCCCAATACCGTGAAGGCGTTTATCCGGCTGGTCATGGTGAAGATGAGCGTTTCGACGCGGTCGGGAATCATTGGCAAGATCGTTGGCCCGAAGGCTTGAAACCCGCTCCGGGAGCAGGTTTTACGCGGTTTAGTGAGATTGGATTAGCACACCTGGAGACTTGCAGCAGATAGGATTACAGGTAACAGTAACGACGCGCCATTGAAACCAAGCCTCATCCCTCCCCAGCTTGGCGGCGTAACTCTAAGGAGGATATTAAATGCGTCGATTCACGACACTTGTAATCTGCTTACTGGCTCTGGCTCTGTGCGCCGGATCCGCGCTGGCGTCGACCACGCCACCCCCCGCGGACACGCTAAAGATTGACTATTTCTCGAACGCGAACACCGCAGGTGCTCCGGACGGGACCGTGCGCATTACCAACCCGGGAACCTCCGGTGGAAATCTGTGGGCGGCGATCTATGTATTCGATCCCAACCAGGAATTGACTGAGTGCTGCGAATGCCTTCTGACTCCGGATGGCCTGCGCACGCTGTCGGTTAACTCCGATCTGACCGGCAACCCGCTGACCGGAGTTACGCTCAGCACCGGCGTGATCAAGACCGTTTCCACCACCGGGGTGAATGCCGCCAGACTGTATCCAGTGGCTGCGATTCGCTCCTGGGGTACCCATATTCAGAACAGCAATTTCGCAGTGACTGAGACGGCTTCGCAGGATGCCACCTTCAGCGCCGCGGAACAGGCGCGTCTGCAGGCCGAGTGCGCCGCCATCGAACTGGATGGCAGCGGCAAGGGTATCTGCAGCTGCGGTACCGGTGAATAGGTTGTGAGGTAAACTCTGTTGGGGGCCTGGCCTCCGCCAGATGCTAGATTCAGCTCGCCAGACAGCGGGCGTGCCCGTGGTCTGGCGAGATTCTTTCATGCAAGGAACGTTTTACAATTCGGGGGGATTGAGCATGTCGTTTTTGCAGCGAGTGTTGGCATTGGGCTTGGGCGGCGCGCTGATGCTTTTGAGCGGAGCGAGCGCGCTGGCACAGGACGATTCCAGCGTGGTAGCGGAAGTTGGCGGCGAGAAAGTAACCATGGCCGAACTCGAGCAGCAGGAGTCCGCCAGGTTGCTGAGCGCTCATTACCAGTACTACCAGATCGAAATGAAGGCCCTGGACGACCTCATCGATAAGAAACTCATCGAACAGAAAGCCGCGAGCGAGCACCTGACAGTAGATCAGCTCTTCGATCGCGACATCAAGCCGCTTATCAAGGATCCCACCGAGGATCAGATGGAGGTCTACTACGAAGGCCTCGAAACCGACCAGCCCTACGAAGTGGTCCGGGGCAAGATTCTGGAGAAGATCCGGCAGTTGCGCACCGACAGGGCACGGGAGGATTACGCGAGAAAACTGCGCGCCGAGAGCACGGTCTTTGTAACCCTCGGTCCTCCGCGGGTCGATGTGGATGTGGAGGCCGCGCAGATGATCGGGCCCAAAGACGCTCCGGTCAAGCTGATCGAATTCGCCGATTATGAGTGCCCGTACTGCCAGAAGGTTGCGCCCGATCTCAAGAAGCTGCAGGAGGAGTTCGGCGCCAAGATCGCGTTTGCCTACCGCGATTTTCCGCTGCCCATGCATGCGCGCGCAGAGAAGGCTGCCGAAGCCGCTCGCTGCGCCGGCGAGCAAGGCAAGTTCTGGCAGTTCCACGATGAATTGTTCCAGACCAAGGAGTTGGACTTCGATCAGTTGAAGGTGCACGCTCAGGCGCTCAAGCTCGACACCACTCGTTTCGACAAGTGTCTGGACGATGGCGACGAGGCGGCCGCGGTGAGCCTGGACCGCAAGGAAGGCCAGCGTCTTGGCCTGACCGGCACACCCAGCTTCTTCATCAACGGCCATTTTCTGAGCGGAGCCGTGGATTACGCTACGCTGCGCCAGATGGTTCAGCAGCAGCTAACGGAAACCTCGCGGGTGGCTGCAATGACGCCCAGCAAGTAGTCCAATTAGCTTCAGCCTTCCCCCCGTTTTGAGCCCTGCACCCAGGTTCGCCCGCCTGGGTGCAGGACTAACCGTCCCGGATCGGGCTTGGTGTGAGATGACAGATTAGCTCATCGGGCTAATCCAAACGGGTGATTGTTCGCTCAGTTTCGCCGGGTTATTGTTCACACGCCCTGGTGCCTTGCTTTCCCCCAAAATTGGCGCCAGAGTCGCTAACTCCCCTATTTGTCTCCCCCGTACCACTTGTGTTTCTTGCCTAGGGCATCTGCGTATCTTCGCCTTGCATGAGACTGCTGCGGAACGCCGACCCGTAATCTTGGACGCCGGCCGGGAGTAGTCGCAATGGGCTAGGCAAGCGTGCCTTTCGGGCCAACGATTTGTAGGAAGGACCGTATTGAGGGAGGTCTCATGTTGAGGCAGACACTTTCGCGGCTCGCACTTTTGCTGCTGATGGCGCCGTTGGCATTGACGCAAACCGGACAGTTTGTCGAGGCGCCGCAATTCGCGACTGGAACCAATCCGCAGGCTGTTGCCTCGGCCGATCTGAACGGAGACGGCCATCGGGATCTCGTGGTGGTCAATTTCACCAGCAACACCATCAGCGTGATGCTCGGAAACGGAGATGGAACGTTCAGCGCTAAAGTGGACTACCCGACCGGCTCGGCTCCCCAGGGCATAGCAGTTGGAGACTTCAACGGCGATGGCAAGTTGGATCTCGCGGTCACAAATTCGGCCAGCAACACGGTAAGCATATTCCTGGGAAATGGAGACGGAACGTTTCAGCTGAAAAAGGATTTCGCAACGGGGAGAGGCCCGTTGGGCGTAGCTGTCGGAGACTTCAACAAAGACGGCAATGCGGACCTGGTTGTCACTAACACGATCGACGGGACCGTGAGCATTTTTCTGGGCAACGGCGATGGAACTTTCGCCGCACATGTCGATCACAACACGGGATTCAATCCGGCCTCGGTTGTGGTGGTGGATCTCGACAAGGACGGCAATCCGGATGTCGCGGTGGCTTGCGACGTGAACACGACCAGCCCCCAGGGAGTCAGCTCGGGCGTGATCAGCGTGCTGCGGGGCAACGGCGATGGCACATTCCAAACCCAGCTTCAATTCTTTCCAGAACCAAACCCGGTGTCGATTGTGGCGGCGGACTTCAACGGCGACGGCTCTCCGGACCTGGCAGTAGCCGAAACGGGTGGCGTAGTCAGCGTGCTCTTAAGCAACGGCAAGAGTGGAATTTCGTGGAACTTCCTGGCTCCTGTGGCTTATGGAGCAGGGGCTTTTCCGACTGGGATTGCCGCGGGAGACTTTAATAACGACGGGAAGATGGACTTGGCCGTTTCAAACGGCAACGGGAATTCAATCAGTGTGCTGTTGGGGAATGGTGACGGGACATTTCAGTCGCAGGCCAGCGTGGGCACGGGAAATATTCCCTATTCGGTAATCGTTGACGACTTCAACGGCGACCAGAAGATGGACCTGGTGGCGGCGAACTCAGGCGGCAACACCGTTAGCGTGATCCTGGGCAACGGAGACGGGACCTTCCAAACGCGCAGCGATTATCCCGCCGGGCCCAGTCCGTATGCGGTAGCGGCTGGCGATTTCAATCGTGACGGCATTCTTGACCTCGTAGTGACTAACAGTAACTGCCCGAACTTTCCCACCTGCAACGACGGAACTGTATCGATCCTGCTGGGCAACGGTGACGGCAGCTTTCAGCAGCCCGTCGAATACACGACCGGAACCAAGACCGATCCTTTCTCGGTTGCAGTCGGCGATTTCAACGGCGATAAGATTCTTGATCTTGCTGTGGCCAACTATGCTACGGGCACCGTCAGCATTTTCCTGGGCAACGGTGATGGTACCTTCGAGGGCCATGTCGATTATAGAGTGATGAGCCAGCCGGCCTCGCTCGCAGTGGGAGACTTCAACCACGACGGCAAACTCGACATCGTGGCCGCCAATTTCAACAGCAATACGGTGAGCGTCCTGCTGGGTAACGGCGACGGCACATTCAAGTCGCCAGCTACCTACAACGTGGGCAAAGGGCCCATTTCTGTAGCCGTGGCCGACGTCAACAACGATGGCAAACCCGATCTCGTGGTTCTCAACGAGACCGACCTCGACGTGGGTATTCTGCTGGGTAACGGCGATGGCACCTTCCAGCCGCAAGTCACCTACACCACCGGGGTTGGCGGCAATCCACTGGATGTGGTCGTGGGCGACTTTAACGGCGATAACAATCTCGATCTGGCGATCGCCGACTTCCAGAAGCAACGGGTGAGTGTGCTGCTGGGCAATGGAGACGGTTCGTTCCAGCCGGTCGTGCACTATCCCACGCTGGCCAATCCATCGTCGATCGTCATGGCCGATTTCAATGGCGATGGCGCACTGGATCTGGCCGTTACCAGCACCCCTCCGGGAAATGGCCCGGGAAACCTCGTGAGCCTGCTGCTGGGAAATGGCGACGGTTCGTTCGGCCAACCGATCTTATTCAGCGCGGGCGATTACGCCTATTCCTCAGTGGTAGGCGATTTCAACGGAGACAGCGCTCCGGACCTGGCGGTGGCCAATGGCGCCAGCAGCACTGTGAGCATTCTGGTCAATGCGCAAGGCACCAAGATGACGCTGCATACCTCGGGCAGCCCTTCCATCTCGGGAGATGACGTTACCTTCACCGCAACCGTGGGCGCCAGCGTGCCCCAGGCAGGAAGCCCCACGGGAACGGTGACCATCATGAGCGGAGGAACTGTGCTGGGATCCGGCTCCTTGTCCGGAGGCCGGTTCGACGTCAGTACCACAGCGCTGGCCGTGGGCGCCGACAAGGTCACCGCGGTCTACGCCGGAAACGGCCACTTCCAAGAGCACACGGTGTCGATGACGCAGCAGGTTACCAGCTTCCAGATTTCGACCTCGGCGCTTTCGCCATCCACGGTAAGCGCGGGGGGATCGGCAACGGCCACAGTGATGATCACTCCCGTGAACGGGTTTGATCCGAGCAGCGTAACCCTGACGTGCAGCGTCTCCCCGACGCCCAGCAAGCCGGCGACGTGTTCTATCGGCGGCATCTCAGTTGCCGGCGGCATGGGAACGGCCACGCTGACGGTAAGCACGGTGGGTACCTCGGCATCGCTGACGCATCCAGCGGGAATGGGCCGTCAACCGCAGGGTTGGCTGGCTCTCGGGCTGGTTCTTCCTGCCCTGTTCCTTGCGAGTGCGGGCATAGGCAAGCAGAACGGCAGGAAGATGCTGGGTCTGTGTCTAGTGCTTCTGCTGGTTAGCGGCATGGTGTTCCAGATGGCCTGCAGCAACGGCGGAAGCAACAACAACGGTGGCGGAGGTGGCGGCGGTGGAGGTGGCAGCACCGGCACGCCATCGGGCCAGTACGCCATCACGGTGACCGGAAATGCAGGAACTTCGCTGCAGGTCTCAGCGCCGATGTTAACGTTGACCGTTCAGTAGAGTTCTCGCGAGCGAAAACCATTGCGGCAGATTCGCAGGAATCTGCCGCTTTGCTCTTTACGGATGAAAGCTGTTTTCACTGTTCGAGAGTAATCTCGGCGGCTAGAGCGCACGAGTTTTCAACGCATATCGCGGCGGCTGGAAGCCGGGCCCTCTGCTCCCGGTCACGGGCCCCGGCGGTTTCAGCAACCTGCTGAAATGTCTCGAAAATCTGACCAGCTCCTTCCGCGAAAGTCAGAATCTTGCATTTGCCCCGCGCCGTCTAATAATCTCGTTGCCTGGCTTGAAAACCGAAACAAGGAGAGGCTCTCGCAGCATTCCGAGGTCAAAGTGAAATCATGAAAATTGCAAACAACGTTACGGAACTCATCGGCAACACGCCGCTGGTGCGGCTCAACCGGGTGACGAAAGGCTGCGTCGCGGAGGTTGCGGCCAAACTCGAGAGCCAGAATCCGCTGGCCAGCGTGAAGGACCGCATTGGCGTCAGCATGATTACGGAAGCGGAAAAGGCTGGCAAGATTCATCCGGGCAAAACCGTGCTGATCGAGCCCACGAGCGGCAACACCGGAATCGGGCTCGCCTTCGTGGCCGCAGTCAAGGGATACAAACTGATTCTCACCATGCCCGAGACGATGAGCCTGGAACGGCGGGTGATTCTGCTCGCCTTCGGGGCCGAATTGGTCCTTACGCCCGGCGCAAAGGGAATGAAAGGCGCGATCGCGAAAGCAGAAGAGCTGCGCGCCAGCACGCCGAACAGCTTCATGCTGCAGCAATTCGAGAATCCCGATAATCCCAAGATTCACCGCGAGACCACCGGTCCGGAAATCTGGAACGACACCGAGGGCAAAGTCGACTTTCTGGTTTCCGGGGTGGGTACGGGCGGGACGCTTACGGGAGTCTCGGAATACATCAAGCCGAAGAAGCCGTCGTTCAAGGTTGTGGCCGTGGAACCGGCGGAGAGCGCAGTGCTCTCCGGCGGCAAGCCCGGCCCGCACAAGATTCAGGGGATCGGCGGCGGCTTTGTTCCCAAGATTCTGCGGACGGATTTTATCGACGAAGTGATTACGGTGACGAACGATGAAGCCATCAACATGGCCCGGCGTTTGCCAGCAGAAGAGGGATTGTTCGTCGGTATTTCTTCCGGGGCCGCCGTGGTGGCGGCGCTGAAGGTAGCACAGCGCAAAGAAAACGCGGGGAAGCTGGTGGTGGTGGTGTTGCCTTCGTTCGGAGAGCGCTACCTGAGCAGCATTTTGTTCGAGGACCTGCGGAATAAAGCGATGCAGCTACCTATCTCTCCGCTGCCCGAGTGATCTTGGCGCCCGCGTTTCCCGTGAGCCGTCTTTGAGCCGCCCAGGGAAGCGGGCTCTAGACGGCTTCCGCTTTCAAGTCGCGCTCCGGGCCGGCGACGTGTGCCTTCCACTTCGCGAAATAGAGCCCCAGCATTGCCACCCCCGCAACCAATGGAACCACCAGGCCGGTCTGGATGGCGCCGAAGCGGGTTGAACAGTATCCCACCAGCCAGGGCAGAAAAGCGCCGCCCAGATTGGCCATCACGAACATTGTCGATCCCACACGAGATGCAGCAGGGCCAAATTGGCGGGCCAGCAAAGAGATCGTAATGGGATACACCGAGGAAAGGCCCAGCCCAGCGATACTGGCGGCGACCATGATTCCGGGGATTGTCCTGGTCGAAACCAGGCCGCCGATGCCGATGCATGCCATCAAAATTCCGGCGCGCGAGAGTTTGATCTCGTCGATCGTTCGCAATGCGAGGGGCGCCAGCCACCGTCCGAGCATGAGCGCGGTGTAAAAAAACGACGGGGTCATCAGCGCCAAAGGGACCGGGGCGTTCTTCAGGCTCCTGGCATAGGAGGCGACCCAGCCGCCAACCGCGTTTTCGGTTCCGACATAAAGGAAAAAGAGGGCGCACAGCACCACGAACGAGTGATCGGTCCGGCACGAATGAAGAAATGAGCGCACCGACTGGAGGATGCGGGTCCTCCAGTTCGGGGACCGATCTGTCACGGTTGCCGGGGGGGCATCGGACGGTTCCGCAACGCCGGCAGAGGTAACGGCGATGCCCGCCATTACAACGATCATTGCGGCGGCGAGTGCTCCGAGAAACCATGAGGTCCGGTGCAGGCGGATGGCCGCGGCCACGAGGAAGGGGCAAGCGACAGCGCCGACGCTCCAGGAAAAATTGAGCAGGTTCAGCGCGGCGCTGCGCCGGTCTGGATTTACCTCTGCGACCAGCAGGTTGGCGGCCGGAATGGAGATACCCATGCCAAAACCATAGGTGGCGACGCAAATCGATCCCACCAGCCGCGATCCATAGGGCAAAGCGGCAACCGCCACGGCCATGATCAGAAGGCCGGCATTGATGGCGAAGCGAAATCCGCGGCGGGCAATGAAAATGCTCGACAGGGCCACGCCCAGAGTGGAAGCCGCGAATTGCGCGGTAAACAGCGAGCCCGCCTGCGCGTAGTCCAAAGACCAGCGCGCTGACAACCAGGGGAGCAGCGGGCCGAGAAGAACGGTCACAACCCCGATGGGCACGAAGGCCGCGTGCGCGGCGCCGGTCAAGATGCGCGAGGCTGAAGCGGTCTGCGCGGTGTTGGAGGCGGGCATGGAACTCGGGGGATCGCACATCGAATTCAAGCAAGACTGCCCGAAAGCTAAAGTTCGCGAGCCTTTCCAGTGGATTCGCGCAGCACAAGCTCGGGGGCGATGGTGATCTCCGGAGGGTATTCTCCATTGCCTTCGATCCGCTGCACCAGGGTCTGGGCTGCGACCTGTCCCATACGGATCAGGGGCTGTCGAACCGTGGTCAGACTGGGGGATTGAAATGCCGCCCAGGGAATGTCGTCAAAACCGATTACGGAAATGTCCTGCGGGACGCGCAGGCCCGCCTCCTGAAAAGCCCGAATCGCTCCGATCGCGGAAATGTCGTTGTAGGCGAACAGCGCCGTAAACAATTTGCGCCGCGCCAGCAGCAACTTGCCGAAGGGATATCCCAGTTGGGGCGACGGATCATCGATATCGATCTGCACGGTGAGATCGGGGTCGATCTCGAGGTGAAGCTGCCGCGCCACGTTGCAGATCGCCTGCCAGCGGTCTTTGGCGTCGGTGCTGATGGGGTTTCCCTTCATGAAAGCAATGTGGCGGTGCGACAAGCTCATCAGGTGATCGAGAGCGAGAAAAGCCGCCTTCTCGTGATCCAGCGCGAGGTTGGTCACGCCTTTCAATTTTCTGTGCCCGGGCACGGCAATGGTCGGCAGAGCGGGCGATTCCTGCAAGCTGGTGTCGACCGTAATAATGCCTTCGACTCCGCGCTGGGCAAGCAGATGAAGATGACGTTGGAGCAACTCGGGATCATGGCGATGAACCATGGTGAGAAAAGAGTAGTCTTTTCCCCGCAGGTATTCCTCGATGCCAGTGATGATCTGGGAGCCGTAAGAGTCGCCGATCTCTTCGGCGATTACCCCGAGAGTGTAGGTGCGCTTCTTGCGCAAAGAGCGGGCAAAGTAGTTGGGCTGATAGTTAAGTTCCTTGGCCGCGGCACGGATGAGGTTTTTGGTCTTGAGCGGGATGGAACGAGCCGAAGGAGCGTCGTTGAGCACTGAGGAGACCGTGCCCGGAGTAAGACCCAGATGCTCGGCCACCGATTTCAGCGTGACCACCGGCGGCCCGCCTCTTTTCCCGCTTCGTGCCATGCTTAGAGGTTTGAAAACGCCTTAGTAGATGTTCCCAACCGAACTGATTTTATCCCAGACACGCCCAGACCGCAGAATTCCAGCTAGGCGTGAGCATAGCGCTCGCTGTTGGGTTTCGAACCGCTCAAGGCGAAGAAAAGGATGTAGAGATAGCAGATGACCGGCAGGAAAAAGGCGTGATGAATGCCAATCCGGTCGGCGATCGCGCCCTGGGTCAGGGGAATGATGGCGCCGCCAACGATAGCCATGATCAGGAGCCCCGAACCGTCGCCGGTGAGAGGCCCAAGCTCCGCCACGCCAAGCGTAAAGATGCTGGGGAACATGATGGAATTAAAGAAGCCCACCAGGATGATGCTCCACATGGCCAGTTGGCCACTGCTCAGCATGGAAGTGGCGACGAGTACACTCGTGGAAATCGCGCACACAGCAAGCAATGATCCAGTCCCGGCCGTCGCTTTGCCTCCCCGCAGCGCCGCCACCAGAGCGATCGTCGCGGTCGCGATTGCCACCAGCACGAATAGCGGACGTCCTGCAACCACCAGCCAGGCCAGCCACGTGAGATTCGGTACTCCCGGCTGATATCCAGCGGGCATTTGGTTTGCGATTGGATAAGAAAGCAAAATCAGTGCAACGCTGATGGCCGTGACCAGGCCCATGTAGGTGGCTTTCGCTCCACCCAGAAAATTGGAGCCGATGAAGCGTCCCAGCATGGCACCACCCCAATAGAAAGCGACGAAGCTGGCAGCGGTTTTTTCCGCCAATCCGGCGATTTCGGGCTGGCCGAAGTAGTTCACCAGGAAGCTTCCGATCGAAACCTCGGCGCCAACATAAACGAAGATGGCAATCGCACCGAAGATCAGGTTGGGATGTTTCCAGATGGAATCGTTCACCTTCTCGCCGACTTTGTGCTGCGCATGTTCGATTTTCGGCAGCTTGAAGCTGCCGATGGCGACGGCCAGCAATAACAGCGCAATTCCCAAGCCGACATAAGGCAATTTCACCGTGGCAGCTTCGTGCAGGCGGTACGCCTGCAAGGCAGCGGGCGCGAGGGCGCGTATCTCCTGAATGGTTTTTGGGGCAGCGCTGAGAATGAACAATCCACCGAAAAACGGAGCCAGAAAAGTACCCAGTGAGTTGAACGCCTGGGTCAGGTTCAAGCGGCTGGAAGCGGTTTCGGGTTTGCCCAGCACCGTGACGTACGGGTTCGCCGCAACCTGCAGGCAGGTGATGCCGGCTGCCAGCACGATCAGCGCAACCAGAAAGAGCGGATAGGACGGAACGCTCGCGGCCGGGACGAAAAGAAACGCGCCCAAGCCCATGGTCAACAGGCCTACAACCATGGAACGTTGATAGCCGATCCAGTCGATAATTCTGGCCGAAGGGATGGAAAAGAGAAAATACGCTCCGAAAAAAGCAAACTGGATGAGCATGACCTGGGCATAGTTCAGGTCGAAAATCGATTTCAGATGCGGGACCAGAATGTCATTAAGGCAAGTGAGAAAACCCCACATGAAAAACAACGTGGTGACCACGGCCAAAGGCACGGTGTAGGAACTGCCCGTACTCTGACCCGACATCGTGGTCGAACCGGAACCACCCGGGTTTGCCATGGCCATGGTTTAGTTTCCGCCTCTGCCGGAGTGAACCGTTTGGCATAATAGCAGAGCGGGACAGTCGAGGGCGGATCCCCGCATGAGCATCGGCGAGGCGGGCGAGGGATGCGTCCGCTACTGCTGCGGCTGGATCTTCACCAGCCAGTTCGCCGGCTCGGGAAGGATAGCAAACGTGGGAATCTTGCCGCGCACCATGGCGACTTCGTCGCAGCAGTGGAAACGCGGGCAGACGTGGCAGTCTTTGTAGATTTTGTCGGGAAGGTCATCGCGCTGCGCCACCTCGAATCCCTGGCGCGCGAAGAACTCCGGACTGCGGGTGAACAGGCAAATGCAGTCCACGCGATGCCGTTTGGCTTCAGCCATCAGCGCTTTGACCAGCAGTCCGCCACCGCCTCTGCCTTGGGCGAATGGGGCGACCGTAATCGAGCGAATCTCAGCCAGGTGAGTTCCATAAAGATGAAGTGCGCCGCAGCCGACGATGAGGCGCTCATCTTCAAGAACGACAAAATCGCGCACGTTCTCGCAGATTTCCGCCAGGCTGCGGGGCAACAACGTACCGTCGCCGGAGTAGCCGCAAATGAGTTCGTGGATGCGTTCGGCATCAGGCAAGATAGCTTTACGCGTGCGCATGGGCCTCCTCACGCAAGGCGTCGATCCTGGTTCTTGCAGCTGCGATGGCCTGGCGCACTCTCGCCGGGGCGGTGCCTCCGGGAACGTCGTGAATGGCAAGCACCGAAGCCAGGGCCAGGCAATCATAGAAATCCGCTTCAATCGCGGGACTGATCGCACGTAGTTCGGGCAGCGCGAGGCCCTTGAGCTCGCATTTCTTCTCGATGCAGAGCGCCACGGCCCTGCCAATCTGCTCGTGAGCAAGACGCGAGGGGACGCCGCGTTGAACCAGGTAAGTTGCGGCGGCCCAAGCGTTCATAAATCCACTCTGCGCAGCCTGGTTCATGCGCTCGCGATCGAATTCCACAGCCTTCATCCAGCCGGCGACCAGAGGCAGAAGGGCGAGCATAGTGTCAGCCGCGTCGAAGAGCGGCTGTTGTGTTTCCTGTAAATCCTTGTTGTAGGCGAGCGGCAGGCCTTTTAACGCCGTGGAGAGCGCATTGGCTGCTCCCATCACGCGACCAGTTTTGCCACGCACCAGTTCGAGCAGGTCAGGATTCTTCTTCTGCGGCATGGCGCTGCTGCCCGTGGAATAAGCCTCGGGTAGACGGACAAAGCTGAATTCCTGCGAGGAGAAGAGAATCATCTCCTCGGCCCATCGGCTGAGGTGCAGCGCCAGCAGAGAGAGCGTGCCAACGAACTCCAGGGCGAAATCGCGATCGCTGGTGGCGTCGATGCTGTTGGCGGTCGCGGCGTCGAAGCCGAGATCAGCGGCCATGAAAGAACGATCGAGCGTCAGCGTCGCTCCGGCAACCGCTCCCGAACCGAGTGGACAGAGATTCGCGCGTTTGCGGCAATCGGCCAGCCGCGCGGCATCGCGCAGAAACATTTCGACATACGCCATTAGCCAATGAGCGGCCAGCACCGGTTCTGCGCGCTGCAGATGGGTGTAGGCAGGCATCGCGTGGCTGCCCGCCTGCTCGGCTCGATCGACGAACACAGCGCACAATTCGCCGAGGTCGGCGCGCAGCTGGTCGATCGAGGCGCGGACGAACAACCGCAGATCGGTCGCAATCTGCTCATTCCGGCTGCGGCCGCTGTGCAGCTTATAGCCGGTCTCGCCGATCAATGCAGCCAGTTGCTTCTCGACGAAATGGTGCACATCCTCGGCTTCGTCGTCGTCCACGAACGAGGGCGAGGAGGCCGCCAGTTCCCCGATCTTTTGCAGCCCCTGAAGAAGGCTGATCAGTTCATCGGCAGTCAAGATTCCGGCATTCTTCAATGCGCGCGCATGCACGCTACTGGCGGCAAGCTCGTACCGGAGCAAGCGGCGATCGAAATCGAAAGACCGCTGCCAGCGTTCGAATTCGGGGTCCAGCGGCTGGCGGAAGCGCCCCGACCACATCTTCATCGAGCCACCTCGACCGGAGTTGTCACCGTCTCGTTGTTCCTCGCCGAGGCGTTCTTCCGCGCGCGCGAGCGGGAAGGCAGGCCGAGAATGCGGATGAATCCGGCGGCATCTTTTTGGTCGTAGCTGTCTCCCATGGTGAATGATGAGAGATCGGTGCGATAGAGGGAGTTCTCCGATTGGCGGCTTACCACCGAGATGTTTCCCTTGTAGAGCGAGAGCGTCACGCTGCCGGTCATTTCTTTTTGCGTGTTTTCGACGAAAGCATCCAGCGCCTCGCGCAGCGGAGTGAACCACAGGCCGTAATAAACCAGTTCGGCGTATTTCAGACCGATTTGCTGCTTGAAGTGGGCGACGTCGCGCTCCAGACAGAGCGCTTCAAGTTCCCGATGCGCGGCGATCAGCAGCGTTCCGCCGGGAGTCTCATAGCATCCGCGCGACTTGATGCCGACGAAGCGGTTCTCGACCAGATCCACGCGGCCAATGGCGTTGCGCGCGCCGATTTCATTGAGCAGTTCGACCAGAGAAACAGGATCGAGTTCCAAGCCGTTGACCGAGATCGGCACGCCCTGGGCAAAGCCGATCTTCACTTGTTCTTCATGGTCGGGTGCGGCTTGCGGCGAGCGGGTCAATTGCCAGGTGGTGGAGAGAGGCGCGTTGGCGGCGTCTTCGAGTTCTCCGCCTTCATGGCTGATGTGCCACAGGTTGCGGTCGCGGCTGTGAATTTTCTCGCGGCTGGCGGCAACGGGGATACCGTGCGCCTCAGCGTAGTCGAGGCAGTCCTCGCGGGACTTCAGGGTCCACTCACGCCAGGGCGCGATCACTTTCAGCTCCGGCGCGAGCGCCTGATAGGTTAACTCGAAACGCACCTGATCGTTTCCCTTGCCGGTGCAACCGTGCGCCACTGCCGTTGCGCCTTCGCGCAATGCAACTTCGACCTGATGCTTGGCGATCACCGGGCGCGCGAGCGAGGTTCCGAGCAGATACTTGTGCTCATAGACAGCGCCGGCTTTGAGCGCAGGGAAGACGTATCCCGTCAGAAATTCTTCGCGTAGGTCTTCTACGATCACCTTACTTGCGCCAGTGGCGTAAGCTTTGGCGACGACAGCCTCGAGGTCATCGCCCTGGCCCACATCGCCGACCATGGCAATGACGTCGTAAGCGTAATTTTCCTTCAACCACGGAATGATGATCGAAGTGTCGAGACCACCGGAGTAGGCGAGCACAACTTTTTCAGGCATGGGCGCTCCTTGCGGGCAGACGATCGCCGCCGCCCAGCAGCAAATACAAAATGGCTTTTTGGAGGTGCAGGCGATTTTCCGCCTGCTCGAACACGAGAGAACGTTCCGAATCCATCACCTCGTCGGTGACTTCCTCGCCGCGGTGCGCGGGCAGGCAATGCATGAAGACCGCGTCCGGCGCGGCCTTCGCCATGAGATCGGCGTTGACCTGATAGGGCGGGAATATCTTCGCCCGTTGTTCGACTTCCTGCTCCTGGCCCATGCTGGCCCAGGCATCGGTGTAGACTGCGTCAGCCCCGGCGACCGCATCGAAAGGATCGGTCAACAATTGAATGCAGGCGCCGGTTTTTTCCGCAATTTCCAGAGCGTCGGCAACAATCCGCAGATTGGGCGCATAGCCGGCCGGCGTCGCAATTCGAATCGACGATCCCAGGCAAGCGCAGGTGAGGAGCAGCGAGTGTGCGACATTGTTGCCGTCGCCCACATAGGCGAGGCATATGTTGGACAAATCGCCGAAACGCTCCGCGAGCGTGAAATAGTCGGCGAGCGCCTGGCAGGGGTGCTCGAGATCGCTTAACGCGTTGATCACAGGAACCCGGGCATGCTCGGCCATGCCTTCGATGGTTTCCTGAGCGAAGGTGCGGAGGACGATCACGTCGACCCAGCGTTCGAGATTGTGCGCGACATCGCTCAGCTTTTCGCGCGCGCCCAGCCGCTCCTGGGTCTGATCGACAAACATGGCGCTGCCGCCGAGGCCGCACATTCCCGCCTCAAAGGTCAGGCGTGTGCGGAGCGAGGGCTTCTCGAAGAACATCACCATCTGTTTGCCTGCGAGTGTGCGGCGAAAGTCGCCTGGATGCGACTTGATTACTCCCGCCAGGTGCAGGACGGCTTGAACGCCGTCCCGGCCGAGATCGCGAGTCGAGACCAGATCGGGGCACCACAACACCTGCGGGATTCCCGCCCGAGCTGTCATGGAAATTCTTTTTTGCAATTGGCTGTTCAACGTTGAGTCCTCTTTCTGCGACGTTCTGAATCTGTTTGCCGTCTGCCGCTTGGGCCGAAGCGCTGACTGGCTCATGGGCAGGTCACCTCGGTGCCGTGCGCTAGTTTGGCGAGAAAGAACTGCGGCAGGACTTCCGCTTGCGCAGCGGGGAAAATCCTCACCCTCGCCACGCCTTGCCTCAAGGCGAGTTTGCAGGCGTGGAGCTTGGGCAACATTCCGCCGCTGATGACCGATCCGGCCGCCAGATCTTCCGCCTCCGCGGCGCTCAACCAGGGGATCACCGTGCCCCGGGCGTCCTTCACCCCGGGCACATCGGTCAGGAAGATGAGGGCATCAGCGTGACACGCTGCGGCGCAGGCCGCGGCCATTTCGTCAGCGTTCACGTTGTAATATTCGCCGTCCGCGCCCAGCGCGAGCGAGGCCAGGACCGGCACGCCGCCCTGCTGCCAGATCGCTTCGATCCAGCAAGGCTCGGCGGCGCAGATTTCGCCGACGAAGCCAAGATCGCGGCCGTTGGCGAATTTCTTTCGCGCGCGGAAGGTCATGCCGTCGCCGCCGCAGAATCCCACTGCCGGCATGCCCGCGCCCTGAATCGCAGCCACCAGCTTCTTGTTGACGATTCCGGCCAGCACCATGAGGGCGACGTCGCGCGTCTCGGCATCGGTGACGCGCAGACCGTTCACGAACTCGCTTTGCTTGCCTAGTTGCGAGAGCACGCGGGTCAGCGCTTTTCCTCCGCCATGAACCACCGCGACGCGATGGCCATCCTGGGCCAATTCCGCGATTGCGTGGGCGCATTTGCGCGACACGACAGCATCTTCAAGGGCGGCGCCTCCGAGCTTGACCACGATCGTCACTGCAGACCTTCCTCTTCGTTCCATCCGTACATCAGATTCATGTTCTGCACCGCCTGCCCGGCCGCGCCTTTGAGCAGATTGTCAATGCATGAAACCAGCACCAGTCGGCGGCCGTCCTCAGCCAGACAAAATCCGAGATCGCAGTAATTCGTATGCAGAGAAAACTGAACCTGCGGCAGATTCGGAGTGGCAAAAACGCGCACCCAGCGCTTGCCGGTATAGAACGAGCGAAAGCAAGACTCGACTTCCGCCGGGTTCATTTCGTTGTTCAGGAACACGTAGATGGTGGAGAGAATCCCGCGCGGAATGGGCAGCAGGTGCGGAGTGAAGATCAATTCCGAAGCGGCGAGCCCAAGCTGCTCGGTCATCTCACCCAGGTGGCGATGATTGAAGACCGAATAAGCAGACAGATTATCGGCCACGGCAACGAAGTGAGTTTTCGCGCTCGGTTCCTTACCCGCACCCGAGACGCCCGACTTCGAGTCGGAAACAATTCCACGCTTGCGATCGATGAGCCCGGCCTGAAGCAGCGGCGCGAGCGCCAAAATTACCGAAGTCGCATAGCAGCCGGGGTTAGCGATCAATTGGGCACTTGCGATGCACTCACTGTTCAGCTCGGGCAGGCCGTAGACTGCCCTTTCGGTGAGCTGCGCCGCAGCGACCGAGTCGGAATCCTGAAATGCATAGATCGCACGGTTCTGCGCGTGCTTCAGCCGCCACGCGCCGCTCAGGTCGACGACACGCAGACCTTCGGCCAAAGCTTCGGGGACCAGCGCGCGCGACACTTCATGGGGTGTGGCGAAAAACAGCAACTGCACTCCCTGCCTCTTCAACTCAGGCCAGGACAACGGCTGCAGGGGATAGCCTCCATTGCCGGACAGCGCAGGGAAGACTTCTGCCAAATCGCGAGCGCCGTTGCTGCCCGCGTCGCGTCGCAGCAACGCAGGTTTTTCCAGCCGGGGATGGCGCGCCAGAATGCGCGTCAGCTCCAGGCCGGAATATCCGGTGGCGCCCAGCACCGCAGTTTTTAATTTCGCTGACGTCAACCCTGCATTTCCTCGATTCGCCCAGCCAGTTTTCGTGCTTCGTCCTTGTCGGGACAGATGATCAAGATGGTGTCATCCCCGGCAATCGTACCCACAACCTCAGGGAGTTCCTCTCCATCCAGCGCCGCCGCCACCGGCTGCGCGCTGCCGACGATGGTTTTCACCACCAGCTGGTTTTGCGCCTGGCGCACGTCCAGCACAAACTCGCGAACCAGCCGCTGCACGGGAGGCAAAACCAATCCCGAACCGCTATCACTCTGCGGCAAGGCGTAACCCGCGGACGTTTTGCTCAGGTTCAGTTCCCGAATGTCCCGCGATAACGTCGCCTGCCCCACCTTGAATCCCCGCTTGCGCAGCGCCTTTTGCAGGCCCTCCTGGCTGATGACTGGCCCCTGGCGCAGAACCTCCAGCAAAGCCCGCTGCCGCAAGGATTTATTCATTATGAATATTTATTCATTATGATGAATAAATATTCTTGTATGGTACAAGCTGGAGCTTGAATGTCAAGCGAGAAAGTCGCCGGGACGTGTCTTTTGTGAGGCTTCCGAATGCGTGCTCGACCGGGGCCGCTGCTCCTGGGGAGAACTTCGCGAATCCTTGTTAGACTACCTGCGGCCTGAGCCACGCGCCGGCCGGAAATTCAGATGCTGAAACTCAAGGAGCGCCCGATCTTGAGCCGACCTCCCAGCCTGCTCGCAGAATTGACTGCCGAATTCCTTGGAACTTTCGTGTTGATCTTGTTTGGCTGTGGGGTGGTTGCCATGGTGATCCTGTTTCCCACGAGCAATCCCGGCGAGATCATTCATGGCGGGTACACCAACATCACTTTGGGTTGGGGATTGGCGGTGATGATGGGAATCTATATTGCCGGCCGGGTCTCAGGCGGACATCTGAATCCAGCGGTGACGCTGGCCTTTGCCGTGTTTCGCGGCTTTCCCTGGCGCAAGGTGGTGCCCTACTCTCTGGCGCAGACGGCCGGAGCATTCGTGGCTGCAGCGGTTGTTTACTGGGATTATCTTCCGGCCTTTCACCGGGTCGATCCGGGCCTGCAAAAGACTGCCGGCGTGTTCACCACATTTGCCGCCTTTCCGGAGTTGCCGCAGGCCGGATTTCTCGATCAGGTCATCGGTACCGGCTTGCTTGTGCTCATGGTTCTGGCGATCATCGATGAATACAACGCCCCGCCTGGCGCCAATCTCACGCCCGCGATGATCGGACTGGTGGTGGTGGCGATCGGCATGAGCTTTGGCGGGATGCATGGCTATCCGATCAATCCCGCGCGGGATTTCGGGCCGCGTGTATTTACGGTGCTGGCTGGATTCCGCAATAACGGCCTGACGGACGGAGCGCGGGTCTGGTGGGTTCCGGTGGTCGCTCCGCTGGTGGGAGGACTGGCCGGAGCCGCGCTCTACGACTGGGGCATCCGGCGCTTCCTGCGTCCGGCAGACGAAGGCGAGAACAAAAAGTAGGGAGAAGAATGTTGCGCTACATTCTGGCGCTCGACCAGGGCACTACCAGTTCGCGAGCGATATTGTTCGACCGGAGCGGCGGCGTCCGCGCGGTTGCCCAGCGGGAGTTCCGGCAGATTTTTCCCCAGCCCGGATGGGTCGAGCATGATCCGGAGGAAATCGCGGCATCGCAAATCGAGGTTGCGCTGGAAGCTTTGGCTCAAGCCAGCGCGAGAGCCGCGGATATCGCGGCAATCGGCATTACCAACCAGCGTGAGACCACGATTGTATGGGACCGCCAGACCGGCAAGCCGGTGCACAACGCCATTGTGTGGCAGGATCGCCGCACGGCGGATTTTTGCGACCGGCTGAAAGCGCAGGGCCACGAAGGGCTGATTCAGCGAAAAACCGGGCTGTTGATCGACGCATATTTCTCCGCCAGCAAGATCTCGTGGATTCTTGAGCGCGTCGCGGGCGCCAGAGAACTGGCCGAGGCCGGCCGCTTGGCGTTTGGCACAGTGGACACCTGGCTGATCTGGAAGCTGACCGGCGGGCGCTTACACATCACCGACCCCAGCAACGCCTCCCGAACCATGCTTTACGACGTTCACGCCGGGCGCTGGGATCGGCGACTTCTGGACCTGTTTCAGGTTCCCGAATCGCTTCTGCCCAAGGTATGTGCGTCGAGTGAAGTTTATGGCGAAGTGAACTCGGTTTCCCGGCTAAACGGTATTCCTCTTGCCGGGATCGCCGGAGATCAGCAGGCGGCGCTCTTTGGGCAAAGGTGCACCCGGACCGGCCTGACCAAGAACACCTACGGAACCGGCTGCTTCATGCTGCAGAACACGGGAACGCGCGCGGTGCCCTCGTCGCACCGGCTGGTGACTACGGTCGCGTGGAAAATTGGCGAGAGAACCGAATATGCTCTCGAAGGCAGCGTATTCGTCGGCGGAGCGGTGGTGCAGTGGCTGCGCGACGGCCTGGGAGTGATTCGCCAATCCGTGGACGTGGAGGCTCTGGCCAATTCGGTCGCCGACAATGGTGGCGTTTATCTTGTCCCGGCGTTTGTGGGCCTCGGCGCACCGCATTGGGATCCGCGCGCGCGAGGGTCGATCTTGGGTCTTACGCGCGGCAGCACAGCGGGCCACGTGGCGCGCGCTGCGCTGGAGAGCATCGCCTATCAGGTGGCCGACCTTCTGGAAGCGGTGCAGCGAGACACCGGCACTCCGTTGAAAGAGCTGCGCGTCGATGGCGGCGCGTCGGCCAACCACTCCCTGATGCAGTTTCAGGCCGATGTGCTGGGCGTGCCGGTGGTCCGGCCGGCCGTCACGGAGACGACGGCGCTGGGCGCGGCTTACCTGGCGGGACTGGGGGTTGGTTTCTGGAAGGAGATGGCGGAGATCGAAGGCATTCAATACGAAGAAGAGCGATTTGAACCGAGGATGCCCTCCCCACAGGTTGAAGCTCTGCGGCGGCGCTGGACCGAGGCGGTCGCCCGCGCCAAGGCATGGGAAACCGCCTAGAATGGCGCGGCCGAGATGCCTACTTGGTTAGCTGACCAATGAAAACTCCGAACGGATCGAGCGAAACTTCATCGCCCTTTATGTTCGTCTTCCCAGTAGCGATGAGGCTGGTCGCCGAGGAAAATCCGTTGCGCCTGAGTTCGAAATTTACCTTGTGCGGCGAAGCTGACATGTTCAACGCCACCAGCACTACCTGGTCTTTGTAGATGCGCAGGTAAGAGAGCACGTTGGGATCATCCTCGTTCAGCGGAGTATAGCTTCCGTCCATCAATGCCACGTTGCTGTGGCGAAGCTTCAGCACGCTCTTGTAAAAATCCAGAATCGAATTTGGATCGTTAGACTCGGTCGCCACGTTGTGGGTTTTGTAGGTGGGAGGCACAGGCAGCCAGGGCGTTCCCGTGGTAAACCCGGCGTTTTCGGTGTCGTTCCACTGCATGGGAGTGCGCTCGCCGTCGCGCCCTTTTTCCTTGGGCCAGCCGAGTTTCCCGATGGGATCCTTGACGTCTTCCTTGCGCGTGGGCGGCGTGGTTTTCATGCCAATCTCTTCGCCGTAGTACATGATCGGCGTTCCGCGCAAAGTGAGATAAAGCCCGGCCATCAACTTGGCGATCTGGTCGTTGTGTTTGCCGTCTCCGTAGCGGTCATAAGAGCGGGCGATATCGTGGTTGCTGATGACAAACGTGGGCCAGCCCGAAGCGGCATTCACGGAGGCAATTTGCTTGCGGAAGGCGGCCGGTGAAAGTTTGTCTACGGTGGTGAAAAGGAAATCCATGGGCAGCTGCAGTTCGTTATTGTGCTCACCGTAGTAGCGGTTCAATTCCTGAATGTTATCCGTCCAAGTCTCACCAATGAGCACGGCATTGCTTTGATCGGCCACTTTTCTCAGCTCGCGCAAAACGTCATGCACTTCGGGAAGATTGGTGTTGTATTTATCCTCCTCGATCGGATCGCCGTAGGCATTTTTGCCGGGACGAATGATGGGGTTATTGTGCAGATTCGGGTCCTCGAAGAGGATGTTCACAGCGTCAAGGCGGAATCCCGCCACGCCTCGCTTGTACCACCAGCGCGTGACGTCGAACATGGCATCCTTGACCGCCGGGTTGCGCCAGTTGAGGTCTGGTTGCTGCGCATAGAAATAGTGGTAATAGTACTGGCCGGTGGGCGGATCGAACGTCCACGCGGAGCCCCCAAAGGTCGAGAGCCAATTATTGGGAGGCTCTCCCGGTCCTTTGCCGTCGCGCCAGATGTACCAATCGCGGTGGGCGGAAGTGCGCGATGATTTCGAGTCGAGGAACCAGGGGTGCTGGTCAGAGGTGTGATTGACCACGAAATCAAGAATGACGCGTATGCCGCGTTTCTGCGCTTCGCGCACCAGCGTGTCGAAGTCGGCCAGCGTCCCGTACATGGGGTCGATGTTTTCGTAGTCGGAAACGTCGTACCCGAAATCCACTTGCGGGGAAGGAAAGCAGGGCGTGATCCAGATCGCGTCGACTCCGAGACCCTTTAAATAATCCAGCTTGGATGTAATGCCGTTCAAATCGCCGATGCCGTCGTTGTTGCTGTCGGCAAAACTGCGCGGATAGACTTCATAGAAGACTGCATTCTGCCACCATTGATGCCCCGCGTCATCCACTGCCCCGGCGGGAGTCTGGGCCACAACCGACAGGCATGAAAGACACAACAAAACCCACAGCACCGCCAACCTTCTCAGGGTTCTACTCATATGCAGGGTCTCCGTCCCAAAATGATTGCCATTATCGACGTCGTGATCGGCAAATCCTGCGCCTGATAGGGCTTGCCGAACTCTCAAGTGTTCTCTTCTTGCCGGGAAATGTCTAGGGCTTGGCAAAATGAATGACCACCGTCTGGTGAACATAGTCTTCTCCTGCTCCGCCCGGCATTTCGACATGAATCTTGTCTTGTTTGGTCAGCGACGCGCCTTCCACCGAGCTGATCTGCGCGGGATTCCAAACTCCAAGGTCGTACTGTTTCCCCGCGCGCCCGGATACTTCGATGGTTAACTGATTGCGCGCGGTATTCCAAGATTGCGAGAGCACGCGCAAGTTCCGGCTGGTGCTTCCCAGCGGCGGCAGATCGTTGGCCAGCGCCAGGCCAAAATCGTTCCTTGTACGGATCACTATGTTGTTGGGTCCCCCGTAAACCGGAAAGCGCAGCGATACGTGCTTGTCCACGTCATTTGTTCGAATCTTGAACGGCAAAGGTCTGCCGTTCATCTCCACGGAAACGATCTCCGTGCGGAGGCTGAAGGCCGGAGAGAATGCAATCCAGCAGTCTCCGCTTCCATGGCGCTTCACTTCCAGAGCGACACTGTCGGCCGTCTTGTGGTATTCAAAGTTTGCAGTTACCGGCCCGACACGGGCGTTCCGTACGGCAAACGTGGTCCAGTCCTGAGGCACGTGCGGCGCCAGTGTGACCTGATGATTGGCAGCATCGATTTCCAGACCCAGCAACCCGCGAAGCATCGGGCTCACCACCATTGCCGCTGACCAGATCTGATGCGGCGAACTCGTAGAGAACGATTGGTAGTAATCACCCGACAGCACCTCGGTGTCGTGGCCCAGAGATCCATCGAGCGTGAGCAAAGCATTGGCGCGAAGATTGGAATACGCCGGCAGAGCGCGATGGTAGCGATACTCGCCGACCGACGCCCATCCCGTGAAGAGCGGCCAGACCGCCCCATAGTGATATCCGGAGCCGGCGTAGAACTTCGAGTGCGAGGAGATAATCCGCATTCCCCAGTCGGCCTCGAGGTCGGCGTTACTCAGGCGCGTGATCATTTCGCCGGCGTGATCTGCCTGCGGCAATCCAAACCACATGGCGACCGTGGAAAGCACGCTTGGCTCGTCGACCGGCTGGTTCCTTGGGTCTAACGCGAACGCGTAGATGTGGTTCTCCGGCGACCAGAAGGTTTGGTCGAGAACAGGCTTCTGACGCTGGAACTCCGCGTTCGCATCCTTTCGAACGTCATCTTTATCCTTGCCGGCGAAGGCAGCAAGATCAGCAAGCGCTTGCAGAGCCTCGACGCCCAGCGCGCTCTGGTAATACTCGGTTTGCACAGGAACCAGCGGACCGCCTTCCACCCAACCGTGTCCAACTCCCAAATTCTGGGCCAGGCCCTCCGAGTTGTAGGTGGAACGCAAAAACTGAAATGCCTTCCAGACGCTGTCCCACTTCTCGCGCAGGAAGGCGACGTCGCCGCTCTGGGTCACGTAATCGTCCATCGCGATGATGTAGAGCGGCGTGGCATCGGCCGAAGCGTAGGCGTAGGGGAAATCCTTGAACCAGGGGACAAAACTTGCTCCCTGCGCAATCTCGTGCGGAATTTTTCCGTCCTCACGCTGGTACTTGCCGATAAACTCCAGCGCAGTTCGAGTGGTCACATAATCGCCGGCAGCATTCAACGCAAAAGAAGTCCACAGTGAGTCCCGGCCAAAAAACCAGGCAAACCCGGGGCGCTGGCTGGTGCCCGATGTGCGATAACCGGCAACCAGCCCGGTGCCCAGGTCAGGGTTGGTTACCAGACCCTGAATCACGCTCACTCGTGCCCAGTCGTAAGCCTGCTGCAAGGCAGGATCGGGCACTGCAAGATTGACCGTGCGCGCCAGGTAGTCGCGATAGTATTGGGCCGAGTCGCGCTGCAAGTCCGAATACGAAGCGGTCAGATGGGCGTAGGTTTTTTGCGCATCGGCCATTCCCGTCACAGAACCCGCAATCACCAGCATCTTCGTGTCACGCCCCTTCTGCGTCACGCCCAGGCGAAAAGAAGTCTCACTCGACGCAGAGTAGTTCGTCTCATAGGCGAGGTGTTCATCCTGCGCGGTCGGGGAGCCGACGAACGCGACGAATCTCTTGCTTTCTTCACCGAAGACGACGGCCCGCTGAGCAGGTTCCCAGGTCTCAAACGTTCCTCCGAGCGATGCGGGCCACTCCAGCGTAAAATCACCCACGAACCCGGCTTCGATTTCCAGCGGTTCTTCTGTTTCCACATCCAGCAGAATCACGGCGCCCGGCTCGTGGACGGGGACGAACAGAGTTTCATGTACGCGGAACGAATCTCCTACATAGACCAGCGTGGCTGATTCGGGCCTGACGATCAACGTGCGCACCAGACTCTCCGCCGGCAAAGCCACGGGGCCCACGTGAAAAGTGAGATGAAAATCGCGAAAAATCTTCAGGGGATAAGCCCACGCTTCCAGCGTTCCCGATTCGTTTCCCAACAAGGCGGCGCGCGTCCCGACGACAGGAAGAAATTCCCACGGACGAACCGGCCGCGACAATTCCATTTGTCGCGCTTGAGCGGAGGTAAGCGGGTGGAACAAACACGCAAGGACGCTCGCGAAAAAAAATACTCTTAAAACGTGCCAGTTCAAAAACACTGGCTGCTTTCGATCGCCTGGCTCACGCAATGTGGGCCGTTTCGATGGCACCCTGGTGCTTGCAAACTGAGGGATCACTGAATATAACGAATAGGGGCGAATTTTAGCACGATCCAAGCGGGCCAACCTCATTGTTTCCGTCACGCCGAGCATTCCTGGAGTCGCTCAGCCGATCGGCCCTGGTATTGTCTCTCGAAAGCATTCTGGGTCTGGCTCGTCCCCGCCGTTTGCGAGCCGGTCCAGTGCCGGATGAGAAAGCAGCCTCCAAGCCGGAACGTTCGGAAACCAACGATCTGGGCGTGAGCTTTCTGAATGTTGCCAAAGCGTCAGGGCTCAGCGCGAAGACTATTTTCGGTGGTGAGCACAAGAATAAATATCTGCTGGAGACGACTGGTTGCGGCGTTGCCTTCTACGACTACGATAACGACGGCTGGCTAGATATTTTTCTGGTGAATGGCTGGCGACTCGAAGGCTTCCCGGCGGGAAGCGAGCCCATCTCGCATCTCTTTCGCAACAACCGCGACGGCACCTTCACCGACGTGACTGCCAAGGCGGGAGTCGGACATTCCGGCTGGGGACAAGGGGTTTGCATCGGCGACTACGACAACGACGGATGGGAAGATCTGTTCGTCACCTACTACGGCAAGGATGTTCTGTATCACAACAACGGCGATGGCACCTTCACCGACGTCAGCGAAAAGGCTGGGGTAGCGGGCAAAGGCACGCGGTGGAACACCGGCTGCGCGTTTGTCGATTACGATCGCGACGGCCATCTCGATCTTTTTGTCGCCAATTACATCGACATGGACCTTGCCACCGCGCCCGTGCCCGAATCCGGGCCGTGCCTTTACAAAGGAGTTCTGGTGGCCTGCGGTCCGCCGGGTCTTAAAGGCGGAAAGAACATTCTCTATCACAATAACGGCGATGGCACATTCACCGACGTTTCCGAGACCGCGGGAATCTTTCGCGCCAACGGCACTTACGGCTTGGGCGTGCTGACCGCCGATTTTGACAACGATGGCTGGCCGGACATTTACGTGGCTGACGATTCCACCGCCAGCGCGCTTTATCACAACAAAAAGAACGGGACTTTTGAAGATATCGCCATCGACGCCGGTTGCGCCCTCAGCCCCGACGGCAAACCGCAGGCCGGCATGGGCGTTTCTGCCGGCGACTATGATCTCGACGGCAATCTTGATCTGGTGAAAACGAATTTCGCCGGCGACGCTCCTTCGCTTTACCACAATCTGGGAGGAGGCAACTTCGAAGACACGACGTTCCTCGCCGGCCTGGGCGCGCATACGCAGTTTCTGGGCTGGGGGTGCGGATTCTTTGACTTCGACAATGATGGTTGGCCCGACATTCTCATCTGCAACGGCCATGTTTACCCGGAGGTCGAGCAACTGAAAACCGAAGCCGGCTATGCGCAGCGCAAACTTCTTTACCACAACCGGCACAACGGCCGGTTCGCCGATGTTTCCTTTCAGGCCGGACCCGGAATTTCCGATCCCGCTCCTTGCCGTGGATGCGCTTTCGGAGATTTCGACAACGACGGCGATATCGACGTCGTGGTCAACGCGGTCAACGACTATCCGCAGTTGTTGCGCTGCGATTCCAAACTCGACAATAACTGGATCAAGGTCCGCACGATCGGGACGAAATCGAATCGCAGCGGCATCGGCGCGCGAATCAGGTGCATCACGCATCCCGCCGGAGAAACGAAGCCTCACCAGCAGATCGACGAAGTGCGCAGCGGGGGCAGCTACATTTCCCAGAACGATTTGCGCATTCACTTTGGGCTGGGGAAAGCCGAGAAGGTTGATGTGCTCGAGGTTCACTGGCCCAGCGGCCAGGTCGACACGCTAAAAGACCTGAAGGCCAATCAGTTAGTTTTCGTGAGAGAGGGCGAAGGGATCACACGAACCGTGCCATTCACGCGAAATTCTAATCCGGGGAAATGACTCAGGGTTGCGGTTTCTTCGGATCTGGCGACGCGGCGGTACCTGTTCCTTCCTTCACCGTGTGAATCTCATCCACGCCCAGACCGTTGAATCTCTCCACCAGGCCGCTGGGCCAACGAATTTCTACCCACTCGATTTTCGTCGCCGCGCCCAGACCGAAATGCACTCTCATGTCGCTATTGGAGTCGAAGCTCGAGCCGCTGCGGACTTCATTCACCAGAAGCCGGTTCGCAATCTTCACCGAAACCCTGGCGCCGATGCCATCGCGATTCGACTTGGTCCCCACGGTTCGAATTGCAATCCAGTGATTGGGCGAGCGAACCTGATTGACCAGCAGGCTGGGCACGGCATTCATATTGCTGATTAGCGCCGACATCCTGCCGTCGTTCCACAAATCGCCCACCGCCAGCCCACGAGATGAGGCAAGGGTAGTAATGCCGGGACCCGCCGATGAAGAAATGTCGGTAAACGTTCCGTTCCCATTGTTGTGATAGAGAATGCGCGGCTCTTTGAAAGTGCTGCCCAGGTGCTGGCTGTCGACTTCTGGATAAACGTGCCCATTGACCAGAATCAGGTCAGGCCAGCCATCGTTGTCGACATCGAAAAACATCGTTCCCCAGCCGAGGTATTGGGTGTACAGGCCAAGCCCAGCCTCCGAAGTTGCGTCGTTGAACGTGCCGTCGCCGTTGTTGCGATACAAGGTTGAGGTGTCGTCCGAGAAGTTGGTCTTGAAAATATCGAGGTGGCCATCGCCGTTGTAGTCGGCGATGGTCGATCCCATGCCGGCCTGCTCGCGTCCGTCTTCGTTGAACGCCGCACCGGCCGTCACCGCAACATCAGTAAAAGTGCCATCGTGATTATTGTGGTAGAGAATGCTGGGGGTGCTGTCGCAGGCGATGAAGATGTCGGGCCAGCCGTCTTCATCGAAGTCGAGCGTGGAAACGCTGAAGGCGTAGTGCCCGTCGGTGCGGTCGATGTGCGCCTTGGTCGTAACGTCTTCGAAGGTGCCGTCGCCTTTGTTGTGATACAGAATGTTTTTTGCGCCGGGCAAACCCCGCGGGCCGCACATCACCGGAACTCCCTTCCAGATGCAGGTGGGGCGGTCGCCCGGAGCAGGCGCGGTGGAGAGGTCGAAATCGACATAGTTGGCAACAACCAGGTCGAGAAACCCGTCGCGGTCGTAATCGACGAAGGCACAGCCCGTGCCCCAGGCTTTGCCGGATCCCGCCACGCCGGCTTTCTCGGCTACTTCTGTGAAAACGCCATCGTGGTTGTGATACAGGCGGTTCTTGCCGTAATAGGTGACGTAAATATCTTCCCAGCCGTCGTTGTCGTAGTCGCCGACGCACACGCCTTGTCCCCAGCCGGTGGCGGTAAGACCGGCTTCCGCGGTTACGTCGGTGAAAGTCCCGTCGTGGTTGTTGCGATAGAGATGATTGCTGGGTGGGGTGCCGGAGGGAAGTCCCTCCAGCCTGGTTCCATTCACGAGAAAGATGTCGGGCCAGCCATCGTTGTCGTAGTCGAAGATCGCAACGCCGGTGCCGGTGGTCTCGATGATGTATTTCTTGCTATCGATGCCGCCGAAAATCTCCTGCATGGTGAGGCCGGCTCTTTCGGCAACGTCGGCGAAGTTGGCAATGGGTTTGGGTGAGGCGGGAACCTTGAGCTCCTGGGCTCCCGCCGTAGCGAGGAATGCCAGCAAACTCGCCACGCAGGCAAATTGGCTGGGACCCAGGGACCGGCTACAGAAACCCTTCAATCGCATATTCTGTTGTGCATGTTAGGAGCGTGCTGAGGATTGGTCAATCTCGAATGAACCAACTGATCCTGCTCAACGCGCCGACCCGGTTGAATTGCGCTATTCTGAAACGCTGGCGCGGAAATCCTAATGCACGCCTCACGATTTTCCATCGGGCTCCTGCTTCTCGCGATCTCTGCCGGGAATCCTGCGGGCTTTTCGCAAACGAGGAACGCGACGAGCGCCGCTTCATCAGAGTACAGGACCGGTATTACAGCGATGCAGCGCGGCGACATGTCGCTGGCTCGTGCCGCCTTTGAGAAGGCGGTGCGGCTTAACCCGCGCAGCGCTGACGCGCAGAACATGCTCGGCCAGGTTCTGTTGCAACAGGGAAACCTGGATGATGCCATCGTTCATTTTCGCTCCGTAATCCAGCTTCGTCCGAACCTTGCCGTGGCCCATGCTTATCTGGCACAAGCGCTGCAGGCGAAAGGATTAGCGGATGAGGAGGTGGCCGAACTGCGCAGAGCAGCGGAGTTGGCGCCAAAACAGTGGCGCGCGCACGAAGCCTTAGGGCGCGCTCTCGATTCGCAAGGCAAACCCGAGGAAGCCATCGCGGAATTCACAATCGCAACGCGTCTGGCGCCGCAACAGGTCGAACTGCACGACGAACTGGGATCGCTGCTGGCTCAACAATTGCGATATCCCGCCGCCGAGCGTGAATTCCGCAGCGCCCTGAAACTAAATCCTGAATATGAGCTCTCGCATTTGCACCTCGGGGTAACACTCTCCAGTGAGGGTGAACAGAAAGAAGCCGAAGAAGAACTGCATCGCGCGGTCAAACTCGATCCCAAAGATGCTACCGCGTGGTATTACCTCGGGATCGCCTGCGAAGCACAGGGGAATCCTGACGAGGCCCTGAGTTCTTACCAGCAGGCCGCAACGCTGAGGCCTGATCTTGTTCCGGCGCAAACCCGCCTGGGTTTGCTCGCGCAACGCCGGGGCGATCCGGAGCGCGCCGTGGATGCCTTCAGAGAGGTCGTCAACCTCACACCTTCCGATCCTGAAGCTCACAACAATCTGGCTCTCGCTCTGTTGCAGCAAGGAGACGCGGATGGGGCGATCAAGGAGTTTCAACAGGCAATCCGGCTTCGTCCTGACGACTCGGGATTTCAAGGCAATCTGGGTACTGCCTATCTGCAGAAGACAGATTTCGACGATGCCATCCTGCAATTTCGCACCGCCCTCAAGCTCGATCCGCAAAAAGCGAGCCTGCATCACGATCTGGCCTTGGCGCTCAAACTCAAAGACGACTTGCCCGGCGCCATCGCAGAGTGGAAAGAAGCGATCCGCCTCGATCCAAAGTTGGCTGACGCACATTACAGCCTGGGCGTCACGCTTTGGCAGTCGGGAGATTTTCCCGCCGCCGCAGAGCAGCTACGCGAGACGACTCAGATTCAGCCCAACTATGCCGAGGCTTACTACACCCTGGGGACGGTTCTAAAGCAGATGGACAAATTGCCGGAGGCGGAGGCCGCCCTGCGCGAGGCAATTGGCCTTGAGCCAGATTTTGCAGGCGCGCACACCACTCTTGCCGCCGTCCTGCGGCAACTCGGGGACACCACGGAGGCCGCAGCCGAAAGCAAAGCCGGCGCGGAGATCGCCAAGGAAAAGACCAATCTGCAGGCGGCTACCTTCGCGACCAACTCCGGACGACGGTTGCTAACCGCGGGCGACCTGGACGGAGCCATCTCTCAGTTTCATACCGCTCTGCAGGCCGTCCCTACCTACGCCATGGCTCATTACGAATTGGGCTTGGCCCTAAGGCAGAAAGGCCAAAAGGAAGAATCCGACGAGGAATTCCGGAAGGCAGCGGAACTGGACGCACATCTCAAACCGCCGGCGCAATAACGCGCCCATTCAGGCGCTATTTGCGTTTTCTCACTGCCACCAGGTCATCCAACACCGGCACGCCTTGCGTCACTTTCACTCGCAGCAAGGCTTCGAACGGCCTGAGATCCTGCGGCCGGGAGACATTCAAACGACGCAGCAATTCGGCCAGAGAGTCGGGCCGGCTGACATATTCCGCCGCAGCCTGCGTCCCCATCGTCGTCGTGCCTGCGAGAATCAGCACCGAGCGCTGCGGATCCAGACCGGGGATCAGCGCAATAACCGCGTAATCTTCAGTTGTCGGCTGATTGGCGGGGCTGGCCAGATATATTTTCGGTTCTCCCGGCTGAGGATGAATGTTGGCGATGCCCAAATCGCCCTTTCGCGGTCCCGATTCGACCCGCTGAAAGACAAACTCCTGAGTGCCGGGAATTTCCAGCAGCGTGAGGTTCTCGGCCGGAGAGCCGACAAAGATCAAGTCGTTGTTCTTGGCGTCGTCGAGCGTGAACAGGGTGCCGCGCTTCACCCGGAGCTGGTGATTCAGCAAAAGAAAAACGTGATCGAGATCGTGGACGGCCAGCACCTCGCCTACGCCTGTGTAATGGTCGAGGATTACGGCATGTGCGTCCGTGGCCGCGTTGTAGTACCGCATTCCGGTCTCCGGGCGCCCGACAAACGCGCCGTTGCTGAAGATCAGCCAAGGACCTTCGGGACCAGCGATAAAGCGATGCCAGAAAACCTGAAACTCAGGGGGTACAGCGGGGGCAGCGGCGGCCTGGCTCTTACCGCGTACGGTCACCACGGCAAATGCCGCCAGCAGCACAATCAGCAGGGCAGAAAGAACCACAACGGCCACTTTCAAGCCGGTGGCTTTCGACGCAGCCCGCGGCAGCGGCTCCTCGACCTTCAGTGGAGGGTAGGCATGGACCCCCGAAGTCCCCGGGGTGCGCGCATGAAACGATAAGACATAAGAGCCTTTAGGCACCTCGACCATGATTGGGTCGTCGGCACCTTCCGCCGCGTAGTATTCGGCTAGCTTGATTCTGAGTCGTCCTGCCTGGACCCGGACTGTCGAGTCCGCCTGCGGGTCGAAATCAGCCGATCGGCCAAAGACCTCGGTCGCGATCTGGTACTCCTTGACCGTAGAGGGAGGATGCGCCAGGGAGTGTTCGGCCAGGTAACGCAGCAGTTTGCATAACGACTCGGAGCCGCGCAGGCTATGACTATTGGTAAGCCTCTCTATTTGCTGGAAGCATTGCTCCCGACCAGCCGCGAAAGTACGCGTGAGAGCCATGTAACGGGGAAGTAACAGTCAACGTATCTTACTGCAACGGTAGCACTTTACTCCTGTAACGGTATAAAACCTAATGAAACTTATGTCTCTAATCGTTTTGTACTATGAGTTGCAAGTCTCAATCTACAGCGGTCTCCTTGTGCATTTCTGGGGCAATCGTGTCGCTC
>DATKPV010000067.1:0-36194 GCA_035523915.1 Candidatus Aquilonibacter sp. | reverse complement strand
CGGCGAGCGCGTCTTATTTGGTGGCTGTCGGAAGCCCTTCGGGGCGATGGCTGAAAAGACGGTTGCGCCGCGTGTGTTCTGCTTTCCAGTTCCGGATGGACTCGATGATGCTACGGCAGCGGCAATTCCAAATCCTGCAGGATCTTCTTGGTTGCCGTTGAAATGGCGAGCGAAGCTACAGCCGGGTGAAACGGTATTAGTACTTGGTGCTACCGGCGCGGCCGGAAAGCTGGCGGTGCAGATTGCGAAGCTGCTCGGCGCAGGGCGCGTGATTGCGGCGGGACGGAATCCGCAGGCGCTGGAAGTGACACGGTTGCTGGGCGCTGATACTACCATTCAGCTTGAGCAGCCGCAGGAGAATCTGGTCGATGCTTTTGCCGCCGCCGCCAAGGATGGAATCGATATCGTTCTTGATTATCTGTGGGGCGCTCCGACCGAGGCTCTGATCGAGGCGCTTACCGGGCACGATCTTATGGCTGAATCCCGCACGACGCGGCTGATTGAAATTGGCGCGATGGCCGGACCGACGATTGCCTTGCCCGGCGCGGCTTTGCGCAGCTCTGGACTGGAGATCTACGGCGCCGGCGGCGGAAGCGTGCCGATGACGGCAATTATAGCAGCGGTTCCGCAGATTTTGGAACATGCAGCGCGGGGAGATTTGAAACTGGAGACGAAAAAGGTTCCGCTGGCCGAGGTTGAGATCGCGTGGAACCAGAAGGAAGATCGGCGCGTGGTGTTTGTTCCGTAACGCGAAGGTCTACGCCCGGTAGGTATCGTTTTCATGAATCCGACGAAGTTCAGAAGGCACCTGCATCGGAACTCCGAGTATTCTTCCCAGCAGCGCATCCAGCGTGTCCACCCACAACATCTGGCTCTGGAACACGACTCCGAAGTTGCGCGAGATGGACTCGGCGACCGCGTTGAGATCAAGTTCGCGGCCGAGATCGCGCTGCATCGAAGTGACCGGCTTCGAGGTGATGCCGCACGGGATGATCAGGTCGAAATAGCTGAGGTCGGTGTTCACGTTGAGCGCGAAGCCGTGCGAGGTGACGAAACGCGAGATGTGTACGCCGATCGCGGCAAGTTTGGCTTCGTTTTCCGTCCAGACCCCGGTTAGGCCAGGGATGCGCTTGGGGGAGATGGCGAAGTCGGCGCAGGTGCGCATCAAGACTTCTTCCAGCCGGCGGACGAAATCGACAGCGCCGAGATGCTTGCGAGGTGTCGAGCTTCGCTCGACCTGACGGCCGAGGGCGGCCGTCCCCACATGGCCATCGCCGGTTGTATCCGCGGGTTCTCGTGTAAACGCTCGCAGATCGAAGACCGGATAACCGACGAGTTGGCCGGGGCCGTGGAAGGTGACGTCGCCGCCGCGGTCGGATTCGAAGAGCTCAACGCCGCGCTGGGCGAGAAGTTCGGGCGAGGCGATGACATTGGCGGCTTTGGCGTTGCGGCCGAGCGTTATGACCGGCTTGTGTTCGAGCAGAAGGAGTACGTCACCGATTTTTTCTTCTTTGCGCAAGGAGACGAGTTGCTGCTGCAGGCGCAGGCCAAGCGCGTAATCGACGGTGCCGAGTTGGACGACGGAGATCATTTTACTTGCCACGGATTCACGCGGATTCGCAGTGGTCAATCAAAACATGAACACAGAGAACACGGGGGAACACAGGAAGTCAGCGAGCTTGCGCTGGTACTTCCACGTAGGTCGAATAGGCGAGAGGCTCTGGAATCTTTCCACCATTTTGCGCCATTCCTTCCAGATGAAAGGCAATCGCCTCCTGCATTTCGCGTTCGAGCTCTTCGCGTGTCCCGCCTGTGGCAACGCAGCCATCGAGGCCTGGCGAGTACGCCGAGTAGCCGGTACCAGTTTTCTCCACCACGATCGAGTATTTTTTCATTTCTTTAAACCAGCCTGTTTCGCGTACCTTCATTTTATGTCAGGCCGCAAACACATTACGCATTGATCGCAATTCCATACACGCTGTTAGCCGCGTCCAGCATGGCTTCGGCCAGAGTCGGGTGCGCATGGATGGTCCACATTAAATCTTCCACCGTGGCTTCGAGTTCCATGGCAGCGACGGCTTCGGCGATCAGTTCCGTTGCCTGCGGGCCAATGATGTGCACGCCGAGAATCTCGCCGTAGTCGGCGTCACTGACAATCTTTATGAAGCCTTCGTGCTGGCCGACGATCGAGGCGCGCGAGTTGGCGGTGAAGGGGAACTTGCCGATTTTCACGTTATATCCGGCTTCGCGCGCTTTGGTTTCGGTGAGGCCGACACTGCCAATTTCAGGATGACAATAAGTCGCGCCGGGAATGTGCTCGGGATTGATCGGCTTGCCGGGCTTGCCCGCGATCTTGGCGACTGCACAGATGCCTTCCATCGCGCCAACGTGGGCGAGTTGAGGCGTGCCGAGAACGATATCGCCGATGGCATAGACGCCGGGTTCGGCGGTTTGCATCCAGGAGTCGGTCTGGATGAAGCCGCGGTCAGGTTTGATTTTGGTGCGCTCCAGGCCGATATTCTCCGTGCGCGGCCTGCGGCCAACGGCGATCAGAATTTTGTCGGCTTCGATTTTCTGCTGCTTGCCTTCGGCGGTGATCGTGACCGCGATTCCGTTCTTGGTCTTGTCGACCTTGTCGACTTTCGCGCTGGTATGGAAATTAATGCCTCGCTTGCGAAAGACGCGCGCGAGTTCCTTGGAGACTTCTTCATCTTCGACCGGGACGAGCCGCGGCAGCATTTCGACGATGGTGACTTCGCAGTCGAATGAGCGATAGATCGAGGCGAATTCAACTCCAACGGCGCCCGCGCCGACGATCACCAGAGACTTGGGAAGTTCTTTCAAGCTGAGAATCTCGATGTTGGTCAGAATGCGGTCGCTCGCTTCCAGACCGGGCAGCATGCGGGCTTCGGAGCCAGTGGCAAGAATGACATTTTTTGCCTTGATGTGGCTGGCTTTGTTATCGTTCACCACTTCGACCGTGAAGATCCTGTTCTGCGGCCCGCCGGTCACTCTGCCATAGCCTTTAATAGTCTCGACCTTATTTTTCTTCATGAGGAAATCGAGGCCTTTGGTGTGCTTGGTAACGATTCTGTTTTTGCGCTCCTGGATGGCAGCCCAGTTGAGTTTGCGCGCGTCGACGCCCTCGATACCAAATTCGTTGGCTTCTTTGAGGTGGTCCCAAAGTTCGGCATTGAACAGCAAAGCCTTGGTCGGAATGCAGCCAACGTGCAGGCAGGTGCCGCCAAGAACATTGTCTTTTTCGATCAGCGCAGTTTTCAGGCCCCATTGGCCGGCGCGGATGGCGGCGGTGTATCCGGCAGGCCCGCTGCCGATGATGGCGACATCGTAAATGGTTTCAGGCAAAGCGGTGCTCCTTCACTGGTAAGAACAGATGAGGATGGGCAAACGGATGATTCTAGCAGGGTGGGGTGTGGGATGATGATAGAGATCCATCGACTGCGCGTGTCGCACGCGCTGAGCGCGACATACTTCACTCAGGGCGACAAGGTCTAGAAAACCGCCTAATTCCCTTCGTTGCTGGCGCGCTTCCAGGAGATGAGTTCGCCGATGGTGGAACTGGTGCTTGAGACCGGCTGCTTGTAGGCTTCCACCTCCGAGCGTGAAGCTTCTTCGCCCACGGCGCGGATGCTCAGCCCGACCTTCTTTTCTTCCGGAGTCATCTTGATGATCTTGAAATCATGCTCGATGCCTGGTTCAAGGTGCAAAGGCTGGCCGTTGCCATCGACCGCTTCCGACTTGTGGCAGAGTCCTTCAATTCCTTCCGCAATCTCGACAAAAGCCCCAAACGCGGCTACCCGCAAGACCTTGCCATGAAGGACGTCGCCAATGTGATGGGTGCCAAAGAAAGTTTCCCAAACGTCGGGCTGTAACTGCTTCATGCCGAGAGACAGGCGGCGCTTATCCGGTTCAATCGCGAGCACGACCGCCTTTACGCGATCGCCTTTTTTCAACACCTCCGAAGGATGCTTCACGCGTTTGGTCCAGCTGAGATTGCTCACGTGCACCAAGCCGTCGATGCCATCTTCAATCTCGATGAAGGCGCCGAAATCGGTAAGGTTACGCACGCGGCCCTCCACCGTCATGCCAACGGGATATTTGTCGTGCAGGGAGTCCCAGGGATTAGCCGCCAACTGGCGCATGCCCAGGGAAATGCGGCGCTCCGCCGGATTCACATTAAGCACAGCGCACTCGACCTGGTCGCCCACATTTACCAGTTTCGAGGGATGTTTCATGCGCTTGGACCACGTCATTTCGCTGACATGAACCAGTCCTTCGATGCCCTGCTCGAGCTCCACGAACGCGCCATAATCGGTCACGCTGATCACGCGCCCCGTAACATGCGCGTCCACCGGATAGCGATGCTCGGCGTCGAGCCAGGGATCTGGCGTAAGCTGCTTGAAGCCTAAAGAAACTCGCTGCTTTTCCTTGTCGTACTTGAGCACCTTCACCTGAATCTGGTCGCCGACGTTGACCAGATCACGGGGATGGGTCAACCGTCCCCAGGACATATCCGTGATGTGCAGCAGGCCGTCGAGTCCGCCGAGGTCGACGAAGGCTCCATACTCGGTGAGATTTTTCACCACGCCGGTGAGCACAGCACCTTCATCCAGGTGGTCGAGGGTCTTGGCGCGCTTCTCGGCCTGTTCGCTTTCGAGGAGTTCCTTGCGCGAAACTACGATATTGCCGCGTTTCTTGTTGAGCTTGATCACAGCAACTTCGATGGTCTGGCCCTTCATGCCATCGAGATTGCGAATGGGACGCAAATCGACCTGCGAACCGGGCAGGAAGGCCCGGGCGCCGAAGATATCGACGGTCAGGCCGCCCTTGGTGCGTTCCACCACGACACCCTTAATCGGCTTCTTTTCGTTGTGTGCTTTCTCGATTTCATCCCAGGCGTGAATGCGGGCCGCTTTTTGGTGGGAGAGATTGATGTAGCCCTCTTCCGTCTCGCCCTTGTCGCGCATGACTTCAATTTCGTCGCCCGGCTGAAACCTGGGCTTGCCTTCGTGATCCATGACTTCGGCGATAGGCAGCATGCCTTCCGACTTCGCTCCAATGTCAACGACCACGTGCGTTGGCGTCAGCTTCAGAACCGTGCCCTTAATGACGCGGTCTTCGCTCACGGCTTCCTCGGCTTCGGTGGTGAAGGTCTCGAGGGCTGCGGCAAAATCGTCGCTGCCGGCGGGAACCGGCCTCTCCTCGGCTGCGACCGGAGGCTGGGCGTCGTGAAGCGCGTCCGCAATGTGGCTTTCAGCGGGCGACGGCTCGGGTTCGGAAACAATGGTTGCGATGGAGTCGGGATTGTGGCTGGTGTCGTCGAGCAAGGTCATTGCCTCTCAGCTATAGATCGCACGTGCGTGCGAAAGGATGCAGGCTGCCGGCGGACTGCTGGAGGAGTCGTGTGGTTGTGTTGGGCCCACCCTGGCGAATGAGCCTGGACAATCCCAGCTGTCGGACGTTGTACAGAAACCCGCGTCCCAAGGGAACTCTTCGACTATAGCAACGCCTTCGGAAGGGTGTCAAACGCAAATTCCGCGCATGTTACAAGAGTGTTTCACCAAAGGAGCGATGGGTTGCGAAGAGACTTCAGTAACTTCGAAGTGAAAGCGTTGCAAATCCTGTTCAGGGGTGTTGATTGCATATTCCTGCACGGCGTGGGCTGAATGCAGGCCGCCTGATCGCTCGCTGAGCGCCCTCGCAATTTCCCCCTTGCTGGTAGTGCCTCAGTTTGAATTTCAGGAACTTCATTTCGGCCGCGTCATCCCGAGCGGAGCCGTTTTCTCGAGACGGAGCGAGGGATCTAGCGCGTAGCGGCTGTGCTTTCGGCCCGCGCCGGATCCCTCCGCCGGCTGGTGAAAGCGCGGGCGTTCGGGATGACGCCTGCCGAGATCTCAAACTGGGGCACTACTCTCTTGCTGCGTGCTTCTGCTAACCTGCCCTACGATGGACTACCTCTGGACGCCCTGGCGTTATGCCTACGTGGCAAGCACGCAGAAGACTGGGGAATGCGTGTTCTGCGAGGCGGTGAAGGCGAACGACGATGCCAGGACGCACATCGTGTATCGCGGCGCGATGTGTTTCATCATTCTGAATGCTTTTCCCTACACGCCCGGGCACGTGATGATCGTTCCCTATGCGCATATGGACGAACTGCAAAAGCTGCCTTCCGAGGCGGCAAACGAAATGATGATGCTTTCGCAGCGGATGGAGACAGTATTGCGTGAACTTTACCATCCCGATGGGATCAACCTGGGGATGAACATCGGCAAAGCGGCCGGAGCGGGAATCGCCGGACACATTCATATGCACGTGCTGCCTCGCTGGGTGGCAGATGCGAATTTCGTCTCGGTGATCGGGGAAACCAGAATTCTGCCGGAGACCCTGGATGAGACGTGGAAGAGGATGACTACAGTCCTGCGCCGATAGTTTTGGGACAGCCGAACCTGCTGCAACATTTAGCCAGCCAGCTTCTCCATTTCCTTCTCGTCGATCACCGCTACTCCCAGTTCTTTCGCCTTATCGAGCTTCGATCCCGCATCCGAGCCCGCCACGACATAGTCTGTCTTCCTGCTGACCGACCCTGCTACTTTTCCGCCGGCGTCTTCAATCAGCTTCTTGGCTTCATCGCGCGTGAAGCGCGCCAGCGTGCCGGTGAGCACGAAGGTCTTGCCCGTGAGTTTTGTGCCGCGCTGCTTCTTCTGGCCGGTCAAGGTAAGCCCGGCCTCGCGCAAACGATCGACGAGCTTGCGATTGGCGGCGATGCTGAAAAACTCCACGATGCTTTCGGCGATGCGCGGACCAATTTCATTCACCTCCTGCAACTCTTCGGTACCGGCTTTTTCCAGAGCCTCCATCGATCCAAAATGCTCGGCGAGAAATTGCGCGGTGCGTTCGCCGACGAAGCGAATGCCCAGGCCGTAGATGACGCGGTCCAGAGGCAGGTTCTTGGACTGCTCGATTTCGTGGAGAATATTCTGTGCCGACTTGTCGGCAAACCGATCAAGGCTGAGCAGGTCCTTCTTGGTCAGCTTGTAGATGTCCGCTACATTCTCGACCAGGCCGCGCTCGGTAAGCTGATTGACCAGCGCTTCGCCCATGCCATCAATATTCATCACTCCGCGGGAAGCGAAGTGAAGGATGGTCTCGCGCAGCTTGGCCGGACAGTTGGCATTGACGCAGCGATAGTCGACTTCACCCTCGGTACGCACGACTTTTGTTCCGCACTCCGGGCAGGTTTCGGGCATGTGAAAGATCTTGTGTCCGCGGGGATGATCCTTGTCTTCGATCACCTTGGCAACTTTTGGGATGACGTCGCCGCCGCGTTCCACCTGGACCCAATCGCCAATCTTGACCCCCAGGCGCTCGATCTCATCCATGTTGTGCAAGGTGGCGTTTCTGACGGTGGTGCCGCCGATCAGTACCGGGGCCAGCATCGCAACCGGCGTGAGTTTGCCTGTACGCCCGACCTGCACGCGAATGTCTTCCAGCTTCGTGATTCCCGCCCGCGCGGCATATTTGTAGGCAATCGCCCAGCGCGGCGCTTTTCCGGTAAATCCCAACTCATCCTGCAAAGCCGTACGATCGACTTTCACCACGATGCCGTCGATCTCATAAGGCAGAGAGTCGCGTTTTTCTTCCCATTGCGCGATGAACGACCACACTTCGTCCATCGTATGCACCAGTTTGCGGTTAGGATTGACTTTGAATCCGGCGGCGTCGAGCGCTTCCAGGGTCTTCCAGTGACAGTCAAAATAAGTGCGGCCGTCCTCCAGCAGCATGTAGGAGAAATAGTCCAGCCGGCGCTCTGCGGTGATTTTCGATTCGAGCTGCCGCACCGTGCCCGCGGTTGCGTTGCGGGGATTGGCGAACAGCGACAAACCCCTGGCCTCGCGCTCTTCGTTCATCTTCTTGAAGGACGCAATCGGCATGAGCAATTCGCCGCGAACTTCAAAGTCCACGGGAATCCCCGCTTTTTTCAGCCTGTCTTTCGAAATGGATAACGGCACGGAACGCACGGTGCGCACATTCAAAGTCACATCTTCGCCGACGGTTCCATCGCCCCGGGTGATGCCGTGCGATAACTTGCCATCCTCGTATATCAGCGCCAGCGACATGCCATCGAGTTTCAACTCGCAAACATAGTACACACCGCTTTGCCCGGTCAGTTCATGAACCCGCCGTTCCCAGGCCCGCAGATCCTCTTCGTTGTAAGTGTTGTCCAGCGACAGCATGGGGGAGGTGTGTGGGACTTTCACGAATCCCTCCCGGGGCTTGCCCCCGACGCGCTGGGTCGGCGAATCGGACCTGATCAACTCGGGATGTTCCGCCTCCAGGTCTTTCAATTGCTGCATCAGCTTGTCGAATTCGGCGTCGCTGATCTCGGGCTGGTCAAGGACGTAGTAGAGATGTTCGTGGTGACGAATCCTTTCGCGCAGGGATTCGACCGTCTTTTCAATTCCTCGGGAGAGCACGGACATGGCGAGAAGAATTATATGTCGGAGGCGAAGAACAGCTTCCCTGCGGTGTTTTCTCTAGGGAATATTGATTAGTTCTGTTTTGGAAAGCAAAAGAACCGTCGCAACTGGAATTCTCTCTCTGATTTTACAAATCGGTTGTTGCTACTGGAAGCGGCTTATGCCAAATTAAAAGCCTGCCAAGCAGTGGCCGCGGCGATCAGGTTTCACAATGCCCAAAGCTCCAGACCCCTCGCCCTTGGTTGTGCGGAAAATGTTTCCTGGCCGGTTGCCGGTTGCCTTGCTCAACGCCTTCAACACCAATAACCGCATCAATCAGTACCTCATTGATGGCATTCCCTCGGCGGCATGGCGGGCCAAATCTCCCGACGCCAAGGGACGCACCATTGCTGCCATCGTCGCTCACATGCACAATGTGCGCGTCATGTGGCTCAAGACCGCGGCCAAGGGCAGCAAAATTCCCGCGCAGCTCGACCGCACACGGGTAACCCCGGGTCAGGCCATGCGCGCCATCGAGCAGAGCCGTCTTGCCCTGAGCGTCGTGATCAGCCGCGCCCTGGAAAGCGACGGCCGCATCAGGGGCTTCCGTCCTGATGTGGCCGGATTCCTCTTTTATCTTGTCGCTCACGATGCTCACCATCGGGGCCAGATTGCTATGTTGGCGAGGCAGCTTGGCTATCCATTGCCACCAAAAATTGCATTCGGACTCTGGGAATGGGGATCGAGGTGATGCTTTTTCAAACCAGCCCGTGCGGCTGGGTGGCGGAAGCTGAGACACAGAAGCGTCTCGCGCCACCCTCGGCAGTTTTCGCGACTCAGGTACAATCCAGCCTTCAGCCGAATCTCGTTGGCTGAGCTCCCACGCGATCATGCGCAAGGTGGCACTGCTTTACAACCCTGATTCCGGCGGTCGTCGCACACAGCGGCAGCCCGAACTTGATTCCGTTCTGACCCTGCTTCGCGAAGCTCGCATCGAAGCCAGCCTGCTGCTTTCAGAGTTACCCGGCCAAGCCGCAGAAAGGGTGCAGCAAGCCATCCTCAGCGGTTGCGATACCGTTTTCGCCTGCGGCGGAGACGGGACCATACATAACATCGTGCAGGTGTTGGCAGGCTCGCAGGTGGCGCTTGCGGTTCTGCCCTTGGGAACCGCCAATGCCCTGGCCCATGATCTCGGTCTTCCCCTGCGGCCCGTCGCTGCAGCCAGGGCGATCCTCAATGCGATTCCTCGACGTGTAGCCCTGGGCCACATCCGGTACATGGATTTTGACGGACACCCGGCTAGCAGCTATTTCATCATCGCGGCCGGGATCGGTGTGGATGCTCATCTGTTCTACAAGCTGAATCCTTCGGTGAAGGCAAAACTTGGAATGGGCGCCTATTACGCCAAGGCCTGGCATCTCTGGCTGACGCACCGCATGCGCCATTTTGAGGCCGAATTCGCAACGAATGGAGATGCCGGCACGAAACGGTCTACTTTGACCGAATTGCTGGCCGTGCGCATACGCAACTTCGGGGGCGTTCTCCGCGAACTCGCTCCCGGCGCGTCCCTGCAAAACGACGAGCTCCGGCTGGTGCTGTGCGAGAGCGAAAAGCGCGCCTCCTACCTGCTCTATGTGCTGCGCGCATTGCTGGGGCAGCGCTGGAATGTGCCGGGGGTCGAACTTGCCGACAGCAAAAGCGTCGCCTGCCGCTTGCCAGCGCTCGAAACTGGAGCAACCACAGCCTCAAAAGTCTATGTTGAGGCCGACGGAGAACTCCTCGGAACCCTCCCCGCAGAAATCACCATTGTCCCAGATGCAGTAACCATCCTCTCGCCCTGAGTTGGCTGCCAATTCCCAGTTGCTCCCGTGTTAGCATTTTCACGACGAGATCATCCTTCGGAGCTCTTGGAACCCATCACTCATTTCCTTACTGGCGCCTGTATGGGCCGAGCGGGGCTGAATCGCAAGACTGCGCTGGCCACGCTCACACTCACGCTTGCCGCCGAGGCGCCTGACCTCGATGTTCTTGCCAGCTTTCACGGGCGGGCCTTTGGCTTCGCCCACCATCGCGGATTTACCCATTCTTTTCTGGGGATAATTCTGGATGCCGCCGTGGTTGTCGGCTTCGTTTATCTGATCTGGCAGCTGCGCAAGCGCAAAACGAAAGATCCCAATCTGCCGGCGCGCTGGGGCTTGCTTTTCTTTTATGCCTGGCTGGCCGGCCTCAGCCATATTCTGCTGGACTTTACCAACAACTACGGCGTGCGGCCATTCTGGCCGTTTTCCGAAAGGTGGTACTCCTGGGACATCGTCTTCATCTGGGAGCCGGTGATGTGGGTGCTGTTATTGCTCGGCTTGCTGGTGCCGGCCCTGTTCTCGCTGATTGATAAAGAAATCGGCGCCCGCCCGCGTGGGCCTCGCGGCCGTCTGGCTGCGTCCCTGGCATTGATAGGGATTGTTCTCATGTGGGGAGTGCGTGATTTTGAGCACCGGCGCGCGGTCGCCGCGCTCGAAAACCGCCTTTATCTGGGGGCGGATCCGCTGCGGGTTTCCGCCTACCCCACGATTGTGAATCCGTTTCGCTGGTTCGGTGTGGTGGAAACCTCGAACTTCTTCGCGCTCGCCCCCGTGGACTCTCTAGCTCCGGAAGTTGATCCTGAAGGACGGCTCGAAATCCGCTACAAACCCGAAGAAACGCCGATTACGCTCGCTGCGAAGAAGTCCTATTGGGGACGTGTATTTCTCGACTGGGCCCAGTATCCGATCACGGAGACGGAAACGCTGGAGCCGCCGCAGGAAGGCTATATCGTTCGCTTCGAAGACCTCCGTTACCTGCAGGGGCCGGCCTTTTTCGAACATCTGATGCGACGCCGGGCAGGACCCGGCGGCAAACCGCGAACCGGACTAGGCGCTGCCGTGGAGTTGGATAGGAATCTGCATGTTGTCGGCGATGTTCTCGGTTCCGGGGAAGATCAGGTAGTTGTGCCCGAGCCGAAGTAGCAGAACGAGGGGTCTTGACGGGTTCGGGCTGCACGCCCAAAATAATGTTTAACGCTGAGGTGCTCATGCTGCCCTACTTATTCGTTCTGCTGGCTGTTGCGGTACGCTTCCTGCCGTTTCTTGGCCCGCTGAACTTCCTGCCCCACGCCTGGCACTTCACGCCACTTGGTGCCTCATTGCTGTATTTCGGAGCCCGCGGCTCGCGACGTCAGATGTGGATTCCGCTGGTCCTGCTTATTGCGACCGACGTGGTCCTCACCAGGTTCGTCTACGCTTATGTGCTCACCTGGGACCAGCTGTTTACTTGGGCCTGGTATGCTGCCATGTTGTGGCTGGGCGCGACTATGCTGGGCAGGAGTGCCGGTCCGGTTCGCGTGGTCGGGTCAGCTTTGAGCTGCTCGGTTTCCTTCTTTGTGATCAGCAACTTTGCCGTATGGGCGGCGTGGCCGCAGATGTATCCCCACACTTTTGGCGGGTTGATGATGTCGTACACGGCGGGGATTCCGTTTTTCCGTGGAACTGTCGAAAGCGATTTGTTCTTCTCGATAGCCTTCTTTGGCACGCCGGTCTTCGTGCAAGCTCTTTCGGCGTGGATGCATAAGTCGGCGGGCGACCACATCGCTGCTGCCTGACGTGCAGTGGTTGAGGGGTCTTGCCCGTCTTCCTGATCAGCATCAGCTGGATCAGCATCCAGGTTCGGAATTGTGCCTTACCTGTTTCCTGCGCAGGCGCAAGTACATCCACAGCAGCAGTACGCCCGCCAGCGCCGCCAGTACCCAGGGGAAATGCTGCCGGAACAAACTCCCCAGCAAGTCCGCCACTTTTGGCCCGAGCCACAACGTCAACAGGGAGAGTAGAAGGAAACGCACAAATCGCCCGCCGAAAATGGCCGCCAGAAAGTGTACAAACCGCATCTCGAAGACAGCTGCCCCAAGCACGAATATCTTGAACGGAAATGGCGGAGGGAGCATCGCGGGAAACATCAAGGCCCAGAATTCGTGACTTTCGAACGAAGCATGAATCTTCAAAAAACGCTCTTCCGGGATTCGCTTGCGCAGGACCTTTTCCCCGCCCAGATAGCCCAAAAGATAGAGAGGAACACTACCCAGCGCGGAGCCGGCTGAAGCCAGAACTACATAAATCAGAAAATGGCTGCGGTTGTTGTAGACGTAAGCCGCCACCACCGCATCCACCGGCATGCCGAGAAGCGCGGAATCCGCAAAGGTGATGACGAACACTCCCCAGATGCCCAGCGGACCGAGCAGGCTCCAGACCCACGCTGTGTAGCGTTTCAGGATGTGGCCGAGGGTCTTCAACCGGAGTTTCAGTGTACGTGAAAGACTTCGATACTGTCAGAATCAGAAAAATTGGGCCTTGTTCTAAACCTGTGAGTTTAGGACAATGCCAAAAATTGGCCGTCTTCTCCACCGAGAGGCCGCCCTGCTATCATCGCTGGCGGAGTATGCAGGCAGGCACTATGCAGGACTTTGAAGACGACGAAATTCCTGTCATTTCCGGATCAGGAGAAGGACTCATGGATGAAGCACCAGCGACGGGCGCAAACGCGCGTCGGAATGCAGATATCGCACTCGACCTGATGAAGTTCATCGCCATGACAACGGGGTATGGCAAGACGGCCAGCAGTGGAGGAGCCGGATTTACCGGCGGAGGCGCGGCCTCAAAGCCTGAGGACTACGCTGCACATCTGCTCGAGCTCTATAGCAGGTGCCGGGCCGCAGTAGAGGGAAGGTAAGGAGTAAAATTCCGGGTAGCAGATTCTAAAATGTTGAAGACCGCGGCTCTACGGCCGCGGTCTTGTTTCTTGAGAAGCAGACCTTGAGGGTGGTCGTGCGTCGCCGACAAACTTAACGGCGGCGGCTTTTCTTTGCTTTCTTCTTCGCCTTCTTCGCTGGCTTCCTCGGAGCCTTTCTCTTCGCGGCTTTTTTCTTTGCCTTCTTCGCCGGTTTTTTCTTCGCAGCCTTCTTTCTGGCCGGCTTGGCCTTCTTCTTGGCGGCCGGCTTTTTGGGACCGCCCCCGCCCGAAGTTGCTGCGGGTCGGGGTGTAGGAGGCGGAGGCGGCGGGGTCATCGATTCACCCATAGCCGGTTCGGACATCCCCGGCTCTTCTTCCTCCTCCTCCTCTTCTTCGAAGTCCTCTTCCAGCGATTCGCTGTATGCGCCGCTGTCGCCGAACTCATCCATTTCGTCATCACGTCCGTAGAGTGCGGGGTTGTAGAAAGTCATTGCTTCCTCCTAAATCTTTGTTGGTCTGGCGCGGGCACGGCACGCCACTTCTGCCGGGTACAAGAAACTAAAAGACCGCCGGAGCTGATGCTGCAACGGCGCGCGATTATAGCACGACGTTCGATGCAGGCTGCAAGCGCCGCAGTTGCAGCCCGCATATCGTGTTATCACAGCGCACCGGGAAAATGGAAGAGGAATCCACGCTCGCGACCCCTCATCTCAGAATGATTCTGCCGTTCGCGTCGCGGTGAAGTTTTCGGCCACAGGGCCACACTAAAGACTATGGAAGCCTGGGGCTCCACAGCAAAAAAACGCTCCACAAAGAGCCCTCTGCGGAGCGGAAGACCAGCCGGTACAGATTTTTCCAGCCTACTTCAATGTCTTGACGTATTCAGCCACCGCCTTGGCATCGTCGGCCGAGAGGCCGTTCATGGGCTTCTTGTGCGGGGGTTTCTTGGCCTCGTCGCCCTTGGTGAGCAGTTCGGTGATCTGTTCGGCACTGAGGCTGATTCCCTTGAGGGCAGGACCGATCTTGCCTTGGCCCTCCGCGCCGTGGCACATGGCGCACTTGGCCTTGAAGGTTGCTGCACCTTCCTGTGCGAAAGCCGGCAATGACAACAAAATGGCAAAGGCGATCAGTAGAAACACTATGAGTGGATTGCGGTGTTGCATTAAGACCTCCTTAGTCAGCTGTGGAATTACAAACTTGCGAGGGATTGTAACTCAGCCACAAGAATGGTGTCGATGATTCTGGTCATCGGGAGGTGCAGGCCCTGCCCGCTTTGGGAAATCAAGTGAGCTAGAGCTCATTGGTACCTGAATGCGCATCCAGACACCGGCGATAAAAAACCCACCCTTCGTGGATGGGTGGGCTTTTTCGCTCCGGAAATCTTGGGGATCCCAGCTTTCAGCCTAGTCGCCGGTACCGCAAGAGCAGATACCGTGGCCGCTGCCATCCAAGACAATGGCTGCGCACTCAGCATAGGCGCGCACGTCCTCGGTTACGCTAAGGGTGGCGTCCTGGGAGGCGGTTTCCGTGATGCTGAAGTTGCTGTTCTGGATATGGGTTGTCCAGGCACGTAACCCAGGCTCCAAGAGCTGAGCGGCTGCGGTTGTCCCAGGAAGCGGACACGTATTGTTTAGGGGTTGAACCGAGAACAGCTTGACCACCCCGGTCTGCAAGGTGACGCCGGTCAGCGGATTGCTCGTCAGGTCCGAGTTTACCGACAGGGTGCGCAGGCCATCCGGAGTGACTAGACAGCCGCAGCATTCGGTCAGTTCCTGGTTGGGATCGAACACGAGAACGTAGGCACAGATATTGCCCGACGGTGCCGTGCCCGGGTTTGTCATGCGCAACGTGCCGTCGGGCGCGCCGGCGGTGTTGGCATTAGAGAAATAGTCAACTTTCAGAACGTCCAGCGGGGCGGTCGTGGAGTTCTTTCCGAAATACGAGCCTGCGGCCAGGCAGCCAACCGGCAAAAACGCCAGGGCCAGAAGTGAAGCAAGGAATCGACGCATTGTCACCACCTCGAGAGAAGCGATTTACTTTCGTGTATGGGCCAAATGCCTTGCTGCTGGCCGCAAATACGCCCATTACTTTATAGCGATTCGGAGCAGTGGCAATGACGCAGATGAGCTAATGCAGACTTACTAAACCAGGCGATAGAGCACCAAGGCTGGAGCCTTTCTTCCGCCGCTCCAAGGCCTGCGATGGTTCCATCAACGCCACGCGGGAAACGGCCATCGTTATGCAGGGGCGGCTCTTACCGGCTTTGCTGGACGATGAGAATCATGCCGGGTCGGAGGATGGCCACGTTGCGGTTGTCGCGTTTGAGCGCCTCGACGGTGGTCTTGTAAGCAGTGGCGATGGAATAAAGCGTCTCGCCGCTCTTGACCTTGTGGTGGACCACGCTAACCTGATCGAAGGTTTTCCGGAGAGTCGTGTCGTTCCTGGCAGTTGAGGATTTGCTGGCCGACCGCTTGATTTCTGCCCGCTTCGACCCGCCCGTCCGTGAGGCAATTTCGATGTCGTGGGAACTGGGAGTGATGGGAAGGTGTAGTGCAAGCACGCGACGTCCACGGAGACTATTTCCGTGCAGGCCGTTCCAGCGGCGAAGCATCGTAGCCGGCACGCCAAAGTTCTCCGCCACGGTCTCGACGGTATCGCCACGGCGTACCCGGTAGCGGGTGATGCGGCGGGCGTAAGTGCCTCCGTCGGTGAGCGGATGCCTGCCGGGCGCAACCGGAATAATCAGTTTTGCCTCAGCGGGCAAGGCATCACCGGCGTCCAGATGGTTGATTTCTTCGATGGACTTGGCCGTTGTGCGATAGGCATGAGCGAGGGAAGTTAGTGTATCGCCCGATTCCACCTTGTGATAACGCCACCACAGCCGCATATCCTGGGGGATGGAAGCGATGGCGGTCTCATATTCGTCTTTGGTCCCCTTGGGGAGATGAAGCTCGAAAGTTCCCTCGCGCGGCGTTGCCAGCCGCAGCAGGCTGGGATTCAAGTCCTGAATTTCTTCCGGTGTTGAATCGACGGATTCCGCCACCAGGCGCAGATCAACCGGGTAGCTCACCGTAACCGTGTCATAGGCAATGGGATCGTCCATGTTGACATCGTCGAGCCCATACTGCGACGGGTTCTTGGCCATGATGGTCACGGCCAGGATGATGGGTACGTAGTTGCGCGTCTCCTTGGGGAGCACGTTGCGCCGATAAAGTTCCCAGAAATCGGCGTAGCCGGTGCGTCTGACAGCGGCTTGTACGGTGCCGGGGCCCGAGTTGTAGGCCGCCATAGCCAGATACCAATCGCCGAATTGGTTATAGAGATCTTTGAGGTGACGGGCAGCGGCCCACGTCGACTTCACCGGGTCCTGGCGGTCATCCACCCACATGTTGTGCGAAAGCCCATAGCCTCGCGCGCGGCTGGCCATAAACTGCCAGATGCCGCGAGCTCCCACGCGTGAAACCGCCAGCGGATGAAATCCGGATTCGGCCTGTGCCAGGTAGATCAGGTCCTGCGGAATGCCTTCTTTCTTGAGAATGGGAAGCATCATCTCGCGATAGCGGCCCGAGCGGGCGAAGGCGCGCTCGAAGGTTCCGCGACCGCGATTGGAGAAATAGCTGATGTAGCCGGCGACCTGGTCGGTCATCATCAAAGGCAGGTCGGAGTGGGTATGCTTAACCTCCGCCTGAGCTTTTGCAATTACGTTGGCGTCGGCCGCCGGCGTTATGCCGTTGGTCTCGTCAATCGGTGCAGGCTCTGATTTTTGCGCTTCCGAGTCGTTCCCGCCCCCGCCCAGATCCAGCTGGTCGACCCCCTCCACCATGCGATCGAATTCCTCCTGCAGCCGGTCGTCGGAACGGATATCCAACTTACTGTCGAGCAGGGTGTTGAAAGCATTGTCGAAGTGTTGTTTCGCAGCGGTCGCATCGCCGGCCTTGTAGCTCGCCAGGCCTGCCTGGTATTCCATTTCAGCCTGGGCTACCAGCGCGGCAACCGCGTCCGCCGCTGGCGCTGGAGTTGCGGGCACCGCGGATACGGGGACGGTCGCGTTCGCATCCGCTTGCTGAGGAGTGGATTTCTGAGAGGCCGAAGCGGACACCGTCGGCTGAGGTTGGGACTGCGCTTGAGGCGAGCCTGATGGGTTCGCCGCCGGCTTAGCGATGGAGGGTGCGGAAACCGGGGGCAGAAGCGCGACCGGCTTCTGCGCCGTCTGGCAGGAGCAAGCCGCAAACAAGGCTAAAAGTAGCCCGCCGATCCGGACCTTGAGGCTCCCAACTCGCATATTCTTCTATAAGATGCGTATTATTCTCGACAAACAGCTCGCGAATTCTATCAAAAAATCGTACTCACCAACCGGGCTCGGGTCAACGAAGAAAAACCTCTACGGCAGTTACTTTGGACACCTGGCAATCATTACCCTAGCCGCCTTACCGCAACGTTAAGAGTCTTTCGAGGCTGAAAATATCTCAGTTTGCCCCTTCGCCGCTATACCCGCCAATAGTCGGGACGCCACTTCTTGATGGCCTTCTTGATGTCGGCCCGGGAGAGTTTTTCGTTCAATGTCCGCTCTACCAGTGCTGGTAGTTCACTATCCGAAGCGAAGCGCAAGCTGATAAGCTGCGCTTCGGTCAGCTCAGGGATGCGGGAGCGCAAAGGATCGCTCAGCAAGCTTGTCAGGCGCAGCCGCTCTTCAAGGCGGATCACACGATCCTGGACCCTGAGAGCGTAGAGCCGTGTCCTCAGCGCCCATGTGAGCAGCGCAGCGAAAAACAAAATCAGCAGGAACGCGTGGAAGTGCTCGCGGAATCCGCCATGCGTGATGTGCGCAAAGAAATGAATAAGCGCAAGAAGCAGCCCCAAACCAAGTACCGGCAACACGAAGAAGTGGAATGAAGGATCGAATCTCGTGTGATTGGCGAAGGTCTGCGGTTTCTTCTCGGCCACGGTTGACTCCTCGGCTCGGTCCGTAAGTGTAACAGAGAGCGGAATGGCAGGTTGAACCAGCGGACGGACGGTTTTTTGGATCGGCCTCCGCGGGTCAGCAATCCAAGCCACCATGAAAGCCATCCAGGTGAAACAACCAGGCGGGCCTGAAGCTATGGAACTGGTGGACCTGCCAGTTCCACAACCGAAGGCAAGTGAAGCCGTGGTAAAGCTCGCGGCCTCGGGCGTGAACTATATCGATGTCTACTACCGCGAAGGGCGTTACAAGACCTCTTTCCCTTTCGTCCCTGGGCAGGAGGGTGCTGGTGTTGTCTCAGAGCTAGGAGCCGGAGTGCAGTCTGTGAAGGTTGGGGATCGTGTGGCCTGGACCGGTCAGCTTGGTTCCTATGCCGAATTTGCCGCAGTGCCTGCGGACCGGCTGGTGCCGGTGCCGCACGGCGTTAATGACCAGGAGGCCACGGCCGCCATGTTGCAAGGCATGACGGCGCACTACCTGGCTCACGACACATACCCGCTAAAGTCCGGCGAAACCGCGCTGGTGCATGCCGCCGCCGGAGGCGTGGGCCTGTTGTTGACGCAGATGGCGCATAACATCGGCGCGCGGGTCATCGCTACGGTTTCGACGGAGGAAAAGGCTAAGCTGGCGCGCGAGGCCGGAGCAGACGAAATCATCCTCTACACGCAGGCTGACTTCGAGGCAGAGACCAAGCGGCTCACTGGCGGCAAGGGAGTAGATGTGGTTTACGACTCCGTCGGCAGAACGACGTTCGAAAAGGGCCTCAACGTTTTGCGCCCGCGCGGCATGATGGTGTTGTTTGGAGGGTCGAGTGGCGCTGTGCCCCCGTTCGATTTGATCCTACTTTCGCAAAAGGGATCGCTATTTTTGACTCGGCCAACTCTGGGCCACTACATAGCGACACGAGGTGAGTTGGCGGCGAGGTCAGGAGCCGTCTTCGGCATGTTGGCCTCGGGGGCACTCAAGTTGCGGATCGCGCACACCTACCCGCTAGCCGAGGCACAACAGGCTCACCGCGACCTGGAAGGGCGGAAGACGACAGGAAAGCTATTGCTGTTTCCCTGATTCGCGGCATTATTTACGTGAATGGTGAGTTGCATATTCCGGGGGTCTCCGCCCGGGGACCAGGCGCGGATCCGCGATCGGCGCACTTGCCACCATCGTGAGCGGCACAACTCCCGCCCAGGTGGGGAAAGAGTAATCCTCCTCGTCGTCAATCGGCGGGCCGGTGCGTACCTTTGCCGAGAATTCTTCAATCGGCAGGCGCAGAACGGAAGTTTGTTTGAGTTCGTTCTCGTTGGGTTGGCGGGCGTCGGCCCAGCGGCCTGGCAGAATGTGTTCGGACAAGATCCGCAGTGCCTCGATCTTTTCCGTCCGATCTTCCACCAGCACAGCCTTTCCCAGAATCACGACTGAGCGATAGTTCATTGAGTGATTGAAAACCGAACGGGCCAGCACCAGACCATCGAGCAAGGTGACAGTCACACAGACGGGGGCGCCGCTCTTCATCTGCCGCAGCATGCGGCTGGCGGCCGAGCCGTGGATGTAAAGATTGGCGTCCTTGCGCCCGTAGGACGTCGGAATCACGAAGGGTTGGCCGTCGGCCATGAAACCGACGTGGCAAAGGAATCCCCCGTCCAAGATGCGATAGGCCGTTTCGCGGTCATAAACGGCTCGGTGGGCCTCGCGAACAACGCGAGTCCGCGGCGTGGGCATAACAGGTTGTGACATGTGGGAGCGACTCCGGGCAAGCGCCAAGGATGGATAAAGAGAGAGTCTAACACCCGTCAGGATTGGGTCGTGTAGCGATTCTGCCGGTATGCCAGGCTGAACAAGATGGCTACGATCAGCAGAACCGTTGGGGTGAACACGCTGGCCTCAGGTCCGACGCTGCCGCCGGTGAGCCAGGCGGGGCCGTGAAAGGCGGAATTCAACAAGTTGTGATAAGGCTTCAATCCGCTGTCGGGGACGCCATAGAAAAACGTCTGTCCCCAATCCCATCCCGCGTGGAAGCCCACCGCCAACCAGAGATTGCCCGTGCGGCGGAGAAACAGGCAGAAAAGCAGTCCGAAGCAGACCACGGAGAGCAGTCCGAACTTGCCCTCTCCAGGATTCCCCGCATGCGCCAGCCCAAACAGTGCCGAGAGCAAAACTGCGGCTGGCCAAAAACCCATGCCGGTGGTCAGTGTGAACTGAAGATATCCGCGGAAGGCGAATTCCTCTCCCAGGCCCACAACGATAAATGCTCCACCCCATGCAGCGATTGACGTGAGGATGGTCTGCCCGTGGATGGCCAGGCCCGCGAGATGAAAGCCATGCAGCGAGAAAATTGCCAGCAGCGTCGCGCTAATGGCTGAAAAACCGATCAGCAGGCCGGTCCAAAAATTCCGGCCGAATGCGGAGGAAAGGCGCAGGCCGTATTGGCTCCATTTGCGTCGCTCGATCCTTGCCATGAGCACGGCGGCGATGGAGGTGAAGACGAAAATGGCGCCGTCTCCTAATACAGCGGTGGTGGGAGTGAGAGATCCCCCAGTACCCAGTCCTGTTCTTCCTCGGTGGAGAAGGAAGTGCAGTATCAGAAAAATCACGAGGTTGACGACAGCAAGCAGCCCCGCCACGATCAGCAAAAAGATCAAGACTCGCCAGCCCGCACGGATGCCGTTGGGTCCGCGAAAAACCGTGTTGGGTGGATGGGGTGGTGGAGATGGAATCGCCGGCTCGGGCGGGAGAACAATACCTTGGTCAGACATATTTACGCTGTACGCTGAAGCCAAAAGCCAAGTTCCCCAACGCAGTCGGGGACAATCTTACCAATAGAACTTCATGGCAAACTGAAATTGGCGTGGATCGTAGGCGGCTGTAGCCTGCCCGGCATTGGTAAAGAGCGGGCTGACCGCGGCCACGTTGTTCCGATTCGCGATGTTGAACATATCGGCAATCAATTCCAGGTTGTAGCGCTCGCCAAAATAGATCCGTTTGGCCAGGCGCAGATCGTCAAACACGGTCCAAGGCTGCACGCCCGCATTGCGCCCCAGATTGCCGTCGAGCGAGACCAGCGTGCCGTTGAAATCGGCAATACATGGCTCCTGAAATACTCCCGTGGGCGAATATTTCGAGGTAACGGCGGGATAGCCAAGCGCCGTGCACGCCGGATTGACGAAAGTATTTGGCCGGCTTGTCAGTGACGAGAGCTGCAAATTGTCGGCGCCCGCAGTGATGATATTAAAAGGCCGGCCCGAGTTGAATTCGATTAACGGAGCCACCGTCCAATTGCTGAACAACTTGCCGACGAAGCCGGAGCCGGACAACCTGCCGCTCTGGTAGACCCCGCTGAAAACAAAGCGATGACGCTGATCGAATAGGGAGCTTGAGCGGTCGAGACTGGGATAGTAGCTGTCCTGCGGGGTCAACGTGGATTGCAAGTCGGTGGAGTCGTCGATGGCGTGCGACCAGGTGTATGACCCTAGAAATTCGTAGTGGGTACCGAACCGCTTGCGCAGATTGGCGCTAAGACCGTGGTAGACCGAACTGCCATTGGAATAGTTGGCGTCCATGTCGCCGAAGGGAACGCAACCAGAGAGCGTCGTCGGATCGCAGGTTGTGTTGAACCCCTGGCCGGCCAAGCTCTGCAGAATGGTCTGTGCCAAACTCACGCATGCGCCGCCGCCGCTAGCCAGGTAGGCTCCGGCAATCGACGGATTCAGTCCGGAGGGCCGGAAGAAGTTCATCAGCGAAGAGTCGACATACGGTTGTCCGGTTGGACTGACTCCACACCCGCTGACTGTAAATGGGCTGCTGGGAGGAGTCTGACTGGCGGCGATCGCGGCCGCACTGGCAGCCTCAAAGTTGCTTACCATCAGATCGCCCCGAATCGTGTTGGCGTTGATGGGCCGATTCAGATGCCGTCCGCCATTGAAGTTGTAGGCCAGGCTGAAGGCAAAGCCGTTGCCCAAGTCGCGCTCGATGCTGAAGTTTGCTTGCTGCGCATAGGCGTAGACGAAGTTTTTGGCCTGCGGATATCCAAAAGGCTGAAAGGCGAGCGGTAAGAATGTTGAAGGATTCAGATAGTTCTGGTTCAGAAATGCGGATTGCGGAAAGTTCAGCGCCTGAAACTGCTGCTGGTTGGGCAGATAGCCCAGCGCGGCCGCGGTCGCAGGATTGGAAGAGACAATGCACGGATTGGTCAGGCTCGTATCGTTGATGGGCAGTCCCTGGAAGATGGGAATGGCATTCAGATTTGCCGGATTCCCCTGACCAAATATCGCGTTGGGATTGCTGCATGTCCCCGTGCCGGCGAAGGCCAGCTGGCCGCTGCTGGATCCGTCGGAAGCGTCTCCCAGAAAGTACAGTCCGAGCAACGGATGATCGTAGAACAGCCCGTAGGAGGCCCGCACCACGGTCTTTCCATCACCCTTGGGATCCCAGGCGATGCCTACACGAGGCTGAATGTTATTGGTGTCGGTCTGAATGCCTTTTTGCAGGTTCAGGAAGTTATATCCCGCTTGCGCCAGCGCGGTCGGGGGCTTGAATGTCGGCGGAATTTCAACATCGTAGCGCACGCCGTAGTTCAAAGTCAGGTTCGGGCGAATGCGCCAAGAGTCCTGCCAGAACGCTCCGATGGGAATGTTGTGAAAGGAATCGCTGGGACTGCCCAGACCTTGGATGAAATCGCCAGGTAAGCCTGCGCCGTACGCCTGCACCGAAGAGAGATTGGGGAAGGGGTCGTTTGGAATGGGTGAAACGAAGCCTAAATTCGCGGAACTGAAAGTTCCAAAGTCATATACGCCACCGTAGTTGACCGTGAAAATGGCGTTCAACGGGAGATAGTTGACATCAACGCCGAACTTTGTATCGTGCCGGCCGATGGTCCAGGAAAAGTTGTCCGTAAATTGATATCGCTGCTCGGTGCGCTGAATGTAGGAGTATGGCTCGCGGCCGAAATAGGCGAAGCCTGGAATATTCACCGCAGGGTCCGATCCTCCCGGAATCTGCGTGTTATAGAAGTATGAAAGGCCTCTTCGCGCATACTGGAACGTGAATTCGTTCACCCGGTTAGCGCCGATCGTCCACGTGTCTTTCACCACGCCGGTTACGTCACGGTAAGTTTGCTGAGAAGTACGCGAATAGGCATTTTGCCCAAACGGCTGGTCTTGGCCGCTGACTTCGATACCGGTTACGGTGCTGGGACTGACGCCTATGCGCAAGGTCAGGCGGTTGCTATTGCTAATGTTCTGGTCGATGCGGAACGAATACAAACTGGTTCCCTCGAACACCGGAAAGTTTCCTTGTTGCGAGGCCAGCGTCTGATAAGAGGCCGGCACCGGGGCGCAAGCGCTGCCGGGCGGACACGTGGTCGGGAAGCCGGCCCAGCTGTTGAGCAGACCTCCCGTCGCGCCCTCCACCAATTGGCTCGGCCAGATTCCCTGGATCGCCTGGCCCGAGGAGGCGCCGGTAAGAACGGCATACTGCTCCACTGCTCCCAGAAACGCTGGATCAGCTTCCGCCGCCAAAGTTGCCGGGTTCGTGAAAAATCCCACCTGCTCGGGAGTTAACTGCAGCGTTCCAAACGGCAGTCCTACCTGAGACGTGTCAAAGGGAACCAATCCAAAATTGTTTTGACCAATGCTTGAAAAGCCCGTTTCGTGCCGGCGCGTCACTTCATAGGAGAAATAAAAGTAGGTTTTATCTTTCTTGATCGGGCCGCCGAATGCGGCCCCCGCCTGCACTCGGGTATAGGCCGGGTTCGGGACTGTGCTGAACGGATTCACCGCCTGAAAATTGCGGTTACGCAGAAAGCCAAAAACATCCCCATGAAACTCATTTGTTCCCGAGCGGGTGATGATGTTGACCACCCCCCCCGAGGCGCGGCCGTATTCCGGAGCATAGCCGTTGGTAATGATTTGAAATTCCTGAACGTCCTCCTGGGAAACGGTGGAGCGGACGCCATTCACGGAGTTGTCGGTGGCGTCGGCGCCATCCACATTGACCAGATTCGAGCGGGCCCGCTGGCCGCTCATGTTCAGTCCCGAGGTGGGAGCCGCTCCTGTGTTGGGGGCGTTGTCACGCAAAACCTGAGAGTCGGTGAGGGTGAAATTGATGTAATTGCGGCCGTTGATGGGCAAATTGTCAATGCGCCGCTCGCCGATCGTGTCCGTGGTTGAAGTGCGGGATGTTTCCACCAATTCCGCTTGCGAGCTTACCTCTATTACTTCTTTTCCCGTGGCCAGTGCAAGGACGATCGGCAGCTCCACGAGACCACCCACCGTGATGCTCACCTCCTTGGCTTCGGTTTTGGCAAAGCCCGGCGCCTCCACTGTGACCGAGTAAGTTCCCGGCGGGAGCAGCCGCGCGCTGTAGCCTCCCTGACCGTCGCTGGTGGCCGTGCGTTCCAAGCCTTTGGCCACGTCCTGCACGGTGACCGCGGCGTTCGTCACAACACTGCCCTTGGGATCCTTGACGGTTATGTGCAGATCGCCAGTGGCAACGCCGCCCTGTCCGAAGGCGAGGCAGCAAAATTCCAGGACCATGAATGGAACTATCAGCCGGAGGGCGACACTCTTGGCGGCGCGGATCATAGAGGCTCCTTCACTTCGCCGACCCGATGCGGCAAAGAAAAACGGCTTCCTGAACGGCGAAATGGACACGTATCTCTTGAGGCAGCTAAGCCCCGCTGGTTTGTACACTAGATGATGGCCTGAAAACAAGGCAGGACTGCCAGGGGAACTATGCTAGTTACCCTGGACCAGTTGGAGCTCAAATATGCGTCTTCGCCATGGAGTATGGTGGAACGGTTTTGTGATTAGCATCACCTATCGCGTCGCGGAGATCCGAACCGGCAGCACGGGATTTTGCAACCGGCCTAACAGCATGGCGGATGTACTCAGGCGTTCATAACTGTCGGCAATGCCGGCCGCGCCCAGGCCGTAGCCGGGAAAGGCCAGAGCGAAATAGATTCTTGCCAAGGCCAGGGCGGTATTTCTACGCAGCAACAGAGCCTGTTCCACGAGTCGGTGTGCCGCTTCGGCGGTTTGAGGATTGTCGCTGCCCAGAGCGGCATAGCCGATCTGTACAAGGGCCGCGGCATTGCCGGCCGCTATCCGAACGTAAGCCGACATGGCACGCAGCCGCTGCCGCTGCACCATGCGGAACTGCGCCGGTGTCAGACGGCGTCGCAGATAGGCCTCTTCTGCTGGATGAATCAGGTTGCGGAAGGCCTCCACGTCCAGCGGATGAATTTTCGCGGCGAGGGCCTCGCCGGTAGACAGCTGCAGGTTCCGCGCTATGGCGATACGAAGAATGACGCCCAGGGAAATTGTGGCAGCGATTACGAGAATAATTGCCAGAGTCATCTTTGTAATAACCGCTCCAATTCGTGATTTAGCACCTCTAGGTTATGCTCGGGCAAGCGTGCGACCGTACGCGATGAAGACTTGTCTGGACTAAGAAGGTAATAGAACCAGATCAGGACGCAGACGTGATAGGTAGCCATGTTCAGAAAATCGAGAAGCGTTCGGCCACGAACAGAAATGCCCGTATTGGCCATCACTGCCCACGTAGCCAACTGAACGGACGCCGATATGGCGAAGCCGAATGCAATCCCAAATGATTTACGCACCCAACGGAGATGAAAGTACCCTGCGAAGAGAAACAGGAATAACAACAGCCCGCACTCTATTACGAAGATCGTCTGTTCAAGTAAGTGCGCACCCGAGATGAGCCAACTGGGATTGTCCCGTTGCGCATAGGCCGCAGCTCCTACCGCCGCAAAAATCAGGCACACTGCTACACCGCGGATCAGCGATCGTCCAAGCCGAGCTACAGCTGGGTAGGAATTGCAGAGCCAGGAGAAGATCTCAGCGAAAACCGCGATCTTCAGAAGCGCATCCAGCAACAGGCACCCCCAGTAGATGTGCCAAAACCGCGGCGCACTCACCGATGGTGCAACGTCAGCGGAGTAAAGGGCTAGCTGTGCCGCCCCGCCGAGTACAGCGAAGGCTGAAAACGCAGGGAAGCGCCGGTGAAGATCCTTGCTCCAGAGGAGGAGGACTCCGAGAGAGAGAAGCAGGACATTCGGCGTTATCCAGAGGTAATGCCAGAGAAATGAATGCGCCTGCAGCATAAGACTCGGCCATAGAGTCTACAGCCGATTGCTGCAGGCGACAATGGCATCCAGAACTACGTCCTGTTTTCGTAAATCTCTGAATCTACGGCTTGCACATGCCGCCGCCGCAATTGGTCCCGCCCGGGTTCCCGTCGGCGTGGGCGATCGTGGGAACGGCAAAGGTGCTGAGGAACAGCATGGCTGCGGCGATTGCGAGTAGGGCTCTTTTCACGGTGTTTTTCTCCTTGTTTAGGGAAACTGCGCCGTGATACTGTCATGGCCGCTGCTCTCTCTCAAAGAGCACGAAAGACGCGCGAATGTTCGGAATTCGTAACAAGCTGTGTTGAGATCCCATGACGCTGAAGTCGGCCTTACAGGACGTGCGCGAAACCACGCTGGCAGCGGTTTCGGGGCTGCTGGCGAAGCTTGGTTATCTAGCTTCTCTTCGGCGAAAGGATGGGAGCTATCAGCACTGGGGAGTGTCGTTGTTGCACGGCGAAGGTTCGTCAGACAGAGCTCTAAATACGGTTCACTCGGAAGTGCTATCGAGCGTTCTCAGAGCACCACTCTCGACGCTCGTGGAAGATCTTCAGCATTTGAGTGGAGGCAGCGGTCAGAATGCCGAGGCATACGTCGAGGAAATGCGCGGGGAACTCGACAAGCTGATACCGGACCAGGCGAACCCGGCCTCTGCAAGTCATCTTAATTCAGTGCTGGTGGCGCTTTCGAACCTGGAGAAGGCTCAAGAGCGCGCCACTCGGTCAACTTCATAGCCACCCCCACAACCTGGCCAATCACTTCGGCTTCCTGCGGGTGGCGCAGGATTCGCACCGGCACCGGCGACAGGGGATGCGGCTGAAGAATGAGATCGTCCCGCCGCAACCCGCACCAGCAGCATGTGTACCCTTCGCGCGTCTCGACAAAATAGATGGGACGTTCGTACTCCGAGCGCCAGGTGCCGTCCAGCACTTTATTCCTGGCCTCGTCCACCTGAATGAAACTGCCGGGCGGCAGAATTGGATACATGGTGAAATCCTGGTTGCCGATGTATCCGTAGGTAAAATCGGTGTGAGCGAACTGCGCCAAATAGGCCAGTGGAACCAATCCCCACTGTTCAACCATGCGACCAAGGTTTGTGGTGCGGCGCTCGTCAAAACCGGGATCCATGCGCACCGGCATCTGCACATTAGCAAGGCCGGACAAAGCCTCCGACACGTGCGACCGCGGCGGTGCGAACAGACCGAGATCGGCGGCGATATTGTTCATATCCACGCCGTACCACGCCATCAACTCGCGCAGATCCCGGCGGTAAATCACCGCCAGGGTGTAAAGGCGATGGATGCTGGGCAAAATGCCCTTGGTTTCAATGTCAGACAATCGGCTGGGGGGAACGGCAAACTCTTCGTTGCGATATTTCTCGGCGATCAGCGTACTGGAGCTTTCCACATCGCGCATGGTCAGCCCAAGTTTCTCGCGCAGTGTACGAAGGCTCTTACCCGCCGGGAGCATGGACCCTCTCTCCTAAGGAGATTGCCGAGAATCATAGCAAACTATCCGTTTTTTGGGGTCATTTTCTGGAAAATTCGAAGCGTCATCGTCTTGTTACGAAATCCGAACAAACGTAATCCCGCATGGCTTGTGGTGAATCGCGGCAGCGAGTCGCAGACACAGTTTCCTCCTGCACGGGACTTGGCATGCAAATTCGTTACTGCGTGTCCGGATTTTGTAACAGCTTGCCAGGATCCACGAAAATCGCACGATCCCTGCTCCTCCCCGTGCGTGGCGCCAGCCCGGCCACTTCACAGAGCATGACATTTGTCACGCCGCAGGCGTGATGAAGGCCACTGGTGCCGCTTCTGCCCTTCCGCAATCATGGTTTCACCGCTTGGGATGGCCTTCCAGCCGGACGGTCGCACAGCGAAACGTGGAGGCGGCAACCATGATTGCAACCCTTGACGAATTGGAAAGCTCGCAAGATTTTAGTTCGTCCCCGATTGTGGCAAGTCTGCAATGTGTCAGCAAGAACTACGGTGATGTTCGTGCTTTACGCAGCGTGGATTTCACGATTCGGGCCGGGGAAGTCGTCGCCCTCCTGGGGCCCAATGGCGCCGGCAAAACCACGGCCGTGAAGCTGTTGCTCGGCCTGCTGCAGCCAAACTCCGGCAAAGCACGCGTTTTCGGGGGCGATCCGGTCAATCCCCAGAACCGGCTCCGCACTGGCGCCATGTTGCAAGTGGGTCGCGTGCCGGAAACTTTGCGTGTCCGCGAACACATTGACTTATTCTCCAGTTATTATTGCAATCCCCTCCCGGTCGAAACTGTCCTAGCTGCCGCAGGTCTGGAGAAACTGCGCGACCGCAAGTTCGGCGATCTTTCTGGAGGCCAGCGCCAGCGCACTCTATTTGCTCTGGCGATTTGCGGCGATCCCGACCTGCTGTTTCTCGACGAGCCTACGGTTGGTCTCGATGTCGAGGCTCGCCGTGTCCTGTGGGACGAAATTCGCCGCTTCGTGGCTCGAGGCAAGACCATCCTTTTGACCACGCATTACCTCCAGGAGGCCGACGCTCTGGCCGATCGCATCGCGGTGATTAATCAGGGGCAGATTATCGCCGAGGGAACACCGGCGGAAATCAAGGCGCAGACCAGTGGCAAACGGATTCGCTGCGTCACCCGCCTCAGCATTCCCGTGTTGCGGGAGATTCCTGGCGTGAGCGATGTGAAGCAAGATCGGGAAGCGGTCGAGATTCACGCCGTCGAGGCCGAACCTGTCGTTCGCGAATTGTTGCTGCGTGACCCCGGACTTTCCGGCCTCGAAATCTCGAGCGCCGGGCTCGAAGAAGCATTCCTCGCGCTTACCCGTGATGACAGAGAGAACCACAACCGCCCGAACTGAGAAGGTTGTCTAGGGTCATGCGAAAGCGGCGTATGTCCCGGCACGAAAGTGGCACTCAATCCGGACGCCACAAGAAGCAGCAAGGAGATTAATCATGAGCACTGTCGCAAGCACATTGAGCAACCCGCAAATCAGGCGGTCGCCCAGTCACATTGCCACCATCTATCTGAAAGAGGCGAAGTACGAATTCCTCAAGAATCTTCGGTTGCGCGTCTACTCCGCCTCCGTGATCGGCTTCCCGTTGATGTTTTACGTTCTGTTCGGACTTGTGCTGAATTCCAAAAACGCCCCCGTTGGCGGCACGATCATCACGGCTTATTTGATGGCGACCTATGGGACGTTTGGTGTGATGGGGACGTCGCTATTCGGAACTGCCGCGGGTTTGGCCGCAGATCGCGGTCTGGGCTGGTTGCAGGTCAAGCGTGCCAGCCCCATGCCGCCGTATGCCTACTTCATCGCGAAGGTGGTGATGAGCATGATTTTCAGCACCGTCGTTATTGCTTTGCTGATGCTTCTCGGAATCACTTTTGGAGGAGTCCGCATTGCACCGCTCACGGCCATCGAACTGCTGGCGACGCTCGTTTTGGGGTCGCTTCCCTTCGCTGCCATGGGTCTGGCCATCGGCTATTTTGCCGGCCCGAACTCGGCGCCTTCGCTGATCAACCTAATTTACCTGCCGCTATCGTTTTGCAGCGGATTATGGGTGCCCTACATGTTCCTGCCCAAGTTCGTCCGGGAAGTTGCTCACGCGCTGCCTCCCTATCACCTTTCGCAATTGGCCCTCGGGGTTTTCAACGCCGGCCAGCACGAATCCGCGGCCCTTCATTGGGAGGTGTTGATCGCCTTCACCTTGATCTGTCTCGGCATCGCTCGTATCGGCTTCCAACGCGATCAGGAGAAATTGTATGGCTGAGGCACACGGCCGGAATCGATTTGCACGCGGCAAACTCCAAGATCTTCGCACCGCACGGTCCAACGGAAATTACCGGGCAAGGCAATTCTTCCCGATAGAGTGAGGTCACCTTATGAACAGACGCTCCAATGAATCTCTGGGCTGGACAAGCCTTCTGATTCTCTTTGGTGTTCTCGCGCTTTACGGGGGCCCCCGCTGGCTTGCTGTCCTGATTCCCGCAGCGATGCTTGTATGGCTGGTTGCCAGTATCCGCCGACAGGGTCGGCACCCGGCGATTGACGTGCGGGTAGACAATAGAACTGGACAAAGTGTTTCTCGACGATGACCGACAATAAGAGCGACATGCGGGGCGGAACCAGTTGCGCGAGTCGACCCGCGTCTGGCATGGGGGCGGGGTCCTTTGCCCGCCAAGTCAACCTGTCGCCTCGTGACAAGGCACAAGGCTGGGCTCCCTATGTTTGGCTGGCCTACCTGATCTTCTTCTTCTTTCAGCCCGTGCTGAATCACGCCGGCTGGAAAGAATGGTCACTTACTGCACTCGCCACCGTTCTGTTTCTCACTCTTTATTTCAGTCTCTTCTGGCTGGAGCGCCCCAGGGCTCTTTTGCACATCGCTGGCATGGTCATCCTGGGTCTCGTGTTTGCCCCAATGAACGCAGGCGCGTCTACGTTTTTCGTATTCGCAGCGGCGTTCCTGCCATTTGCCGTGCAAAGCGAGAAGCTTGCAATCGGACTCATGCTTGCGATCGTCGCTCTGGCCGGAGCCGAAACCCTGCTTCTGCATCTTTCGGGTTGGTTTTTCTTCTATGCCGGCGGATTTTCCCTGATAGTGGGCGGCAGCAATGTGTATTTCGCGCAGCGCAACCGCACCCTGGCCAAACTGAGGATGGCCAATGAGGAAATTGAGCACCTCGCCAAGGTCGCCGAGCGCGAGCGCATCGCCCGCGACCTGCATGACGTGCTGGGTCATACCTTGTCCGTCATCACGCTCAAATCCGAACTGGCTGGCAAGCTGCTCGACCGTGACCCCGAACGCGCCGGAAAAGAAATCCGCGAAGTTGAGCAGATTTCGCGTCAGGCGCTGCACGAGGTCCGCGACGCCATCCGCGGCTACCGTTCGCAGGGACTTGCCGCTGAACTTGCCCAGGCCAAAGCCACGCTCGAGACCGCCGGCGTCTCCGTCCAGTGCGACACAACCACAACCCTGAGTCTGCCCGCGGTTCAGGAGAGTGTACTGGCTCTCGCCGTGCGTGAAGCTGTCACCAATGTAATGCGTCACGCCCAGGCTCATACTTGCCGCCTTCGTCTGGAGCAGCAAAACGGTTCCTGCCGTCTCGAGATCGCCGACGACGGCCGGGGCGGCGCCCAGCGCGAAGGCAACGGCCTGCGGGGCATGCGCGAGCGCGTCGAAATGCTCGGCGGCACGCTGCTGCGCGAAACCGAAAGTGGTACCCGCCTCACCATCACGCTGCCGCTGCACGAGACATCGAGCAGAGAGGTTCGCGCCCATTGAATCGTGTCGTGAGAGAAAGCACAAAGGAGACCCGCAAGACAGCCATCCGCGTGGTGCTCGCCGAAGATCAGGGCATGGTGCTGGGCGCGCTGGCCGCTTTGCTCGAGATCGAGGGCGATATCTGTGTCGTCGCGCAGGCGCGCAACGGCAAAGAAGCGCTCGAGGCCGTTCTCGCCCACAAGCCTGACGTCTTCATTACTGACATCGAAATGCCCCTGATGACCGGCCTCGATGTCGCCGCCGAGCTCAAGCGCCGCCATACTGGAACTCGGGTCATCATCGTCACCACCTTTGCACGCGCCGGTTATCTGCGGCGAGCGCTCGAAGCCGGTGCTTCCGGATACTTGCTGAAGGATATGCGTGCCGAGGAACTGGCCGAGGCTGTGCGCCGCGTGCGGCAGGGGCTGCGCGTGATCGATCCCGAGCTTGCTACCGAGGCCTGGGGAGAAATGGATCCGCTCACGGAACGCGAGCGTCAGGTTCTGCGCCTGGCCGGCGATGGCATGTCGAGCGGCGACATCGCCGCTCAACTGAATCTCTCCGAAGGCACCGTGCGCAATTATCTTTCGGAAGCAATCAGTAAGATGGGCGCAGCCAATCGCGTGGAAGCGGCGCGGATCGCAAGAGCCAAAGGTTGGCTCTGACCAGCGCAGGGCTGTTTTGGAAGGGCGCGGCTTAAACCGGCGCCGCCAGGCACAAAGAAATCGATGCGGCTCTAGCCGCTAGCAGCTTTCATCACCATGCTAGGGCTTTCCGCTCGGCCCTCCTGAAATTCTCCACGCATACATCAGAAACGACGTTGCCGTAAGGTCGATCGCCGGTTCGTCGGTGGTGTAGGACTGCACGTTGTCTTTGTAGATGGCTCCGTTGCCGTTGAATTTCTTGTAGGCATTGCCACCCCCCGGCGGGCATTTCATCATGCCATCCAGAAACCCTGAACTTGGTTCACTGTTAGGTCCTTCCACCACGGCGCCGTTCAACACCGGGGGTTCTCCATTCAGTGATCCGGCAAGGTTCGCGACCTGATGCTGCATGCAATCAGGAAAGTTTTCGCCGTCGCCCACTGTGAAAGTCACTCCCCAGGCGTTGGCTCCGGAGATGTTGGCCAGCCAGCGCCGTGCGTTGGTTGCGTAGTCTTCATCGCGGCGAAGATAGTTATACTCGGCGGCCATCACCGAAAGCCCCGCGCCGTGAGAAATCGTGTCGTAGCTGTCCCACGGCCAGCCGAAACCGAAAGGATCGGAAGAATTGCTGGCGACGGAAGTCTCGATCTGATTCTTAATGTCTCCGAGCAACCGAGCTCGCGTGATCGCGAGCCCTTGCGGATCTCCGGCCAGAGTGATCGCGCGATACAACTCGAAGTGCGCCAGTCCGCTTACGTCATAAAGATTGAGCGTATCTGTTGCGTCGTTCGGTCCAGTGATGTAGGTGTCGGCCCAGCTCGCTGCGAGCTTCAGGTAGTACGTGGGATTGCTATGAGGCAGGCCCGGAGGCAGGTTCCCGCACCGCAGTGCAAAATAAAGTTCGGCCGCGCCCAGCTCAAGATCATCGCGCCACTCATTTTCCGGATAAAAATCGAAAGGCGCCGTGGTGAGCAGGTTTCCTTTGGGCGAAGTATCGGCGAGATCGAAAACATGCTCCGCCGCGAAAAGACAGCGGTTCGCATAAGCCGGACTCGTTTCTGCGAACACCTGATAGCATTCGGCAAAGTCAGCCGCGAGCCGCCCGGCAAGGTTGGGGCTGACCTTCGATCCGGCAGCGCCACCCACAAACACTGGCCGATTCCGAATGTACCGATAGACAGGGTTCGAACCTCCATAGGAATCGTCGGCCTGCGGCAGGCGCCAGATGTCATGATCGCTGAGATAGTCGAAGCTCTTGAAGTCGGTACCAATTCCGACCTGATAGTAGAGCGTTTGTGTCGAGTCATCCCACATATGCCGCAGCCAGTCGATGCCGAATTTCGCCTCGTCAGTGAAGTCCGACGTAGTCGAGAGTCTGCCCATCTGCTCCGGAAAGTCGCGCACACCGATCAACATCAATGCGACTACGTAGCTCTGTGTCTGTACGAACTTGAGGTAATCGCCCGCGTCCCACCAACCACCCTCGGCATTGATAGTCGCGCCGGTAGGGTTGAGACTTCCCAGAATATTGTCGTTATTGTCGAACTTAGGCGAAGAGTAGACGCTGCCGCTGGCGTCGTTGAGATGGCCGGCGGCGCTGCGCAGTGGCGTAGAAATGAAATGTTTCCCATCGCGCTCGTTCTGGTAGAAATACAGATTGTTGGCCAGAGCGGTTGTGTACAGATTCCCGGGAGTATCTACGCGAAAGGCTGGCGAGGTGCCCGAAACCGGACCGCCGACAGAAATCGTGTAAGTGTCAGCGCCTTTCAGCCGGAAGTCGATGGGGTAGACGGTGTACTTTCCCCACACGCCGAGCGTTTCCCCTGCAATTCCCGAAACAACGGTTTTGCCGGCGGAATTCTCGACTGCGAAGTCCACTCCGCTGACTGCCTTCGTGGTCATCAGGTAGGCGCGCATCGAGAGGCCAGATTCGTACCCGACTTGGCTCACACGAATGTAGGCGGTCGTAGCAGCGTCGGCCGAAAGGGTCGCGAACCACACGAGTGCTACCACGATAAGAGCGCGAGGCAGAAACCAGCTGGTTGAATGCATTGGAATCCTCACAGTTAGCCTGACAGGGTTCTCCCGTAGTGCTTTGCAGGGAGTTTTGAGACGAGGGAGGCGCGGCTATTAAAACGTTTGAATCTTGATGCAGAGTCGGCTGCCTGTCAAGCCGAATCGCGGACCGTTCCTGCGTCTTCTTTATTCGTAGTCTTGTAGCCCCAGGCCATGCGGGGAGTATTATGCGCGATACCGAAGTGGCCTTGCGCGTCGAGCACGATGATTCCGCCGTGGCCGTTGACCCGCTGCTTCAGATAGTTCATGGCTTCCTGAGCGGCCCACTCGGGCAGGTTGCCGGCCGCGATGCGGTCGGCCGTCCATTTGGCGAGCACCAGCTTCATGATCGGTTCGCCCCAGCCAGTTGTTGAGGCAGCTGCGCTTGCGTTGTCGGCATAGCAGCCGCAGCCGATCAGCGACGAATCGCCGAGCCTGCCGGGAGCCTTGTTGAGCGTTCCTCCGGTGGAAGTCGCCGCGGCGATGTTGCCGTTTCGGTCGAGCGCGACCGCGCCGACCGTATCGTGCGAAATTGCCGGCGCAAACATGTCGTCATCGCTGGCCGCAGATCCCGATCGCGCCTTCTCGCGGCGCGCCAGCTCTGCCTGATATCGCCGAAGATGTTCGACCTCGCGGGGGATCACCAGATCTTCGTTGCGGCAGAGTTGGCAACCATGCTCGTCGGCGAAGCGCTCCGCGCCTTCGCCAACGAAATACACGTGCGGACTCTCGCTCAGAATTTTTCGCGCGGCGCGAATGGGATTGCGCAGGCGCTCAACGCACCCCACGCCGCCGGCGCGCAGCGTAGCTCCGTCCATGATGAGGGCGTCGAGCTGGACCTTTCCATCACGATTCAAAAAGCTGCCGCGGCCGGCGTCAAAAGTTTCGTCGTCTTCCATGATGACAACGGCTTCTTCGACAGCATCGAGCGCGGAGCCGCCACGCTCCAGAACACGCCAGCCCGCGGCCAGCGCGTTGCGCACGCCGCCGATGTGGGCCTCGACCATGTCATCGGGCATGGCCCAGGCTCCGCCGTGAACCACCAGAACGGGATTGGTCGGCATTGCTGGTTCAGTCTAGCAAAGCAGGGCTCCGGCTTCCGGCGTCCGAACGCCGCCTTATCGACAAAGATCGCAAAGGACGCGAAAGATGAGACACCCATTCCGTTTTGGGGTGCCACAGTGTGCTTACGCGGCCTGGCCGGCTTTGCTCGGGAGGGGCGGGTCCTGGGTGCGGGTCCAGGTGTACCGCATGCGATGGATGACGGTGAGCGTGGAAAGAACGGCGATCACCCAGAGAACCGGGGCCATGCGGTTGAACAGCGCTCCGAGAATGACCAGGACGAGGCGCTCGGGGCGCTCCATGAATCCCACGCGGCAGGAGCCAATCAGCGATTCGGCGCGGGCACGGGTGTAGCTGACCATGATGGCGCTGACCATGACGAAGGCCGTCAGGATAACGTAGAAAAAGCGGTCGCCGCGCGCATAGAAGACCAGCAGGCCGAGGAACTGAGAAGCGTCACTGTAGCGGTCGACGACGGAGTCGAAGAAAGCGCCGAACCGGGTGACGCGATTGGTAGCGCGGGCGACTTCTCCATCGACCAGATCGAAAAATCCGGAGCCGATGATCACCAGCCCGGCGTAGAAGAACATGCGGCGCTGGTTATCGGCATTGGCTGAGCCGAACAGGATGGCGGCGACCGTATTTACCACCAGTCCCATGAAGGTGAGCACATTGGGATTGATCCGCGAGAGCGCCAGCCAGCGGACGATGGTCTTGAGAAGAGCTCCGCAGGCGCGGCCGAAGGCGGAGGTCCACGAAGCGCTCATGGGAGGACCTCGCGGGCAGACAGTTTATTCCAGCGCCGGTGAGTATTTCCGGCTGAAAGCGGGTCCCTCGACTTGGC
>DATKPV010000066.1:0-35227 GCA_035523915.1 Candidatus Aquilonibacter sp. | reverse complement strand
ATGAACGCCATCTGGTCGCTAGGCCAGGCCATGTTTACCAAGTGCATCATCGTGGTCGATGAAGACGTCGACGTGCAGAACCTCGCCGAGGTCACGCTCAAAGTTCTCAACCACATCGATCCCGAGCGCGACATTCAATTCACGCTCGGCCCCATCGATTCGCTCGACCACGCTTCGCGCCTGCCCAACTACGGCTCGAAGATGGGCATCGACGCCACCCGGAAGTGGGTGACCGAGGGCTTCACCCGCCCCTGGCCCGACGAAATCCTGATGGACGCCAAAACCAAAGCGCTGGTTGATAGCAAGTGGAAGGCGCTTGCCGAGGAACTGAAGCTCGAATGATCGTGGGCGGCCTACCTGCCCGCGAATGCTGCGATATTGCAATAAGCGGGTGGCCCGGCTTTAAGGGCCGACGCCGCCATTACGCTGGTTGCCCCACCCTTTCGCCCGAATTTGGCGAAGGGTGGGCTCGGATGGTCTTCCCGTCAGCTCGCGCCTCGGGCGGCGACAGGAGTCAGGATTTATCTGCATTTTCCGAGGATTGCAATTACCCACCCTGTCGCAAAAAGCGCGACAAGGGTGGGGCAACCCATCTCTGGTTGGGAACGCGGTCAGATTGGGCCAGCCCCCAGGATCGAGGCAACTCCGAGAGTTTTGATCCACATAAAAGCTCCAAATCCGCATCGCGGAAAGATCAAGAATTCCCTAGCGCTGATTCAACACCCGCGGGGAACTCCCCGCAGTGATGGCAGTCACCGCTGATGGGTTCCAAAAACCACGATGAGTTTGCGATTCCCACGCCGACGGAGAGAACCCGGATTCCTGGCTGCGCTCGGAATGACAACAGCTTTTCCGATGCCCGAACAAGCATGCAGGGGCAACTCTTAAGGCTTTCCTTACCGAGTGACCCGCTCGTTACCAAAGACGTTGCCCCTCCGAACATCCCGCCGACCGGACTAGAGGGTTAACCATCCTTAATGAACTTGGGGTTAAGGTAGAGGGAGTGAAGAGAGGCTTTTCGCGGAGTCGAGCGAAGCCCATCTCTCGCCACAAGGCAAACTCTATGCGCAATGCAAATGCCCCCACATTACGGCGCAGCTCGCGCGTGCCGGTCACCGTTCCGATCCTGGTTACCAGCCTGGCGCCGGGCGCCAATTTTTCCGAGGTCTGCGAAACTATGGTTGTCAGCGCCCACGGCTGCTCCATGCGCTCCCCGGCAAGGCTCGAGGCCGGCGTTCCCCTGCACTTCCACAATCAGGACGGGCGCGAAACCACGGCCGAAGTGGTCTATTGCCAGCCCATCGACTCCGATGGCGAGGGCTGGAGGCTGGGCGCAAGGTTTGACCATCCCGAGAATTATTGGGGATTGAAGTCCTTTCCGAAAGATTGGGCGCGACTGCCCGCGGCCAGCGATGACAAACCCGGGCCGCAGCTGGTTGCGGGCAAAATGCAGGTGCTCCCGCCGGATCACGCCGCAGCTTCGGCGAGATTTGCCCTTGACCGGATTCATAAGCAACTTTCTGATGAGCATCTCAAAACGGTGCTGGCCGAACTGGTTCAGCCCCTTCAGGCCGAGATAGCCGATCTCAGGGCGCGTTTCGGAGAAGGAGCCAAGCGCAACCGGTTTGAAGTTTCGCTCTCGCAGATTCCTCCCGAGCTGGAACAACAGCTGGAGCAGCGCCTCAAAAAAGAGCTCGGACCGCAGGTGTTGCGGGAGGCCCGCGACCAGTCGGAGCAGGTGCTGCACGCGGCGAAAACGGCGATCGAGCAGAAGACCAAGGAAACGCACGACCAGTTTCTGCAGCGTGTGTTGCGTGACCTGCAGGCCGTCGAGCAACGGACCAAGGGGATGGCGACCGATCACGCGCAGAATCTGCGCGAGCATTTGAACCGCGGACTGGGCGAGCTGCATCAGGAAGTGGTTGACGCGGGCAACCGGCTCAAGAAACTGAGCGAAGACCTGCTGAAAGTGATGCAACACAATCTGGGCGAAGAGCACGACCTGCGGCGGCGGGAACTGGAGAAGGTTCAGGCCAAAGTGACGTCGGAGTCGGCGCGGCTGCAGGCACAGATCGGGGACCTTGACCGCCGCATGGCGGCGCTGGGCGAGTCGGCGCGGCAGCTGGAGTCGGGCCTGGATCAACGCTTGTCGCGCCTGGCCAGCGAAACCGTGCGCAACGCGCGGGCTCAGCTGGAGAGCGCGCTGGAAGCGGCCTTGAATGAATTGAGTACCCGCAACGCGCAGGAGCTGGCCAATCAGTTGGATGAAGCCAGCACGAACCTGAAAATCATTCAGAAAGGGATTGAAGGCTCGGTCTCCGAGTCGCTGCGACTGCATTCGGCAGAAGCGTTGCAGTCGTTTGAGCAAAGCATGGAGGAACTGGCGCAGCAATCTGTCGAAAGTTGGCGTGCTGCATTCGCCGGCGGGTTGAATTCGCTGGTGAGAACTCTCGGCGAGCAGTTTATCTTGCAGTCATCCAACGGTAGCGCCAGCCAAACCGGAGCGAACGAGAAAGCCCGTACCGTCAGCAGCAGGAGATAGGCGGAATCAATCGACGCAACGTATTCGTGCGGTGATTTTGCAAGCGCTTTCCGAACTGGGTGAGAAAACCCGTGCGGAAAGGTGCCGATTGAATTTTTTGTCTCGTCCGCGCATCTTCGCTGTCAGGTTTCCTCTACAAAAATGGTAATCCGAACGGGCATTGTCCTTCTGCCTGTGCTGAATGAACCACAAACCACTGTCGGAGCGGCCAATCTGGGTTACTGTGAACTCACCTTATTGATGCAGGGACTACAAAGAGCATGACTCCTCCTTCTTTTTTGACTCGCTTCTTCGAGTTGCTTTGCCGGCACGAATTCTCCTGGCCGCACACCGGCGGTCATGGCCAGGACTACCAGGTCTGTCTGATCTGCGGAGCAGTGTATGAATTCGACTGCGCCACCATGCAGCGCACGCGCCGTCTGGCGGAGCCGCCGGGTCCGTCGTCCCCACCGTTGAGGCCCACGACTTAGTTGGACAAATCCGCCTTTGCTTGCCATAAAGTGCCCAGCGGCTGGAGCCGCTGTGATTTTTGCGGCCTTGGCGGCGCGCCTTGAAGGCGCACCCTTTCAATCGGCTTGTGCGGAACAGAGATTCCTGTGGGCGGCGCGTGTTAGCTCCTGTGGTCCAAACCCTGCAACCTGTGCCCATTCCCGGCATTGGGTATACTAGAGAGGCATGCCGGTTCTGAAGAACATCGCGGCCATTGCCAAGGGCATGAGCATCACCTTCAAGGAGATGTTCCAGCCCACGACGGTGGAGAATTATCCCGACGGGGAAGGTCCGCTGCGGGGAGCACACCTGGAGGCGCGCTTCCGCGGCGCCCACGTGCTGCAGCGCGACGAAAATGGATTGGAAAAGTGCGTGGCCTGTTTTCTGTGCGCGGCCAATTGCCCCTCCAACTGCATCTATATCGAGGCGGCAGAGAACACCGCCGAGCACCGGGTGAGCGGCGCGGAGCGCTACGCCACGGTTTACAACATCGATTACAACCGGTGTATTTTCTGTGGTTACTGTGTAGAGGCCTGCCCGACCGACGCGATTACGCACGGGCACGGATTCGAATTGGCCACCTTCAATGCGAGCAATCTCGTGTATCGCAAGGAGCAGATGCTGGCGCCCGCGCCAGCACACATGGGAGCCAATATCGTGTTCAATCAGGCCGACGTGGATGGTGGGGCGCCAACTCAGGTGGTGCCGGGGAGCTGAGTTTTACTTTTCCTGTTCTTGAATCTTACGCCGGCTCAACTTGGGCCGGCGTTTGTGCATGGAGACGGTTGCCGGTGCAGCTAGGAGCCGGGCTGTCGAGTGTGGCGGGTCGATTCGGCCAACGCTGAATAACTAGCGAGGGACCAGCGGCGCTTTTTCTATATGAGCGATTTTCTCCAACTCGTGAAAGAGCGCGTCGTGGTTTACGACGGCGCGATGGGGACGAACATCCAGAAGCGTGGCCCCACCCTCGATGATTTCTGGGGCAAGGAGAACTGCAGCGAGGTTCTGGTGCTGAGCCGCCCCGATATTATTCGCGACATCCACGCCGACTTCCTCGGCGTGGGCTGCGATGTCGTGGAGACAAACACGTTTGGAGGATCGCGCATTGTCTTGTCCGAGTTCGATCTGGCGGACCGGGTTCGCGAGATCAACATCAGGGCTGCGCAACTGGCGCGGGAAGTGGCGCAGCAGTTTTCCACGAAGGATAAGCCTAGATTTGTCGCCGGATCGATGGGTCCCACTACCAAATTGCCCTCGCTGGGACACATCAGGTTCGAGGCGATGGTTGCGGCCTATGAAGAGCAGGCGGCGGCACTGATCGAGGGAGGTGTGGATGTCCTGCTGATCGAGACGTGCCAGGATTTGCTCCAGGCCAAGATTGCCACCATTGGCGTGTTGGATGCGCTGAGAAGGTCGGGCAAGCGGCTTCCGGTAACAGTGCAGGTGACGCTTCAGGAGACAGGCTTGATGCTGCTGGGAACCGAGATCGGCGCGGCCCAAACCGCTCTGGAGCCGCTGGACATTGACATCATCGGCTTGAACTGCGCGACCGGCCCGAAGGAGATGAACGACGCGGTCCGGTATTTGGCGCTCAATTCGACAAAGCAAATCTCTGTTTTGCCCAATGCCGGCCTGCCGCAGAACGAAGGCGGTCATGCGGTCTACAAGCTGACTCCACAGGAACTGGCCGAATACCACAAGCATTTCGTGCACGACTACGGAGTCCGGGTTGTCGGGGGTTGCTGCGGAACGACGCCCGAGCACTTGAGAGCTGTGGTGGAATCGGTTTCCGGCATGGAACCGGCGAAGCGTGAGGTGACGCGCGTGGGTACGGCCTCGAGCGCCTATACGTCGGTTCCGCTCGATCTGGAGCCGAAGCCGCTGATCGTTGCCGAAGAGATGAACACCACCACGCGGGTGGAGCACTTCCGCAATCTCGTCCGAGGAAGGAAATACGACGAAATTCTGGCGCTTGCCAAAAAGCTGGTGAGCGATGGTTCGCACATGCTCGACTTGTGCTGCGCGATCGTCGGCGAAGACGAGAAGGGTTACATCAGCTCGATTCTGGAACGCATTGCCACGCGCGTGCCTGCACCCATTCTGGTGGATTCCACCGAAGCCGACGTGGTAGAGGAAGCACTGAAGCGGATACCCGGGCGGGCAATTATCAATTCGATCAATCTGGAAGACGGCGAGAAGCGAACGTCAAAAGTTTTGCCCATGGCCAAGCGCTACGGCGCAGCAGTGATCGCGTTGACCATCGATGAAGACGGAATGGCGCTCACCGCGGAAAAGAAAACCGCCATCGCGCGCCGGATCTTCGATCTGGCAACCAAAAACTACGGGCTGGATGCGACGGACCTGATCTTCGATGCGCTGACCCTACCCATTTCCACCGGGCAGGAAGAATACCGCACAGCGGGGATCGAAACGCTGAAGGCGGTCGAGCGGATCAAAAAAGAATTGCCCGAGGTGAAGACCATCCTGGGAGTCAGCAATATTTCCTTTGGCCTCGATGCCTATCCGCGGCGCGTGCTGAACTCGGTGTTCATGCATGAAGCCGTGAATCATGGCCTGGATATGGCCATTGTGAACTATACGAAGATCTATCCCCTGTACAAGATCCCACAGGAAGAAGTGGATCTGGCGCGCAAGTTGATTTACCGCGACGAGTCGGCGGGCGACCCGCTGCAAAAGTACATGGCGCATTTCGCCGGGATGAAGGGCAAGCCCACGGCTTCGACCACGGCACATGTCGACACTCTCTCGCTCGAGGACAAGCTGAAGTTTGCCATCATCAACGGCGAGAAAGCAGTCGGCGAGGGCGGACAGAAAAAATCGCTGGAACAGTTGCTGGAAGAAGCCCTCACCGGCTATTCGCCACTGGAACTGATCAATACTGTGCTGCTCGACGGCATGAAGACGGTGGGCGATCTGTTTGGCGCGCGCAAGATGCAGTTACCGTCAGTGCTGGATTCAGCCGGGGTGATGAAACAGGCGGTCGCTTACCTGGAACCCAAGATGGAAAAGGCTTCCGGCTCGCAGAAAGGCACGATCGTTCTGGCCACGGTAAAGGGCGATGTCCACGATATAGGGAAGAATCTGGTGGACATCATTCTCTCGAACAACGGCTACAAGGTTGTAAACCTCGGTATCAAGCAGCCCGGGGATTCGATTATCAAGGCTGCTCAGGAACACAGGGCCGATGCCATTGGCCTGAGCGGGCTGCTGGTCAAGTCGACGCTGGAAATGAAGTACGTGATCCAGGACTTGCAGCGGCAGAAACTGGAGTTTCCCGTGATCTGCGGCGGGGCGGCGCTCACGCGAAAATACGTGGAAGACGACCTGCGGCGAGAATACGAGAACGCGGTTTTCTATGCGGAAGATGCCTTCGCCGGATTGCACGTCATGGAGGACCTGACTACGGCAGATGGCGCGCGGGATGCGCGGCTGCGCGAAGGGCGGACGGTAAAAGAATATGCCAAGGCGGCGGCCGTCGACGAAGAGGCTGGCCCGGTGTTTGCCGAGCGCAGCGCGGTGGTGGGAGATGCGCCGAATATTCCCCAACCGCCGTTCTGGGGCGTGCGGAATCGAAGCTACGATATACGCGAAGTTTTTCCCTACATCAACGAGACGGCGCTGTTCAAGAACCAATGGCAGCTGAAAACGGCCTCGCAGGCGGATTATCTGCGGTTGGTGGAGGAAAAATTCCGCCCCATCAAAGGGAGATTGGAAGACGAGATTGCGGGATCGGGCTTGTTCGAACCGAAAGTCGTGTGGGGTTATTTTCCCTGCCAGAGTGAGGGGAATGATTTGGTGGTGTATGAAGTACCGAGTACCGAGCACCCAGTTGAGAACGGAACTGCCGAGCTGCGCTCGGCGGGACAGGCGGGGGCGGCTGTCCCTACACGCGAACTTCTGCGATTCACCTTTCCGCGGCAGCGAGAAGGCCGCCGGTTGTGTATCTCCGATTTCTTTGCCTCGAAAGTATCGGGAAAGATGGATGTGCTTGGTCTTTCGCTGGTGACCATTGGACCGAAAGCTTCGGTGGAAACGCAGCGTTTGTTTGAAGGCGGCGAATATACGAAATACTTGTATCTGCACGGATTGAGCGTGGAAAGCGCCGAGGCCCTTGCCGAGCTGCATCACAAGAAAATGCGCGAGGAGCTGGGAATCGACGATGACGATGCCAAAGAGATTCGTGATTTGTTCCATCAGAAGTATCGTGGCTCGCGGTATTCCTTTGGATATCCGGCGTGCCCGAATCTGGAAGATCAGACGAAATTGTTTGCGCTGCTGGATCCTGAAAAAAATGCCGGCGTGCGCTTGACCTCAGGTTTTCTGCTGGAGCCAGAGCAGTCGACGTCTGCGATTGTGGTGCATCATCCGGCGGCGAAGTATTTTGTGGTGTGAGGCTTGGATGTAGACAGACATATCCAGAGAGGCAGGAGCGTCTCCTTTGATCCTGCGATTGAGCTGTGTGTTGCTTTTGTCGATCGCCGCGTGGGCTGCCCCATCGCGGCCGCCGTGCGATCAGTCCAACCCGAACGTAGCTGTCCCCGATGGTCCGCACGGTCTGTTTGTGGTTCTGTTTCCGCAGGCGCGACGCAGGGCGGAGAGCAAGGCAAAATACATCCTCGACAATCCCGTGGTCTGCGGCGCCGATGTTTTTGTTGAGTGGGGCGAAGTGGATCGTGGTCCGGATGCGAATCCGCGCTACGATTGGTCCTCGGTCGATGAGCAGATAAAGCCGTGGGTCAAAGCCGGGAAAGTGGTCAATTTCATCGTGTGGACAGTTTCTTACGAGCACCAGGCCGCGGCCAGTCCAAAATACATTCTTTCGCAAGGGCCAACGGTCAACTGTCCGCATTTCGGAGATGTGCCCATTCAGTGGGAACACCAGTTCAAAGATAACTACAAAGCGTTTATGGCGGCGCTGGTGCAGAAGTACGGCTCGAATCCGTCGGTGGGATACATCCGCTTTGGCCTGGGCGGAGGCGGCGAAACCCTCCCGCCGTGCCGTTTCGAACTCAGGCGGCGCTATGGGTTGTCCAAAGAGCTGTGGCTCAACTATCTGTTCGACATGATGGACTACGAAAAGAGCCTGAGCTCTCCCAAGCAGATTCTGGTCAGCTTGATGGGGCAGGAGCCGGAGATGTCGGTAAAGGTGGCGGAACATGCAGTGGAGGACGGACTGGCCATCGGCATCCAGGGCCTGGCGGCCGACGATATGCGGAACTATAAGGAAGGCAGACCGTGCAAAGGAAATTGGTGTGAACTGTGGAACAAGTACAACGGAAAGGTCCCGCTGGAATTGCAATCGTTGAGCAAGAGCGAGCCTGACGGTTCGGGCACCGGATCGCTGGTCGATCTTCTTCCCTTCGCACTAAGTCTGCACACGCAGATCGTGGAAATCTATATTCCGGACTGGCTGGTTGCCTACGATCCTGAGGATCCGGAATATCCGCAATATCACGCCGCGTACCAGCAGGCGCTTGAGCGAGCGGCCGAAGTTGTGGGTGGGCATTAGCTCGAAGGCAGCACGCGCAAAAATCCCTTGCGCTCAAACCAGCCGCAGAAATCGATCCCATTCAAGCCGTTGTTGATGTTTCTTCTCTACGCCCGCTTCCCGGCGCCCGCGGCAACCTCGTTGGTAGAGAGAGCAAGCTTTTACAAGCTGGAGACATCGCTTTGACAAACTGCCATCGGCGCTGGGGCATTTTAGTACCAGATTCGACAGGTTGCCGGGATTGAGGGAATGTCGGCGCCGCGAATTCAGGGTCTTCACGCCCTCCGTCACCGGGAGGGAATGGGGAACAGGCGCTGCCACCGCAGGGGGTGCACAGCGCCTGTTGTTCCTGGAAATCCTGGGCCGATGTGAGCGAATCGCATTACCACACGCGGCAGGCGTTCACCGGCATCATCGGCTGACCCGGTTTGCAGCCGAATGACTCGCCGAATTCCGGCATGTTCTGTACTACGCCGTTCACGCGAAACTTTCGCGGCGAATGCGGATCGGTCTGCACCTGCAGACGCTCGGCAGCCGGCCTGGTTTCGCCACACCAGTTTTGCCCATATCCGAGGAAGAATTGTTGCAGCGGTGTGTAGCCATCCTGCTTGCTCTTCATGTCGATCATCTTGCGCTTGGCGTCGGCCAGAAAGGCGATGTAGGAAAGGCGCAGGCCGCCGTTGTCGGCGGTATTTTCGCCGAGTGTGAGCCGGCCGTTGATTTTAACGTCGTCGGTCACCACGAAGTTGTCGTACTCTTTCACCTCGCAGTCCGTCTTCTCTTTGAACTTCTTCTCATCCTCGGGTGTCCACCAATCCTCGAGGTTGCCTTTGCCATCGAACTGCCGGCCTTCGTCGTCGAAACCGTGGGTCAACTCGTGGCCAACGACTGCCCCGATGTGGCCGTAGTTCACGGGATCGGCGGCATTTTTGTCATAGAGCGGGGGCTGCAGGATGCCCGCCGGAAAGTTGATATCGTTCATGCTGGGGTTGTAGTAAGCGTTCACCGTGGGCGGAGTCATGCCCCATTCGCCGCGATCTACAGGCTTGCCGATTTTGTTCAGCTCGCGGTGGTTTTCAAATTCCACCGCCCGCTGCTCGTTGCCGAAAGCATCGCCTCGAACGATGGTGAGTTTGGAATAGTCGCGCCAGCGATCCGGATAGCCGATTTTGTTGGCGACCATGTGGAGTTTTTGACGGGCGCGAGCCTTGGTTTCTGGGCTCATCCAATCGATCGTGTCGAGATCCTGATCCATGGCAGCCTCGATGTCATGGACCATTTGCAGCGTGGCCTGTTTGCTGGAAGGCGGAAATTGCTGCTCGACGTATACCTGCCCCAGGGCTTCGCCCAGCGCCCCGTCCGTGGCCTGGACGCAACGTTTCCAGCGCGCCTGTTGAACCGGCTGCCCTGCCAGTTGATGGCGATAGAAATTAAAACCCTCTTCATCAAAAGCCTTCGGCAAGACCGTGCCGGGCGTCGAGTTTACCAGCTGCCAGCGCAGGTACGTCTTGATGGTTTCAAGATCCGTGTTCTCGATGATGCTGTTGAGGCCCTTAAAAAAATCTGGCACGGCGACGTTCAACTCTTTAAGGGGAGGCGCGTCCGTGTCGGTCAGAAAACGATTCCAGGAAATCGCCGGAGCCAACGAGTCAAGATCCGAAAGCGGCATCATGTGATAAACGCTATTGGGGTCCCGGCGCGAAGTAACATCCAGGGAAACCTTGGCCAGCGCAGTCTCGAGTTGCATGATCTTTTGCGCGTCGGAAGAGGCCTGCGTTTCCGGTTCACCCAGCAGTTTGAGCACATTGGTCATGTGCTGGACATATTCCGCGCGGGTCTTTTCCGCGGCGGCTCCGGTGCGGAAATAGTAGTCGCGTTCCGGCAGGCCAAGGCCGCCCTGGTCCACGACGGCGATCTGTTTGCTCGCGTCTTTGAAGTCTTGTTGCTCTCCGAAGCCGAGAAAGGCATTCACATTGATCAGCTGGAAATAGGCCAACAGTCCGGGAAGTTCGTCTTTGCTTTTGAGCGCCGCAATGCGGGCCAGGTCTGGTTGCAGGGGTTTCAAGCCGTGCTTTTCGATTGCCTCGGTATCCATGCACGAGGCGTAGTAATCGCCGATCTTCTGCTCATTGGGGGTTCGGCCCTCGCGTCCTGCTGCCGCCTTTTCAAGGATTCCCCGCAGAATTGCCTGGGTGTAGTCAAAGATCATGCTGCCGCTTCCAAAGCTCGACCGGTCCGGGGGGATGGGATAGAGCTTGGTGAAGCGGCCGCAGGCGTACTGGAAAAAATCGACGCAGGGATCGGCGCTTTTGTCGATGAGCCTCGTGTCGAGACCGGGCAGAAGTTCCGGCTTTTCTTGATGAGAGGACGTTTTCGATTCCTGCGCAGAAAGACCTGAAGCACACAGGATGAGGAACCCAGCAAGGACTGAAGTAGCGATTCTCATGATGATTTCTCTCCGGCGCTGACGCCCACTCATTTGGGGTAAACAAAGCTGCAAAGCCTTCTTTCACCTTACTACAATCGTCCGTGCTCTGATGGACCAACTGGCCAAGACCTCAAGCTAGCCTTGAAGAATGGACGCGCGCCGCTCGCGAGGGTTAGCGCAGCAACGGGCCGCTCTTGTCGAGAGGCCTTGCGATAATCATTTTCGTATCAAAACGTCAGCGGCAACGAACAGGAAAAATACGACCGAAATTACACCGTTCATGGTGAAGAACGCGGCATTCAGCCGGGTTAGATCGCGGGAGGAAACCAGCGAGTGTTCATATGCAAGCAGTGCGCCGACAGCAGCAACGCCGGCCATAGCAAGCTTGCCCAGGCCGAATGCAGGAATGAGGGCGATGAGCAGCAACAACATGGCCAGGTGAAAACCGCGAGCGATCCAAAGAGAGCGCGAGACGCCAAGGTGGCGCGGAATGGAGTGCAGGCCCGCCTGGCGGTCAAAATCGCAATCCTGGCACGCATAGAGAACATCGAAGCCGCCAACCCAAAAGGTGACCGCGGCGGTAAGCAGGAGAATGCGGGGATCCAGAGAGCCGCGGATGGCGATCCAAGCCGCCGAGGGTGAAATTCCCAGAGCAAATCCGAGCACCAGATGCGACCACCGGGTAAACCGCTTGGTGTACGAGTAAAGAATCAATACCGCCAACGCGACTGGAGAAAGCCAGAGCGTGAGGCGATTGAATTGACCGGCAGCAAACACAAAGACTCCGCTGGAAACGACAACGAAGGTTGCCACGAAAGCGGGAGTGAGATGACCGGCGGGCAGGGCGCGCGTGCGCGTGCGGGGATTAGCTGCATCGATCGCGGTGTCGGCCAGGCGATTAAATGCCATCGCTGCGGAACGTGCGGCAACCATGGCCACGACGATCCAGATGAGCTGGTGAGCGCTGGGGAGACCCCCGGCGGCGAGCATGGCCCCGCACAAGGCGAAAGGGAGGGCAAAAATGGAGTGCTCCCATTTAATCATCTCGAGCGTCACGCGGAGATTGTGAAGAACGCCCACTGAGAAGATTGTAAAGGAGAGTATTGTATTGGGCCCTGGCGGTTTCCTCGGTCCGAACCATGGCAAAGCCCGCCGCGAACTTGAAATCAGCCCCGTTCCGGCTTCACGGTTCCTGGAATCAATGGAACAAAGCGAACCGGTTCGCGGGGAACGATCATCGGACGCCCGTTGCGAATTCGGATGAGTTGGAGTTGCTGGGCATCCAGAGCCCCGACCGGAACGATCATTCGGCCGCCTTCGTTGAGTTGGGTCAGGAGAGTTTGCGGAATTGCCGCAGCGGCGGCGGAAATCAAGATCGCATCGAATGGCGCGCCTTCAGGCAGGCCAAGCGAGCCGTCTCCGACAAGCACCCGAACGTTCTCGTAACCGAGCGTCGCGAGAATGTTGCGGGCGCCATCCGCCAGGCTCACATGGCGCTCGATGGAATAAACCTCAGCTGCAAGTTCGGCCAGCAGCGCGGTGACATATCCGGAGCCGGTGCCGATCTCGAGGACGCGGTCAGTGGGCAGGATTTCCAGGGCTTCGAGCATGAGCGCAACGATGTAAGGCTGGGAGATTGTCTGGCCCTCACCGATGGGGAGGGGATGGTCCTCATAGGCTTCGGGACGATTGCCCTCTGGGATAAATTGATGGCGCGGTACGCGAAGCATGGCCTCCAGAACACGCTGGTCCGCGATGCCGCGAGACCTGAGTTGCAGTTCCACCATGCGGAGACGGGCTGCGGCAGGATTGAGCATGTGCAGAAAAACAGGTGCGCTCGCAGCCGGAACCCGGCGCGCTGCGATGTGCACTGCGCCCCCTCGAAATCCTTTGCGATTATTTCTTGCGGCGGCGGATGCGAATATCGAAGCTGACTACGCCATTCTGGTCGCGAGTACCCACCAGTGAAAGATTCCGATTGAAATAGTACTCGCCCTGGATGATCTGCTGCGAACTTTGGGACACGTTGGTGCTGTAGCTTAAGGTGAGATTGTTGGAAAATTCCTGCTCAATCGTGACCTGCGGGCCGCGGGCAATGGGATTGGTCTCGGTGCTAAGACCCTGGGGATCAATCCTGATGTTGCTCACTCCGAACAGGCGCTGCAGCCGGCTGCTCACGGTGGCGTTAAGAGCCTGATTCAGAATCAGGGCTGTGGCTTGGTCGCTGAAAACATTCTGGCCGGATTGCTCCTGCAGTTGTTCCGACTCCTGGTTGGTACGGCCAAGGGCAAGCAGCGCGATGATGTCCGATTTCGGCAGAGGCGGTTCAGAACGGTAATTGATATTGAGTCCGCGGTCAGGCGTACCAGTTACCGTGATATTCAAATCGTAGCTGCGTACGTGGGTCGAGGCCTGGAGGTTGAATTGTGGTTCGATGGCGACGGGATTAGCGAACGTGATGTCGCCGCGCTCCAAAGTGAACTTGGTGCCGTGAAACGTAGCCTGACCTTCGAGAATATCCGCACGCCCAAGGACGGCGGGACGCGCGATGGAACCGCGCAGCCGCAAGTCGGCGTCGCCCGAAAGGCGCGCGATGGCGGTTCTCATCTGCAATTCGGGCGCCGTCTGCACCCGAATGTCAAGCTTCACCTTGTAAAGGGGCGAGTTTGCAGGAGTGACGGTCGTGACCCGCCGGCTGCGCTCCAAATAGGAACTGAAGTCGAAACCGGGTGTGACCGCAATTCTTGTCACCATAATATTGCCTGAAATGGTGGAAGAACTCCGCGATCCTATCCAGTGGAGTTCGGCGTTCGCCGTAGAACTGACCCCAGGAGGATAGCGCAGACGAACATCCTTTCCGATCGCCGTGAGATTGAAGTTGAACTGCTGGTTGTAGTAAGTGGCGTCGCCCTTCAAGTCGAGGGTGCCGCCGCCGGTGCGCGCCTGAAGACTTTCGATGCGGAGGCGATCGCGAGTAAAAGCCAAAGATCCGTTGAGATCGCTCAGCCCACTCGGCAGGCCGGCGTAAGCCATGGTGGCGTTGGCCACCTGCAGGCGTCCCTGAGGAAGCGGTTCAGCGAGCGTGCCGCCCACAGTCATGTTCATTGTGACTGACCCGGAGGCGCTGAAGTCTGGGTCGACGGTGGAAAGAAGTTTGAGATCGAGATGACCATCGGCAGCCAAGTCGATGGCCCGGGGGCCCGTGGTATGTATGGAGCCGTGCGCCGTGAAATCAGTTCCCTGCCCCAACATGTGCAACTGCTCGACGTGGAGCACGTCATTCGCGAAGGCAAGGCGAATCGGATCCTGGTTCTGCACTTTCACGTTGTCGACGTCAAGGGAAAGATTGATGAGATTGGCCTCGAAGCTCCAGAGACGGGGATGGCGTAAAGGCCCGTGCATGACCAGAAAACCCGCAACCGAAGAATGCCCCGTAATCTGACCACGAAGATATGAACTCCACAAACCGTCCAGATCGAGCTGATTCATGCGAAACGACAGGTCGACGGGATAATCGTCGTGCAATTGAACGCTGCCTTGCAGCGCTACGGAGCCGTGCTGAAATTCCGAGTTGCCGATGATGTGTATCTCATGGTTTTGAGTGGCCGCGTGCAATTCAACGTCGCCTATAGCTTCGTGATTGAGGGTAAGGTTGCGAATCTGAACGTCCGTATTGATCGCGGGAGCGGCCGCGGTTCCGGAACCCTGAAGGGTGAAATTCGCACGGCCGCTGAGTGCCACACGATTGGTTTGAATCTGCTCGATTCTGGCCAGGTCGAAATTTGTGCCGTTGAGATCGAGGCGGAAGACGGCGGACGTGAAATTGTAAGCGGCGCTGCCGGTCACCACCGAGTCGTTTTGGAAGAGATGGATGTTCTCCAACCCCACTTCGCCTCCGGCAAAGCGCAAGCCGGCATCGAGTTGTCGAATCGGCTGCCCATAAGCTGAGGCATCGGTGAGATGGACTTGCCCTTGGCCCTGAGGCGCAAGCGTTGTGCCCGAAGCCTCCACAAACAGATCGACTCTGCCCCTTATCGGATAATTCGATCCGGCGAAAGCCTGAAGCGCGGCGATATCAAAGTCGTGCAGATTGGCCCGCAGACTGAAGGGACTTTCACGGGTGAAGTGACTACCTTCCAACGTAGCTGAGGCGTCGAACTCCGCCGTGGTGTCATCGCGGCGCAGCAGCGAGTTGTGCAGGGCGATGTTGAAAGCAGAAGCATGCAGCGTGGTGGAGAACGAATCCCAATGAACTGTCTGTCGAGGCGTATGCTCCGTGGCAGGCACGAATACATCGAAATCGTCGACCGATAGCGACCCGGAGAGAATCGGCGAAGAAAATGATCCGCTCGCGTTGCCATTGAACACGGCACTTCCGTTGAGGGTAAATGGCAACGAGGTAGGACCGCCGAACGCCGCGATGAGCGGCCGCCATTCATCAAGATTCGAGGCGGAAGCGGAAAGATGCAAGGCCGACTTGGAAGACAGGCTGCCCGACGCTTGAACGTTGGTACCCGGAGCGGAAAGCGTAAATCGCGAAAGATCCAGCGAATCGGTCCTGGGGTGGTAGACGCCGTTCGCGTGTATGGTAAGCGGCAGCCCGGAGAACCGATTGGCTGGAGGGTTGGCGTCGAGGGAAAAAGCAACATCGGCGTCCCACGGCGTTCCTTCCCAGCGGGCGTCGAGAGACCCGGAGACCAATGCTGCGGGATTGAACCGGCCCAAGGGGTGAGTGGGAGCAACCAGTCCAGCGGCCACCGCCTGCGCTGAGAGGTCGCGCAAGCGCAGGAAAACCCGCCCGCTCTGGATTTCCGTCTTGCGGGTCCGGTTCGCGGTCCCACCCGATCGGACTTCTGCCCGGCCGGCAGAGATAACTGCCGTGTTCCCCGCCGGGAGATGCTGCGGTGGGGAAAGCCAGTGATCGATTTCCGCGTCGCCCGCCAAGCTCCCGCCGAAAATTCGCCCTTGCAGCTTCGACAGCTGAATCTGATCCTGCGTCACAGAGTAGTCTGAGGCTAACGATCCCTTCGAGAACGCGATCTGCTTGTCCTGCCAGACCAGATCGCCCGCGACCTCCCGACCGCTGGCCGTAAAGTGCTCCATCGACCAGTCTCCTTGCCCCTTGAGGTCGAGCGTGCCCCCTCGAAGGTCATGTCGACGGGCGATGGCCGCAATTTCCGTCAGGTCGATGTGTGCGTCATAGGCGGCGCGCACGCGGGGATCCCGGAAGTCGCTCACGCGTCCCTGGGCGTTAAGATGCGAGTGACCTGAATTCCAGGCAACAGACGTCAGATCGATGGAACTGGGTGCAAGGGCGAACTCGGCTGTGATCATCCACGAAAAGGGACGGCAATCATCGAACTTGGTCTCGACTTTTCCGAGCAGCATCCGTCCGAGGTACCGGCGGCGCAGAAACGAATAGTTCATGTCGAGTTCGGTGTCGCGGACGTCGAAATCGAGAGGGACGGTTTGGTTGCCCCAAAGCATCTCTCCGTGCCGAACCTCGAGGCGGTTGATGGAGAGAGCAAAGAGCTTCTGAATAGCGGTCCGGCTAGAAGTCTCGCGGACGGCCAACTGCGGGACGTTGGTTGTGCCGTCGGGGTAAACCTGAATGTGAATCACGGGCCGGTCCACAACCAGTTCATGAAAACCGGGCTCGCTTCGAAGAAGAGAACTTATCTTCAGGCGCGCAACAATCCGGTCAGCATGGGCCAGGGGAGTTTCGTTCGCGGACTCGCGGCCGTGAACCGTGATGTTGCGGATATCCACCTGCATCTGGAACGGAACAGTGTGGAAGCTTCCGATCTCTGCGCGACCGCCGGTAATCCGCTCCACTTCCTCGACCAGACGGCGGCGGACCAGCGACTGAAAGGAGTCGGTATTGATGTACCACAAAAATCCGAGCGCAAGCAGCACTATACCCACAGGAAAAAGAAGCAGATATTTCCACCACCGGCGGCGAACAGGAGTGGCGGAAGGTTCATTCACGGAGTCTGCGCTCCCGGCTCGTTGGGCGGGGTAATTCCGGGGAGCCGAACCTGGCTCTCGGAGCGCAAGGTCTGCAGCCAGGAGACAAGCAGCTGGTTTACTTTTTGTTCAGTTAGCAGTTCCCGAATCTTACCGGACACTGTCTCCAGCGGGACGGCACCGGCGCCGGTTTGCTTCAAGTGCGGAACAAATTTCTCCCGGTAGTATTCCTCGATGGACTTCGCATCGATCTGCACGGTGGGACGAAGCCGGGCATCCACCAGGCGCATCAGGTCGATCTGTTGTCTTACGTGCTGTAGAACGTCCTGCTCGGTGAGGTGATATTGAGCCAGCCGTGACTGCCAGGTTTCGGTGCCGCTCCCTTGAGCGTATTCCTTCTGCGCCTCGGCGACGCGGGTGGAGGCTTCCGCTTCTGTGGCATGGCGAAAGTCTGCCGACTTCATTTGCTCTCGCAGTAATTCCTGATCGATGAGCCGGTCGAGAACCGCGCGGCGGTCATCGGCGCTAAATTGCGAAAGCGGACGATGACTCAGGAGCGCCTCGTAACAAAGCGCCTGGTCCCAATCGGATTGAAGAATGATGCTGCCGTTGACCGTGGCTACGATGCGGTCGATGACCTGGGCAGACCCGGCTCGCACACTACCGAGCGTTGCGACCAACAGCATGGCGGCCATGATCGACAGGCGGATTCGCGGACGAATGTTCATCAGAATGGCTGGCCTATGCTGAAGAATACATTAAAGCGGCGCAGACGCTGGGTGACAAAGTCGCCCGTCGGCACCGGCGGGGTGACCGACGAGTTCACTGTTTCTACAAAATACCGGGTCGGATTCAGATTGTAACCGAAGTCGAAGCGCAGCGGACCGATTGGTGTTTTATAGCGCAATCCGACACCCACGGCGTGAGAGGTGTAATCGTAGCCGCCGTCGTTGAAAGCCTTCATGCATTCCGAGATGGGCGTGCCATTCGGAGGCACGAGGCACTGCGCCGGATCGGGCTGGTGCCAGCGCAGCATTCCTTTCAATAGGTCATGACCGGCGGTGAAAACATTGCCCATGTCTTCAAAAATGGCGATGCCGAAACCCTGCCCCAGGTACGGCAAGCTGAAAGTGGGAAGGCGCAACTCGAGATTATTGACGAACAGCGCCGTTCCACCCACCGGACCGCCGGAGTCGGGATCGCGAGGACCTGCTTGATTTAACCCGAAACCACGAATCGAGTTGCCCCCGCCCGCGAAAAGCAGTTCGGGGAACGGTATGGGAGTAAGAGTTGAACAGGTAGGTTCTCCGGTGTGCGGATTGATTGGGCACGAACCGGGTGGCAGCACACGAGTTCCGCGATACACCTGCTCCAGGCCGACGGTGGTGGAACGCGCAAAGACAAATGGATGATGGTTCCAGTGTCCAAAAGGATAATAGGTGGAGTTCTGAACCACCAAGCGGGCAAAGTCGGCTTGCGAACCGAAGTAACCGGAGGCCGCGAATCCGTCTACGGTCAAGTAGCTCCCTTTTGTACTTTCCAAAGGGTTGTCGCGTTTGTCGCGGATATAGGTAAAACCGGGTCCGCCAACGCGCGCCGGCGAGGAAAGCAAGGGAAACAGACCCGGAGAAAAGTCGGTGATGAAATTGCTCGCCTTTACTCGGCGATATTCAAAACGGTAGGTCAGCGAGCTGGACCGGTTCGGCAGCTGCCGTCCCAACTGTTGGCGCAGGTCAATCCTGCCCTCCAGTCGCTGCGAGGTGAATGTGGAGACATCCAGGCTGTTGTCGTAAAAGACCGTATAGGTCAGTTTGAGCCGGTCGTTGTTAAACAGCTTAGGCATTTCATAACTGATTAGCCCACGTTGCTGCAAACGGCCTACGTGCGACTGAAAGATGAGGGTCTGGTCGCGGCCGCCCACGTTAAGGCGTGTGACATTAAAGCCTACACGCGGGCTCACGCCGGTGGCTCCGGCCGGCGCGGTTGTTCCAGCCGGCTGACCCGTTTGAAACTCCAGACCCACGCCGTAAGTGAAGGTATAGCGCTTGGCTTCCTGTACCTGCACCAGAACATTTTTTTGCGGATCGCTGCCCCCGGGGTTCTGCACTGCGGTATCGACCTGACTGAAAATTCCCAGATCGTAAAGCTTGGTCTGCGTGTCCAACAAATCCTGCTGGCTGAGAGGCTGGCCGGATTGGGTTTGGATTTCGCGTTGCACAACATATTTTCGGGTGTGATCGAGCCCGCCAATCATGACCTGATCCACGAAGAACTGCTCTCCCTCCTGAATGTCGTAGGTGACGTCTTCCCGGCCGCGCTGGGTAGAAGACGGGGCTGTGGCGATCTCGAGAGTCGCGTTGGGGAAGCCGTGGTTAAAGTAATAGTTGAGGATCTTGTCCCGATCATTGGCTAGATTTTGCTCGGAATAAGGCTGACCTTCCTGCGTGTCAAGCTCCGGGAAAGAACTGGTAGGAGCTTTCTTGTTACCCTCGATGAGAAATTTGCCGACAAGAGTCTGCGGCCCTTCCTTGACGTCCAGGAACACGGCGAGCTGGTTTTCCGAGCCATGGTAGTTGTCGTCTACCTTGCTCTCGATTTGAGCCCCGCGAAATCCGTTGGAAACGTACAGAGCCTGCAAATTGCTGACATCGCTCTTGAGTAGGGCCTCGCTATATCGTCCATGGGAGAGAAACCTGCCGGCGGGCTGCATTTGCAGGCGTGCGCGCAGCATAGATGTTGGAAAATACTTGTTGCCGCTAATCCGGATCAGAACCAGCTTGTGCACCGGTCCCGGATCGATCTGATAAACGATGCGCAGAGTCTGGGGCGTGGATTCCCGCTGAATATCCACCTTGGCGTCGAAGTAACCGCGAGTCTGCAGGTAATCCAACAGATTGCGCTTGCCCTCGTTCAGTAAATCCTCGTCGGCTGCATTCTCTTCGTAGACGGGAATTTCCTTCTTCAACAGGCTGTTCTTGATTCTGAAGCCCTGTGTGCGAATAAGAACCACGGGGCCGGGCTCGATCTCGAAGGTATAGTCCACGGAGTTGGCCACCGGCTCGTATACCTGGTCTGCGATCGAGACTTGCGCCAGCACGCGCCGCTGCTTCTGGAAGCGTTTGCGGAGGCGTTGCAGAGAATTAGTAATGCGCGCGGCGGTGATCACGTCGCCGGCGTGCATCTTGGCGAGGTTCTGAAGCTGGGCAGAGCTGAGGCTTGACGTGCCCGTTACTTTTACCTCGCCTACGTGCGCCGGCCCTCCCGGCTTGACGTGAAACAGAATGTTCACCTGCTGGGTGGCCGGGTAAGAGGTGGTTTCTGCCGTCACTTGAGCGCGATAATAACCATTTTCCTGCATCACCTGTCGAATGTTCCGCAGAGCACGGTCGAGCTTGTCGAGCGTGTAATGCTCACCCAGTTGAAACTTGGAGGCATTCGCGATCTGGTCCGCACTGGGATGGTTGGGCGCGCCTTCCACGTCCACGGCACCCACGAAATAGTTGGGGGAAGTCACGAAGCTAAGTTTCACGCCGGACCCGGAGGGCGCGGCCTCTGCCTCAATATCGGAGAACCGCCCTGTGCCGAAAAGAGTATGGATGCTTTCGCGAATCTGCTCGCGGTTTAGTGGCTGATCCTCTTTTTGCGGCAGAAGTTGCAAAAGTTGCTGGCGATCGCGCAAAGGTACGCCTGGGAGATCGATGGACTCGACCGTCAGTCCGGCGTACGCGTTCATGGTGGCGAGCGCGGAGGATGCAACCGACTGCCGCTCTTGGTCCTGAGGCGGAGAGGCCAGCGCCGATCGGGCCTCGGCGGCCGGGCCGGGAAGCACCATAATAAAGAGAAGCGATGACGCGAAACGTCTCAGCAATCGGTGTCCTTGGGTTCAGCGCTTCGATTCCGACGAAGAGCAGACGCCCCCTGTGGGCTCCGCACGAATGAATCCCTGGAATCTGCCCGGGAGCGAAATCTTGCTTCAAGTCCAGCCCCTTATAATAAAGGTTTTGCCATGGAACACTGGTGATCTCCTTGAGACGGGAAGAAACAAAAACAATCGAAGAACGCTACTCGCGGCAGATTCTTTTCCCTGGGATCGGAGTCGAGGGTCAGCGGCGGCTGGCGGCCGGGAAAATCGCAATCGTCGGCTGCGGCGCTACGGGCTCGGCGCTGGCATTGTTGCTGGCCCGCGCCGGCGTGGGAACACTGCGCATTATCGATCGCGATTATGTCGAGGCCAGCAACTTGCAGCGGCAGTCTCTGTTCGATGAAAAGGACGCCGCCGAATCCCTGCCGAAGGCGATCGCCGCGGCACGCAAAATCGCGTCATTTAACTCAGAAATCACGGTCGAAGCGCAAGTGCAGGATCTCATTCCAGACAACAGTGAAGATTTACTTGAAGAAATGGAAGTAATTCTGGACGGAACAGACAATTTCGAGACACGTTATCTGATCAACGATTATGCCGTGAAGAACGAGCGGCCTTGGATCTACACGGCGGCCGTGGGAAGTTATGCTGTGACGCTGAATGTGGTTCCGGGAAGCACAGCTTGCCTGGCCTGCATCTTTCCCGATTCGCCGCGCGGCGTGGTGGAGACGTGCGAGACAGCGGGCATCCTAAATTCTGCCGTCAATCTCGCAGCCTCGATTGCCGCTACCGAAGCGATGAAAATGCTGATTGGCGGGCAGCAGACGGCCCAGCTGCGGAAATCGCTCTTGTCGTTTGATCTCTGGCGTAACGAGCGCAGCGAGATCGCGGCGGAGCGCCCACATCCAGGATGCCGAGCCTGCGGCGAACGAAACTTCATTCATCTCGCGGGTGAAGGCCGCCCTCATATCACGCTATGCGGCCGAAATTCGGTGCAGATTCACGAAAGGCACAGGCCCATTGATTTCGAGGACTTGCAGCGGCGCCTGGCATCGCTAGGGAGGGTGCGGCACAACGAGTTTGTGTTGAAGTTCAGCCGCGATCCTTACGAGATGACGTTATTCCCGGACGGACGAGCCATCATCAAGGGCACCACTGATACGGCCATTGCTCGCAGTCTTTATGCCCGGTACGTCGGGAGTTGATGCGGCGCTTTCTGCTATATTTCTCTTCCTCGGAGGTCCCATGCCCCGCATTGTCCGCTGTGCCCTGATCCAAGCCAGCAACTCGCTTAGCACCGAGCGTCCGCTTGCCCAGATCAGAAAGGCGATGATCGACAAGCATTTGAAGCTCATCGAACAGGCGGCCAAAAAGAAGGCGCAAATTCTCTGCCTGCAGGAATTATTCTACGGGCCTTATTTCTGCGCCGAGCAGAACGCGCGCTGGTACGAGCTCACGGAGCGAGTACCCGACGGCCCCACAACCAGATTGATGCAGAAGATTGCCGCCAAACATCGCATGGCGATTGTGGTTCCTGTGTACGAGGAGCAGATGCCGGGGGTCTATTTCAACACCGCTGCGGTAATCGATGCCGACGGTCGCTATCTGGGGAAATACCGCAAGCACCACATTCCGCACTGCCATCCCGGGTTTTGGGAGAAGTTTTACTTCACTCCTGGCGATCTGGGATATCCGGTATTTGAGACGAAGTATGCGCGGGTGGGGGTTTACATCTGCTACGACCGGCATTTTCCGGAGGGTGCGCGCATCCTGGGACTCAACGGAGCCGAGATCGTGTTCAATCCTTCCGCTACGGTTGCAGGCCTATCTGAGTATTTGTGGGAACTCGAGCAGCCCGCGCACGCCGTGGCTAATGGATACTTCGTCGCGGCAATCAACCGCGTGGGCATGGAAAAACCCTGGAGTATCGGAGAGTTCTACGGGAAGAGCTACTTCTGCAATCCCAGAGGCAAGATCATCGCCCAGGCCAGCCGGGATAAGGACGAAGTGGTGGTGGCCGATCTGGATCTGGACATGATCACGGAGGTGCGGCGCGTCTGGCAGTTCTTCCGCGACCGCCGGCCCGATAGCTACGGCCCGCTGACTGCGCAGACCGGAGAAGCGGCGGCGGACTGACGCGCGCATAAACCGTCCCTTCGATGACCTCGCCATCGACACCGCGTCTGCAATCCCGCATCGAAGCCAGCCCTCTCTACAACCCCGACCTCGCGCCCGCGAGCGCCGAACGACGGCATTGGGGCACCTATAACTTTGCGGCGTTGTGGATCTCGATGTCAGTCAACATCCTGACCTACATGCTGGCCGCCAGCCTGATTCAGGGCGGAATGAACTGGAAGCAGGCGCTTGCAACCATCTTTATCGGCAACGTGATCGTGCTGGCGCCGATGCTGCTGAATTCGCATCCTGGCGCAAAGTATGGAATTCCCTTCCCGGTGCTGGCGCGGGCATCGTTCGGAGTGTTGGGTGCGAACATCGCTGCGGTTCTGCGCGCGCTGGTGGCGTGCGGATGGTTCGGTATCCAGACCTGGATCGGCGGCGAGGCAGTCAGCACGCTGCTGGCAACGCTCATTCCGGGCTGGAATAAAGTTCCTCACGGCACTGCGATTTGTTTTCTGCTTTTCTGGTTGATCAACCTGGCGGTAATTCTCAAAGGAATCGAATACATCCGGATTCTGCAAGGCATCAGCGCGCCCGTGCTTTTGGGAGTGGGCCTGTTGCTGCTAGGCTGGGCGTATCACGAGGCTGGCGGATTCGGGCCCATGCTCCGGGTGCCGTCGCGGTTCACGACTTTTCCGGAGTTGCTGAAATTCCTGATTCCCGCGCTTAACGGCACGGTTGGATTCTGGGCGACGGTCTCACTGAACATCCCTGACTTCACCCGATTTGCACGTAATCAGCGCGACCAGATGGTCGGCCAGGCACTGGCTCTGCCGACGACCATGACGTTGTATGCCTTCGTCGGCATCGTGGTGACTTCTGCGACCGTGGTGATTTACGGAACGGCCATTTGGGACCCGGTCCAGCTGCTCAGCCGGTTTCATTCTCCGGTGGCCGTCGTCATCTCCCTGGTGGCGATCCTGCTGGCCACGTTGAATGTGAATATCGGCGCGAATGTGGTTTCTCCGGCGAACGACTTCTCCAATCTGTGGCCGCGGCGTATCAGCTTTCGCACAGGAGGCATAATCACCTGTTTCATGGGCATCGCCCTCATGCCCTGGAAGCTACTGGCCGACTATAAGACGTTCATCCTGGGATGGCTCGGAGGGTACGCGGCGTTTCTCGGGCCGGTTGCCGGCATTATGATCTGCGACTACTTCGTGGTGCGACGGCGGACCCTGCAAATCAACGATCTGTATCTGCGTAATGGCGCTTACGAATACTCCAAGGGATTCAACTGGCGGGCGGTGATTGCGTTGGCGCTGGGCGCGGGGACGGCTCTGGCCGGGCTGGCCGTTCCATCTATGCGCGTACTATACGACTATTCGTGGTTTGTTGGGTTCGCGCTTTCGTTTGTCAGCTATTACGTGTTGATGCTTCCGCTGCAGGCGTCAGTTGCGGTGGCGGAAGAACGGTAAAGGACTTTGGGATCTTTGGTCTTCCCGAGCGAAGCGAGGGATCTGGGTTTTTCTTGACCTACCATGTGCGCCATCACCCAGATTCCTCGCTGCGCTCGGAATGACAAGGTAGAGGCGCTTGGAGCGACAAGATCGAGGCGCCTGAAACGGCAAAGCAAAACCTGCTAGTTCAAGAAACCGGGCAGCACTTCGCGTTCATAGTCGCGAAGGTTTTCTTCTTCGTCGTCGCACATCAGGTAAATGTTGAACTGGGTTACGCCGACCTCGGCAAGCTTGCGTAACTTCTCCTGATGCGCTTTGGCTGGGCCGAGCAGGCAGAAGCGGTCGATTACCTCGTCGGAAACAAAATCCGCGTTCTCGCTGCCCACCTTGCAATGGTGCTGATAGTCGTAGCCTCCGCGGTCCTGCACGTATGAAGTAAGCGCCGGCGGCAACTCTTCCGGCTTGTATTGGCGAATGAGATCCACCACGTGATTGGAGACCAGCGCGGGAAACCAGCGCACGCGCTCACGCGCCGCATTTACATCATTCGAAACCCACACCGGCGCAGCCGACATCACTTCAATTGACTTGAAATCGCGCCCGGCGGCCTTTGCGCCCTCTTTCACGAAACCCAAACACCACGCGATCAAGTCCGGGTCCGCGAATTGAAGAATGATGCCATCAGCCACACGTCCTGCCATGTGCAAAACCTTGGGGCCGTAGCCTGCAATCCACACTGGCGGAGAGCCTGTGGCCCAGCTGAGACGAGCGGGCTGTCCATCATGTTGAATTTCGCGGCCGGCGGTGAGATCGCGGAAATCCTTCACCGCCTGCTCCAATTGCGACCAGCTCACCGGTTTCTTCCCCAGCACCCGGCGGGAACTGTCGCCCCGGCCAATGCCGAGCTGCATCCGACCGCCGGAAATCAGATTCAGTGTGGCGAAAAGGCTGGCCGTGACGGTAAGATCGCGCGTGGCGGGATTGGTCACACATGTGCCCAGACGCATGCGCTTGGTATTCGCAGCCATCAGAGTCAGCAGCGGGTATGGTTCCTTCCACAGAACATGGGAATCGAAAATCCATCCATAGGCGAAGCCGGCGGCCTCGGCCTGCCGCGTGAGTCCCACGATGCGTTCGACGGAAATATCGGGTTTAAGGGTAATTCCGAATTTCATACCATCCTTCGACGCGAGAATCTCGGCGCCCCAGCCAAAAACATTGGTCCTTCGCTTCGCTCAGGATGAAAAGGTCAGAAGCCACGACAGGTGTCGCAGTTTAGCATAAAATTTCGTTTTCATTTCCGGCCGGGATCGGAGATCTCCATGGGATTCGACACGATCATCACTAACGGCAGCGTGGTAACCGCCACGGACACTTATGGGGCCGATGTCGCGATCAGCGGCGGAAAGGTCGCGGCGATCGGAAAAGATCTGCCGCGAGAGAATGCCACGAAAGTTCTCGACGCATCCGGCACGCTGGTTTTGCCCGGAGGCATCGACGTGCACACGCATCTCGACATGCCGTTTGGCGGCACCACGAGCGCCGACGATTTTGAAACCGGCACGCGCGCCGCGGCTTTTGGCGGAACTACCACGCTGATCGACTTTGCCATTCAATATAAAGGGCAGCCGCTGCGCAAGGCCTTCGACACATGGATGGAAAAGGCTGCGAAGAGGGCGGTCTCAGACTATGCCTTTCACTGCATCGTCACCGATGTCAGCGGCGGGCAGTTGCGGGAAATGGATGCTCTGGTCAATGAAGGCGTGACCAGTTTCAAGCTGTTCATGGCCTATCCCGGCGTGTTCATGCTCGATGACGCCAGCATTTTCAAGGCGCTGCAAACTACCTCGAAGAATGGCGCGATGATCTGCATGCACGCCGAGAATGGCAGCGCGATTGACGTGATCGTGCAGCAGGCGCTGGCAGAAGGAAAGAAGGCGCCGAAATATCACGCGCTCACCCGGCCAACGACGGCGGAAGCGGAAGCCACGGCGCGGGCCATCGCTCTGGCGGAGATGGCGGGCGCGCCCATTTACATCGTTCACTTGAGCTGCAACGATGCTCTCGAAAAAGTTCGCGAAGCCCGCGACCGGGGATTGCCGGTTTATGCAGAAACCTGCCCGCAGTACTTGTATCTCTCGATCGAGAACTTCGACGCGCCGGGGTTCGAGGGGGCGAAGTATGTTTTCACGCCGCCGCTGCGGGAAAAATGGCATCAGGAAAAACTTTGGAACGGGTTGAAACGCGATCATCTTCAGGTGGTTTCCACGGATCATTGTCCGTTTTGCTTCAAAGAACAGAAGGAACTTGGGCGCGACGATTTCACGAAGATTCCCAACGGCGGCCCGGGGGTGGAACATCGTATGAGCTTGATTTATTCCGGCGGAGTGGCCGGGGGGCGGTTCAGCGCAAACCGCTTCGTGGAACTCGTGTCGACGACGCCCGCAAGGCTGTTCGGTTTGTATCCGCGCAAAGGGACGATTGCCGTCGGCAGCGATGCAGACTTGGTGATTTTCGATCCCAAGCGCAAGCACACCATCAGCGCGAAAACACATCACATGCGCGTGGACTACTCGATGTTCGAAGGCATCGAAGTCACGGGCATGCCGGATGTGGTCTTGAGCCGCGGGCGCGTGATCGTGGAGGGGGACAAGTTTCTGGGGCGCGCGGGGCAGGGAGAATTCTTGAAGAGAGCGACATCCAGACCTGCCTGAACGGAAACCCCCGCGAGATCCCTCGCCCCGCCGGTACAAGCGCGGGGCTTCGGGATGACGCCGACTTGCGACTGCCTTCTTTGCTATTCCACCATCTTGAGCGGCTTACTCGCTTCCCGCCGGATGTAACACGCGGAAGGTGTTTCCACCATTGGACCAGACGAGCAATAACGCGTCTTGGCCGTTCGGGATGTTCTCCAACACCTGCCGAGCGTCGTCCGTATTGTTCACCTTGTGGCGGTCGACTTCGAGGATCACATCGCCCTGCTGCAGCCCGGCATTGTCGGCGGGGCTGCCCGGCTGAACATTCTCCACAACTGCTCCTTGAAGATCAGCGGGCGCCTGGATTTGCTGACGCAGACTGGGCGTGAGATCTTCCAGTCCGATGCCCCAGCGAGCCTTGCCCTGGCCAGTGCTGGAAGCGCCGCTGCTCTCGCCGGTTCCGCTGCCCACTTCCGTCAGAGTGACCGGAATGCTCACGCTTTGGCCGTTGCGCAGAATCCCCAGCGTGATCCTCGTTCCCGGCTGTTTCTGTCCAACCGTCACTTGAAGCTCCCCAGCATTGCTGACCGGCTGGCCATCGAGTTCGGTGATTACGTCGCCGATTTTCAGACCGGCCTTAGCTCCCGGCGAGTCCGGCACCACTTGCGTGACCACAGCGCCCGTGGCTTTCGAGACATCGAAGAAGCGCGCGTTCTCGGGAGTCACGTCGGTGATTTCGATTCCGATGTGGCCGCGCGTGACTTTTCCGTAGCGGATCAACGCATCCACAGTGGGCTGGGCAATCTGAGAGGGAATGGCAAACCCCATGCCAGAAAACGACCCAGATGGCGAAATCAGAAAGGTATTGATGCCGATGACTTCGCCGCGGGCATCCACCAGCGGTCCGCCGGAATTGCCCGGATTGATGGCCGCATCCGTCTGGATGAACTCACCCGGCTTGCGCGGATCGCCTTCGGGATTGGGACGATTCACCGCGCTGACGATGCCGCGGGTGACAGTGAATCGAAACCCGTAAGGATTGCCGAAGGCCAAAACGGTTTCGCCAGGACGCACGTCGGTCGAATTGCCCCAGGGAACGCTGGCCAGGCCGGTAGCGTCTATCTTCAGCACCGCCAGGTCGGTCAACGGATCGGTGCCGATCAGCTTGGCTTTCAGAATCCGACGGTCGCTGGTCGTGACGCGAATGTCCGTTGCCCCCTCAACAACGTGATTGTTGGTCACGATGTATCCATCCGGCGAAATAATCACGCCGCTTCCCAGGCCGTGCTCAACCCGGGGCTGGGGCTGCATATTCTGCCCGAAGAATTGGCCGAACGGACCCTGGCCAAAAAATCGCTGGAAGTCGCGCGGAAGTTGATCCTGCGCCTGATCCGGCTTGGTTCGCGAGGTAACCGTAACGTTCACTATGGCCGGAGTAACGTGGGCGGCGAGAGTTTCCATTGCGCGATTCAAGGCAAGCAGCGGTTCGACGCTTTCGTTATTCAGGGGAGCAGCCGCCGGGGCTGGTAAAGCCGCGGCCGCCGCGTCGGCTGCCGTTGGCCTCAGGCATTCGTAGGTTGCGAACGAGGCGGCCAGCACCACTGCCAGCGCCGGAACTACCAGCCTCCGCGTCCATTTCATCGTGCTGTATTTTTGGAACCACATTTTTACATTCATGACTCTCATCCTTTGTCTGAAGTTTGTAACAACTAATTCCTTAGTTCACTCTTCAGCGCGTCGGCCCCAGCTCCCTGCTCCAAATTCTTTAGGTTTTCCGGGGAATCGTCTTGTTGACCGGCGCGCTCACGGGGTATTGCAGGGTGACGCGCCAAACGCTGATCTGGCACGTCGCTGCGCTCAAGGCGCTACATTGACTTTCCACAACCACAAACACTGCCTGCGCAGGAGCAGTAGAATCCGTCCGCAAGCCGGCGGCGTGAACCATATCTCCGCTCGCCGCCTGCGGATTCGGCGTCTCGAAAACCAATGCGCTCTCGAAGCTCTCAGGGCGTGACGGCCTCTGGGCGGGGGTTATTGCCTTGCCGCGCGACCGCCGCGTACGAACCGACTTGGCAACAATTGGAGATCTCCACGCGACCGGATGCGCCCCTGCAGCGGGCAGACCTGGGGCTACACTGCTTCCCTGCACCGGCAATCTATTCGAGGCCAGCACAATCGCTGGTTTGGCAGCCGGCTCGGAAGCATCCTGGAAAGCAACAAGCTGCGGAGTTTCAAAGAACCCCACTCCGCACAGGGCTGTAAACACCCCCACCAGTAAGACAGCGGGCTTCCAGTCAGCGCGGCTGGCGGACGGCCGGTTTCCATCCAGAATCCGGGCCACTCGCAACGAAGTTTGCCGGATTCGGCCGATAGCGGCTTGCGCGAGGGCCAGGCTGCGGCGCAGAAAGCTCTTTTCCGCCAGACGGGCCAGGCATTCCGCATAAGCCCGAGGGCTGGCCGTCTCCGCAACAACCGCATCGTCGCATGCCATTTCCCGCTCCAGCGAGACTCGCTTTTCGATCCACCAGACCGCAGGATGAAAGAAGAAAATCGCCTTGACAATCTTCTGGAGCAAATTCGTCCAGTCGTCCCGGCGCCGGAGATGGGCGAGCTCGTGGAGCAGAATCTGGTTCAGCTCCGCGGGGGAGAGTTCCGTCATAAGCCAGCGCGGAATGATAATCGCCGGATTGCCGAAACCCACCGCGGTCGGAACGTGCACGAGGTCGGAAAGATACAACGCGACTGCTCTCTTGCCCCGGTTACGGGAAAGAGTTTCCCCGACGCTGGCATCGAGTGAGTTGGGATCAACCGGTACACAGCTCGCCCGCAGAGCCCGCAAATGCATCAGGCTTATTCCTACCCGCAACAGGGCGAACCCCGCAATGGCCGCCCACGCGACGAACAAGTAGAAACCCCATACCTCCGGCACGACGATTGGAGCCCGACTCGCAACGTTAGCGGCAGAAATCCCCACCGCCGAAGACCGCCCGATTCCACTCAGCAAAGGCAGCGAGGCAATCGTCATCAGAGCGGCAAACCATACGGCAAAGCGCGTTCCAGAGGGCGTACGGCGGGCGAATTTCGAGATTACCCCGGCGCACAGAGCAATGGCCGTGCCCCGAACAAGGCAGTCCACGATGCGGGCAGCGGATACCTGGCCGATGACATTCCAATCCGTGGCTGCCATCATCATTGCTTGCTCCCTTCCAGAAGCTGGCGCAGATGTTTCAGTTCCTCGGCATCGATGCCCTTATCTTCGAGAATGTTGAGAACAAGCAAATCGTGCGAGTCGCCAAAGAAGCGGCTGACCAGGTGCCTCACCTCGAAACGCGTGGCCGCTTTGCGGTCGACCAGAGGGATATAAACATGAGCGCGCCTGTCCTTGAGGTGTTTCACGTATCCCTTTTTCTCAAGGATCCGAATAATCGTCAGAATCGAGTTGTATGCCAGCGCGGGCTTTGCGGGGAGGGCCTCCAGGACCTCGTGAACGGTCGCCGAGCCCTTCTGCCAGAGCACGTTCATGATGCGCAGCTCAGCTTCCGTCAGAGTTGCAGACCGGGTTCGGGGCAATCCGTCCTCCTGTTCTTTTGCGCCTCTGTCAACTAAGACGTGGCAGCTCTAAAAAGGTCAACTAATTATTTAGTAGCTAACCGTGGGTCTCGAGTTGTCCGTGACGGCTGCAGTTTCTCTCGAAAATCTGACGAGAAGTTCAGGCGGAATCGCTCCTCCAGGACTCTTAAGCTCAACAAAACTCTGGCAAAACCGCGGCACCTGCCTATAATGCGAAGGTTCACCAGGAGACAAAACGCACGTGCCGCTGTACCAGTGGCTGCCGCCCGACGCGGTCAAGATTGTTCTCGTCCTCTTTCTGTCGTTCCTCATCGGCGTGGAGCGGGAGGAGCGCAAAACTGCGGCAGGATTTTACTCGTTCGGCGGGGTGCGGACGTTTCCACTCATCGGCCTGATCGGCTATTCCATCGCTCTGCTCTCCGGCCCACAGTTGCTTCCGGTAACGCTCGGCTTCCTGGTGGTGGGCGGATTCCTGCTGCTCTCCTACTGGCACAAGGTTTCCCAGACCGAAACCGCCGGCGTTACATCGGAGATGTCGGGCCTGGCCACCTATCTGGTCGGCGCGCTCGTTCACTACGACCATCTGTGGATTGCGACCGCGCTCACCGTGGCCAGCCTTTTATTGCTCGAGCTCAAGAGCGTTCTGGAGAATCTCGCAGGTCGCACTGCTCCGGACGAGATTCTTACCTTCGCGAAGTTTCTGCTGCTCACCGTGGTCATTTTGCCGATCCTGCCCAAGCAGGAATTTGGCGCTTTCCACATCAATCCTTTCAAAACCTGGCTGGTAGTGGTGGCGGTGAGCGCGATTTCTTACGGCAGCTACCTATTACAGAAGTGGACCAGGCAGCGCGGTGGGGTGGTCCTTTCGGGATTTCTGGGCGGAGCCTATTCCTCCACGGTGGCAACGGTAGTCATGGCGCGCCGGGCCGCGCGCGAGGATCGTCCTCATCTTTTTTCCGGAGCGATCTTGATCGCTTCCGGTGTGATGTATCTACGCCTGGTCGTGCTCCTGGCTCTTTTCAATCGTCAATTGGCGGCGATCCTGGCCCCGGCATTTCTTGTTCTCGCCGGCCTAGCTATCGCAGTTGGCTGGCTTTGGTCCAGCCGCCGGGATGAGCGGAGTTCGCAGATAAAGCGCGAGTTCGAGCCGAAGAATCCTCTGGAACTTCTGACCGCATTTCTTTTTGCGTTGTTGTTTCTGGCGATGCTGATTGCGACCCAGTTAGCAACCAAATATCTCGGCCAGGCTGGGGTAGACACGCTGGCGGCAATCATGGGCGTTACCGACGTTGACCCCTTCATCCTGGGAATGACCCAGGCAGCGGGAAGTCTCACTCCGTTGAAGGTTGCGGCCGACGCGGTTCTCATCGCGGCCGCGAGTAATAATCTGATTAAAGGCATCTACTCGTTCAGCCTGGCTGATCGCAAGACTGGAATCCAGAGCCTCGGCCTGCTGGGCGCTCTGGCCGCGCTCGGCCTGGTTCCCTTGTTTTGGCTGTAGCAGACAAATCGTTGCGATCGGACGCCCATCCACGACTGCCGGGTTGTGCAACCGACTCCGGAAGCCAATTGCCGGCCAACGAGTTGCGCATCCAGCGAACACCACCGAAGCAGCATGCGAATAAACCAGAGACTCAATTCTCCGCGCGCTGCAAGGCGGACACGTCTTCTGTCGTAAACTTTTCGTTGTGAACATTCTAATTTCTGGGGCGGGAATTGCCGGCCCCACCCTCGCTTACTGGCTTCTCCAGTACGGAATGAATCCGACAATTGTGGAGCAGGCGCCGACCTTGCGAACTGGAGGGTACGTCATCGATTTCTGGGGTGCCGGCTTTGAGATTGCTGATCGCATGGGGTTGTCCGAGGAGATCCGGAGTCGCGGATATCAGGTGCAAGAGGTACGGATCGTTAATAGAAGAGGAGAGCGGGTTGCGGGTTTTCCCGCGTCGACTTTCGCGCGAGCCACCCAAGGGCGCTTTACCAGCCTTCCGCGAGGCGAATTAGGATCCGCAATATTCAGAAAAGTCGAAAAGCGCGTCGACACGATTTTCAACGACAGCATCCATTCAATCGATCAATCAGGCAGGAGTGTTCGTGTGACGTTCGAGAGTGGCAAAGAAGGCAATTTCGATCTGGTCGTGGGGGCGGATGGGCTTCACTCTCGGGTCCGCAAGTTGGTCTTTGGCCCGCAAGAACAGTTCGAGAAGTATCTGGGCTACGGGGTCGCCGCCTTCGAAATAGAGGGTTATGAACCGCGTGACGAATTGACGTATGTCATGTACACGCAAGTCGGCCGACAGGTCGGCCGTTTCGCTCTGCGTGGAAACAGCACGATGTTCCTGTTGACCTTCGAAGATCCTTCGTTTGACCCAAGGCAGCACGGTGATATCGACACGCACAAGGCCATTCTTCGTGAGCGCTTTGGACAAAGTGGCTGGGAGTGCCCGCGCATCTTGAAGGCACTGGACCGAACTCGGGAACTTTACTTCGATCGTGTCAGCCAGATACGAATGGATTCCGGGCAAGGTCTTTGGACGAGAGGTCGCGTTACCTTAGTCGGAGATGCAGCCTTTTGCGTGTCGCTGCTCGCCGGGCAGGGCTCGGCTCTTGCCATGGTTGCGGCATACATTCTTGCTGGCGAACTTCATCGCTGTAAAGGAGAATACGCCCAAGCCTTTGCTCGATATCAGCAGCTGTTTGCGCCATTCATTGTCCAGAAGCAAAAGGCTGCGCTGCGATTGGCGGGGTCTTTCGCTCCACACTCCCAGTTATCCTTATTCCTGCGGAACCAGATCATCAAGCTGATGAGAATACCGTGGTTCGCGGATCTGGCTTTCGGACGCGGGTTGATGGACAGAATTGCGCTTCCTGATTACCAGCGCGAATGACGATCCAGTCGGCGTTGAGCCACGCGCACAACCGGATGAGCCTGAAGGGGAAATGGGCCGCCGGCTCTCGCGGGCAGATTTGAGCCGCGCACCGGTTGCAGCTGCGCCAATGCGCCCATTTTCTTTGGATCAGGCAGTCGACGACGGGGAAAATGGCTTCCATGTCGCCGTCGATGTCGAAGCTTCCTGCCACATGGTTTTCAGCTAGCGCGAGTTCTGGATAGAACGAAAGCGAAGAGGAAGCAAACACACCGGGATCATGAATTCTCCAGCTGAAGCGGCAAACTGCCCTTTCTCTGGTGGCCAACGACTTCCATCGAGAGTTCGATGGCAAAGGTCCGCGGGTGAAAGTCGTCTGCTGGACCCAGAAATGCCAGAGTTCCAGCGAGTACGGGGAGTACGAACACAGAATAACTATCGATAGGAACTTAGACGAGAAAACTTCGGAAGCTGTGTAGGTGCTGGAGATTTGTTGGCTGCCCCCCAGGGATTCGAACCCCGATATGCTGATCCAGAGTCAGCTGTCCTGCCGTTGAACGAGGGGGCAGCAATCAGGACTGGAGTTGGCTTTCACCAGCCTGAAAATTGATTCTATGGGGAGGATGAAATGCGGTCAACATCGAGCGTGATGCCAACCGTCAAGGGCAATGCCACCTGGGGTGTCGCTGAAGAATTCGTCTGCAAGCGAATTTCTGCTTGGCATCTCGACCATACCGATTCCTCCCTGGCTTGGGAACGCGGTAGAATCGGCGCAAGTTCTTTCATCTGGAACCCCTATGATCACCAGATTCGCACCCTCATCCAGTGCGGCCGACTACGCTGAAATCGCCCGCCAGCCGCTCGAGCCCGAACACTGCGCACTGATCGTCATCGATATCCAGCAGAAGCTGCTCCCGCCCATTTTTCAGAGGGTGGAACTGGTGCGCAACACCCAGCTCCTGATCCGCGCGGCGGGCATTCTCAAGATCCCGGCCCTCGTGACCACGCAGTACGCCAAAGGACTTGGCGGCACGGTCCCGGAAATCGCTTCCCTTATGCCGGAGAGCGAGCCCATCGACAAGCAACTGTTTTCCTGCTTCGGAAGCGATATCTTCTGTAACTTGCTGAAGCGCCTGCCCGGCAACCGCAACACGGTTTTGCTGTGCGGGATGGAGAGCCACATCTGCGTGGCCCAAACGGCGCTGGCGGCCCTGCGCGAAGGCTACGTCGTCCATGTGGCCTCGGACGCGGTCAGTTCGCGAACGGAATGGAATTGGAAGATCGGCTTGGAGCGCATGCGCGACGCCGGCGCGGTGATTTCTTCGACCGAGATGATGATTTACGACCTGATGCGCTCTTCGGGATCGCCCGCCTTCAAAGAGCTGCTGCCCTACCTGAAGGGCTGAGGCTTTCCCATGCAACTCTCTGAACTGCCGGCGACCCCCCGTGTTGCTCCCTCGCACCCTCCCTTTTTCTCGCCTTCTATTCATGTTCTGCCGGTAAATGCCGATAAAACCAGGGAGAGTTCCCTGGGTTCTCGAAATGTCGCTCAAAACCAAGTTTCGGATGATGGAGGCCGTGGCTGCAGCCGGGCTGCTGACTCTTGCGGCCTTCTGGGTACAGGGGGAGTATTCCCGCATTCTTCGTGACCGGGAAGAAAGGGTGCAGCAGCTCGTTGAGGTGCCCTATTCCGTCTTAGTGCAGCAACAACAACTGGAG
>DATKPV010000065.1:0-13020 GCA_035523915.1 Candidatus Aquilonibacter sp. | reverse complement strand
TTCGATCACGACGGCTGGATGGACCTCGCTTTCACTCACGCCGGCTCTCCCGCCCTCACTCTCTGGCGCAACAATCACGGCAAGTCCTTCGAGCAAGTCAAGCTTCCCGAAACCAACTGGGTACGCGCCTTCGGCGTTGCTGCCTTCGACTACGACAACGATGGTTGGGTGGATCTCGTCGCCGTCGGAGAAACCAAAGAAGGCAAAGGCGAGATCAAGCTCTTCCGCAATCTCGGCCCTGACGGCTTCAAAGATGTCACCACCGACGTCTGCCTCGACAAGATTCATCTCGAACATCCGCGCGCCATCATCACCGGCGACTACGATAACGACGGCGCCGTCGATCTTCTGATTACGCAGAATCATGGGCCGGCCGTGCTGTTGAAAAACGAAGGCGGCAATCAGAATCACTGGCTGCGCCTCGCTCTCAAGGGACTGAACGACAACAAGTCGGCCATCGGCACGAAAGTTGAAGTTTTTGCCGGAGGCAATCGCCAGAAGTTTGAAATCTACGGATCGAACGGCTACCTGGGCCAGAACTCGCCCTATCTCACCGTTGGCCTGGGACAATCCACGCAAGCCGACATCGTTCGCATGTTGTGGCCTACCGGAGTTCTACAGGATGAAGTCAACGTCGCCGGCGACCGGCAGCAGAACATTCTCGAAATCGACCGCCGCGGCAGTTCGTGCCCGACTCTCTTTGCCTGGAATGGCAAGCGCTACCAGTTTGTCGCCGACATGCTTGGCGCGGGCGTCGTTGGCCACTGGATCGGACCCAATCAGCGCGACATTCCCCGCCCGGTCGAATATATCAAGATCGACCGAAACTCTATCCGCGAAAAAGACGGCCTGCTAAGCTTCCGCTTCATGGAGCCTCTCGAGGAAGCCGTTTACCTCGACCAGGTTCGCCTGCTGGCCGTTGATCATCCTGCCGATGTCGACGTCTATCCCAACGAATATTTCGCTTCGAATCCGCCGTATCCCGAATTCAAGGTCGTCGCCAGCCACGACGCGAGGCCTCCCGCCGGTGCGTGGGATGAACATGGGCACAACGTTCTGCCCGATCTGCTGGCTCACCGCTATTTCGGCGACTTCGCCCTGACGCAATTTTTGGGCTTCGCCAAGCCGCATACTCTCACGCTCAATCTGGGCAAGCCTTACGGCGGAGGCCCGCTGTGGCTGCTGTTGCACGGTGAAGTCGAATACTTTTCCGCCAACAGCATGTATGCCGCATCGCAAGCTGGCGTGCATGCGATCCCGCCATACGTGGAGGCATTGAGCAGCAACGGCAAATGGGTTCGCGTCATCAATGACATGGGCTTCCCGGCCGGCGGTCCGCGCACCATGACCGCGGACCTTGCCGGCAAGCTGCCCCTGGGCACGCAGCAAATTCGCATCACCACGAATCTGCAAATCTATTGGAACAGCATCCTGGTCGACCGCACGCCACAGAACGCGACACGCGAGATTCCTCATCCCGCTAGTGAAAGCGCGGGACTTCGGAATGATGCCGACCCCGTAGCTGGGCATCATTCTGAGCAGAGCCGTTCTTCAGGCGGAGCGAAGAATCCCGCGCGCAGTGGCAAAGAACTTCGCCTCACGCCCCTCCCGCTGATCCGCGCCGATCTCGAGTTCCACGGCTATCCCTTCAAGATTGAAGGCGCGCCGCCGGGCAATGTGAACTACATCTACGAAGAGACGAGTGCCACCGGACCCTACACGCGCCCCGCCGGCAATTACACGCGTTATGGCGACGTGCTGCCGCTTCTGACCGCAACCGACGACAAGCTGGCGGTATTCGGATCCGGCGATGAAGTGCGGCTGGACTTCGATCCCTCGAATCTGCCTGCACTTCCGCAAGGCTGGGTGCGCGACTACTTCTTTGCCGCCAACGGCTACGAAAAAGACATGGACTTCTACGCCGCCGACGGCAACTACGTTGCTCCGCTGCCGTTCCTGCGCATGGGCAACTATCCGTATCCCGGCAAATCATTCCCGCTGGATGATGCCCACTTGCAATACCTTCTCGAATACGACACGCGTCACATGTCGGGAAACGAGCAGCGCGGATACTCGTTCAACTATGGACCGAAATGACGGTCGGTCGTAGGCGGGCCGGTTCTCCCGCACCGGAAACTCACCCATGGAATCGTTTGAATATTGACATTTTCCATGGATTCATAATCCAATAGCCGGACTCATGGAAACCTCCACCGACGCCTCTTCCCTACCGCGCCTCAAACGCACCCTCACCCTGTGGGACCTGATTTTCTACGGCATCGTTCTCATTCAGCCCATCGCGCCCGTGCCGCTCTACGGCGTGGCCCAGAAGCTCTCCGATGGCCATTTCGTCACCATCATCCTTATCGCGCTTTTTGCCATGCTGATCACCGCGGTCAGCTACGGACGCATGGGCACGCTCTACCCCAGCGCTGGTTCTGCTTACACTTATGTCGGCAAGGGACTCAACCCCCATCTGGGATTTCTCGCCGGCTGGGCGATGATCCTCGACTATCTCCTGCAGCCGCTTATCAACACCGTCTGGATCTCGACCGCTTTGCACGAGCGTTACGTGCACCAGGTTCCATACGTCATCTGGGCCTTGCTGATTGCAGGAGTCATGACCGTGCTGAATCTCATCGGGGTCAAGGCTTCTGCGAACGCGAACAAGGTGCTTCTCGCGGTCATGACCGTGGTCGTGGCCGCATTCGTGGTGCTGGCATTGAAATACCTGTATAGCGGCGAGGGATGGGCCGGCCTTTTCTCGTTGCAGCCGCTCTACGACCCTGCCACCTTCAACTGGGGAAAAATCAAAGTTGCGACTTCGTTTGCCGCGCTGACTTATATCGGTTTCGACGGCGTCACCACGCTCGCCGAAGACGTAGAGAATCCCAAGCGCAACGTGCTGCTGGCGGTTGTACTCACCTGCATCTTTGCCGGCACCTGTAGCGCGTTTGAGGCCTATCTGGGAGCGCGCGTGTGGCCCGACTGGCGATCGTTTCCGAATCTAGAGACCGCGTATATGGATATCTGCAGCCGGGTTGGCGGTCCGCTCCTGTTCAATGCCATGGGGGTAATCCTGATCGTCGCCGCATTTGGAAGTGGACTGACCGGAACACTGGGCGCGGCCCGGCTGCTGTTCGGGATGGGACGTGATGGTGTATTGCCCAGAAAGTTTTTCGGACGGCTGAAACCCGGCACCAGCACACCCACCAATAATATTCTGCTGATTGGCGCGCTCGCTTTTGCCGGGGCGGAGATGCTCTACCATATCGGCAACGCCTATGAACACGCAGGGGAACTGCTCAACTTCGGCGCTTTTCTCGCATTTACCGGGGTGAACCTCGCTTGCTTTTGGCAATTCACCGTGAAGGCGCAGGAAAAGGGAATGAAGTGGCGACTGCTGCAGGATGCGGTCCTGCCCCTGATCGGCTTTTTCGTTTGCGGCTACATCTGGTGGAACCTGAACAGTCTGGCCAAGACCGTGGGCGGAATCTGGTTTGCCGTGGGCGTAATCTACGTCGGCTATAAGACGAACTGGTTCCGGTCTGCGCCGGTCATGATCGATTTCAGCGATCAGGAAGCCGGCAGTTGATCAGGTCTTTAGTTCCCAAATTCGCGAATGCGTTGCATCGCGGCGGAAACTCAACTCTTACTCCACATTCCAGCCGCTCACGGCCACCACTGCGTTTGGACGTCCAAAGCGGTTTGTGCCCACTTCACTCGCCCGATACGTAGCTGTTACTTCGCGTTTTTCTCCCGGGAGCAAAGAAAAATAGTTGTCCTGCCAGATCACAGGCAGGATTTCGTCTTCGCTGCCCTCGCGCTTCACTTGCAGGCGAATGAAGAACGCCAGGCTCTTGCTGTGGTTGACCAGTGTGACGTGGGTGACCGCATTCTCGCCCACGATCTCCGTTCGGCTCGACTCGCTTAACTTGACCTTCGGCAACTGCGCCAGGGCGGTATAGTCGGCATAAGATTCGGTCGGCGTCATGTACCACGTTGACTTCGCCCAATCCAGCGTCTCCGGCTTGGTGGAGAGCCAATAAAAATTCGAGCCGACTGGTTTGCCCGACGAATCCGTCAGCCGCAACACCAGAAAGTATGTCGGACTGAGATTCTGAATCTCAGGCAGCGTGAAGACCTTCTTTGTGCTGTCGGCCCCAGCGTCGAGAGAATCCTCGCGCGAAAATTTCTCCTTCATGTCGAGGTCGTAGACCTTGGTGGTCAGTTTCAGGCCATTCGCGTCCGTATACTGGCTGCTTACCACCCAGATCGAGTGGTCGTCGTAGCCGTATAGCGGATGCAGCATCTCCATGGCCTTTTTTGCGCCAAAATACCCGCCACCAGGCCGCAGGTAGTAGTCGTACAAGTGCCAGATCATGGAGGGCCAGGCATTGTTCAGCATCCACTGAATCACGCCCGTCGATTCGTACTTGTTGCGGCTATACGCCTCATACATGGCCCGCACGCCTTCGTAGGTCTGCATCTGCGATTTGGCGGCGAAGTCTTGCACGTTGTCGGACTGGCCGTAACGCTTGGCCAGCGCCTCGCTGAAGACCTGAATCGTTTTGAATTCGCCGCCGCCGGCATGGAAATTCCAGAAATCGTCGATCGGCCACAAATGGTCGTTGCCCACCATGGCCCGAATGCTCTCGACCGGGGGGACCGCCGGGCCCATGCTGGTTTCTGTGTTGAAGCCATAGGCTCCGCCGCAGCCACCCAGATTGCATTTTGCGCGCCCCGGCTCCCCCGCCGGCGTATCGTCTTCCCAGTAATCGGGTGCGACGTACTGGTACGGCCCGGTCATCTTTACGCCGCTGTCTCCGGTAACGCTGGTTTCTTTCCCCGTCGCCGACGAGACCACGGGGTTTGGCCACATCAACTGCTTTTCCACATCCAGATACATCTGCTCGACGTCCGGCGGCGGAGGGTTGTCGCTGCCGTTCAGCCACATGAGCAGGCTGGGATGGCTGCGCAGGCGATAAATCTGGTCGCGCAGCGATTCCTTTGCGATTACGTAATCCTCCGGCTTCCACCGCTGCCAGCGCTCCCAGAAATCGCAGCAGCACCATCCCGCCATCACCAGAATTCCCTGCTGATCGGCCAGGTCAAAAAATTCCTTCGTCTCTAGCTTGCCTTCCAGTCGAATCGTGTTCAGACCCATGTCCCGAACGTAGCGGAATTCATCGTGCAGCCGCTGCGAATGCTCGCGCAGCATCATGTCGGGGGACCAGCCACCGCCGCGAATCAGGATGTTTTTGCCATTGATGTGCAAGGCTCTGCCGCCGACAGAGTTGAAGTCGGAAGTGATCTGGCGGATGCCAAACTGAGTCTCCGAACGATCGCTGACCTTCCCGTCCACTTCAAACTCCAGCATCAGTGGATACAGATTCGGCATTCCCATCTGTGCCGGCCACCACAGCCGCGGGTGAGCAAACACCAGTTGCGGAAACTGCTCCGGCGTAAAACTGACGTCTTTCATCTCGTTCGCGGCCAGCTCGACCGGCTGCTCGAACTTCACCCCTTCGATCTGTCCTCGCAGCGTGCCTTTGATGGCGGCGTTGGTTGCGTTCTTCAACTGGGCGGTGACGGTGAGCTGGGCCTGATCCGTCGCCGGCAAATTCAGCTTCGAGATCACCGTTGCATAGCGCACGGCCACCGGGCCGCTGGTCGTCAGATAGACATCTCGCCACAAACCCATGTCCTTATCCGGGGGCGCAGGATTCCAGTCGACGAATGTCATGGCGAGCTGACTTTCCGTCGGCGCCCATACCTGCACCGCCAGCACATTTTCCTCGCCCGGCTTGATCGCATCGGTCACGTTGAATTCGTAGGTTCGCCATGCCCCGGCAACGTCATTGGAGTTGGCAATCTGCTTTCCGTTCAGCCAGATGTCGGCGCGGTAATTGATGCCGTCAAACTTCAGCCAAATCGTCTTGCCCTGGTAAGACGCGGGAGCGTCAAACTGCTTGCGATACCACCACGAGACCGCATAGGGGCTGTCGGTCTGCATCGGAATATTGGAAAAGTTTCCTCCGATCGGATAGGTCACTCCGGCAAACTGCCGCAGATTCATTCCGAAATATGGATCGGGAAGCGTTTTATCCTTCACCAGGGCGGCTACCACGGTCGTGGGCACAGTTGCCTGGTGCCATCCCTCGGGCGAGAACTGTGGGGTGGAGATCACATCACCCTGCGCCTGCACCTTCGCTGAGGACTGCAAAGTCCAGCCATCCCGCAGTGCCAGCTCTACTTCATTTGCCGGTGCGGCACTTCCCTGCGCCGCGTAGGCAAGCAGCGGAGTCACAAGCGCCACCAGAAACGCCAATCCCACTTCACATCCGCGAAATCGCCGCACTCCTGAGTTCATCATGTTTCCTTCGATCCGCCGTCCCGTGTTCCGCCGGCGCCCTTTTCTTTTGTTCGAGCTGTTTTGCCCAGCCCAGCAATGGGATATCACGTCTATTAATTCGTTTCAATAGCGGATTCTCAGCCTGACACATCGCAGGGGAGAATTTTGTGCCGCGCGACGGATGAAATCTCGCTAGAGTGCTAGCCTCTCGCATCCGCGGCATCGGGTTCCGTAGCCCTGGTTTATAATTGAGTTCACAGCCAGCATCTTCGGAGTACTTCAACCAACATGATTCGATTTCTGCAAACCGAAGGACCGATTAAGAAAATCGTCCTCAGCGGCATCCTCCTCGTAATTTGCGGCGCCATGGTGATTGCGTTCGTGCCCGGCGGTCTGGGTTCGGACTTGATGGGCCAGCCGGGCAAGGGAGTCGTAGCCAAGGTGAGCGGCGAGGATATCACCGCTGATCAGGTGCGCCAAACCGCCCGCCAAATGTTGCAGCAGGAAGGCCAGCGGTTGGGACCGAATGCCTCGATGCTGCTGCCGTTCTTCGCGCAACGAGCCGCCGACCAGTTGATTACCCGCCAGGCCCTGATCGCTGAAGCGGGGCGTCTCGGCCTGAAAGCCACGCCCGATGAGATCAGGGACGAACTGCAGCATGGCCGTTATGCCGAGACTTTCTTCCCGAACGGCGTCTTCGTGGGCGAGACTGCCTACGAGGATATGCTGCAACGCGCCAATCTCACCCCGGCAGCCTTCGAGCAATCCGTCGGTCAGGAGATCCTCATCGATAAGCTGCAGGCTCTGGTCATCGGCGGCGCTGCGGTCGGTGAAAACGCGATTCACCAGGAGTTTATCAAGCAGAACACCAAGGTGAAATTCGATTACGCCGTGCTCAAGCAGGACGACCTGCGCAAGGGACTGCACCCCACGGATCAGGAGCTCAAAGCCTTCTACGACAGCCACAAGGCCAGTTATGCCAACTCGATTCCCGAAAAGCGCAAAGTCAAGTACGCGGTCATCGACATCGGCAAAGTTCTGGCGGGTGTGCACATTTCACAAGAAGAATTGCAGGCCTACTACGACGCGCACCGCGATCAGTATCGAGTGCCTGAGCAGGTAAAGGTCAGCCATATCTGGATCAAGATGCCGCTGCCCGGTCCTGACGGCAAGGTTGACGAGAAAGCGGTTGCGGCCGCCCAAAGTCGCGCCGAGGATATTCTGAAGCAACTAAAAGCGGGTGCCAAGTTCGAAGATCTTGCCAAGAAATACTCGGAAGATCCAGGCAGCGCCAATGTTGGCGGATCCCTCGGATGGATTGGCAAAGGCCAGACCAGTCCTGAGTTTGAGAAGTTTGCCTTCAACGCCGCCAAGGGAGCGATCAGCGGCGTCGTCCAGAGCGCCGACGGCTTTCACATCATTCGCGTTGATGAAAAACAGGAAGCGCACATGAAGACGCTCGACGAAGTGAAAGCCCAGATCGAACCGATTCTGAAGCAGCAAAAGGCGCAACAGCTGGCAGAGCAGGACGCCGAAAAACTTCGCACCCAGGCTCAGTCCGAGAGTCTGGATGCGGCGGCGGCGGCGCAAAGCCTGCCCGTGGTCACCTCAGATTTCTTCGGCCAGAAGGATGTCGTTCCCGGCCTGGGCCCATCGCCGCAGTTCATGGACGCTGTCTTCACCGCAGCCGAGAAATCCCCGCCCGACCTGGCTCCAGTCTCGCAGGGTTTCGCCGTTTTTCAATTGTTGGCGATACAGCCGCAGTCCACGCCAACCTTTGAACAAGTGCGGGCCAAAGTCGAGGACCAGTTCAAGAACGAGCGCTCCAACATTTTGCTTTCGCAGAAGACCCAGGAGCTTTCCGACCGTGCCAAGGCTGAACATGACCTGAAAAAGGCCGCCAAGGAACTGGGCGCCAGCATGAAAACCAGCGACTTCGTAGCCCCCGATGGTCAGGTTCCGGATATCGGGTCGATGACCGGCCAGGCGGCGGTTGCCTTCACCATGAAACCGGGAGAGATCAGCGGTCCCATCATCAGCGGCGACGATGGCGCCGTCATCTCGCTGCTGGAAGTGCAGCCCCCTCCGGAATCCGATTTTGCCGGCAAGCGCGACCAGATTCAGGAGGCCCTGCTTCAGTCCAAGCAGCAGGAGCTTTTCGGTTTGTTCATCACCAACCTGCGCGATCAGATGGAAAAGTCGGGAAGGATCAAAATCAACCAGGATGAAATGAAGGCGCTGACCAACACGGGAGGCGAAGAAGGATACTGAGTCAGGTTCTCCGGCATGTCGCTTCCACGCGCCGCAGGCATTCTGTTGCATATTACCTCGCTGCCCTCACGCGGCGGGGTAGGTGATTTTGGTCCGGCCGCATATCAGTTCGCCGATTTCCTTGCTTCTGCCCGTCAGGGCCTGTGGCAAGTCCTCCCGCTGGGTCCGCTGGGCTATGGCAATTCTCCTTATTCGGCCACGTCGGCATTTGCCGGCAATCCGCTTCTCATCAGCCTGGAACGCCTGGCCGCTCAAGGCTGGATCGAGTCTCGCAAGCTTGACGACGCCAAGTTTCTCTCTCCTGCATCGGAATCCGGGTTCGTAGAATATGATCGGGTCTTCGCGGCCAAAATGCCGCTGCTGTTCGAAGCCGCGAGGAATTTTCTGCGGACGGCTGCAGGCAGCGCCCGCCAGCGCTTCGCCCAATTCAAATCGGAGAATTCCTGGTGGCTGGACGATTTCGTTCTCTTCGACAGCTTGCGGGTCCGGCAAAAGCTGCAAAGCTGGAACCGCTGGCCTCGGGCGCTGGCGCGCCGCGATCCTGCCGCACTGGAGAAAGCGCGCACTGATTCGGCGGATGATCTTGAGGTTCGGCGCGCCATCCAGTTTGCGTTCTTCGAGCAGTGGCAGTCTCTGCGTCGCTATTGCGCCGAGCGTTCCATTCGCATTGTCGGCGATGTCGCCATCTTCGTGAACTATGACAGCGCCGACGTTTGGCTGCACCCTGAACTTTTCCGCCTCGATGAGGATCTTGCTCCTCAGGTGGTCGCCGGCGTTCCCCCTGATTTCTTCAGCAAAACCGGACAGCGCTGGGGCAACCCTCTTTACCGGTGGGACGTTATGAAATCCCGAGGTTACGCCTGGTGGATTGAGCGCATGCGCTGGGCGACCCGGAATTTCGACTACATTCGCCTCGACCACTTCCGCGGCTTCGATCAGTTCTGGGAGATTCCCGCCTCGGAAGAGACCGCGATCAACGGCCACTGGGTCGATGGTCCCAAGGATGACCTGTTTCACAAGCTGCGCGAGGCTCTCGGCGGCCTGCCGTTTTTCGCGGAGGATCTCGGCTACATTACTCCGGATGTCATCGCCCTGCGCGACCGATTGCAGATTCCGGGGATGGCCGTTTTGCAATTCGGATTCGGCGACGAAGGCGCACATGTCTACCTTCCCCACCGCGCCGCAGGAAAAGTCATCTACACCGGAACCCATGACAATGACACGGCTGAAGGCTGGTGGCGTTCCGGCGCTTCCGATCATGAACGCCGCGCCGCCCTTGCCTACGTCGGAGAGTCCCAGGACGGCGTTCACTGGGCATTCATTCGCGCTGCTGAGACCTCGCCCGCCTGCATGTGCATCATCCCTCTGCAGGATATCCTCGGCCTCGGCAGCGAGGCTCGCATGAATACTCCCAGCCTCCACGGCGGCAACTGGAAATGGCGTTTCGCTCCCGATGCGCTCGCACCCCACTTCGCCTCCAAGCTCGCCCTGCTTTCCGAAGTCACCGATCGTTTGCCGCAGCCCGTACAGATTTCCGCCGCCGAAAACTTCGCCGCCTGAGTCTCTTCTTTCATCCTGAGCGCAGCGAGGAACTCTGCATTTCGCGGCCTGCCATCCTCAACGTGCGAGATTCCGAATCAGCCGCTTTCCCGCTCCTCGCTTATCGTGTATACGAATTACGGAGAGATTTTGCCGTGACCGAGTCCATCATCGAAGCGCGGGCTATCGAGAAGTCCTATCCCCAACCCGACGGCACGCGTGTTCAGGTTGTCGGATTGACCGATCTCACCATCGAACCCGGCAAGATCGTGGCCCTGCTCGGCCCCTCCGGCTGCGGCAAATCCACGCTCTTGCGCATTCTGAGCGGTCTTTCACAGCCCTCGTCCGGCGCGTTGTTCTGGCACGGTAAGCCGCTCAATGGCCAGACGCCGAACGTGGCCATCGTCTTCCAAAGTTTCGCACTCTTTCCCTGGCTCACGGTCCTCGAAAACGTGGAGGCTCCGCTCGAAGCCCGCGGCACTGCAGCGGTCGAGCGCCGCAAGCGCGCCCTTCGAACGCTCGATACCGTCGGCCTCGATGGTTTCGAAACCGCCTATCCCAAGGAACTCTCGGGCGGCATGAAACAGCGTGTCGGTTTTGCCCGCGCCCTCGTGGTCGAACCCGAAGTCCTGTTCATGGACGAGCCTTTCTCCGCTCTCGATGTGCTGACCGCCGAAAACCTTCGCGGTGAACTGCTTGAACTTTGGCTCAACAAGAAAATGCCCACCAGCGCCATCTTCATCGTCACCCACAATATCGAAGAAGCCGTTATGCTGGCCGACCGCATTCTCGTGCTCGGCCGCAATCCCGCCCGCGTGCGCTCCGACTTCGAGGTCAAACTATCCCACCCCCGCGACCGCAAGTCGCGGCGTTTCACCGAACTTGTCGATTTCATTTACAAGGTCATGACCGAACCCGACGTCGAGCACGTTCTCACACAGGAGGAATCCGGACTGATCGCCGTCGCCCCTCCCGCTGGCAAAAACCAGCCGGCCAAGGCTTCGCGTTATCAGCGCCTTCCCCACGCCCGCGTCGGCGGTATGGGCGGTTTGATCGAACTGCTTCACGACCGCGGCGGCCGCGAAGATCTCTTCCGCCTCAGCGAAGAACTGGTCATGGACGTTGAGGATCTGCTGCCCATCCTCGAGTCCTGCGTCCTGCTTGGCTTCGCCACCCTGCGCGAAGGCGACGTCGAACTCACGCCCTCCGGCGCAGTTTTTGCCGACGCCGACATTCAGACTCGCAAGGTTCTGTTTCGCCAGGCTGCGCTCGAGCACGTCACCATCCTCAGGCAGATTGACAGTATCCTGAAGCGCAAATCCGATCATGCCATCGCCGACGAGTTCTTCCACGATATTCTCGATGAACACTTCAGTGAGGACGAAGTCCAGCGCCAGCTCGATACCGCCATCAACTGGGGCCGCTACGCCGAAATCTTCGACTACGATCGCGAGACCGGGCAGCTGGTCCAGACCGAGGCTCCGCAAACTGAAGGCCAGGCCAAACCGGCGGCGAATGAGGCCGAAATCGCCAACCCTCCCGCGCAAAAATCGTAAAGCACTGAAGAAAGAACCGCCGCCGATGAAGCCAGCCCGCCCATGAAGAGAACCACCGGACTCCGAGGCTTCTCCGCCTACCGGCTGTGGACCCAGCTGCCGCGTTTTGAAGTCTCGCACATCCCCGATATCATCATGTTCGCGGCCGCATTGGCTTTGTTCTATGCGGTGGCCAGCGTGGGCCGCTCGTGGTTCGGCCCCTTCACTCCTGAAGTCGAAATCTCTCGTAGTCCGCTTGCGTTGCCTGCTTATGCCGGATATTCCCTGCTGCGCATCACCATCGCATACTTTCTCAGTCTCGCCTTTACCCTCGTCTATGGCTACATCGCCGCCTATAATCCACGCGCCGAGCGTTTCATGATTCCTCTGCTCGACGTGCTGCAGTCAATCCCCGTTCTCAGTTTTCTTCCCGGAGTGATGCTGGCCATGGTGGCGCTGTTTCCCGGCCGTCAGCTCGGCGTTGAAGCGGGAGCCATCCTGCTCATCTTCACCGGCCAGGTATGGAACATGGCCTTCAGCTTCTATGCTTCCCTGAAGGGCATCCCCAAGGATATGCGGGAGGCGGCGCGCATCTACCGCTTCAGTTGGTGGCAGCGTTTTATCCAGATGGAACTGCCGTTTTCCGCCATCGGGCTTGTGTGGAATTCGATGATGTCGGTCGCCGGCGGCTGGTTTTTCCTCATGGCCTGCGAAATGTTCGTGCTTGGCGCGCGCGATTTTCGCCTGCCCGGCCTCGGCTCCTATCTGCAGACCGCAGCCAGCGCCGGGGACACTCCCGCAATCTTGTGGGGCATCGGCACCATGATTGCCGTGATTGTGCTGATCGACCAGCTGGTGTGGCGCCCGGTAATCGCCTGGGCCGAGAAATTCAAGGTTGAGCAGGTGGAAAGCTCCGACGTTCCGCATTCGTGGGTTCTCGATCTCATCCGGCACTCTCGCGGGCTCTCGCGCATTCGCAAGAAAACTTTGGAGCCCTTGAACGAAGACCTGATTCTGCATTTCGCCCGCCGCCACAGTCAGGAATCTCCCCAGCCTCCCAGTTTGTGGCGAATCTGGGTTATACGCGTATTGGCGATCGCCACTCTGGCAGCGACCGGCTACGCCGTTGTGCGTGTGGCCATGGTTCTGAGCGGCCTGCAGCCCGCCGAACTCCGTGAGGCCGGCATCGGTTTGGGTGCAACGTTTCTTCGAGTGAATCTGGCTTTGCTGATCGGCGCTTTGTGGACCGTTCCCGCGGGAGTTGCCATCGGCTTCAACCCCAGGCTGGCGCGCATCGCCCAGCCTCTGGCCCAGATCGCG
>DATKPV010000064.1:0-6757 GCA_035523915.1 Candidatus Aquilonibacter sp. | reverse complement strand
CGCGCGCTGCCGCAAAGCCTGCCATCAAAGGCATCGCCACCGCCCCACGCGCACCATGCCTCTGAGCTACCAATGAACACCAGACAGTCGACCCAAACGCAACTTCTTGCCCGCCTCATGACGCCGCCTTAGGCGGATAATATAGTGCAGTAGCCTCTCAACCGAGGTAACGCCCATTTTTCCCGCGCGTATTCTCGTCGAAGCCGTCCTCTTTCTGCACTTGCTCTGGTGCGCCTGGATTCTTTTCGGCTGGACCGCGACCCGCCGCCGTCCCGTTCTTCGCACCCTCCACATCGTCTCCCTGATCTACGCCATCATCATTGAGTCCGTCCCTTGGCCCCCTTGTCCGCTCACGTTCGCCGAAAATTGGCTCGAATTTCGCGCCGGCATCGAACCCGCCCGCGGCCCCTTCCTCGTCCACCTCCTTGACGCCATCGTCTACCCCAACCTCCCCGAATCGCTCGTCATCGGCTCGGCCGTACTCGTCTGCGCCGCGATTCTTTCAATCTACGTCCATCGCTATCTCCGGCGCACGCCCGACGGCCGGTGGTGAAGCAAGTTTGCTTGCAGAGCCATAATACGTTGTGCCCATTTCAAGATGCCGTCTCCTTGCACGGCACGATAGATCGCGTTGAATCTTCGTTTCTCACTCTCGCCAGCGCTCCTTGCTACCGGCAAACTCCCATGCCCACGCAGGTCTGAAACCAGCCTTCCCTCCGCACTTCAAAATGAAGCAGAATGAGCCCATGCCTTCACTCCCACGTTCTCTCACTTTCGCGCTCTACCTGAGCCTTCCGATGTTCGTGATGCCCGTTTCCAGTCAATCTCCTCCACCCATTCAAAACACGAATCGCCCCACGCCGCCGACACGCGACCCCCACACTCCCGGTTATGTCGCCGCCACGGAACTGCCCGACGGGGCAAACCCTCCCGCCAATCTCGACGGCAATTTCATCCTCGGCCCTACCCACGACGCTCCTCCATCGCCCTCGGCCCAGGACGCAACACCCGCCGGAACGGTCATCGAATTCATCATGAATTCGTCGGACAGCAAAATTTATCCCGGCATCGCTCGCGATCCCGGCACTTTCGGCGTCGTCGATCCCGCCGACCCGGCCAAGCTCGTCGTCACCACCAGCCACCCTGCCCCCTACACGCGCAAAGTGGCCGTCTATGTTCCCAAACAATATGTCCCGGGCAGCGTCGCGCCCTTCATCGTCGGCGCCGACGGCCCCGATGCTTTGCTTTTTTCCGTTCTCGACACTCTGATTGCCCAGCATAAACTCCCGCCAATGATCGCCATCTCGATCGGCAACGGCGGCGGCGACGCGCAGGGCAGCGAACGCGGCCTCGAGTACGACACTATGTCCGGAACCTACGCTGAATTTGTGGAAAGGGAAGTCCTGCCTCGCGTCGAATCAGAAGCTCACGTCAAGCTCACCAAAGAACCCGACGGCCGCGCCACCATGGGCGGCAGCTCCGGTGGCTCTTGCGCCTTAATCATGGCGTGGTATCACCCCGAGCTCTATCACCGGGTTCTCACCTACTCAGGAACTTTTGTAAACCAGCAGTGGCCCTACAATCCGCAAACGCCCCACGGCGCCTGGGAATTTCACGAGCATCTCATCCCCGAAAGCCCTGCCAAGCCGCTGCGCATTTGGATGGAAGTGGGTGATCGCGATCTGCTAAATCCCAACGTCATGCGCGACAACATGCACGATTGGGTTCTCGCCAACGAGCGCATGGCCGCCGTGCTCGCCGCCAAGGGCTACCACTATCAATTCGTCTTCGCCCGCAATGCCGGACACGTCGACCGTGCCGTAAAGCAACAAACTCTTCCAGAAGCCCTCGAATATCTCTGGCAGGACTATTCCTCTTCGGCCTCTAAGAATTAACGCGCTACTCGCGCAGCCATCGAGTAACCGCCAGCTGAAGCAGTTCGCGCCGCCCTTCCGCAATCATCAGTCTGGCCTTAGCAAACTCTCTGCTTCCACCATTCTCATCCTGCCTCACTCCAGGCCGCGCATTTCAAGAACAGCTCCAACTCCAGCGCAATCGCCCGTGGTCTAATTTACTATCCGCCTCATTGGCCGCCCGCAAGCCGGCTCCCGAACGTTTGCGCCAGCATCACCGCCATGAGCAAACCTCCGGCTGCCAAAACGGCCACGTCTGGGATATTGCGGAGATGGAACTCCCCCACGCGGCACACCAGGAAGAATCCGGCTATCATATTGATCGCACCCCAAAGGACATTCACCATCGGCGAAGACACTCCCCTGCCAGGCGGCGAAGCGAATGGACTAGGAAACGGCCGCCCGCACACGCCGCTGACAAAATGCGGAACCGCGTTCACCAGGAACGCGCCTCCGAAAAAATAAGCGAGATAGGTATACCAAGGCATGATTCGCCCCTTTCGCCGCCCAAACTAATACAGAATCGAAGGCAAATACGCGCCCGCAGGTTCGTTGTAAAGCCCCATCGTCATCAACGTCATCGGCTGCACCACGCGAAGCCCATTCTCCAGGCACCAACGAAAAAGTCCCGCATTCCTGCTCGGCACAAGAATCCCCGGCCCCTGAAAAGCCGCCGCCGCGGCAATCAGCGCCTTCAAATCTTCATTCGTCTCTCCGACCGCGTGCCCGAAAAACGCCACTGAAGAGGCGTACGCAGTCACGCGCCCATCGCGCTCCGCCACAACCGCCGTGCCATGCTGAACCGCTTCCTTCAGTTCGCCCGCGCGCTCGTGGCCATGGACTCTCGTACACAGCTCGTTGCAGGCTGCGAGGTCGTCTGCTATTGCGGATCGCACCAGATAGCCTGGCAACATTTTCTGTATCGCCGGTCCCTGCATGCAGGAAAGCGGCTCGCGTACAACGAAGCCCAGCTTCGCATATAGCGACAGCGATCGATTGTGATACGCCGCCTGGACCAGCCGCACTCCCGCAAACTTCTGTTCCGCCGCCCGCGCCAGCACTGCCTGCATCAATGCGCGTCCCGCCGCGCGATTCTGCGCCGCCGGGTCAATCGTGATTGGCCCGACTCCCCCAATCGGTGTCCTCTCATCCAAACAGTTGCTCCCGATTACTTTTCCTTCTTGTTCCGCCACCACGCAGAAAAATCCCGGGTGCGAGAACATCATCGAAAGGACTCCCATCGGTAGTTCCGGCCCCGGAAAATCGGGAGGAAAATTGTGATGCTTGGCAAGCGCGGTGAACGCTTCGAAACAAATCCTCCCGCACGCTTCGCCGTCAGCCGCCGTAGCCCGCCGAATCACAACGGATTGTTCGCTCGAATGCACCGCCCGTGATGGTCCTGCCATGGTCATTCTCTCCTCTGCGTTGCAATGCCCTACGTGGAATTCATACCCAAGCTTGGATAGGACTAAGAATTCAAGGTCTATGCTGTTCCAGCTACTGTTTGTCGTACACGTAGAGCTCTTTGGGATCGTAGCTCTCGTGAGTAAGAGTTCGGCCGTCAGCCGCCAGAGTCCACCTGTCGATGACGGGCTCAAGCCCGGAAACATTGACCACAACGTTGGGGATCTTTATTTCCAAGGTGGATTCGATAACCAGCGCCGAACCTTGCCAGCTTGCCTTTGAAATCAGTTGGCCGGACGACAGATCCTTTGCCACGCGCTTTTGCCCGTCCGGCGTGTACGTTTCCGTCGACTTCTTGCCGTCTGTCTTATAGTGAAAAATGATCTTCGACTTCTTGTAAGCAATGACGATTGTTTCGGACTTAATCGCACTGTCTTTCGCGAGTGTGCTCTTCGAGACGTTGAGGACCCAAGTGCCGGAGAAGTCGGGCGTTACCGCAGTTTGCGCCAACGCAGAGAATGTCACAGCAAGAACAAGCGGAAGTCTGATCAGAAGCTGACGCACGGCAGTGGAGCCTCCCATTGCCGGGATTGTAATACATTTCCGACGGATGGCACCTGCTCGTATCAGCTTTCGAGCCCTCTTCTATCTCGCCACTCTCTGGATTGCTCTCAGGCGGTGTTTATGAAACACTCTCCAGCCACCAACCACTGGAGCATCCCATGACACGAATCACAGGCATCGGCGGCGTCTTCCTCCGCTCGCAAGATCCAAAGGCGCTCGCAAAGTGGTACTCCGAGCACCTCGGCGTCACGCTGAACGACTTCGGCGGCGCCGCCTTTCCGTGGTCCGACGAAGGCCCCGCCGGCACTGGCATGACCACCTGGTCGGCCTTCCCCGCGGACACCAAGTACTTCGGCGACGGCCCACAGGCAGCCATGATCAACTATCGCGTCGACGGCCTCGATGCCCTGCTCGCCCAGCTTGCTGCCGCCGGAGTCTGGATCGATCCCAAGCGCGAGGATGCCAGCTAAGGCCGCTTCGCCTGGATCAAGGGCTGCGATGGCAACCGCCTCGAACTGTGGCAGCCTCTGGCGGATTGATCGGCAATTTATAAAGGAGTGCAGATGAACTATTCAAGTCTCGGGCTGGCGGCGCTGGGTGGCACGGTCGCGTCTTTTGCCTTTGGTTTCTTGACGTTTTGGCTGGTGCCCGCTCTTATCGAGGAAGCCCACAAGTACCCGGCCGTATTCCGGCCCAAGGAAGAAATGACGAAAGTTATGCCCATTGGGCTCGTCGCAACTTTCCTATCCATCCTGGTTGCCGCCATAATTTTCGCATGGATGCATCACGGCGGATCGGGCGCTATGGCGGGTGCGCGCTTCGGCGTTCTCCTTGGCCTTTTCGTGGTTTGCGCCTTTGTGCTGCACAACTACGTCAACCTGAACATCGGGCTGAAACTCGCTCTGGGACAAGCTGTAGCTTACTTCTTCCAGTGGACGATCATCGGCATAGTCATCGGTCTCATTTACAAACCCCTCGCCACACCATAATCCTGAATAGATCTGTTGTTGATCTGCGCCAGAAGCCCTGACTGTGGTTTTTAGCCCTTGAGTCTAATGAAACTGGTTTCTTATAGACGCTTGCGAGGAGGCGAACTGCCAGAGGGCCAGTTTATGAGCCAAAAATCCCCCCGTGTGAAACCGATACCAAGATACCTGGCGTTGCGAGAATCCGGCCCAATCCTCGTTGCACTTCATGATCCTATCCCATGCGCCCCATGGTCTCTCATCGACTCGATCAAGCCCGTCCATCTTAGTTAATAAGTTCGCTGTTTCGACAAATTCGCTGTCGAATCCCAACTAAACAACTGAATAAAAAGGACTTAAAAATGAAGCAATTTTCCTCTTGACAAGCAATGCAGACCAGCTATAATATATATAGCTTGAGCACCGTAACCTTCGGTGCCTATGCTAGAGACAAGAGCGAGAAACAATGAAGACAGTCAAAGATGTGGAGTTGCATGTTCAAACGAAAGTGACTGAAGTTCTCAAAGAAGTAGGACTTCTACCAGATGGGTACCAGTGCCGCGTGCGGCTCCACGGTAAAGAAAGAGATAAAAGGCGGACAGCATCTTTTGCGACCAGTTGGTCCCCAGATACGGATTCCATTAACATACGGTTCAAGCCGGTCGAAGAACAGCCCGAAGAAAATGGTGTGGCAAACATAGCAGTCACGGAGATCCTTGTTCCGGGTAACGCGATCGCATCCGCCGCAAGTCCGAGTGACCGGCTCTCGGATTTGGTCCGCGCCCTCGATCGCCTCGAATCGCGGCCCGGATATGATTTCGTCGCATTGAAATGGTTTCGCGACACCGCACTTCCCGGCGAAGGGTTTTCCTGGGCTAACGCTGATTCTGAAAGACAGGACATTTTGCGTGAAGCCATCGACAAACGCATGATTCTCACAAGCAAAGTGCCGAATCCTCGCTCGCCACAATTCCCTGTGACCGCGATTCGCTTGAACAGGCTCTTACCTGACGTTAAGGCCGTACTCGGCAATCAGAGTGATGGCTTGCCTGATTTCCAGCCGGTCGCCATCCGCGGCGAGAATCTATCAGCCACCATCCTGCGCGACAGGCGCTGAATTGGCTCTCTTTTACCTAGAAACGAGCGCACTGGTGAAGCTGTACGTGCTGGAGCCAGGCACCGATCGCCTCTTGCGAATCGCGAAGGCGCCGGGGAACCGCCTCGCCGTGCTCGCAATTTCCCTGGTGGAAGCTCGCTCCGCGATCAGGCGCAGAGAACGGGCGCGCGATCTCGATTCAAAAAGCGCATCTCTGATCCTCGACCGTTTACAGCAACACGCAGAAACTCGGCTCCTTAGGCAGCCTGTAACTGACGTCGTCCTCGATGTTGCGATGGAGATGATTGATCGTTATGCGCTCCGGGCCTACGACGCCATTCAATTGGCTGGCTGCCTGCTGGTAAGAACAATGGTAGGCCCGGAGCCACTGACCTTTGTTTGCGCCGACCAAGGTCTGCTCGAAGCCGCCCATTCCGAACTTATTACAACCTTCGATCCGACCACACCGTAGCGAATCAATCAAACGGGGGGACAAACCGGGAGACAGGAAGAACGTTTTCTTTTGCATTGTGCGAGCTTTCTGTCGTGGCGATGATTTTCTCCGAAAGAGGGAACCTCCGGCCTGTCCGCGATTTCCGAAGAATACTAGTCCAGCCGTCTGTCCCAGGTTTTCAGGCCGGTGGCCGCCCTGGCGCGCCGAGATGATTTTGACTTTGATTTCCTCTGGGGTGGCCTACCCTTTGCGGTTCTTGTGTCTAGTGCAAAGGGTGGGCCACTCCGGGTCTTGCGTGTGTCGTAATCTGTTCTATGCATCAGGGCAGCCAGGTGCCCCACACGTCGGTTTTACGTGTGGG